>DASXES010000060.1:0-65942 GCA_036489975.1 Roseiarcus sp.
ACGATCTGCGCGGCGAGATCGGGCATTTTGAGGGAACTTATGACAATCCCCTCGATCTTGATCCCAACACCTGGACGCTGATGCGTTTCACGGAATGGGACAACGATCAGGGCAATCTCGAATGGCTGATCCGCAAGGATGGCTGCATGCATTGCGAGGATCCGGGCTGCCTCAAGGCCTGTCCCGCGCCCGGCGCGATCGTGCAATATGCCAACGGCATCGTCGATTTCATCAGCGAGAACTGCATCGGCTGCGGCTATTGCATCAAGGGCTGCCCGTTCGATATCCCGCGCGTCAGCAAGGTCGACCACAAATCCTACAAGTGCACGCTTTGCTCCGACCGCGTGACCGTCGGCCGCGAGCCGGCCTGCGTGAAGGCCTGCCCGACGGGGGCGATCATGTTCGGCTCGAAGACGGACATGACACATTGGGCGGGGGAGCGCGTCATCGATCTCAAGTCGCGCGGCTTCGAGAATGCGGGCCTGTACGATCCGCCGGGAGTCGGGGGCACGCATGTGATGTACGTGCTGCATCACGCCGATCGCCCGTCGCTCTACGCAGGGCTGCCCGATAACCCCAGGATCAGCGCGCTGATCCAGGTGTGGAAGGGCGTGTTGAAGCCGCTCGCGGTGGCCGGCGTCGCGCTCGCCGCGGTTGCGGGGTTCTTTCATTGGATCACCGCTGGGCCGAACGAAGTGCAGCCGGAGGACGACATCGCGGCGGCGAAGCTCATTCGCGAATCGGCCGACCAAACCGGGGCGCGCGCAACATGAGCTATCCCCGCGGGACGATCATTCGCAACACGACGGCGGCCAGGATCAACCACTGGATCACCGCGGCCTGTTTCGTGCTCCTGATGCTGTCGGGCCTGTCGATGTTCCACCCGCTCCTGTCCTCTCTCGCTTTGCTGTTCGGCAGCGGCCAGTGGGCGCGCGCGATCCATCCCTGGATCGGCTGCGTGCTGCTGATCAGCTACGCCGGACTCATCGTGCAGTTCTGGCGCGACAATTTCTGGAACCGCGACGACGTCGCCTGGATGGGCGCGATCGTCCATGTCCTGCGCAACGAGGAGGAGGGTGTTCCGGAGGTCGGACGGTTCAACGCCGGGCAGAAATTCGTGTTCTGGTCGATGGCCCTGCTCGTGCCGGCGCTGTTCTTCACCGGCCTCGTCATCTGGGAAGTCTACTTTGGCGAGGCGACCGGCATCGAAACGCAGCGTGTCGCGGCGCTCCTTCACAGCTACATGGCGATCGCGGCGATCATCATCTGGATCACGCATGTCTACGCAGCGATCTGGGTGCGCGGCTCGATGCGCGGCATGACTCAAGGGTGGGTCACGCCCGGCTGGGCGTGGCGCCATCACCGCAAATGGCTGCGCAGTCTGGTGGCGACGGGATCGCCTGGGCCTCGTCCGCGGGCCGCGCGGGGCGGGGGTTCGTGAGGCAGGGCGAGTCGACGGCGAAGGGCGGCTGGACGGGCGCCGTCTCGGGCGGCGTCAAGGCGGCGGAGCCGATCGTCCTTCCCGATCCCGCCGGGCGCTTTTCCCGCACGGCCGAACGACTCGAGAGGCTTGCAGAGGGACATGCGGCCGAGGGCTGGCTTGCCTTCCTGGCTGAAGTGTCGCGCGCTCAGGGTGCCGCCGTGGCCAATCTCGCGGCGCCTCGCACCCCCGACGCAAACGCCATCGCCCAGGCGGTCGCGGCGCGCATTCCGCCCATCGCCGCCGACGGGCATCGCCGCGACCCCGCGTGGCGCGAGGGACTGGCGCTGATGCTGGCGAGCTTCGACGCGATGGCGGCGCCGGCTTCAGTGGCGGCGACGATCGTGGAGATGCGCCGGCGCGATCCGGCGCAAATCGAGAACCTCGCCGACGCGTTCCTGCGTGGCGGCGTCGATCCCGCCGACGCCGGCGCGGCGTTCTGGATCGGGGCGGCGCTGCAGGTCTATTTCACCCGCCTGGCTTCGATGTTGTCGGCCTCCGACCTCAGGCTGCTCGAGCGGCGCGATCTCTGCCCCTCATGCGGCTCGACCTCGTCGGCCGGAATCATCACCGCGTCAGGCCAGAATCCCGGCGCGCGCTATCTCCATTGCTCGCTCTGCTCGACCGCCTGGAATCACACCCGCGCCGTCTGCCTCGTCTGCGGCGGCTCACGCACGCTCGCGCTCAGAGGAATCGAAGGCGACCCAGGCGTCGCGCGCGCCGAGACCTGCGATGATTGCGGGACATACGCCAAGGTTTTCTACGAGGCGAAGGACGTTGGCGTCGACGCTTATGCGGACGATCTCGCGACGCTCGGCCTCGACATGATGGTCGGCGAGGCCGGCTGGGCGCGCCACGCGCCCCACCCGCTATTGCTCATCGGCTGATAGGATGAGGCGCAACGCCTCGCAAGACCAATGGCGACCGGGAGGGTCTGATGGAGCGACTGTTTCCCGCCGAAGCGAGCCGTCCCGCCATCATCATGGCGCTATCGGGCGAGACGATCACCCATGGGCAATTGGAGGCGCGCGCCAACAGAATCGCACATCTCCTGCGAGCCGTCGGCCTGAAAAGAGGCGACCACTGCGCCGTGTTCATGGAGAACCATCCCCGTTACATCGAATGCGGATTCGGAGCCGAGCGCGCGGGACTCTATTACACCAACGTCAATTCCTATCTGACCCCAGGCGAGCTCGCCTATATCGTCAATAACAGCCTGTCTCAGGTGCTCTTCACCTCGCAATCGCATCTTGCGACCGCCCGTGAGGCCCTGCGCGACTGCCCGCGTGCGAAGCTGTGCCTGGTCGTGGACGGCCCGGGCGAGGGCGACGCCATCCGCAACCTCGACGAAGCGACAGCCGCGCTTCCCGAGACGCCGATCCCCGACGAGTCGAAGGGATGGGCGATGTTGTATTCATCGGGAACGACAGGCCAGCCAAAAGGGATTCTGCGCCCGCTTTCCGACACGCCGGCGCGGCAGCTGACGCCGCTCGGGGCGATGTTGGCCAAGTTCTGGGAGGTCCGGAAGGGCGAAATCTGCCTCGTGCCGGCGCCGCTCTATCACTCGGCGCCTTGGGCGGAGGCGGGGCTGGCCCTTGGGCTCGATGGAACCGCGGTCGTCATGGAGCGCTTCGACCAGGTAGCGGTTCTTCGGGCGATCGAGACCTATCGCGTGACCCACGCGCAGTTCGTGCCGACCATGTTCTCGCGCATGCTGAAGCTGCCGCCGGACATTCGCGCGCGCTACGACCTCTCCGCGCTGCGGTACGTGTTGCATGGAGCGGCGCCCTGCCCGATCCCGGTCAAGCAGGCGATGATCGACTGGCTTGGGCCGATCGTCCACGAGTATTACGCCGCAACCGAAGGCTTCGGCCTCGCCATCTGCGACAGCGAGCAATGGCTCGCTCACAAGGGCACGGTCGGCAAGGCCGTGTATGGCGAGGTGCATGTCCTCGACGCTGAGATGAGGGAAGCCCCGCCCGGCGCCGTGGGCAAGCTCTGGTTCAGGACCGCCTATCCTTTCGAATATTTCAACGACCCGGAGAAGACGGCGGCGGCGAATTCGGCGGACCGCACGATGAGCACGGTCGGGGACGTCGGCTATGTCGACGAGGAGGGCTTCATCTACCTCACCGATCGTGAGTCGTTCATGATCATCTCAGGCGGGGTCAACATCTATCCGCAGGAGTGCGAGAACCTGCTGATCACGCATCCCAAGGTGCGCGACGCCGCGGTGTTCGGCGCGCCCAACGAGGAGATGGGCGAGGAGGTCAAGGCCGTCGTCCAGCTCATGCTGGGCGTGGAGCCGGGGTCAGCGACCGAGGCGGAATTGATCGCCTTCTGCCGCCAGCGTCTTGCGCACTTGAAATGCCCGCGCTCGATCGACTTCGAGGACGATTTCCCTCGCTTGCCCACCGGCAAGCTCTACAAGACAGCGCTGCGCGATCGCTACTGGAAGGCTCACAAGAGCCGCATCCTGTGAGCCGCTGTCTTTGATCCAGACAGGGCGGCGGGGGCCTCGCGGCCATGCGAGCCGCGAGAGTCGCCAAATTGTTTGACAAATTCAGAAGACCATAGTATATATTTCTGTGCGTTGAAACTAATTGGGCCAGTCGAGCGCTCGACGGCCGGGCAGGAGAGCCGTGTCATGGAACGCCGTGTCCCGCGAACAACCTGATACGCGGCGTAAGCCGGCGCGGCGATTTTTTTTTATTCCAATCGCTCGTAACCCATTGAAAAGTCAAGATTCAGAAAAATAAACGCTAGTAAATTGGAGTCGTTTTACTAGCGTTTAAGCGCGTTTGCTAGCGTTTACTGGCGTTTACCAGTCGGCGATTACGCGCGATGGTTGTATTGGCGGGTTCGCCGCCTCGCGACGTCTGCGACCGACGAAGTCCCACCCGAGTCTTCGCCACGCCAGTCTTCGCGCGTTGCGCGGTGAGACATCGCGATGCGCCCGCTGTCTTGATCCGGCGCGCGCATCTGCGATAGGCCTTGAAGCCATGCATCGGGTTTGGCTCATAACCGGCGCTTCGAGCGGCTTTGGCCGGGCGCTCGCCGAAGCCGTGCTGAAGCGGGGCGACGAGGCGGTCGTCTGCGCCCGCCGAAGGGCGGCGCTCGACTCGCTTGCCTCGCCTTTTGGGAAGTCCGCCCTCGCCATCGAGCTCAACGTCACGGACGCGCAGGCTCGTCTGAGAGTCGTCGAAGCCGCGCTCGAGCGCTTCGGTCGGATCGACGTGCTCGCCAACATCGCCGGGCGCGGCTCGCTCGGCGCGGCCGAGGAATTCTCACCCGATCAGTTGCGCGAGCAGATGGAGGTCAATTTCTTCGCCGCCGCCGAGATGACCCGGGCGGTGCTGCCGGCGATGCGGGCGCAGCGAAGCGGGCGCATCGTGCAGCTCACCAGCATCGGCGGTCTCGTCTCGATTGGCGGGTTCGGCCCCTATTGCGCCTCGAAATTCGCCCTTGAGGGTTGGAGCCAAGCATTGAGAGACGAGGTCAAGCCTCTCGGGATCGGCGTCACCATCGTCGCGCCGGGCGCTTTCCGCACCGAGTTCGCCGGCGCCGTCAACATGCGGCCGGAGCGGCGCATCGACGCCTACCGCTCGGTGATCGACCCGCTCGAAGCCTATCTCTACGGCGGCGACGGCCAGCAGCCTGGCGATCCGGCCAAAGCGGCTGACGCCATGATCGCGGCGGCCGACAGCGACGATCCGCCGCTGCATCTCCTGCTCGGCGCCGACGCGATCGGAATTTGGGAGGAGAAGCAGGCGGCGTTCTCGGCGGAGCTCAAGCGCTGGAGAACGCTCGGCGTGGCGACCGCCATCGACGGAGCAGCGGCTGCGCCGATCGGCGGCTCATGAGCGCCGCATCACACGCGGATTATAGTCGGGCGTCGCCACTTACGTTTTAGAGGCGGTTGGGAAGCGGCTCACGAGGGGAGAAAACGAAATGCGCTCACTGGTCGCCAGCGCCGCCATTGCGGCGCTGCTCGCTGTTTCCGGCTGCGCCAAGGGCGGCAAGGGCGACCAGGGTCCGCCGGGGCAGCAAGGGCAGCAGGGTCCCGCCGGCCCGCCCGGGCCGAAGGGCGAACTGGGCGCGGTCGGTGCGATCGGACCGCAGGGGCTGAAGGGCGACGCGGGCGCTGAAGGCCCGCCGGGCCGCAAAGGCGAAACGGGTCCCGCTGGACCTCCTGGACCGCCTGGGCCGCCAGGAGCTGACGGGCCGCCTGGCCCCAAGGGCGATACGGGCCTAGCCGGGGCGACCGGGCTGCAAGGACCAAAGGGTGAGCCGGGGCCAGATGGGGCGGCGGGGCCCCAGGGACCGAAAGGCGATTCGGGCGAGATTGGTCCAGCCGGCCCCGTCGGACCGTCAGGGCCCACGGGGCCCAAAGGTGAAGTCGGCGCGCTCGGGCCTCCGGGACCGCCCGGGCCAGCAGGGTCCCCTGGGCCAAAGGGTGAAGCGGGATCGGTGGGCGCCGTCGGCGCAATCGGGCCGGCGGGACCAGGCGGACCGGCGGGACCCCCTGGACCAAAGGGTGAAGCGGGATCAGTGGGCGCCGTCGGCGCAATCGGGCCGGCGGGACCTAAAGGCGAAACCGGCGCAGCGGGCCCTCCTGGGCCGAAAGGCGAGGCCGGACCGGCAGGACCCAAGGGCGAAGTCGGCGCGATCGGGCGCGAGGGGCAGGCAGGACCTCCGGGGCCCAGGGGCGATGTGGGAACGGTCGGCGCGCTCGGTCCCCCTGGACCGCCGGGAGCCACCGGAGCTTCCGGGCCGCCCGGCCCGCAAGGCCCGGCAGGACCGCCAGGCGTCGGGGCCAGTTTCCGGGTGGTCAGCGATTCCGCTCAAGCCTCGTGCGGCGCGGGCGAGATCATGGCCAGCGCCTATTGCGCCGGCGGCGGCGCTCCGCACATCGACGGAACGACCGGCGCGAGCTGCGACGGGGCGAAGGCGGTCATCCTTTGCGCGAGACAATAGCGGCCATTTTGGCGCCCCTCGCGATGTGCAGGGAACGCCGGAAGGGCTGAGCGAATCGGGCGGGACGCGCCTCAAGTCTGACGGCGGCGAGCGGCGCGCGAAGCGGACGTTGTTCACCGGGGGTTCATCGGACCCGCAACAGTCTGATAAGCGCGAGTTTCGCGTTTGCGACATTCGTCGCGAAGGGCGATAACAAGCCGCTTGTAGGGAGGTTGGTTATGTCGAGTTCAAGAATGGTGCTTACCGCTGCGATGATGGCGCTCTCGATGGGTCTCGTTGTCGGTTCTCCGAGTCCTGCCAGCGCGGCCAGGTTCTGTGCGCAGCTGAGAGGCTCGACAGCCACCGGACATCCTGACTGCTCATTCTCGACGCTGGAGGCGTGTCGCGCGCGCGTCAGGCATCGGGGCGGCGGGCACTGCTACAAGTTGCGCCACTGAGACTTCAGCCTCGGGTCGAACTCTCCCGAGTTGAGATTTTGGCCTGCGGAGTCCATTCTCGAGGTCCGGGGCTCGATCGGCGCGGCTGGCAAACTCGCGCCGGACCTCGGAGATGGCCGCCGCGCCCGCGAAATTCAACAAGCAAGAGACCTGCGGCGAAGCTATCGCCCCTGGGCTCGCCAGCACGGAGGAAGCGATGCATCGACTTACGGTTCTCTATCCGGCGAAGGACGGCGAAGCGTTCAACTACGACTATTATTTCAACAATCACCACAAGCTGGTCGTCGCGCGGTTTAAACCGGAAGGTCTGGTGAGCTGCGAATTCGACAAGGGCCTGTCCGACCCCGCCGGCGGCAAGGCGCCCTATGTCGCGATCGCCCATATCAAATTCAACTCGGTCGACCAGCTTCAAAAAGCGCTCGTCAAGCATGGCGCGGAGATCGTGGGCGACATCCCGAATTACACGAAGATCGAGCCGATCATGCAAGTGAACGAGGTCCTTGCGAGCTGATCTCGTTTGGGCCGAATTCGCGGCGCCGTCCGTCGGGCGGCGCCACGTTCTACCGGCCCGGATACCAGTACGCGGCCTGCGGCTTCGTCCGGTCGACCACCACGAACTGGTTGGCGAACACGCGGTAGGTCGGGCTCCAGTCGCCGTCGGGCCACTGCACCCTGATCTCCGCCCGCTCGGCCGTGCCCAGACCCACATGGATCCAGCCGGCATGGCCTGAGGCGTCGCCCCCGCCGACCTCCACCGTGCGTGCCTGCACGTGCAGGCCCGTCTTGATCGAGACCTTCGCTCCGATCGCATCGCGGTTCGGGTTCGGCTCCACGAGCCGGATCTCGCTCCAGTTTCCCGCCGGCATGGCGGAGCCATCGTCGCATTTGGCCCCGAGGTTGCGGAAGAGCGTCACATTCGAGCTGCGGTTGATCTGCAGGATGTCGAGATTCCCGTCGAGATTGAAGTCCGCAATGATCGCGCCGCGCCCTTTATGGTCGCGCGCAATGCCCGATTCCATGCCGCTCTCCGCGAACTTGCCGTTCCATTGGCCGAGCAGAAGGTTGCTCGGGTCATCGGCGGCGAAGTCCGGCATCTGTTCGACGTTGCCCTTGGAGACGAAGATGTCGAGGAGCCCGTCATTGTTGAAGTCGGCGAATTCCGAGTGCCAGGCCGTCGAGGGCCGCTTGTCGCCGCCGGTATAGGGAATATGGGCGGTCGCGCCGACTTCACCGGCGATGTCGCGATAGATTGGCATTTCGCCGCGCCCGGCGTCCGGATCCAGCTTCTGCAGCCTGGCGTCGCCCATCGAGGTGAGGAAGTATTCCGGATAGCCGGAGCCGTCGAGATCGCCCTCGGCTATCCCCATGCCGTAGATCGTCACATGCCGCCACCCGTCGGCGCGGCCGTAGAGGCGCGGCGCCTTGCCCGGCTCGATGCGCCACAACTGCTCTTCGCCGCCGCGGTAATATTGCCGGTCGTTGGAGACCCGAAGCGACGGGACGCCCGACTTGTTCCAGTCGGTGAACAGCATCGAGAGCGCGCAGAAGCCGGGGATGAGCGGGGTGCGCACCGAATAGTCTGGCTTGTCGCCGGGCTGCGGACGGTAGAGCGAATTTTCCTCGCATGTGCCCCATGGCGATCCGGGCGCGCTACGGTCGACATAGTGGCCAATGGCGAGGGTCGGGAATTTTTGCCCCCGCTCCCACTCGGCGGCGAACGACGTGATCCAGCCCGAATCGCCGTCGAAATTCCATTCTCGATTCATGAGCGTGAACGTGCAGTTCGGGCCGCCCTTGAGCAGAAGCGCGCTCCCCACCCTGAGGACGAAAAGGTCCGTGCGGCCGTCGCCGTCAATGTCGAGCGGATAGGCGCCGATGACATTGGTGAGCAGCTTCGGGTCGCCGATGTCGAGCGCCTTTTCCTCGAATCGCAGCGGGCCGCCGGCCCCGGACTTGTTGACGTAGAGGTTGGCGGGGTTCTTGCCCCCCGCGAGGAAGACAGAGGGGAAGCCTGAGCCGTCGCAGTCGAGCGCCGCGCCCCCGCCGCCGACGAAGAACTCCCACGGGCCGTCATAGACGCTGTTGAGCCCGGCGGCTTGCGTCTCCTCGTGCATGAGGGGAATGTCGCCGAGCGGCTTTGCCGGGGTCTCGCCGGCGCGCGCCGCCGTGATGACGACGAGGGCCGCGAGAAGCCAGAAGACCGTCCGCATCACTGCGCCTCGATGATCAGGGTGCGCAGGAAAGCGATGACTGTGTCCTGCTCGTCCGGCGGGAGCGCGAGATAGGCGTCGCGCGCGAAGCGGGCGTCGCCCCCGTGCGCCGCAATGATCTCGCCAAGCATCCGAAACGCGCCATTGTGCCCATAGGGCGCGGTCGAGCCGACGCCCCACAGCCGTGGCGTGAGGAACACGTCGCGCTCCACGAAGCGTTGCGCCTGCAATTCATTGCCAAGCGCATTGACCTGTTCGTCGACCATGAGATGGCGTTTCAGATCGCTGAAGATGGGGATCAGATATTCGCCCTTGTCGTTCCGCTTGAGCGTCCTGGCGAAGGGAAGCTGGCCGAGGTCAATGCAAATGACCCCATGCGTCTCGCCTTTCCGCAGCGTGCCCGCCATGTCGTAGGGGGCGGGATCGGTGAAAACGAGCGATTTGAGCGGCAGCGTCTGGCGGTGGCAGGAGACACAGCCGAGCGCCTCGAAATGCTTCTCCCCCTTTTCGGCTGCGGTCCGCCAGTCGTCGGGCAGATCGGACTTGACGGTTGGCGGCGGCAGCGTCGCCTGGAAGGCGACCAGCGCCGAGACGTCGCCGTCCGTGATTGCATCGGGGACGCCGGCGCCGGAAAAATCGTGACTGCCGGTCCAGCGCACGCCGAAGCGCTCGACCGCCTCCATGCCGTGATGGATGTTGAGCGCGTTGATGGCGAATTGCCTGAGCGAGGTGAACACCCCCTTGCGGCTGAAGGGTCTCACAATGAGATCGGCGTCGACGCCGTCGACCGAGTCGAGGTCGACCATGCCGTCCGGATGCGCCTCGAGCGAGCCGAAGCGCACGCCCTTGCTCACGAGATCGGCGCGCACGGGCTCACCCGTCGCGCGCGCCTCAGTCACCGCGCCTTTGCGGATGCCCTGCAGGTCCGCCGTCATCTCGCGCGCCAGGAGCTCGATGAAGCCCGCGCCCATGAGCGAGACCGGGTGACGCTCGCTCGAAAAGGTGGGATCGGTCGAATCGAACTGGGCGAACTCGAAGCCCTCCGAGATGAAGGCGTTCGAGGCGTCGTCCGCCGACGCGCCGAGGACGGGATCGTTGTGGCAGCCGAAACAGGAGTTCGAATCGGGACCGCTGGTGCGGCTGAACGGCGGATTGACGCCGCTCTTGCGCTTGGTTGGGATGATCGCCTGCGTCGCCATTGGGCGCCCGGCGCCGTCGGCCGTGGTGAACTTCGCTTTGAACAGCTGGCGCCCACGCGCGATGAGCGCGGGCAAAGCCGATGGGCCGGCGGCGGCGATCGCATCAAAATCGAGGTGCGAGCCGGGCGGAAAGACGCGCTCGTCCCAGCTTCCGCCGGACGCTGAGGCGCCGGCGAACAAGACCGACGCCGCGCACAAGGCGACCGAGACGCCCAAAAGCCGCTTCATGTCCTCCCGTCGCCCTTTGTTTAAAAAGCGCGGCCCGAGCGAGCCCGAAAGACCATCATTCTCATGCCCGGGGCAAGCGCTGCAAGCGCCTCAGGCATTGGCCTTTTGGCGCATTGACAGCGTCAGCAGGCCTCACCATTGTCCCGCACGCTGAACATTGTCCGCCTTCGGTCGGAGGACGCGTTTTTTGCGGCAGGGCCGCGGTCGGCGGATAAATAGGGAGGAAATCATGAAATCGTTGAAAAACCTGGCGATCGGCGCGGTTTTGTTGGCGTCCGCGAGCGTCGTCTCGTTCGCTGCGTTCGCAAAGGACCTGACGGTCGGGGTCTCGTGGTCGAACTTCCAGGAGGAACGCTGGAAGACCGACGAGGCGGCGATCAAAAAGGCGCTCAGCGCTCACGGCGCCAAATACATTTCGGCCGACGCCCAGGCCTCGCCGACCAAGCAGCTGACCGACGTCGAGGATCTCATCTCCAAGGGCGCCAATGTGCTCATCATCCTCGCCATGGATTCGGAGGCGATCCTGCCGGCGGTCAAGAAGGCGACCGACGAAGGCATCCCGGTCATCGCCTATGACCGCCTGATCGAGAGCCCGAACGTGCTCTACGTCACCTTCAACAACGTCGAGGTCGGCCGCATGATGGCGAAAGCCATCACGGCGGTGAAGCCGGCCGGCAATTTCGTCTTCATCAAGGGCGACAAGGGCGATCCGAACGCCGACTTCCTGTTCTCGGGCATCACGGAAGTGCTGAAGCCGGCGATGGACGCGGGCAAGATCAAGAACGTGGGCATGTCCTATACCGACGGCTGGAAGCCCGACAACGCGCAGAAGGAAATGGAGCAGATCCTCACCAAGAACAACAACAAGGTCGACGCGGTGATCGCCGAGAACGACGGCATGGCGGGCGGCGTCGTGGCCGCGCTTGCGGCGCAGGGCATGGCGGGCTCGGTGCCGGTGTCCGGACAGGATGGCGATCACGCCGCGATCAACCGCATCGCGCTCGGCACCCAGACGGTCTCGATCTGGAAGGACGCCCGCGATCTCGGCAAGACGGCCGGAGAGGCGGCAGTCGCGCTCGGCGACGGCAAGAAGATGACGGCCATTCCGAATGTGAAGCCGTTCACCGGCGGCGCCAAGGGCGTTAAGGTCAATGGCGTCCTCCTCACCCCGCTGCCGATCACCAGGGCGAATCTCAACGTGATCGTCGACAAGGGCTGGATCACCAAGGCCGAGGTCTGCAACGGGGTGAAGCCCGGCACGGTCAAGTTCTGCAGCTGAGTTGACCGCATCTTCACGCGGTGAAAGAAAAGAAACCGCGCCGTTCTTCAAGGGTGGCGCGGTTTCCTGTTGCAACGCCGCGTACACGGGCGGCCACGGGCGTAAAGCCAGGGATCGGGAGGAGCCATGACCTCTGCGGCGCCGAGCGCGGCCAGCGCGGCTCCGGGCGAGTCGGCTTTTCGACGGCTGCTGAGAGCCACGGAAGTCGACACCCGCATGCTCGGCATGATCGGCGCGCTGGCGCTGATCTGGATCGGTTTCAACATTATCACCTTGGCTCAGACCGGCGAGGGCCTGTTCCTGTCGCCGCGCAATTTATGGAACCTGAGCGTACAGACATCATCGATCGCGGTCATGGCGACGGGCATGGTCCTCGTCATCGTCATGCGCCATATCGACCTTTCGGTCGGCTCGATCGTGGGCTTCACATCGACGATCATCGGCGTCGCCCAGGTCCGCATCCTGCCGCTCTATCTCGGCCTGGACAATCCGGCGATCTGGATCATCGCCGTGATCCTCGCGATCGCGATCGGCGCGGCGATTGGCGCCTTTCAGGGCTCGCTCGTCGCCTACATCGGCATTCCCTCGTTCATCGTCACGCTTGGCGGGCAATTGTTCTGGCGCGGCGCGGCTTGGTGGGTGACGACGGGTCAGACGATCGCGCCGCTCGACCAGCGCTTCGCGCTGATGGGCGGGGGACCGCACGGCTCGATCGGAGCGACGGCGAGCTGGACACTGGCGGCGATCTGCTGCGCAGGCATCGTGCTCGGCCTGTACGCCGGCCGCCAGCGCCGCGCGCGGTTCCGTTTCCCGCAACGGCCGATGTGGGCCGAATATGTGCTCGCGATCGTCGGCTGCTTCATCGTCCTTGGCGCGACGGGAATCGTCAACGCCTATCCCTGGCCTGAGCGGGTGGCCGCGGCCTATGCGACGGCCAACGGCATTCCCGTGCCCGAGGGCGGACTGTTCATTTCCACCGGATACGCGATTCCCGTGCTGATCGCGCTCCTGGCCGGCGTTGTCATGACCTTCCTCGCCGGGCGGACCCGGTTCGGCCGCTATGTCTACGCCACTGGCGGCAATCCGGAGGCCGCCGAGCTCGCCGGCGTCAACACCAGGAAGATCACGATTCTGGTCTTTGCGCTGATGGGCGCGCTGGCGGGGGTCGCCGCCTGCATCGATTCGGCGCGGCTCGACTCGGCGACCAACGTGCTCGGGCAGTTCGACGAACTCTACGTGATCGCGGCCGCAGTGATCGGCGGCACCTCGCTTGCGGGGGGCGTCGGCACGATCTACGGCGCGCTCATCGGCGCGCTTGTCATCCAGTCGCTGCAATCGGGCATGGTGCTGCTCGGCCTCGACTCGGCCTTCCAGCAGATGGTGGTCGGCGTGGTGCTCGTTGGCGCGGTCGGCATCGACACCTTCTACCGCCGCAGAACCGCCAAGGGTTGAGAGAATGGACCCCAACGCGATCACACCGCTGGTCGAGATGAAGGACATCTCGATCGCCTTCGGCGGCGTCAAGGCCGTCGACCACGCCTATATCGATCTCTATCCCGGCGAAGTCGTCGGCCTGCTCGGCCACAACGGCGCGGGCAAATCCTGCCTCATCAAAATCCTCTCGGGCGCCTACAAGCGCGACTCGGGACAGATCTTCATCGACGGGCAGGAGGTCAGGATCGACAACCCGCGCGACGCCAAGGGCCTTGGCATCGAGACGGTGTATCAAGCGCTCGCGCTCGCCGACAATGTCGATGCGGCCTCGAACCTCTATCTCGGCCGCGAGCTGCTCACCCGCTGGGGGACGCTCGACGACGCCTCGATGGAGGCCGAGGCGCGCAAGGTGATGGGGCGGCTCAACCCCAACTTCCGCCGCTTCAAGGAGCCGGTGGTGGCCCTCTCCGGCGGCCAGCGACAGTCGGTCGCCATCGCGCGCGCAATCCATTTCGACGCCAAGGTGCTCATCATGGATGAGCCGACGGCGGCTCTGGGGCCGGCCGAAACGGCGCAGGTCGGCGAGCTCGTCAAGCAGCTCAAGGCGCAGGGCCTCGGCATCTTCCTCATCAGCCACGACATCCATGACGTGTTCGACCTCGCCGACCGGGTGACGGTGATGAAGAACGGCCAGGTCGTCGGCTCGGGCAGCGTCCAGGACATGACCAAGGACGAGGTGCTCGGCATGATCATCCTCGGCAAGTGCCCGCCTGGCGCGATTCCGGGGCCGGGAGCGATGGTGAACTGAGGGACGACGCGGCTCGCTGCGCTGTGTCAGTTTGCGACCGGCGGCGACCGGCTTTTCGCCAGCGTTGGCCGGCAGGGACCGCCCGCGAGAACATTGCCGCGACGGCCACGCTGCGCGGAAGAAGAAGGCGGACCGGAGGCAAGTCGGCGACCCACGTCGATCTTGCGGACGCCGTTGATGACGTCTTCCCGTCGCACGAGAGGCGGCCTCGAAGCGGTGTGGAAGCCGATGGCGGCGTCCTTTGGCTGTGGCCCTGCGGTTGCGCGCCCTATCCGGATAGGGCACGACGCTGGGGCCAACGGCTTACAGAGCGTCGGCGCCAATTGGAGGGGCGACATCAGCTATGCCAGCCGACGATCTGAAGGCGTTCCGCATCAGGCAAAAGCCCGGTGGCGGACGCAAGCCGGCGCCCGGCCCCAACATCGAGGCCAATATCCTCGACGCGGCCGAGTTTGTGTTTGGTCATTTTGGCTTTCGTGGCGCCACGACCGCGCTCATCGCCAAGAAGGCCAAGATCGCAAAACCGCATATCTATTATTATTTTGAGGATAAGGACGACCTTTACCGCGCCATTCTCGAACGGGCGATGAAAATGTGGGCGCGGGAACTCGAGACGCTCGAAACCGCGTCGGACATCGAGACGATCCTCACCCGCTACATCGAAAAGAAGGTCAACTTCTCACGCGACCATCCCGACCTGTCGCGCCTCTATGCCAACGAAATCATCAGCGGCGCCACATTCATCGGCGATTTTATTGAAAAGGTCTCGACACCGCTGCTGCTGGAAAAGGTCGCGACGGTCGAATCGTGGGCAGCGAGCGGCGCAGCGCGACCCATCAGCGCGACCGACCTGTTCTTCTGTATTTGGGCGATGACGCAGGCCTACGCCGATTTCGCGAGCCAGATGACCATTATGAAGCGGAAGCGGGTTCTGGAGGAAGCCGATTACGACGCCGCCAAATCGACGATCGTGCAACTGGTTCTGGGAGGCCTCGGCCTCAAAGCCCAGTAGCCCGGCGCCGGAGGTCGTCGAAGTCATTCGCTCGGAACGACCCGTTCAAGGATTTTTACCAATCGTTCTAAACTGGCATGCTGTTTGCTACGATCGACTGACTCCGCGGGGCGGAGCGCCGGGCTTGAACGGCTCGGTCGGATCGGTCGGCGGCGCGATCGCCCATACCGGCAATTGCGACGCAGCGTACGCGGACGTTGAGGTCGAACTCATGACAACGCACAGCGGCGAAGTGCCTACGCTCGTCATCACCGGCGCCCATCCTCAGCTCTATAACCACGATCTCGCGCCAACCGCTCCCGAAGGGCGCACCTGGGGCGCCTTCAGCCTGTTCGCCATGTGGATGTCCGACGTCCATTCCGTCGGCGGCTACACCTTCGCCGCGAGCCTGTTCTTCCTCGGGCTGACGGGCTGGCAGGTGCTGATCTCCATGCTGGTGGGGATTACAGCCGTCTATTTCCTCATGAACCTGATCGGCCGGCCCTCGCTTCGATACGGCATCCCCTTTCCGGTTATGGCTCGCGTCTCCTTCGGCGTGATGGGCGCGAATCTCGCCGCCATCATTCGCGGCGTGGTGGGGATCGTCTGGTACGGGGTGCAGACCTATTTTGCTTCCAAAGCGGTGCAGGTGTTGGCTCTTACGCTCATCCCTTCGACCGAAGGTCTGACGCACAACAACATCGGCGGCCTGTCCACGCTCGGCTGGTTCAGCTTCCTGTTCATGTGGCTATTTCAGCTCATCATCTTCATGAGCGGGATGGAGCGGATCCGGAAGTTCATCGATTTCTGCGGGCCCGCGGTCTACGCCGTTATGTTCATTCTTGCGGGCTGGATGCTCTACCAGGCGGGCTTCTCCAGCCTCAACCTTCAACTCAGCCCGCCGGCTTCCTCGAATATCGCGACTGTTGGCGTGATGGCGAATGCGGCGATGCTGATCGTTGCCTACTTCTCGGCCCTGTTGCTCAATTTCGGCGACTTTGCCCGCTTCGGAAAGGATGAGCGGGCAATGAAGGTCGGCAACTCCCTCGGCCTTCCCGTGAATTTCCTCGTGTTCTCGATCATCACCGTGATCGTGACGGCTGGGACGCTGAAGGTGTTCGGTCAGGCGATCATGGATCCGGTGCTGATCGTCCAGAAAATCGGCAATCCGATCGTCGCGATTATCGGCTCGATTACCTTCATCGTCGCGACGATGGGGATCAACATCGTCGCGAACTTCATTTCGCCCTCCTATGACATCTCGAACCTCAAGCCTGAGAAGATCAACTTCAAGATGGGCGGCGTGATCACCTCCATCCTGTCGGTCTTGGTGTGTCCGTGGCTGTTCGTGGCGAGCCCCTCGGCCATCACGCTGTTCGTCAGCATCTTTGGCTCGGTGCTCGGGCCGATGTTCGGGATCATGCTGTCCGACTACTATCTCGTGAAGAAGGAGACGGTCGTCGTCGACGACCTCTACACGATGGCGGCGAGCGGGACCTACAATTACGACGGCGGGTGGAACCACAAAGCGCTGATCGCGCTGGCGATCTCCGGCGTCCTGTCGATCGGCCTGTCGCTGGCCGGCGCTTACGGTCTCATGTTCAATGTCGGCGACTGGGGCTGGCTGATTGGCGCGGGAGTCGGCGCGCTCGCCTACCGCGCCCTGTCCGCGCCGCAGCTGGCCTCGGCCATGGCGCCAGCAGGCCGATAGGCGGCGATTTCATAAATCGCCGAACATAAAGGTCGCGCTCGGCGTTTCTCCTCGACGGGCGCGGCTGGCGTGTCGCCGAGGCTGTTGTCAAATTCAGTTCGGGATCTCGCCACGCGGCTCTCGCCGAGAGCCGGTGGTGGGCGGGATCAAGCGAACTTGAGTGGATAGCCAAAAGTTTCTAGTTTGAATCGGCGGTAACCGATTGAACTGGCCTGGCGCGTGTCCAGCGATCGGCTCGGGAATCGCTCCAGGCCGGGCCTCTCATGTCAGACATGGCGCTATCGATTGTCCTGGGCATAGCGCTCGCCGCGGCGACCGGCTTTCGCGTCTTTCTGCCGATGCTCATCGTCAGCGCCGCGGCCTATACCGGGCATCTCCATCTCGACGACAGCTTCACTTGGCTCGGCTCGTCATCGGCCCTCATCATGCTGAGCGTTGCGGCCGTTGCGGAGGTGCTGGCCTATTACATTCCGGTGGTCGACAATTTGCTCGACACTGTGGCGACGCCGGCCGCCTTCGTCGCCGGGACGATCGTGTCGGCCGCGGTCATGATCGACGCGCCGCCGATGGTGAAATGGACCGCAGCCGTCATCGCCGGTGGCGGTGTCGCCGGATTGACGCAAGGGCTGACCGCGATCCTTCGCGCGCACTCGACCGTCTTGACCGGGGGCTTGGGGAACTTCGTCATTTCGACGGCTCAACTCGGCGGCGCGGTCTTGATTTCTTTCCTGGCGCTTGCCGCGCCGGCCGTCGCCATCGCCCTGGTTGTGCTCTTCCTGCTGGTCGCGATCCGGCTGCTCCGGCGATTTCGCGGGGCGAAGTCCTCGGGCAGGCAGGCCTAATGGCGAGAGTCTGACATTTGCTTCCGGCCGACCAGCCGACCTATCCGAAGCGGCGGCGACGCCTTCCGGATGGAGAGCTGGCGGCGTTTCGATGCGCAGCTTTAGCCGTTCCAGGTGGCGAACATGCCGATCGCCGCCCCCGCCATGATTCCGGTCGCGAGCCAGCCAAGGACCTTGAGCCATGACTTGAGGGCGAACTCGCCCATCACCTCGCGCCGCGAGGCCATGTGCACGATCATGACCATCACCGGAACCGCCGCGACGCCGTTGACGATGGCGCTGAAGATGAGGGCCTTGATCGGATCGAGGGGCGAGAAATTGAGGAGCGCGCCTATGAGCGTCGCGACCGCGATCGCCAGATAGAAGGCCGGCGCCCGGCTCGCACGCTCGGAGAGCCCGATGCGCCAGCCGAGCGTCTCGCCAAGCGCGTAAGCCGCGCTCGCGGCCAGAACCGGCACGGCGAGCAGCCCGGTGCCGACAATGCCGAGCGCGAAGACCGCGAAGGCCAGTTCGCCCGCGATGGGTTTGAGCGCCTTCGCAGCGTCCGCCGAGGTTTCGACATTCGTCACGCCATGCGCGTGCAGGGTCGCTGCGGTCGTCAGCATGATGAAGAGGGCGACCAGATTCGACACGCCCATGCCAACCATCGTGTCGAGCTTGGTGCGCCGAAGCTGGCGCGGCGCCTGCTCGGGCGCTTTGAGAAGCGGCTCGGCGGCGGGATCACCCTCCTCGTCTTCGACTTCCTCGGAAGCCTGCCAAAAGAAAAGATAGGGGCTGATCGTCGTGCCGAAGACGGCCACAACGATGGTGAAATAGGCCGCCGTCCATTCGACATGGGGAACGACCAGATGGAAGGCGACCGTTCCCCACGGCACGCCGACGACAAACGCCGTCGCGACGTAAGCAAACAGCGACAGCGTCAGCCAGCGCAGCACGGAGACGTAGCTCGCGTAGCGCATGAACACTTCGAGGACCACAATGAGAATGGCGAACGCCGCGACATAGAGCCATTGCGGCCCCGGCAGAATCAGCTGTAGCGCCGCGCCCATCGCGCCGAGGTCGGCGCCAATGTTGATGACATTGGCGAGGACGAGCAGGCCCACCAGCGCATAAAGCAGAGCGAGAGGATAGAAAACTCGCATATTGGAGGCGATGCCCTTGCCGGTCACTCGGCCCACCTCGGCGCTGATCATCTGGATCGCGCACATCAGGGGATAGGTGAAGAGCAGGGTCCAGGAGAGGGCGAATCCGAAGGCCGCCCCTGCCTGGGCGTAGGCGGCGATCCCGCTCGGGTCGTCGTCCGAAGCGCCGGTTATGAGGCCTGGGCCGAGAATGTCGGCGAGCTTCGTCCGATCAGATCGCCCGGCCTCGCCGGCGCCTGGGTAGTTTGTGATCGTCAAAGTCGGATCTCTTCCCACGCCGGCCTAACGGTCGATGATCTCGTTCGTTCCTTAGCTTTTGGCCATGGCTCGTGCATCGATCACGGCCCGCGCCCAGTCCTCCGGCCGCTCCTGCGGGAGGTTGTGGCCGGCGCGGCTGAAAACGCGATGCTCGTGCGGGCCTGCGAACATCCTGCCGTGATGCGCCGTGCCCGAATTGACGCCGTCATCGCTGCCGTCGATCGTGATCGCCGGAACGGCGATTGGCGGATGCGCGGCAAGCCTGGCCTCGATCTCCGCGTAAGCCGGATCGCCGGCGGCGAGTCCGTAGCGGTGGCGATAGGAGTGGATGACGACATCTACAAAATCGGGATTGTCGAACGCTGTCGCCGTGCACTCAAACGTCGCCTCGTCGAAGTCCCAGGCCGGCGACCACATGCGCCAGAGCAGGCGGGCGATCGCGCGCCTGTCCTTGGTCAGACCGCGCCGGCCGCGCTCGCTATGGAAATAGTATTGGTACCACAACGACGCTTCCTCTTCCGGGCTCGCCGGCTCCACGGCGCGCGCGATGTCCTGGATGTTGTAGGAATTGCCCGAGACGAGCGAGGCGACCCGCTCCGGCCACAGCGCCGCGACGACACAGGCGGCGCGCCCGCCCCAGTCGTAGCCGCCGAGAATCGCGCGCTCGATTCGAAGCGCGTCCATCAGCGCCAGAAGGTCAGCGCCCAGCGCCGCCTGTTCGCCCGAGCGCGGGGTCTCGGCTTTGAGGAACCGCGTCGGCCCGTAGCCGCGCAGGTAGGGAATGATGACCCGCGCCCCGGCTCCGGACAGCATCGGCGCGGTCTCGGCGTAGGCGTGCGCGTCGTAAGGGAAGCCGTGGCCGAGAATGCACGGCCAGCCGGACGCGGGTCCGTATTCGAGGTAGGCGACGGAGAGGACGCTGGCGTCGATTGTTCTAGCGATTGCCGACATGCTCCCGCCGGTTCCTTTCTTGCGCCTCAAGGCTCGGTTCCGTCCGTGTTTGGCCGCACATGGCGGCGTTCGCCGTCATTGCCTCAGGCTATACTCCCCGTTGCGCGCTTGACAGGACTGACAGCGCCGAGGTGCGCGCGGACTGCTTTCGCCGGCCGGCGAGGCCGTGATAATATGGCTGGTCGATCGGACATACGGAGAAGAGCGGGAAACAACATGGAGCCTAAAGCGGACGCCATCGTCGACATTCCCAAGGACCGCCTGAGTTTTTTTGGCGGCGCAGGCAAGATGCTCCTGCCTGGTCCTGCGACCGTGGCGGCGCTGATCGAGAAAATGCCAGAGGGCAAACTCATCACCACGAGTCTAATTTGCCAGAAACTTACCCAGCAATTTAACGTCCAGGGGACATGCCCGGTTACAACCCAAAAGGCCCTTCAGGCCATCGCCCATGATCCCAGCAACGAAGTCGCCTATTGGCGGGTGGTGAAAGCGAATGGGGCGCTTGTCAATCGGTTTCCCGGCGGCGTGGAGGACCAGGCGAAACGCCTGCGAAAAGAGGGCTTCACGCTGGATCGGAAAGGGAAAACGCCAAAGGTGGTGAATTTCCAGCAGAGCCTCGTTCCATTTGAGTGGCCTTGACGCCGCTATCGCCGGTCAGGTAAATGGCGGGTTGCAATCTTCACGAGGTTATCGCGTGGCGAAGCTTATTGTACCTTTGGCGCTGGAGGGCGGGCAGATCTAAGATCTGCACCCGGTCGCTAGCGCTTACCCGAAGGCCCCTCAGAGGGCCTTTTTTGTTGCCTCGAATTCGCGATTGAAGAGACAAAACGGAGAGTTCCGATATGGCCAAGCAAATGACTGGCGCGGAGATGGTCGTCGAGGCGCTGAAGGATCAGGGCGTCGAGATGGTCTTTGGCTATCCGGGCGGCGCGGTGCTCCCGATCTACGACGCCATCTTCCATCAGAACAAGCTTCGCCACATCCTCGTGCGCCACGAGCAGGGCGCGGGCCATGCCGCGGAAGGCTATGCGCGTTCGACCGGCAAGGTCGGAGTCCTCCTGGTGACCTCAGGACCTGGCGCGACCAACGCCATCACCGCCCTCACCGACGCCCTCTGCGATTCGATTCCCCTGGTCTGCATCACCGGTCAGGTGCCGACCCATCTGATCGGCTCCGACGCCTTTCAGGAATGCGATACGACCGGCATCACCCGCAGCTGCACCAAGCACAATTATCTTGTGCGCCGGGTCGAGGATCTGCCGCGCGTCCTGCACGAGGCTTTCTATATTGCTTCGCACGGCCGGCCCGGTCCCGTGGTCGTCGACATTCCCAAGGACGTTCAGTTCGCCAGCGGCGCCTACACGTTCCAGAAGAACGTGCAGCACAAGACCTATCAGCCGCAGCTCAAGGGTGATCTCGAGCGCGTTCGCCATGCTGTCGAGATGATGGCGGCGGCGAAGAAGCCGGTTTTCTACACGGGTGGCGGCGTCATCAATTCCGGTCCCCACGCCTCGACGCTTCTGCGCGAACTTGTGCATGCGACGGGATTTCCGATCACGTCGACGCTTATGGGGCTCGGCGCCTATCCGGCGTCCGACAACCAATGGCTCGGCATGCTGGGCATGCACGGCTCCTTCGAAGCGAACAACGCGATGCATGACTGCGATCTGATGATCTGCGTCGGCGCGCGCTTCGACGACCGAATTACGGGGCGTCTCGACGCCTTCTCGCCGAAATCGAGGAAGATCCATATCGATATCGATCCGTCGTCGATCAACAAGAACGTCAAAGTCGATCTCGGGATCGTCGGCGACTGCGCGCATGTGCTGGAGGACATGACCCGGCTGTGGCGCGCGGGCTCGCATCAGGCCGATCCGGGAGCCCTGGCGAAATGGTGGAGCGCGATCGACGGCTGGCGGGCGCGCAACTCGTTCGGCTTCCGCAATTCCGAGCGGATCATCAAGCCGCAGCACGCGGTGAAGAGGCTTTATGAGCTGACCAAGGGCCACGACACCTACATCACCACTGAGGTCGGCCAGCACCAGATGTGGGCCGCACAGCACTTTGCCTTTGAGGAGCCGAACCGGTGGATGACCTCGGGCGGCCTCGGGACCATGGGCTACGGGCTGCCGGCCGCGATCGGGGCGCAGCTTGCGCATCCGAAGTCGCTGGTCATTGACATCGCGGGCGAAGCTTCGATCCTGATGAACATGCAGGAAATGTCGACGGCGGTTCAGTATCGCCTGCCGGTCAAGATCTTCATTCTCAACAACCAGTACATGGGCATGGTGCGCCAATGGCAGGAGCTTCTGCATGGCGGGCGCTATTCGGAGAGCTATACCGATTCGTTGCCTGACTTCGTCAAGCTGGCCGAGGCCTATGGCGCGCACGGGATCCGCTGCTCCGATCCCTCGAAGCTCGATGCGGCGATCACCGAGATGATCGAAACCCCAAAGCCGGTCATCTTCGACTGCCTCGTCGACCAGAAAGAGAACTGCTTCCCGATGATTCCGTCCGGCAAGGCGCATAACGAAATGCTGATGGCCGAGCTCGAGGACGACGCAGGGATCGAGATTGGCAACGTGATCGACGAGAAGGGCAAGATGCTGGTGTGAGGGCCCTCATCCGGCGCGATAGCCCGTCGAAAGACGGGCGTCTTTCAACGCCTGAGGGCCACCTTCTCCCCGGGGGAGAAGGGTTCTCGATGAGGGGCAAGGGCGAGGGCTTTCAAAAATGTTCAGTTTACAAGAGATGCGCCAGGCGCACGAGCTCGTGCTCACCGCCTTGCGTCCCACGCCGGCGCTGAACTGGCCGCTCCTGGATGAGCGGCTTGGCGCCGACGTCGTGGTCAAGCACGAGAACCACCTGCCGACCGGCGCCTTCAAGGTGCGCGGCGGCCTTACGTTCGTCGATGCGCTGATCAAGCGCGATCCGGCGGTCCGCGGGATCATTTCGGCGACGCGCGGCAATCATGGCCAGAGCCTCGCCTTCGCGGGCAAGCGCGCCGGCCTCAAAGTGACGATCCTCGCGCCGCAAGGCAATTCGAGGGAGAAGAACGCCGCCATGCGGGCGCTTGGCGCCGAACTGATCGAATTCGGGCGTGACTTTCAGGCCGCGCGGGAGGAGGCGATGCGGCTTGCCGCGTTGCGCGGCCTGCACATGGTTCCCTCCTTCCATCGCGATCTGACGCTCGGCGTCGGAACTTATGCGTTCGAACTTCTGAGCGAACGATCCGACCTCGACGTGCTCTACGTTCCGATCGGTCAGGGTTCCGGGATATGTGGTTGCATCGCCGCGCGCGACGCTTTGAGTCTCAAGACGGAGATCGTCGGCGTGCAATCGGCCGAGGCGCCGGCCTACGCGCTCTCGTTCGCCGCCGGCCGGGCTGTGCCCACCAACAGCGCCGATACGCTTGCCGACGGCATGGCGACGCGCGTTCCCGACCAGGAGGCGCTGGAAGTCATCCTCAAGGGCGCCGCGCGGATCACGCTCGTCAGCGATGACGAAATCGCCGCCGCGGTCCGGGTCTATTGGACCGACACGCACAATCTCGCCGAAGGCGCGGGCGCGGCCGCGCTCGCGGCGGCGGTGAAGGAGCGATCGCGACTCAGGGGACGGAAGGTCGGGCTCGTGTTGTCGGGCGGCAATATTGACCTCGATCTTTTCCGGCGATGGGTCGCAGCTTCGCCGAATGCCGTCGCCGCGTGAGGGAAATGATCTTCGTCCCCCAGCGCAGCGCGAATAAGGACATGAGCGCATGAGCAAGACCTCGATCCTCCAGCCACTTTCGCCCTATTCCACAGCCGGGGCGAAATCCAATGTCGAGACCCACACGCTCTCGGCGCTGGTCGACAACGAGCCCGGCGTGCTCGCCCGCGTCGTCGGTATGTTCGCGGGACGCGGCTATAACATCGAGAGCCTGACGGTCGCCGAGGTGGCGCACGAGACGCATCTCTCGCGCATCACCATCGTCACCTCCGGCACGCCCGAGATCATCGAGCAGATCCGCCATCAGCTCGAGCGTCTGGTTCCGGTTCACACGGTGAACGACCTGACGCTCACCGTGCGTGCGATCGAACGCGAACTGGCGATGATCAAGGTCAGGGGCAAGGGCGAGAACCGGGCCGAGGCGATGCGGCTCGCCGACGCGTTCCGCGCCAAGGTGATCGACGCGACCACCGAAAGCTTCATCTTCGAATTGACCGGAGCGCCGCGCAAGATTGACGATTTCGTCGAACTCATGCGCCCGATCGGTCTCGTTGAAGTCTCGCGCACCGGCGTCGCCGCGATATCCCGCGGGCCGGAGCCGATCTAGGTCTCGTTGCGATGGAGTTTGTCCGTCCCGAGGCTGGACGGGAGTTGTGCTCGCCACACATCGGGCAGAGGTTGTGATCCTTGGCCGTCAGCCTATGGCGATTTAGGTCCGGACAGCTAGACCCCAAGATAGCGCGTGAGGTCGGGGTGCGCCTTGATCTCCGCGGCTGTACCTTCGCGGGCGATATGGCCATTGTTGATGATATAGACGCGCTGCGCCAGCGCCAGTGTCGCCGCCAGATTCTGCTCGACCAGGACGATGGTCTGACCATTCCGCGCCAGCTCGCGGCAGGCGTGCACAAGATCCTGGACGATGATCGGCGCCAGCCCCTCGAACGGCTCGTCGAGCAGAATGATCTTCGGATCGCGCACCAGCGCGCGCGCAATCGCCAGCATCTGCTGCTCGCCTCCGGAGAGGTCGGTGCCGCGACTGGTTCGGCGTTCCTTGAGCCGCGGGAACATGGTGTAAATGCGATCGAGCGGCCATCGGTTCTTGGCGGTCAGCCCGGCGAGAATGATGTTCTCTTCGACGTTGAGGCTGCCGAAGATACGCCGGTCCTCGTGCACAAGCTGCATGCCGAGACGCGCGATGCTGTGGGGCCTCTCGGCGACCAGTTCGACGCCGTCGAGCTTGATGCTGCCGCTCCGCCGGGCGACGATGCCCATCAGACTCTTGAGAGTCGTGCTCTTGCCGGCGCCGTTCCGGCCCACGAGTGCGACCGCCTCGTGCTTCTCCACCCGCAAAGAGACATCGAACAGGATGTGGCTGTCGCCGTAGTAGGCGTTAAGCCCGTTGACTTCGAGCAGGCTCACGCGGCCTCTCCATGAATCCCGCCGAGATAGGCCTCCTGCACCTTCGAGTTGACTTTGATTTCTTCGGGCGCCCCCTCGACCAGCACGCGGCCCTCCTGCAGCACGGTCACTTTTTCGACCAGCTCAAACAGCGAGTCCATGTCATGATCGATGATGATCAGCGTGCGATCGCGCGCAATCGACTTGAGCAAGGCGACCGTCTCGACGCGCTCTCGCGGGCTCATGCCGGCCAGAGGCTCGTCGAGCAGAAGCAGCTTCGGCAGGGTCGCGAGCGCGAGCCCGATCTCGAGCCGTCGCTTCTCGCCATAGGCAAGCTCGGACACCGGAACGTCGGGCCTTTCGGTCAGATTGACGAGCGCGAGCGTCTGGTCGACCTGCTCGTTGAGACCCGGGACATGCTCGACGCTGCGGAACAGATCCAGCTTGAACTTGCCGCGGATCCGCGCGAGCGCCGCGATCCTCAGATTCTGCCTGACCGTCAGCCGGTCGAAAAGCTGATTGAGCTGATAGCTTTTGGTGAGTCCGAGCTGGCAGACGTCGCTCACGCTCATGCCCGTGATGTCTCGGCCTTCGAGGACAATCCTGCCGGAGGTCGGCGCCGTCTCGCAGGTCAGCATCTTGAAAAAGGTGCTTTTCCCCGCTCCATTCGGCCCGATAATGCCGCGGATCTCGCCACGGTTGACGACGAAATCGATGTTGTTGTTGGCGATGAGGCCGCCATAGCGCTTGCTGAGGCCCTTCGCCTCGAGAATTGGCTCGGGCGGCCCGCGTCCGCGGCCGCCGGGCGGGGTTGCTGCGACGACCTGGATGGCGGATGGGGAGGCGGCCGGTTCGACCGTCGCCGTGGCGGGCGTCCCCGCCTTCCTCGAACCTGCGGCCAGCCGATAGAGATCGACGATCGCGCCAACGATTCCGCGCCTCAGGAAACAGACGAGCAGCACGAACACCACGCCGAGCACGAGCCTCCAGGTCGCGCCAAGATGCAAAGTGTTCTGGAAGAAGTCGCTGAGATATAGCCACACCGTCGCCCCGACTAGGGGTCCGAACAGCGTGCCCGCGCCGCCGATCGCGGTCTGCATGACGAGTTGGCCGGACGTGTCGAACATGAAGGCGTCCGGCGGCATGAAGCCTTGCATGATGGCGAGGAGACCGCCGGCGAATCCGGCATAAGCGGCCGCGATCACGAAGGCAGTGAGCTTATAGCCATGAATGTTATGACCGAGCGCCGAGGCGCGCAGCGGGTTATCGCGTAGAGCGCTCAAGATCGCTCCCACCGGGGAGCGCACGATGCGCAGCGCGATCGCGAGCCCGACGAAGTACCAGAACGCCAGGAAGACGTACATCGACCAGTCGGTGTCGAAGCGCAGCTTCGCAAAGCCGAGATCGAAGCTTGGCGTCGGCACGCCAGGCAGCCCGTTCTCTCCGCCCGTGAAGTCCGACAGCGGATTGAACTCGACGAAGAAAAACACCTCCGCGATCGCCACCGTAATCATGGCGAAATAAATGCCGGTGCGCCTGAGCGCGATCAGGCCGACGAGATAGCCGACGATACCCGCGACGATTGCGCCAATCACGATCGACGTCAGCACGTAGGGGAAATTGACCACAGTCATGAGATAGGCGGCGAACATGCCGCCCGTGCCGAAGAAGGCGGACTGGCCGAAGGACAGGAGGCCGGCGTAGCCGAACAGCAAATCGAAGCCGAGCCCGAACAGTCCCCATATCAGGATGCGATTGATGGTCGTGGGCGAGAAACCGAGATGGGGCAGCACGAAGGGGATGGCGATCAGTCCGATGACCGTCAGCGTTTCCGTGAGGAGAGGTCGGTACCGGGTCATGCAGGGCCCGCGCTCATTCGCGACCCGCCGCGCCGAGAAGGCCGTAGGGACGGAGCACCAGCACGAGCGTCATCGCCACGAACAGCATGACGTAGGCGTAGCCAGGGTTGAACATCGAGGTGATGCTGATGATCTCTCCAGCGACGAGGCCGCCGAGAACCGCGCCGGGGAACGACCCGACGCCGCCGATGACGACGACGACGAAGGTCTGAACGAGGATCGATTCGCCGACATCGGGGGCAATCGAAACCACGGGAGCGTTGATGATGCCGGCAAAACCCGCCGCCATGGCGCCGATGCCGAACACCAGCATGAAGATCTTGTACACGTCGATGCCCAGCGAATCGACCATCACGGAGTCTTCGATTCCGGCCCTGACGATCATCCCGATGCGGGTGCGGTAGAGAACGAAATAGAGCGCGAGCAGCGCGACAACGACAATCCCAAGCAGGGCGAGCCGGTAGGTCGGATAGACCATGAAGCCGAGCGGCGTGATGCCGGTCAGCAGCGCCGGCGGCGGCATGGTCTTCGACAGGCTACCGAAGAAGAAGCGCACGGCCTCCACGAACACGATGCCGAGACCGAAGGTGACGAGAAGCTGGTCCTCGTTCGGGCGCGCATAGAAGTGCCGGATGATCAGCCTCTCCATCAGGACCCCAACCAGCATCACGAACAGAGAGCCGGCGATCACCGCCACGATGAAGGACCCGGAATAGGAATAAGCGACCCAGCCGGCATAGCCGCCGAGCATGAACATCGCGCCATGGGCGAGGTTCAGCACGCCCAGCATGCCGTATATGATCGTCAGGCCGGATGCGATCAGGGCGAGCAGCGCGCCAAGCACCAAGCCGTTGAAACATTGCGAGATGAAATTAGCCCAGTTGACCACGCAGCCTGCCGCACAGACACGGATGAATCAAAGGCGCCGCGGCCGTGTCCGCGACGACGACAGGCAATCCGTCAACCGCGTGTAAGTCAAGCGGCTTGACCGGAAAACCGGAGCCCCGTCTCGATCCGTGGGGCCGCCGGCGAAACGCCGAGCCTTCCCGGCCTCCTTCGAAGCCGGGAAGGGATTGTCGGCTCAGGTGTAATCGCCAAGCTTGCAGCCGAAAGCGTCCGGCTTCTGCATCAAGGGTGCGCCGGGCAGCACCTCAAGCACCTCCCAGAAGTCTTCCGGGTTCTTCATGTCCTTGGGCGCTTTGCCGCGCACGATGACGACCGGCCGAACGCATTGATGATCTTCCGGGCGATAGTGCACGTCGCCGACAAGCGAGGGGATGGTCTCGCCCTTCTCGTATTGCTTGATGACGTCCGGCGGGTAGAAGCTGCCGGCCTCGGTGACCATCCGCGCCCAGTGCGCAAAGCTGACATAGGCGTTCTCCGCGCCCCATTCCGGACGGTAGCTGTACTTCTTCTGGAAGGCGTCGACGAACATCTTCGACAGCGGGTACTTGTCCTCGAGCGTCCACCAGAACTCGGTGGCGGCGAACACGCCTTCAGTGAGTTCCGGTCCGACCTCCTTGGCGAGAAACGGGATCTGATAGGGGATCACCATCTTCATCTTCGGCGTCAGCCCGAACTGTTTTGCCTGCTGCACCGACAGCACGGCGTCGCGTCCCCAATTGACATTGATGATGAATTCCGCGCCGGAATTCGCAATGTTGGTGAGATACTGGCTGAAGTCCTGGGTGCCGAGGGGCGACACCTGGTCCGTCACCTGGGTCCAGCCGCCTTGGGAGGTCAGGAAGTCGTTGACCGACTTGGTCACCGTATGGCCATAGGTGTAGTCCGGCGTCATGAACGCCGCCTTCCTGTTCTTGCCGTAGGTCTTCAGGAGCACGGGGCCGATGGCGTTGGCCGCAGTCTCGCCATAGAAGCATTGGCGGAAGCCGTAGCGCACGCAGTCCTTGCCGGTGGTATCGTTCGAGCCGGAGATCGCCGCCACGTAGAGGATCTTTTCACGCTGGGCGAACTTGTTGAGCGCGACCGCGACCGCTGACGAGGTCGATCCGGTCATTAGGATGACCTTGTTCTCGTTGATGAAGTTCTGCTGCTCCTGCACCGCCTGGTTTGGTTTTGCGGCGCTGTCGGCAGACACCAGCTTGACCGTCTTGCCGAGCACGCCCTTGTCCACCTTCGGCGCGATGGCTTTCATCAGCGGGTGATTTCCATTGATGTGCTCGACGGCGAGCTGCATGCCCTTGAGCTCGTCGTCGCCCTGCACGGCGTATGTCCCCGTGAGCGGCACCGCGGCGCCGATGGTGACCGAATCGCCGGCAGACCCCGCGGGCCAGGTGCCGAGCGCCGGCCTGTCGTCGGCGTAAGCCCAACCGAACTGGCCAAGCCCCGGAATCAGGGTTGCGCCGGCGACGCTTCCGCCGAGGCTCAGCAGGCGGCGGCGAGAAAAACCGACCCCTTTGCTTCCGATATTGAACTCCGTCATTTCTTCCTCCCATGGATGTCAATTGCGCGCCGGCCGCTCCACGCTTGCTCAGAACAATGCGGGCGGCTCGGGGCGTCTCGCGTCCAGGCCGAGCAGACTATGGCCAAGCGAGGGCGTCAATTCGACTTTCGTTCGCAAGCGCGGGGCCCCGGAGGCGCACGTCGGGGATAGCCGAGCCCAAAATCAACTGACGGCCAGACGGCGGGGTCACTCAAATGGGGAGCAGCGCCTGGCGGCGCCCTCGCCAGCCGGAAAAACCGAGCGCCTCACATATGGGCTCAAGATCCTGGCAAAGATTTTGGAACCAGAACTGGTGCGCCAGCGGGAATCGCATCATCGGCTTATATCGCTGTTATTGCTAGGATAAAGTTTAGGTACGTCAAATTGTACCAACGAAAGTACCAACATTCGTTCCTGTCTTGGGTTGACTTGGGGTTGGCTGGTCATTTCGGTAGAGCTGCTCTCCAACGCGCGCCGCACGTCCGCTTCGCGCCCATGGTCGCCATTCAGTGAGATCGCGCGGCTTCTCCCAACCGGATGTGCGATCGAAGATCCGTATGACCGCCTCGTATGGATTTGCGGCGGTTCGGGGCCGAACCTACGGACGACGGCAATCGCAAACGACGGTGATTCGCGGACGGGTTCATTCGCCATCCGGGAAATCGACGACGACCCTCGAGTCTGAAAAGAAAAGGGGGTTGCGCAAGAAACCGGTTTTTGCTTCGATAGAAACCGGTTTCTTGGGCAACTTGCCGATGAAGAACCCTACGATCCGAGATGTCGCGTCCCGCGCTGGAGTGTCACCCGCGTCCGTCTCTCGCCACCTGGCGAAGAGCGCCTCGCTGCCGCCGGCAATGGCGAAACGCATCGACGAAGCGATTGCCGATCTCAGCTACCGGCCCAATGTCATCGCCCGACGCCTCAGCCGTGGCTCAAGCGAGATCATCGGCTTTGTCACGTCCGACATCGCCTCGCCGTTCTTTGCGGCAATCGCCTCGGCGACCGAAGAAGAGGCGGAGAGGTTCGGCTACAGCGTTATGATCTGCAACACGCGCAACCAGGTCGATCGCGAGTTGCAATACATCGCCAAGATGGCGGACGCCCACTTCGACGGGCTTATCTTCCTTACGAACCACGTAGACGACGGGCGGCTTCGTGATGCCGTCAACCAGGCGGGAAAGATCGTCCTCATAGACGAGGATGTTCCGGGCGCCAGAGCGCCGAGATTCTTTACCGATAATTTTCGCGGAGGCTATGCAGCGACCAAGCATCTCATCGAGGCCGGACATCGCCGGATCTGCCACATCACGGGACCGATGGGCCTCCTCAGCGTCGATGAACGCTTGGCTGGATTTCGCCGCGCGATGGCGGAAGCCAGTCTCGAAGTGGATGAGGCGCTGATCAAGAGCGGGACGTACAACACGTTGTATGGTGGGGTCGCGCTTCGCGAGATCTGGGAGACCGGCGATCCCCCGAGTGCGATTATGACCACCTCCGATCTCCTGGCGCTGTCGATCTATCAGGCTGCGCGGGAACTTGCGCTGGGGATTCCCCAAGATGTCTCAATTGTGAGCTTCGACGATCTGCCGTTCGTTGGATTTCTCGATCCTCCTTTGACGACCGTCCGCCAGCCGGCGGCAGAGCTTGGACGTCGCGGCGTTCGGGCCTTGCTCTCCAAAACTCCCGACATGGAGGCAATCGAACGCCTGCCGGTGGAACTCGTCAACCGAGGGTCAGTGGCTCGCGTCGACTTGGCGGGCGAAGATAGGCCGACGCGAAGAGCAAAGCTGGAGAAGCAGAGATGATCGGCCGACCGACCGCCTGAAGTTTTCGCCGGCGAATGTGATCGGCGATGGGCCATATAGTGGAGACTGCGATGGCTAACAAGAATGTGCTGCTCGTCGGCGAGAGCTGGGCGACCTCAGCGACGCACAGCAAGGGTTTCGACCAGTTCGGAAGCGTCACCTTTCATCTGGGCGCGGAGCCGCTTGTGACCGCGCTCAAAGGCAGCGAGTTTGATCTCACATACATGCCGGCGCACGAAGCGGCGACTGGCTTTCCCTTCGACCTCGCTGGCCTCAAGCGCTACGACGCCATTGTCCTTTCCGACATCGGCACGAATACCTTTCTCCTTTCGCCGGACGTTTGGCTGCACGGCAAGCCGACGCCGAACCGTTTGAAACTCATTCGTGAATGGGTGCGCGCGGGAGCAGGTCTCGTCATGATCGGCGGGTATTACAGCTTTCAGGGTATCGACGGAAAGGCGCGCTGGCGCGCCACCCCGGTTGAGGAAGCGCTGCCGGTTTCCTGCTTGCCTTATGACGATCGGCTTGAAATTCCCGAGGGGTTTTCCGCAGAGATCGTCGGCCCTGCCGATCATCCCGTGCTTGCGGGCCTCGAACGCCCGTGGCCCCTCCTGCTCGGCGCCAACGAGGTGCGCATCAAAGATCAGCCGGGGGTCGAGGTTCTGGCGACACTGCCCGTGGAGGAGGGAGGCCACCCGCTGCTGGTCGTTGGCGGCTTTGGCGCCGGGCGCACGCTCGCGTGGACTTCCGACATCGGGCCGCACTGGTTGCCTACGAGCTTCGTGGAATGGCGGGGTTATCAGCGTCTTTGGATCAACGTTCTTGCCTGGGTGACGCGCCTCACTTGAGAGAGTTGATGACGACACCCCTGCTTCAGGCCCGCTCGATCACCAAGCGCTTCGGCGCTCTGCAAGCGCTCGCCGATGTTGATGTGGACATCCATGCGGGTGAGGTTCTCGCGATTCTGGGCGATAACGGAGCCGGCAAATCGACTTTCATCAAGATCCTGTCGGGAGCATACGGACCGAGCGCCGGGACATTGCTGCTCGACGGAGCGCCCGTGAGTTTCGTCTCGCCCCAGGACGCGGCGGACGTCGGGATCGCCACCATCTTCCAGGAGCTCGCGCTGTCGGAGAATTTGTCGATTGCGGAGAACGTGTTTCTCGGCAGGGAACTCGTCCGCCGCGTGCTGGGCGTGCCGTTCCTCAAGCGGCAAGCAATGAAGCAGAAGGTCGCCGAGCTTCTGCACACTCTGGAAGCGCACATCTCGGACCCGGAAGCAGCGGTCGGAAGTCTTTCCGGCGGACAGCGTCAGGCAGTGGCGATTTCACGCGCGCTGAACCTTAATGCGCGGCTCGTCATCATGGATGAACCGACAGCGGCGCTCGCGGTCGCGGAGACGCGCAAGGTCCTTCAACTCATCCGCCGCCTGGCCGAAGGCGGACGGGCGGTGATCCTCATCAGCCACAACATGCACGATGTTTTCGAAGTGGCGGACCGGATCGTGGTGTTCCGGCGAGGCCGGAAGATCGCCGAACGCCGGCGGTCAGAAACGGACCCGGAAGAAGTCGTCTCCTTCATCACGGGCGCTCATCCCGACGTGAGAGCGCTCGAAATGCAGGCCTGAAGTCACGTCACCAGCTGGGAAGGATCGAACATGCATACGCATTCCAAAGTCGCGCTGCTCGCCGCGACGCTACTCGCAGTCGGCTCCAGTTTCGCGCTCGCGGCCGACAAGAAAGTCGCGTTCGTGCCGCAGATCATCGGCATTCCTTATTTCGACGCGATGGAGGCGGGCGGCAAGGAAGCGGCCGCCAAATTCGGCGTCGATTTCATCTATCAGGGTCCGGTCGACACCAACCCTGTAGACCAGATGCAGATTGTCCAAAACCTGATCGACCAGGGCGTCAACGCCGTCGCCGTCTCGGTGCTCGACGCCTCCAGCATTGCTCCCGTCGTCGAGGCCGCGAAGGCGAAACATGTGGCGCTGTTCACCTCAGACAGCGACGCGCCGAAGTCGGGTCGCGCGTTATACGTCGCGCAGGCGACCGACGAGGGTTTGGGCGACGCGATCATCGACGAGATGGTGAAGAGGGTCGGCGAGGATGCGAAGATCGGCATCGTTTCCGGCGAGGCGACGGCGTCCAACCTCAACGCCTGGATCGGCTTCATGCAGGCGCGCGCCAAGGCGAAATATCCGAAGCTGAAGCTTCTCGAACCGCAATTTGCGGGCGGCACCGCCCAGCGCGCCGCGCAGATCGCGACCGACCTCATGACGGCCAACCCCGACCTCAAAGGCCTGATCGGCGTGGCTTCCACCACGTGCCCAGGTGTCGGACAGGCCATCGAGACGGCCGGCAAGATCGGCAAGGTGATCGGAACCGGCTATTGCAGCCCGAACACCGCGCGCGCCTACCTCAAGAGCGGATCTTTCGGCTACAGCGTGCTCTGGGATCCGAAGGAACTCGGCTATCTCACCGTATGGGCGGGCAAGCAGCTGATTGACGGCAAGGAGATCCCCGCGACCACGACGCCCGACGGCATGAGCCACCCTGTCACCTATGACGCCAAGACCGGCATCCTGCTGCTTGGCGAGCCGGCGGTGTTTACGGCTCAGAACGTCGACAATTATAAGTTCTGAGTCGGCCAAGGTCGGAGACGATGCGCGCGTTTCTCCAGCGATTCGGCGAACGCGAGGCCCTCCTCGCACTCGGCTGCGTCGTCTCCGGTCTCGTTTTTTCAATTCTCTCGCCCTATTTCGCGACGCCCGACAATCTGCTCACGATCGCCCGCAACAGCACAGAGCTTCTCCTGATCGGGCTCGGCATGACACTGCTTCTCGGCATTGGCGGCATTGATGTCTCCGTCGGCTCCGTGCTCGGGCTTGCGGCGATCGGGATAGGAAGGCTGCTCGAAGCGGGCGCGCCGCCTGCGCTCGCGGCGCTGGCCGGCCCAGTCGCAGGGCTCGCGCTTGGCGTTGTCACCGCCTTCGTCGTGATTTTTGGCCGCATTCCCGCGATCGTGGCGACGCTCGGCCTCCTCGGCGTCTATCGCGCTGGAATTTTTCTGGCGCTCGGCGGTTCATGGCTCTCGGGCCTTCCCACCGGCCTGACCAACCTGCTCGCTGCCCGCGTGTTTGGCCTGCCCGTTTCTGTGCTCGTCATCGCACTCGCCTACGGGGCCATCTTTATCGCCGTTCGGCTCACGCCATTCGGCGCCCACCTTCTCGCCATCGGCAATTCGGAAGCGAGGGCGCGGCTGGCGGGCATAGGGGTGCGCAGGGTCCAGGTCGCGGCTTTCGTCATCAGCGGCGGCCTGTGCGGGCTCGCTGCGAGCTTCTACGTCGCGACCTATCGCAATGTGGAGATGACGATCGGCGCCACGCTCGCACTCGAAGCGGTGGCGGCGGTCGTACTCGGCGGGACCGCCGTGACAGGCGGGCGCATCAGCCTGCTTGGCACGGCCTTCGGGGTCATTCTCTTGCGGCTCCTTCAGAACGGGCTGCTGCTCGTCGGGGCGCCGTCGCTCTGGCAACCGGTGCTGACGGGCCTCCTGCTGTTGCTCGTGCTTGGCGCCGAGGCTTTGTCGAGGCGGCTGCCGCTCGAACGGCTTCGTCAGTCGGCGGTGGGCGCTGCGTGGAGGACAGGAGCGCGATGAGGCCGCGCGTCTCGCCGATCCTGGCGATTCTCGGCCTCATGTGGGTCGTGGTCGTCGCGGGCCTCGCGGTTCTGAAACCTACGGCGATAGCCTTGTCGACCGTGACGGCTGTGCTGCAGTTTTCGACCATCCTGGCCCTTGTCGCGCTCGGGCAGGCGCTCGTGATCGTGTGCGGAGGAGCGGGCATCGACATCTCGGTCGGCGGCATGGTTTCGCTCGCGGTCGTTCTCGCCATGCTGCTCATGAAGGCCGGGCTCCCGGGCGTGTTGCTTCCGGTCTCGTGCCTGGCTATCGGCCTGGCTCTCGGTCTCGTGAACGGGTTTCTCGTGACCCGTCTGCGGCTTCTGCCGTTGATCGCCACGCTCGGGACGTTTTACGTCTATTCCGGGGCGGCGGTCGCGCTGACGGGCGGCGCCGCGCAATCCGGCGTTCCCGGCTTCCTCCTGCCATGGGGACGCGGTGCCGTCAGAGGGCTGCCCCTCCCGTTCCTGACGCTCGCGCTGCCTGTGTTCGTCGCGGCCGGTGTTGTGCTCCACGCGACGTCGTGGGGGCGATGGATCTATGGCATGGGTTTCAACGAACGTTCTGCGCGGCTGGTCGGGATTCCGGTCGATCGCGTGCGGCTCACGGCCTATGGCGCGAGTGGCGCGCTCGCCGGCTGCGCCGCGCTCGTCAGTCTCGCCTGGCTCGGCGGCGGACGGCCCAATATCGGACAAAACCTCGAACTGACGTCATTAACGGCGGCCATGCTCGGCGGCATCGGAATTTTCGGCGGCAAGGGAGGGGTCTTCGGCGTCCTGGCCGCTGTGTTGCTTCTCGTCACGCTACAGACTGGCCTCCTGCAGCTTAATGTCAACACCGTGTGGCAGGTGGGCATCGTCGGGACGATCCTTCTCATCGTCCTCCTTATCGACAATCTCGCTCTTATTCGGAGAACATCATGAGCCCGTTGGAAGAAACGATCGCAGAGGCGGTCGAGCAACGCGCGGACCGAATTGTCGAGACGCTCTGCGACATCGTGCGCTTTCCTTCCATCGTGAAGTCCGATCCGCGCGAGGCGGGCCCGGCCGAGCGCGCCTGTCAGCTTTACCTGCAGCAGCGCCTTGAAGCGCTGGGCTTCACCACCGATCTCTGGGACCCCGACGGGCCTGCGCTCTATGCCAAATATGAAGGCCGGCCCGGCGCCAACAAAGGCCGCACCTTCGCGGGCCGACCGAATCTGGCTGGCGTCCTAAAAGGCAAGGGCAAGGGCCGTTCGATCATGCTGACGGGCCATATCGACGTCGTGCCGCCGGGCGCGCCCGAACACTGGAAGGGCGATCCGTTTGCGCCGGTCGTTTCCGAGGGCTTCGTGCGAGGTCGCGGCGCGGTCGACATGAAGGGCGGGGTCGCCTGCATGCTGATGGCGATCGAGATCCTCAAGGAAATCGGCGTCACGCTCGCAGGCGACGTCGTCTTCACGACCGTGGTCGATGAGGAAATCGGCGGGATGGGGTCGCTCGCCATGGTTGATCGTGGCTATCGGGCCGACGCCGGGATCATGACGGAGCCGACCGCCAATCGCATCGCGCCGGTCTGCCACGGAATTCTTTGGGGCCGGATCATCGTTGACGGCATCGGCGGTCACGCCGAGCTGACGCCTAACCATTGGGACGGCAGCGGTCCCGTCGACGCCATCCAGCTCTGCCGGCAGGTGCTCGACGGCATCGACATCCTCAATCGCCGCTGGCAGACGGATCCGGTGAAGAATCATCCTTTGATGGACCTTCCGAACCAAATCATCGTGACGCAGATCAAGGCTGGCGAGCACCCGTCTTCGACGGCAGGACGGGGCGAGATCGTCATCGACGTCCAGTACCTTCCGCATGAGAAGGACGAGTTTGGCCTTGGGGGCCGTGTGAAGCGCGAGGTCGAGGCGCATTTGGCGGCGGTCTGCCAGGCGGATCCGTACCTCCGCAAGCATCCGGTCCGGATCGAGTGGATTCTCGACGCGGATTGCGCGGAAGTTTCGGTCGACCATCCCTTCGTCGCTTCATTTCAGAGCGCGACCCTGAAAGCGGGACTCGATCCTCGCCTCTCGGGTTTCGGCGCCCACAGCGACATTGGTCTGCCGACTGGCCTCGGAGGCACGCCCACGGTCAATTTCGGGCCCGGCGATCCGGCTCAGTCCCATCAACCGAACGAACGCGTCGCGATCCGTGACCTTGTAGATTGCACGAAAGCGATCGCATTGGCGATTCATAGCTGGTGCGAAGCGCTTCCGTGAGCGAGAGCTTGCGTGGCGCGGTCCGGCCGCCCTGGTCGCAACGGCGCCTCCAGAAACAATGACCTCCCTTCCGGCACCGATCCCTGCCACCGAGACGGAGCGTCCATTCGCTTCTAACCGTACGGAAGCTGATCCGCCGGCGGCGGGCCCGCGCAGGCGCAATGGGTCCGGTCCGCCTCGTCTTCCCCGCGCTTCTTTTCAATAAGTTCGGCCGCAATGAGCTCGAACGTGTTCGCAGATGCGATGGCATGTTCCGCTTTGGCCCGCTTTTTGGCCATCATTGGGTTGCCGCCCCCGGCCGGAACTTTCTTGGCCGCCTCGCGCGCGTCCTTGAGTCCGACCTCCGGATAGACGCCGATTGCCAGCGCCTTTTGCGATCCGCCAACGCGATAAGCGAGGCGCCAGCGCTTGGCGCCGTCCGGAAAGACCCAAAGCTGGAGACCGCCGCCGTCGGAGAGCTTGACGAGCCGGTCTGAGGGCTTGGCATTGCGGGCGGCGTGTACCAACGCACAGACCCACGATCTTCGCGGATACCAGCGCACCCTTTGAGACGGCTTCGGACGCTAAATCATCGCAAAATCGTTGCTTTTGCTTAGGTTTTCGACGTTCTCGGACGATTTTGGAAGGAGAAATGGTGCCGCAAGAGGGATTCGAACCCCCGACCCCATCATTACGAATGATGTGCTCTACCAGCTGAGCTATTGCGGCCCCGTCGAATGACGCCATGCTGGCGGCGCGGTTCGGACGGCGAGGCTGTCTATGCCAGTTTTCCCTCTCTTGGCAATACGCCCGTAGGGCGGTCGCGAGGGCCTCCTCCTGCTAGGCATGCGCCGGGATGTCGCCTAGAAGCTGAGCCGGGCGGCGTCAGAACGGCCGCGAGAAAACGATGGAAGGAGCGGCCTGGATGGCTGGACGATTGGCGGGCAAGACGGCGTTGTTGACGGCGGCGGCGGCGGGGATCGGGCGCGCCACGGCCGAGGCCTTCGTGCGGGAGGGGGCGCGCGTCATCGCGACCGACATCGACGTCGCCGGGCTCGCCGGCCTCAATGCCGAGACGCGCAAGCTCGACGTGCGCTCGAACGAGGCGGTCGAGGCGCTTGCGCGCGAGATCGGGCCGGTCGACGTCCTCTTCAACTGCGCCGGCTTCGTTCACCACGGCACCGTCCTCACCACCTCGGACGCCGATTGGGACTTCTCGTTCGATCTCAACGTCAAGTCGATGCACCGCTTAATCCGCGCCTTTCTGCCGGGAATGCTGGAGAAAGGCGCTGGCTCGATCGTCAACATCGCTTCGGGCGCCTCGTCGGTGCGCGGCATCCCCAACCGCTACGTCTACGGCGCCTCGAAGGCCGCCGTGATCGGCCTCACAAAGTCGGTGGCGGCCGACTTCATCCGCAAGGGCGTGCGCTGCAACGCCATCTGTCCCGGGACGATCGAGAGCCCCTCGCTCGACGGGCGGATCGAGACCCTGAGCAAGTCGAGCGGCGAGCCGGTCGACAAGGTTCGCCAGGCCTTCATCGATCGCCAGCCGATGGGCCGGCTCGGCAAGCCGGAAGAGATCGCCGCGATCGCCCTCTACCTCGCATCCGACGAGAGCGCCTTCGCCACCGGCCAGACATTCATCATCGACGGCGGATTTGCTCTCTAGGGTTGTATCCCCGCCGGCAATATACGCCAATAAACGCCAGTAAAAGCGCGTAAACGCTAGTCAATTGACTCCAATTGACTAGCGTTTACTTTTCCGGATCTAGACTTTTCAATGGGTTGCGAGCGATTGGAGTAAGATAAATTCGCTCCCAACCTCAGGTTGCGCGCCGCTTCGAAGCGCGTCGGCGCGCCTCCCTCGCGGGAAGCCGGCGCGATCCCGCCCAGGGTGACTGGTATAGCATGAATTCGGAAGAGCGCAAAGAAATTTACTGATTTCTAGAAAGATGGCGCTGGAGCCTTCGTGCGCGAACGGAGCTGCCGCATCGACCGGGAGGTCCGGGGCGGGTGAGCGTCGCGCGGCCAGTCTCAAGGCGCACCGCTTCAATCCATCCGCTCGACCAGATGCGCGCGCGACGGCCCCGGCTCGAACGGATCGCCGAAATATTGCGTCTCGCGCGCGACCTTGCCGTCGCGGAACTCCATGATGCTCACCGTATAGGATGGGCGGCCGTCATAGGTCAGAACGAATTCCGTGACCCAGAGGTGGCCCGCGCCGACGATCCGCCTGACCGTGAAGCGCTTCTTGTTCGGCTGCACGGTGCGCGAGGCCTGAATGGCGCGCCTCCCGCGGATGCGTTCGCCCGATTGCGGATATTCGAGCACCGCGTCCTCGCGATAGATGTCATGCTCCGTTTCGAAGTCGTCCTCATCGGACGCGGCCCAGTGGCGATCGAGCGCCGCGCGGATTTCTGGCTCACCCATGTCCAACCTCCCTGACCACGGCTGTGATGCTGAGCCATCTTAGCACGCCAATATCCGCCACCGCTCTTCCGTGGGAGCCCATGCAGGCCGCCAAGGTTCGATTGGCATTAGAACCGGAACTCCACTAGCATCAGGGCCTCCCGCGCTGAGGAGGCTTCGAGGTTGGAATGATTCGTGACCTCAGCGCTTCCGATGACGCCCGCCTGACAGAGAAATGCGCCGTATGCGTCATTGGCGGCGGCATTGCGGGCCTGATCGCGGCCTCCCGGCTCAACGCATCGGGACGCCGGGTCATCGTCCTCGAAAGCGGCGATCGGAGACCGATCGGCCGGTTCGACGCCTTCAATGCAATCCACCAGGTTGGAGACACGTATCAGAATGCAATCGCCGGGCGTGTGCGCGCGCTCGGCGGGACGTCGAACACGTGGGGTGGGCGCATCATGCCGCTTACGCCTCATGACGTGGCCAGGCGGGACTACCTCGGTCTGAGCGGTTGGCCGATCAAGAAGGCCGATCTCGATCGTTTTCTTCCCGAAATCGAACGCCTGTTCCTGCTGGAGCCAGGCTCCTACGAGGAATTGCCTCTTTCTCAGGCGCGCCGAACGAACCTCTTGGAGGCGGGTCAGCGGGACATGACCTCCCGCTGGTCGAAATGGCCGACCTTTCGCCGACGCAACGTCGCTCATCTTCTCCGGGAGATGGTCGCGATCAAGCGCAACCCAGAGATCTGGCTGAACGCGACTGTATGCGACCTGTCCTTCGACACCGACGCCGGTCGGCTGACCGCCGTGCAGGCTCGGAGCATCAACGGAAGGCGTCTGACCGTCGCGGCCAATTGGTTCGTCCTGGCGGCCGGGACGTTCGAAACAACAAGGCTCCTGCTTCAGCTTGACGCGCTCACAAACGGTCGAGCGTTCTCAGGCTGCGACGCACTGGGTCGATATTTCAGCGACCATTTGAAGATCGAGGCTGGGCGAATCGAGCGGCTGGATCGAAGGCGGACCAACTTTGCTTTCGGCTATCACATCGGCGGTTCGACCCGCCGCGGGCTTCATCTGGAAACCACCGCAAGCGCCCAGCGCGAAGACCAAGCTGCAAGCGGCTACATCACGATACGGGCGGAGTTTCAGCCGCTCTCGATCCATCACTATGTGCGCAATCTGGGAAAATCTGTTCAGGCCCGGCGATTTCCCGAGCTTGTGCCGAAGGGCGAAATTGTCAGGGACGCGGGCAGCCTGGGCCGGGCTCTCTATTGGAGAGTTCGGCACAAACAGATGTACTTCAGCCCGGCCATGGACCTCTTCGTCGATGCGCGGATCGAGCAAACGCCGAGCGCGCTTTCACGCCTCACGCTATCAAGCCATCGCGATGACCTGGGCGCGCCAATGCTGCAGATGGACTGGCGGAAGACGGCTCTCGACGGACGCACCCTCCGGTCGGTTTTGCTGCGCGCGCGCCGGTTCTGGCGATCGACGGGCCTTGACGCCACGAGCCCGGTGGGATGGTCGGTCGATCCGGACCAGGACGACCTGATCGAGCGCGCCATCGACACCCGCCATCCCGCCGGAACGGCGCGCATGGGCATCGATCCGCGAACATCAGTGGTCGACCCGCGCCTCGCCTGTCATGCGGCGCCGAACATCTTCGTCGCCAGCGCGGCTGTGTTCCCCGCCTCGGGAAGCGCCAATCCGACGCTCACAATCATGCAGATCGCCTGCCAGGCCGCCGAAAGCGTGATGGCGGCGCGGTGAGCGAGCCCGCTCATCCGAGCTTGTAGTCGCGCGTCGCCTCGGGATCTTCGGTCGCGTAGCTCAGCGCCATAAGCTCGGTCCACGCGTCGTCCGGGACGGGGAAGCGGGCCCAGTCGACCGTCTGCTTGACCCGTTCGGGCCTGGTCACGCCGCAGATGGTCGAAGCGATGCGAGGGTCGCGCAGCGAGAATTGCAGCGCGGCCGCTCCCGGCGGCACGCCGTGCAGCGTGCAGATCGCCTCGATTCTGCGGATCGGATCGAGCATTTCCTCTGAAGCTTCCTGATAGGCGTAGCGCGGATAGGCGCTCGATCCCTTGGCGAGCACGCCGCTCGCATAAGGCGCCGCGTTGAGGACGGAGATCCCTCGCGAGGCCGCGAGATCGAGCATCGCCTCGGCGTTGCGGTTGGCGAGGGTAAAGCGATTGTGGGTGATCAGCGCGTCGAATTCCCAATCGCGCAGAAGCGGCGTCATCTGGGAGACGACGCCGGCCGCGAGCCCCACCGCCCTCGCCAGCCCCTCCTCCTTCATGCGGAAGAGTTCGCCGAGCGCACCGTCCTTGGCCGTGGCTTCGCCGAACGAGCGGGCGTGCTCGGGATCATGCAGACTGAGGAGGTCGACCCGATCGAGCCCGAGCGCCCTGAGGCTCTGCTCGAGCGAACGGCGGGCGCGCGACGCGTCGAACGCATTGGTCTCGAAATCGCGATCGAGCTTGGTCGACACGACGAAGCCTTCGGGCAGGCCGCCGCGCTCGCGAATGACGGCGCCGATCCGCTCCTCGCTGCGGCCGAGCCCGTAATTGCGGGCGGTGTCGATGAAATTGGCCGGCCCATCGAAAATGGCGTGGAGCGTCGCCCTGGCGCGCGCCTCGTCGACGCCGTAGCCGTAGGTGTCCGGCATGTCGCCGAGGCCGGACGCGCCAAAGCAGATCGACGTGACCATGACATCGGTGCGACCCAGGCGAACCTTGTCCATGACGCCCTCAGCCATCGCGAGCCCTCCCTGGTTGGCGCCGCATCCGTAAAGCGCCGGCGCGCCGCGGGCAAGCACGAGGCGCGCGGGGCGAGGTTGGCATTGCCGAACGCCGCAAAACAGCTAGGGTTAGCCCATCGCGATGCGAAGATCGCGGACCGAGCAACACTACGGGAGGCAGCCCGACTATGCGCATCGCCAGCATTTCCGTCGCCGCGGCGACATTTCTGATCTCCGCCGGATCGGCGTTCGCGCTTGATTCCAGCGTGACCATGACATCCTCGATGTCGCCCGACGAGTTGTGGAAGAAAGTCGGCGACTTCTGCGGCATCGCAAACTGGCATCCGGCGATCGAGAAATGCGCGCTAAGCGCCGACGGTAAAGAGCGCACCCTCTCGGTCAAGGGCGGCGGCACGGTCGTCGAAAGGCTAGAGAAGCTCGACGACGCCAATCACACTTACACCTATACGATCATCTCGGGCCTGCCCGCCGCCAACTATCATTCGACGATCAGCGTCTCGCCCGACCCGAAGGGCTCCTCCTTAAAATGGGTGGGCGCATACGACGCCAAGGGCGTTAGCGACGCCGAGGCCAAGCAAATTTTCGACGGCATTTATGAGGCCGGCGAAAAATCGTTGGTCGGCGGCTGAACAGGGCGCCGCGTCTCGCGAGGGGTGGGAACCGGCTCATCGCCTGAGCGGGGGGGCCTCCGCGGGGAGCCGGCTGCTCCTCGTTTTGCTCCTGCTTGCCGGATGCGATGACGCGCCCGGCGAGTGGGCGGCGATCGTCTACCCCGACCGGACCGACCGCACGCGGTTCGACGTGACCCCGCGCTTCAAGACATTCAGCTACTGCCGAGACCAGGCGATCGAGCGGATGAGGGCAATTCAAGTCAACAGCGGCGGCGACTACGAATGTGGCTTTCAATGCGAACTCGGCGGCGATCCGCATCGGATGAATGTCTGCAAGGAAGTCCGCAAATAGCGACTATCCGGACTTGGCGCTGAGCGCGGCGAACTCCGCCTCGGTCGGATAGGATTTCTGCGCCCCGTGGCGGGTGACCGAGAGGGCGGAATAGCGGGTCGCCTCAGCGAGCGCTTCATCGAGCGAGAGGCCCCCGGCGACGTAGCGCGCGAAGGCGCCGATGAAGGCGTCGCCGGCCCCGGTGGTGTCGACCGCCTGGACCCTGACCGGCGCGATCGCGCGCGCGCCCTGAGCCGTCGCCACCAGCGCGCCGCGCGCGCCGAGCGTCACGATGACCGTCTCGACCCCCTGGGCGACGAGGCTCAGCGCCGCGGCCGAGACCTCGGCTTCCGACTCGACGGCCATGTCGGTGAGGATCGCGAGTTCGGTTTCGTTGGGGATGAGGAAGCTCGCCTGTGCGATCACGCCCATGTCGAGGCTGCGGCGGGCCGGCGCCGGGTTGAGCACGGTGCTCACGCCATTCTTGCGAGCAAAGCGGATCGCGGCATAGGCGGTTTCAAGCTGGATTTCGAGCTGGAGCAGGATGAGATCGCAAAGCTTGAGCTTTTCGCTCGCGGCCTCGACATCGGCGGCGCTGAGGTCGCCGTTGGCGCCGGCGACAATGAGGATCGCGTTGTCGCCCGACGTCTCGTTGACCAGGATGGTCGCCGTCCCGGTCGACTGGTTCGGGATGCGACGGACATCGCCGGTATCGATCCCATAGCTCTCGAAATTCTTGAGCGCGCTCTCGCCGAGGCCATCGTCGCCGAGATTGGTGACCATCACCACTTCGGCGCCGAGCTTGGCCGCGGCGACCGCCTGATTGGCGCCCTTGCCGCCGAAACTCGTCTCGAAATGCTTGGCGAGGACCGTCTCGCCCCAGACCGGCATGCGCTCGACCGTGGTGGTCAGGTCCATGTTGGTCGAGCCGATGACTCCGATGCGCGGGCGCTTGCTCCCCACTCTTTCCTCCCTCCGTCACCGCGGGCCGAAGGCCGCGCGCCAGCCTCAGTTCACGCGGGTGAATCCGTCCGCGCTCCAGTCCTCGCTACCGACGCCATGGTGGAGGAAGAAGAGGCCGCCGGGATCGTATTTGTCCTTGACCGCGCGAAGGCGCGCATAGTTCTCGCCCCAAAAGGCGTCCTGCCAATTCGGCTGGAAGAAATCCGTTTCCCACACATAGGAGCCGACGCGGGGCAGGAGCTTGCGGAGCTGGTCCATCGCCTTGCCGACCGCCTCGGCGTCGCTTCTCGCCTTCGCCACGTCCGGCTCATGTCCGGGGACGCCGGGATAGGCGGGCGGTCCGTCGGCGCCGATGATCGCAAGCGCAAACGCATCCGTGACCGCAGGGTTCATCGGCGTGTCTTTCGCCGCAGCGATCGCCTCGGCCGTGCCTCCGGCGAGCCCCTTGTTGAAGTGAAGCTCGACGCGCCAGCGCCGCGCCGCCGCGACCAGCGCGTCCGCCAGTCGTCCCCGCTGATCGTCGGCCAGCAGCGACTGCGGCAGCCACGCGGACTGATAGGCGTGCCAGACCGCGCCCGTCTCTCCGAGATTGCCCCCCCAGAAAATGTTATCGGCGGGGGCGTCCGGACGATCATCCGAGATGACCAGGCCCGGAACGGTCTTGAGCGTCGCAGGGTCCCAGAAATAGCGCGCCGGCTCGCTGATGATTGTTGGCCCCGAGAGAATGTGGAAGTCCTGGCCGGACGCCCGGACCCAGTCGAAGAAGGGGCGCCATGTCGCGTCCGCCTCACGCTGGTCAGGCCCGTGCAGCACCATGGCGATCGACAGGACGGCGCCCGGCGCGAACACAAGCTGCTCGCCCCAGTGCGGGCTGAAAAGCGCCTCTGCGTAGAAGTCGAGCGTCTTGCCGACCAGCCTGCGGTAGGCTTCATCCGACGAGGCCTTGATGGTCGCGAAGGCGCCGCCGAGCGACTGCGGCAGCGCATGCGTGCGAAGCGTGACGCTCGTCACGACGCCGAATCCCGCGCCGCCGCCTTTCAGCGCCCAGAACAGGTCTGGGTTCATGCAGGCGTTGGCGATCCTGACCTCGCCGTCGGCGGTCACGACCTCCGCCTCGATGAGGTTCGAGCCGGCGGTTCCGTGTGCCTTCGAGAAACTGCCGAAGCCGCCGCCGAGGACGAGGCCGACGACGCCGACCGTCATGCAGCCGCCGCCCTGCACGTAGCGGCCGCCTTTGGTGGTGACCGCATCATAAGCCTGCCGCCAGTATGCGCCGGCCCCGATCGACACGGCCGGCTGCCCCTCCGCGCGCCCCTCGCAACCTGAGCCGACGAACTTGTCGTGCAGCGCGATCGCATTCATGTGACGCGTCCACACGAGGAGAGAGTCCGCGGCGTTGGACGTTCCCTGGTAGCTGTGGCCGCCGCCCTTGACCACGAGCCTGAGATTGTGGTCGCGCGCGAAATTGACCGCGGCGACGACGTCCTGCGTCGTCTTGGCGGCGACGGCGTAGACGCTTGGCTCTGACGTCCACGCGCCGACCCAGCCGAGCGACTGGGTCAAGCCGACCTCGTCGCCGAGGTAATAGGGATTTTTCAGCTCCTTAAACACCTGCGCACAAGCTGCGTCGAACGAGCCGCCGATGCAGTCTGCAAGCGGCGAGCGCACTTTGATGAGGCGCCCCGCCACTTCGCCGCTGAGCTTTTCCCACGTTGCTTCCGAAGGCCATGCGGGATTGCCAAGACGGACGCGCGTTTTCGGAGCCGCGGTCTGCGCCGAAGCCGAGACGCCGGAGAGGGAACTGCCGACAACGGGAATGGCCGAGAGGATCTCAAGCAGGCGCCTCCGACTGAATCGCTTCGCCATTTGACGCTCCATGGCCTGCGGACGGTTGGCTCTCTAGCCCTTTGTGCAGAGCCAATTTAAGGCGCCCCGGCGCGCTCGATCTCGGCCGCGAGCGTGTCGGGCAATTCGATCTCGGCGGCCGTGGCGCGCCGTCCGGGAATATGGACGCCGAAGCGCGCGAGCCGGTTGAGCTCAAGTCTGAGCCGGCTTGGGAAGTCCGGCTCCAGCAAGGCTGGCGCGATGGCGACGACCGTCAGACCCGCGCCGGGCGAGCGATCGCCTGAAGTGAACGAGGGCGCGTCGAGCGCCCAGTTGGCGCCCGTCAACCCCGCAGCCATGACCTCGACCATGAGCGCGATATTGGCGCCGCGCGCGCCGCCGAAGGCGAGCAGCGCCCCGCGCAGCGCCGCGTTGGGGTCGGTGGTCGGCGCGCCGTCGGCGTCGACCGCCCAGCCGGGCGGCAGCGCCTCGCCGCGATCCGCGTAGCGCCTCAGTTCGACATAGGCCGTCGCGCTCGACGCCTGGTCGATGAGGAGCGGCGGACCATCGGCGACCGGCGCGGCGAAGGCGAGCGGATTGGTGCAATAGATGGGCCTGCGCGCGCCAGCGACCGTCATCAGCGCTGGCCCACTCGTCGCGGCGAACGCGACCAGCCCGGCCTCGGCGAGACGGCGCGGGTAATAGCCGAGTTCGCCGGTGGTGTAGCTTCCCTTCTGCACGAACAGCGCGATTCCGAAGGTCTCGGCGCGCCCCCGCAGATCGTCGAAGACGCGATCGAAGCCAAGCTGGGCGATCCCGCCTCTGGCGTCGCAATGGATTGCGGCCGGGGCCGGTGAAGTGATGAGCGGTTCGGCGCCGCCGTCGATGCGCCCCTCCCGCAGCGCCGCCAGATAATCGAGGAAATGGCCAAAGCCGGTCCCGCCTTTGCCGTGCGCGTCGGCGGAAACGGTCGCCTGCGCGAGAGACAGCGCCGCTTCGTTGCTCAGGCCGGCGGCGCGGGCCGCGCGCGCCGCAAGATCGGCCGCCTGCTCGAGGCTCAGGCGCCGCGTCATGCGAGGGGCCCGACCAACGCAACGCCCTCCTGCCGCGCGGCTCTCGCCAGGCGTTGATCGAGCGTTGCAAGCGGCAGACCCCGTTCCTGGGCGAGCGCGAGATATGTGGCGTCATAGGCCGTGAGCCCGCGTGCGGTCGCAAGAGCGAGGATCGCGCCGTCCGCGCCGGCGCCCGCGTCTTCGAGCGGCAACCGTCGCAATCGCACCATCGCCGCGGCGGCTTCGCCTGCGGCAATGCGTCCGCGCCGCTCGGCCATGACCAGAACATTGCGCAGTTCATGCCAGAACAGCGACGGGACGGGCGAACGCCGAGACAGCGCCGCGATCAGCGTTTCCGCCGCCTCGCTGTCCTCCTCGGGAAGGAGCCATGCAGCCGCGACAGAGGCGTCGACCACGATCATTCGCCCCGCGCGCCTTCTCGCCTCCACGCCAGAAGCTCGCTTCGGGTCACGGACTTCGCCCGGGCCCGCGCCGCGCGCGCCTCGGCGACGACCGCTGCGAGGTCATTCGCCTTCTCGATGCGCGTCAGCCGGGCGATCGGCTCGTCGCCACGCGCGATGATGATCTCCTCGCCGGCCTCGACCCTGACGAGAAGGTCGGAAAGATGCGTCTTCGCCTCGCCAACCTTGACGGTGATGGTCATTTGAAAAAGCCTCCGCGCCGGCGGACCGAGGCCGGACGCCGTCAATCCGCTCGCTTGAGTTTGTCGCGCCCGGGCTGGTTGGTCAAGCGCTTGGCCAACCGCGTCATGCGAACACCGGCTCCATGCGCGCGAGCGCCTCAACCGGCAGATGGCACTTGATCGTGTGGCCGTTCGCGACGGTTCGGTCGGGCGGCATTTCGCGCTCGCATAAATCGCCCGGAACGTCGCGCTTGTGCCCGCAGCGGGTCTGGAACGGACAGCCGCTTGGCGGCGACAGCGCCGAGGGAATCTCGCCATCGAGTACCACGTGGCGCTTCTTCACGCTTAAGTCGGCGATCGGGATCGCGGACAGAAGCGCCTCGGTATAGGGGTGGAACGGCGGCGTGAATATCTGTTCGGTCGCGCCCATCTCGAGGATGTGGCCGAGATACATGACCGCAACCCGGTCGGCGAGATAGCGCACCACCGACAGGTCGTGGCTGATGAACACCATCGTGGTCTTCGATTCGCGCTGCAGGCTCATCAGGAGCTCGCTGATCGCCGCCTGCACCGAAACGTCGAGCGCCGACATCGGCTCGTCGGCGATGATGACGCGCGGCCGCCCGGCGAAGGCGCGCGCAACCCCGATGCGCTGCTTCTGGCCGCCCGACAATTGCCGCGGGCTGCGCCCGGCGAAGGCGCGCGGCAGCTTCACGAGATCGAGCAGCCGCAGCATCATGTCGCGCCGCTCGGCCATGTTCGCGCCGACGCGAAAGCGCTCGAGCGTGCGCACGATCTGCGAGCCGACCGAATAGCTTGGATTGAGGGTGTCGAACGGATTCTGGAAAATCATCTGGATCGAGGCGATGGTTTTCACCGCGCGGCTTTCGACCGGCAGGTTCTGGATCGCCTCGTCATCGAAGACGACCGTGCCCTCGCTCGCCGTCTCCAACCCCAGAAGCACCTTGGCGAGGGTCGACTTGCCGCAGCCCGATTCGCCGACGATCGCCAGCACCTCGGCCTCTCGGGCCTTAAAGGAAATGTCCTCGACCGCCTTGACCGCACGGCCTTCGCCCTTGCCGAACAGGGCGCTCGCGGCGACGCGATAATGTTTCTTGAGCCGCGTGACGTCGAGGACCGGCGCGCCGATGCTGACCGGCTCGAGCCGTGTCGCCGGCCCCGACGCTCGAGCCCAGTCGATCGCCTCGATCCTGAGGCAGCGGCTCTCATGGCCGGGCGCGCCGTCGACTTCGCGCATCGGCACATCGGCCTGATCGCACAGGCCCTCGACGAAATAGCCGCAACGCGGCCCGAAGTTGCAACCCGCCGGACGCTCGTGGGGGAGGGGCAACTGGCCGGGAATGGGAACGAGCGGATTGTCGTTCTTGTTCGTTCCGGGCATCGGGATCGAGCGGAAAAGGCCCTGGGTATAAGGGTGGCGCACGGCGCCGAACACGTCGCGGACCGCGCCACCTTCGACCGCCTCGCCCGAATACATCACCGTCACTTCGTCGCATGTCTCGAGGATGAGGCCGAGATTGTGGGAGATGAACAGGGTCGAGGCGCCGGTGCGGGCGGTGAGGTCCTTGACCAGCGCGACGATGCCCGCTTCCACCGTGACGTCGAGCGCCGTCGTCGGCTCGTCGAGGATCAAGAGTTTCGGATTCGACAGAAGCGCCATCGCGATGACGACGCGCTGTTGCTGGCCGCCGCTGAGCTGATGGGGATAGGCGCGCATGACGCGCTCGGGATCGGGCAGGCGCACAGCCTTGACCATATCGATGGCGCGGCTGCGCGCCTCCTCGCGGGAGACCTTGTCGTGGATCAGCGGCACTTCCATGAGCTGCTGGCCGACCAGCATCGTCGGGTTGAGCGAGGCCATCGGCTCCTGATAGACCATGGCGATCTTCGAGCCGCGGATGGCGGAAAGCTCCGCATTCGTAAAGCTCGCCATGTCGCGGCCCTCGAAGCGAATCGCGCCCTCGGTGATGCGCCCGAGGCCGGGCAGATCGCGCAGAATGGCGAGCGCGACGGTCGACTTGCCGCAGCCCGATTCGCCGACGAGCCCCATCGCCTGTCCGGGCATGATCCGGCAGGAGAAGTCCATCACCGCTGGAATTTCGGCGGCGCGGGTGAAGAACGAGATGCCCAGACGGTCGATTTCGAGAAGGGGCGCCGGCATGGCTTGCTCCGTCAATCGCGCAGCGACTGCTCGCGGATCGCGTCGGCGAGCAGGTTGAGGCCCAGCACGAACGACATCAGCGCCAGAGCCGGGGGCAAGGCGGGGTGGACATAGATGCGCATGAAGCGGCTCGATTCATTGATCATCGTCCCCCAGTTGGGGCTTTCGGGCGGCATCCCCAAGCCAAAATAGCCGAGCGCCCCGAGGAGGATCGTGGTGTAGCCGATGCGTAGGCAGACGTCGACGATGAGGGGCCCGCGCGCATTGGGCAGGATCTCCCACAGCATCACATACCACGGGCTTTCGCCCCGCGTCTGTGCGGCGAACACATATTCGCGCATCTTGATGTCGAGGGTCAGGCCGCGCACGATGCGGAAGATGCCGGGGCCGGAGGCCAGCGCGACGGCGACGAAAATGTTGAGCGTGCTCGGACTGACCTGAATGAGCCTGAACGGGTCGGCGTTGAAGACGAAGGTCGCAAACAGCCAGGCTCCCGCGACCAGGGTCAGCCCCAGCCGGAGCGCGAGCGCCGCCGGCCTTGCCCGATAGCCGGCGATGAACAGAACGCTCAGGAGCACGACCGGAAAGGCGAAGAAGACCGCGGCCAGCGCATAAGGGATCGGCGTGTCCAGAATACCCGGCGAGACCAGAAGGTAGAAGAGGACGATGATCGGGAAGGCCAGCACCAGGTTGGTCAGGAACGACAGCAGGGCGTCGATCCGCCCGCCGAAATAGCCGGCCGGGAGCCCGAGCATGATTCCGGCCGAGAGCGCGAGCAGCGTCGCCAGCGGCGCAATGATGAGCACAATGCGGGCGCCCGCGATGACCCGCCCGAATACGTCGCGCGCCAGCTTGTCGCCGCCGAAGAGATAGGGCAGGCCGGAATGCGGATCGATCGCGCCGGGCGACGCGAACTGCAATTCCGCGATCTGGCCGAGCGGATCGAAAAGCTCGATTTGTCTCGCGAAAATCGCCGCAAACAGCCAGAAACCGACTAGAAAGAGGCCGGCGAATCCGACGCCGCTGCCGACCACATGGCCCAAAAGCCCGAGCCGCTTGCGGAAGACGAGGCCGAGGCCCAGGACGAGCGCGAGACTCGCCCAGACCGGAATGAGCTGCACGAGGACTCGCAGAACGATCTCAGCCGGGCTCAGGAACTGCAAGCGCGCCCCACTAATGCACCCGGATGCGCGGATTGAGCCAGGCGTAGCCGATGTCGGAGATGAGCTGGGTGACGAGCACCAGGATGACCGAAACGAGCGAGCAGGCGAGCAGAAGATCGATGTCGTTGTTGCCGGCGGCGTCGACCAGGGCCTGGCCGAAGCCCTGGTAGCGGAACATCACCTCGACGATGACCACGCCGGTCAGGAGCCACGGAAACAGGAGCATGATGACGGTGAATGGCGCGATCAGCGCGTTGCGCAGCGCGTGCTTGAGCACGACCGCCCGGAAGCTCAGGCCCTTGAGGCGGGCGGTGCGGATATATTGCGCGTTCATCACTTCGATCATCGAGGCGCGGGTCATGCGCGCGACATAGCCCATCCCGAGGATCGCGACCGTCGCGACCGGCAGGGCGAAATTGTAGAACGTCATGTGACCTTCGGTCGCGGCCGCCGCCGAACCGCTGAGCCAGCCGAGCCAGCCGGCGAAGACGATGGTGAGCACCACGCCCGAAACGTATTCGGGGGTCGAGGTCGTCACGATCGAGACAATTGACAGGATGCGATCGGTGCGCGAGCCCTCGCGCATGCCAGCGACGATTCCGATCGCCAGCGCGGTCGGGATCATCACCACGAGCACCCAGAACATCAGGATCGACGTCGCCTTCACCGCGGGCCCGAGCTTGTCGACGACCCTGACCTTGAACTTGGTCGAGCAGCCGAGATCGCCCTGCAGCACCCCCGAGAATTCGGGCGTCTTCGCCTCGTCGCAGAACGAGAAGCGTGGCGTCGCGACGCCGGTTACGGGATCGATATTGGGCTGCTTGGGCCAGATTCCGACCCAGGCCGCGTAGCGCTCGAGGAAGGGGCGACGGTAGCCGTTCTTGACCAGCCAGCTCTCCAGCTGCTGGTCGGAGGCGTGCATCTCGGTCTGGCTGATCGCGAGCTTGCGCAGGTTGGGTTCGAGATTGACGAGATAGAAGACGATGAGAGTGAGGCACAGCATCGTCAGCAGCATCGCGCCGAGCCGGCGAGCCAGGAATGACGCCATCGTCCCGCCCTCCGCCGCGGTTCAGGACGCTGGCCGACCCGCTTTCAAAGCAGCGGATCGGCCGGCGGCCGCGGCCTTTTGCGCGCGGCCCGCGCCTCAGGCGTTGAGCCAGACGCGCTCGAGATGAGTCTCGTAGAGGGGATGCATGCCGTAGTCCATCACCGCCTTGGTTCGATGGTTGTAGAGCGTGAGCCAATAGGCCTGAATGATGATGCCCGAATCCTGAAGGATCTGCTCGAGATCCTTCATCACCGCCTTGCGCGCGTTCGGGTCCGGGATGGCCAGCGCCTTCTCAAGCTTGGCGTCGAATTCCGGATTGGAATAGGCGCTTTCGTTCCAGGCTTCGCCGGTGCGATAGGCGAGCGCGAGCACCTGGACGCCGAGCGGGCGCATGTTCCATTCGGTGATCGAATAGGGATATTTCGTCCAGTCGTTCCAGAAGGTCGAGCCGGGCAGCACGGTCCGTTTCACCTTGAAGCCCGCCTCGCGCAATTGCGCCGCGATCGCATCGCCCGTGTTCTTCTCGTATTCCTCGTCGCTGGTGATGAGCTCGTGTTCGAAGTCCATCTTGCCCGCGTCGGTCATCAGCTTCTTGGCGCCGGCGAGGTCGCGCGACTTCTTCGGCAGTTCCGCATAGTCCGGGTGGATCGGCGCGACGTGGAAGTTTTCGCCGACCGTGCCATAATCCTCGATGCCAAGCTTGAGAATGACCGCATTGTCGACCGCCATCTGCAACGCGTTGCGCACCCGCTGGTCGTCATAGGGCTTCTGCTTGACGTTGGTGCGGGCGACGACGGTCGCCGACGTCCGGACGTCGGAACGCACCAGATCCGATTTGTCCAGGATCTTCACATAGGACGCGTCCGTCTTCATCGTGCAGTCGAGCTCCTGCGCTTCGAAGGCGCTGACGGTGGCGGAGATGTCGGGGCCGTAGTCGATAAACTCGACGCCGTCGAGATAGGCCTCCCCGCCCCACCACTTGCCGTCTGTACGGCGCTTGAACACGGCCTTTTTCCCGACCTCGTTGGACACGAGCTCGAAGGCGCCGGTGCCGATCGGATGCTTGACGAGGTCCTTGCCGTCCTTCTCGAAATCGCGATGGACGATGAGGCCCGGATAATCCGACATGCCGGGGATGATGGTGATGTCAGGCTTCTTGAGCGACAGTTTGACGGTGTAGTCGTCGACCTTGGTGATCGCGCCGTCGCGGGCCTTCTTGGTCGTGGGGTCGATCAGCGCGGCCATGCGCGCGGCCATCGAATTGCCTTCGGCGGTCTGATCGCACCAGCGATTGATGTTGAAGACGACATCGTCCGCGTTGAACTTGTCGCCATTGTTCCAGGTTGCGTTCTTGCGCGCGTGCAGGATGTATTCGGTCGCGTCCCCATTGACGTCCCAGGATTCGAGCAAAGCCGGCTCGAAGGTGAACTGGCGCGTATAGGTGACCAGCGAATCGAGGAACTGGCGCCCGACATTGCCCAATTCCGGCCAGTCGTAGGTGCGCGGATCCTTCTGGTCCTTGACGAACATGCCGACCCGGAGCGTTCCGCCCTTCTTGGGCGTCTCCGCGAACGCCGGCGTCGGCGCCGGGAGGCCGAGCATGCCGTAGGCCGCGGCGGTCGAAGCGCCGAAGATGGTGGCGAGCGCGAGAAATTCGCGCCGGTCGACCGCTCCCGCTTTGGCTTCCGCCGCCCAGGTCTTCAGGCTTTTGCGCCAGAAGCCGCTCTTGAGTTTTTCGCTGATCATTCCCGTTCTCCTCCTTGTTCTTCTGAAACCGGCGCTGTGGCAGGTCTCATCGCCCACGCTCGCGGGCGCCCAACCGGATTCCTCCCAGACCGGCGCCCAAATTCCTGGCGCCGATCTCAAGTTCGCGCTTTGTGTCGTGGCAACCTGATCGCAAGATGGACACGCATGTACGCTTCGGAGAGGGACGCTAACGTGATTGCAAAAACCGTGCAACGTCGGGTTCCGCTCTCAGTATCACGCTTTGTTCATGGCGCGCCGAGCGTTCCGTGCGCCCGCCGGGTGTGATATCGACGCCACGGCGTTGGGACGCGGCGCGCGCGCAGCGCGGCCGCTGAAGAGGAGAACGCTGGACGTGAAAGTCGATGGGCGCGCGTACCGCACGATCTGGCTCAACGAAGACGGCTCGAGCATTGACGTGATCGACCAGCGCTGGCTGCCGCATGCGTTCAGGGTCGCGACGCTGCGAAATGTCGACGAGGCGGCGACGGCGATCCGCGACATGTGGGTGCGCGGGGCGCCGCTGATCGGCGCGACCGCGGCCTATGGGCTCGCGCTCGCCATGCGCGACGACCCGAGCGACGCGGCGCTCGACGCGGCGCGCGAAAAGCTCGCCGCCACGCGCCCGACCGCGATCAACCTGCGCTGGGCGTTGGACGCGGTGCGGAAACATCTCGCCCCGCTTGCCCCGCAGGCGCGGGCCGCGGCGGCGTACGCCGAGGCCGGGCGCATCGCCGATGAGGATGTCGAGATCAATCGGGCGATCGGCGCCCATGGCCTCAAGATCCTTCGCCGCCTGGCGGCGGACAAGAAGCCGGGCGAACCGGTCAATATCCTCACCCATTGCAACGCTGGCTGGCTCGCGACGGTCGACTACGGCACCGCGACCGCGCCGATTTATCTGGCGATGGATGAGGGGGTGAACGTCCATGTCTATGTCGACGAGACGCGCCCACGCAATCAGGGCGCTTCACTCACCGCCTGGGAGCTCGCCCATCACGGGGCGCCGCACACGCTCATCGTCGACAACGCCGGCGGGCATCTGATGCAGCACGGGCTCGTCGACATGGTGATCGTCGGCACGGACCGGACGACCGCCAGCGGCGACGTCTGCAACAAGATCGGCACCTATCTCAAGGCGCTGGCTGCGCGGGATAATTCGGTCCCGTTCTACGTGGCGCTGCCGTCGCCGACCATCGACTGGACCGTTCGCGACGGGGTGAAAGAGATTCCCATCGAGCAGCGTAGCGCCGATGAAGTCAGCTTCGTCCAGGGCCAAAGCGACGACGGCGCAATCACCCGCGTCAGGATCGCGCCGGAAGGAAGCCGCGCCGCCAATCCCGCGTTCGACGTCACCCCGGCCCGTCTCGTGACGGGGTTGATCACCGAGCGCGGAATCGCGGAAGCGTCGCCCGAGGGGCTGAAGGCGCTGTTCCCGGAACGCGTTTGACCGGCGGGCGCGTTGAGCCCTGGGGTGTGCTGCATGATGCGTCCGCTGGCGGGCCTGAAGGTCGTCGAGTTCGAGGGGATCGGCCCAGGTCCGCTCGCGGGCCGCATGCTGGCCGATCTCGGCGCCGAAGTGGTGGCGATCGTTCGCCCGGACAAGGCCAATCTCGGCGACCCGGACCGCCCCTTCGCCGATGGTCCGCTGCGGCGCGGTAAGCGTGTCGTCGCGCTCGACCTCAAGCGCGCTGAAGCTGTGTCGGAGGCGCTGGCGATGATCGAGACGGCCGACGCGCTGATCGAGGGCAATCGGCCGGGCGTGATGGAGCGACTCAAGCTCGGCCCCGCCGACTGCGCCAGGCGCAATCCGCGGCTCACCTACGCGCGGATGACCGGCTGGGGACAGGACGGTCCGCTGGCGCGCGCCGCGGGCCATGATCTCAACTATCTGGCGCTGAGCGGCGTGCTCTCGCTCGGCCGACGCGACGGGCAGGCGCCGATGGCTCCGCCGACGGTTCTCGGCGACGGAGGCGGCGCGCTGGGCCTGGCTTTCGGGCTGCTCGCGGCCGTTTTCGCAGCTCAGCGCAGCGGCAGGGGCTGCGTGGTCGACTGCTCGATCATTGACATGGCGACGAGCCTCAGCGGCATCGCGCTCGCCGCCCGCGCCGCCGGAATGCTGGACGCGCCAAGCCCATTTCACGACTCGCCTTTCTATGACGTCTACGCCTGTGCCGACGGCGCCTATGTGTCCATTGGCGCGCTCGAACCGAAATTCTATTGCGAGCTCCTCGACAAGCTCGGCCTTGCCGACGTCGACCCAAAGGCGCAATACGACCGCGCCGCCTGGCCGGCGCTGAAGGCACGCTTGAGCGCGCTGTTCGAGAGCCGGCCGAGCGCGCATTGGCGCGCGCTGCTCGAGGGCGGGGACGCGTGCTTCGCCCCCGTGCTGAGCGTCGCGGAAGCGGCGACCCATCCGCACAATGCGGCGCGCGGAGTGTACAAGCGCGGAGCGGACGGTGAACTGGATGCGGCTGGCGCGCCGCGCTTCTTGCCGCTCGAGTGAGGCGGCCCAGCGGCAATTTACGAAGGACGAACGCAGACGATGTCAAATCGCCCAATGCCCGAGACGCTCGCGTTTCCCAACCCCGATCCGCCTAAGCCAGGCGAAACGATTGAACTGCGTCCCGGCGTCTTCTGGGCGCGCTTTCCGCTCCCGTTCCGCCTCGATCATGTCAACATCTATCTCATCGAAGACGGCGATGGCCTCGCGGTCATCGATGCGGGAATCGACGACGCGCGATCGCGCGCGGCCTGGGAGGCGCTCATCGCCGGGCCGCTTCGCGGCCGGAGACTGACGCGGATCATCGCCACCCACTTCCACCCCGACCACGTGGGTCTCGCCGGATGGCTCTGCGAGCGCTTCGGCCTGCAGCTTGCGATGAGCGAAGCGGAATATCTGATCGCGCTCAACATTCGTCTCGATCCGCAAGGGCTGAAGTCGGAACCCTACCGCAGCTTCTATCGCTCGCATGGGCTGACGGAGGAGAGCACCGAACTCCTGCTCGGCAACGGACTGCAATATCTCAGAATGGTCTCGCCGCCGCCAAAAACGTTTCTGCGTCTGATCGCCGAGGAGCGGATCAAGATCGGCGGCCGTGAATTTGAAGTGATCACCGGCGCCGGCCATTCGCCCGAGCAGGTCATGCTTTATTCGAAAGCCGACAATCTCGTTCTCATCGCCGATCAGGTGCTGGCCAAGATCTCCCCCAACGTCAGCGTCGAGGCGATGGATCCCGCCGGGGATCCGCTCGGCGCCTATCTGCGTTCGCTGGAAAGACTGAAGCGCGTGCTACCGGAGGACGTCCTGGTTCTGCCCGGGCACAGGCTGCCGTTCCTCGGTCTGCACGTACGCGCCGACGAACTTATCGCCCACCACGAGGCGCGCTGCATCGCCATTCTCGAGGCTTGCAAGGCGGGGCCGCAGACGGTGGGCGAACTCGTGCCGGTCATTTTCGGGCGCCCGATCGACGATCCCCACCAGCTGACCTTCGCCTTCAGCGAAGCGCTCGCGCATGTGAACTTTCTCGTCCGCAGTGGTCGCCTGCGCATCGCCAAGGCCGCCCGGGGCCTGGCGCTCGAGGCGGCGTGAGGGCTGCTGAGGCGCCGTCAAAGCCCCGCCAGCACGATTTTGCCGATTGCGCGCCCCGACTTGAGGAACTTCATCGCGCGCATCAGGTTAGCCGCGTCGATGCGTCCGTAGTTCTCTCGCATGGTCGAGCGGACACGGCCCGCATCGACGAGATCGGCGACCTCGTTGAGGAGCCTGTGCTGGGCCTCGATATCGGCGGTCTGAAGCAAGGGCCGCGTGAACATCAGTTCAAAGTGAATCGACACGCTCTTCGGCCTGAAGACGAAAAGATCGGCCGCTTCGGCATTGATGAGCGCGATGCGTCCCTGCGGCGCGATCAATTCGGCGAGGTCGGCGATGACGCCGCCAATCGTCGATGTCGCGAAGAGGAAAGCAGGATTGCCGAGGCCGAGCGCCGCGATCTGAGGCGCCATCAGCTTCTTGTGGTCGATGACGTGGTGCGCGCCCATGTCCGCGGCCCATTGCACGGTCTCGGGCCTTGACGCGGTCGCCACCACCGTAAGATCCGTCAATTGCCGCGCCAATTGGATGGCGATGGAGCCAACGCCGCCCGCGCCGCCGAGGATTAGAATCGCGCGCGCCGCGCCGGGAACGGGCTTCGCCACATCGAGCCGGTCGAACATCGCCTCCCAGGCGGTGATCGAGGTCAAAGGCAAAGCCGCGGCGGCGGCGAAATCGAGCGTGCGCGGCTTGCGGCCGACGATCCGCTCGTCGACGAGATGAAACGCCATGTTCGCGCCCGGGCGCCCGACGCTGCCGGCGTAGAACACTTCGTCGCCCGGCTTGAAGAGCCGAGCCTCCGGCCCGATCTCCGCGACCACGCCCGCGGCGTCGTAGCCGACGACTTTGATTTCGTCCGTTTCCGCGGGCGCGCCGGGCCCTCCGCCGCTCGCCACTTTGTAATCGACGGGATTGACCGAGACGGCGCGCACCTCGACCAGAAGATCGCGGCCCCGCGGCGCCGGCCGGGGGATGTCGAACGCCTCCAGATGATCGAGCGCAGGGCTCGCCTTGCGATAGCCGATCGCCCGCATGTCGCTTCGTCTCCAACTCGTATTTCGTTCGCGTAAAGTAGCCCACGCCGGCGCGCCTGGCGAGAAGCGCGCCGGGTCGGGCCTTTATCCGTCGCTCAAGCCTCGTTCAGGCCCGCGCCGCGCTCGCCGAGAAAGGCGGCCCCCTTGGCAGTGAGCTGATAGGCCGAGCCTGGAGGGTCGCCTGCCGGCTCCGCGTAGCCCGCCAGGAGCAGCCGCGCGAGATCGCTCTTTTGTTCGGGAGCCGCGTCGGAATCGTCATGCTCTCCGATGGCGCAGAGCAGCGCGATTTGAGAGTCTGTCAGCTCGTCGGACATTCCAGGCCTCCTGTTCGGCTCCGAGCATCCTATCCGATCGTCATCAGGCTTGCATTGCCGCCCGCCGCCGCGGTGTTGGTCGCGGTCGCCGATTCCTCGACCAAATCCGTAAGATTGTAGTCCTCACCGGCGCCGAGGCGCGCAGCGGATAAAGCCTGGAGCCGCACGATCGGTCCCGTGCGGCCGGCGAGTTTGCGCGACGCCTCTGCGGTCGCCGCTTCGTCTCCCTCAAGCAGGGCGAAGGCGAGGGCGGGCGCGGCCAATGGATGGGCGACACGCGAGATGCGATGGCGCAGCTCGCCCGGCAATCCGGCAAGCACGCGCTCCGCTTGCGTCTCGTCGACCACGGCGTGGTTGCCGGTCGCGAGGATCGCGCCGATCTGGATAAGAAGACCGCTTTGGCTCGCCGCCATCGCGGCGATACGGCCGCGGGGCCGCAGCGCATAGACGTTGCGCTCGCCGACCGGGCCTTTGAGTTCGGCGCGCGCACCCAGCGGCGAGCGCGCCATCATGCCCACGCAACGCTCGGCCTCCTGGCCATGACCGCTCCTGGCCAGCCAGTCGCTGTAGGCGCGCACGCCCGCGGCGCTTGCGCCCGGGCCGTCCACGCCGTCGAGCGCGCCCGGCGCCGGCTCGGCGGTGAGGCGCGAGAGATAGAGCGGGCCGCCGGCCTTTGGTCCCGTGCCCGACAGTCTCGAGCCGCCGAACGGCTGCACGCCGACCGTCGCGCCGATGATGTTGCGGTTGACATAGATGTTGCCGGCCTCGATGCGTTCGACGACGCGCGCGATCGTCTCGTCGATGCGGGTGTGCAGGCCGAAGGTGAGGCCGTAGCCGGCGGCGTTGACGCCGTCGATCAGTTTGTCGAGCGCCTCGCGCCTGAAGCGCAGCACGTGCAGCACCGGCCCGAACACCTCGCGTTCGACATCCGCGATTTTGCTCACCTCGATCAGCGTCGGGGCGACGAATGCGCCAAGCGCGGCGCTGTCACCGAGCGCCACCTGGCTGACGGCGTGGCCGCGCCCGCGCATTCTTTCGATGTGGCCCGCAATCCCATCGCGCGCTTCCGCCGTGATGACCGGACCCACATCTACGGAGAGTCTGCGCGTATCGCCGACCTCGAGCTCGGCCATCGCGCCCCTCAGCATGTTGAGCGTCCGGTCCGCCACATCGTCCTGCAGGCAGAGGATGCGCAAGGCCGAGCAGCGCTGGCCGGCCGAATCGAACGCGGACGACAAGACGTCGACCACGACCTGCTCGGCGAGCGCGGAAGAATCGACCACCATCGCGTTGAGGCCGCCGGTCTCGGCAATGAGAGGGAGCGGCGCGCCGCGGCGGGTGAGGCGGCCGGCGAGCTCCTTTTCGATCAGTCGCGCCACCGGCGTCGAGCCGGTGAACACGACGCCCTGGACGCGTGCATCGGCGACCAGCGCCGCGCCGACTTCGCCGGCGCCCGGCATGAGCTGGAGCGCCTCGGGCGGAACGCCAGCCTCGTGCATGACGCGCACGGCCTCCGCGGCGATGAGCGGCGTCTCCTCGGCTGGCTTGGCGATCACGCAATTGCCTGCCGCCAGCGCCGCCGCGACCTGGCCGGTGAAGATGGCGAGGGGAAAGTTCCAGGGAGAGATGCAGACGACAAGGCCGAGCGGGGCAGGGGAGCCGGGCAACATCGTGCGCGCCGCCTCATGCCCATAATAGCGCAGGAAATCGACCGCCTCGCGCAGCTCTGAAACCGCATTGGCGTAGGACTTGCCGGCCTCGCGCACGATCAGGCCGACGAGGGGATCGTTTCTCGCCTCGAGAAGGTCGGCGGCGCGGCGCAGGAGGCTCGCGCGCTCGGACGGCGGGATCGCGGCGAAAGCAGGCGCTGCGCGATCTCCGATATCGAGCGCCGCGGCGATCTCGTCGGCGTCAGCGTGACGAACGAAGCCGACGACGTCGGCGCGGTTGGCGGGATTGAGGACCGGCTCGCCCGGATCGTCCGCCGCGGCGCCCGGCGGAAAGGCGCGCCAGCGCGTCCCGGCGCTGGCGTCGAGGCCGTTCGCTAGCCTGGCCAGACGCCCCTCGTCGGAGAGATCGAGCCCGCGCGAGTTCAAGCGCTCCGGCGCATAGAGGTCGCGGGGCGCAGCGATCTTGTCATGGGGCGCGCCGATCGGCTGGATCGCGCTGGCGATTGCGGCGGGATCGGCGACGAGATCGTCAACCGCGAGGCTCGCGTCGGCGACGCGGTTCACGAACGAGGTGTTGGCCCCATTCTCGAGCAGGCGGCGGACCAGATAGGCGAGCAGCGTCTCATGCGAGCCGACGGGCGCGTAGACGCGGCATGGCCGGTTGAGCTTACCGCGGCCGACCACCTCCTCGTACAAAGGCTCGCCCATGCCGTGCAGGCACTGGAATTCGTACTGGCCGCGATAGAAATCGGGGCCGGCGAAGACGAGCGCGGAGGCCAGGGTCTGCGCATTGTGGGTGGCGAATTGCGGATAGACGGCGTCGGGCGCCGCGAGCAGTTTGCGGGCGCAGGCGAGAAAGCTCACATCGGTGTAGACCTTGCGGGTGAACACCGGAAAGCCGTCGAGCCCGTCGACTTGCGCGCGCTTGATCTCCGAATCCCAATAGGCGCCCTTGACGAGGCGGACCATGAGGCGCCGGCCCGCGCGGCGCGCCAGGTCGATCAGCCAGTCGACGACCGGCGAGCATCTTTTGCCATAGGCCTGGATGACGAACCCGAGCCCATTCCACCCTTTGAGCTCCGAGTCGAGCGCCAGCGCCTCCAGAAGATCGAGCGAGAGATCCAGCCGGTCGGCCTCCTCGGCGTCGATGTTGAAGCCGATGTCATAAGATTTGGCGAGCGCCGCGAGCGCTTTCACCCGTGGCAGAAGTTCGCTCATCACCCGGGCGCGCTTTGATCGCTGATAGCGCGGATGGAGCGCCGAAAGCTTGATCGAGATTCCCGCTCCCTCGTAGATGCCGCGATGATGCGAGGCCTTCCCGATGGCGTGAATGGCGCGTTCGTATTCGTCGAGATAGCGCGCCGCGTCCTCGGCTGTCGTCGCCGCTTCGCCGAGCATGTCATAGGAGAACGTAAAGCCGCGCGCCTCACGCTCACGCGCGGCGCCGATCGCCTCCTCGATCGTGCGGCCGGTGACGAACTGCTCGCCCATGAGGCGCATGGCGACGTCGACGCCGGCGCGGATGATCGGCTCGCCGCTGCGCGCGATGAGGCGGGTCAGCGCCGCCGACAAGCCCTGCTCGCTGGTCGTCGTCACCAGCCGACCGGTGAACACGAGGCTCCAGGTGGCGGCGTTGACGAACAGCGAGGGGCTTTGACCGACATGCGCGCGCCAGTCGCCGGGCGAGAGCTTGTCGCGGATAAGCGCGTCGCGCGTCGCGGCGTCTGGAATGCGCAGTAGCGCTTCCGCAAGGCACATCAGCGCCACGCCCTCCTGGCTCGACAGCGAATATTCGTGGATGAGGCCCTCGACGCCGCTCGAGCGTGTCTTGGCCCTGAGCTTGGTGACCAACTCGCGGGCGAGCGTGCGGATGCGGGCCGCTTCGTCCGCGTTGGCGGTTGCGAGGTCGACCAGCGGGGGCACGCATTGAGGCTCGGGCGACCGGTAGGCGGCGGTGATCGCCCTTCTCAGCGGTGTCTGCGACACGATTTCGGTGCGGAATGCGGCGAAGATGTCGGCAGCGTCGGTCATGTCAACTTCCACATGGCCGTCCAAAGCGCCTGCAAAATTGGAGGGCGATCGTGCGATCCTAGTCCTCGGAACCCCGTCTTGCCATGTCTTCCATGCGGAATCGGAGCCAACTCCAGAATCACTCCGCATCGGGCGGTTCCGACCATCCAATGAAATAGCGTAATCTATTAGTAATTAAATTGCCGAAGACTGCTGCCGGAGCCGCCCGTCCAGGCGCCCGCACGAATGAAAACATACGATCGGGCGCGCCGCGTCGGTTCGGTTTCCGCGGCGGGGCCGATGAGGCGAAAAAGCAAAATCCCCTGGAGCTCAAGAGGAACATAGACCGTGCCGAGCATCGAAGCTGGGATAAGCGAAGTCACCTTGCCGCAATCGGGCAGGGGCGGAACGGCAGATGCGTCGACACTGACAAAGCTGCTGTTGCAAAGGCTATGGGCGCCCGAGGCGGCTCCTGCTTTTGGCGCGCTTTGTCTGGTTGTCGCGGCTCTTGCATGGAATTCATGGACCGAAATTCATTGGGAGTCTTCCTCTCCGATCTTGCTGCTGCCAGCGGTCTCTCTTCCGGTTTGCATCGTTGCTGCTCATTTCCGTTTGTTCCCGAAGGGAGTTGAAATCCTTTTCTACCTGAATCTCTACTACATATTCGTGTTTTTTTCGATTCAACTGACCTATCACTGCATCGCCATTGGCTATGCTTTCCAGGATAGAGCGCTGGCTCGCGCCGACGCTGCGATCGGTTTTGACTGGTTGTCCTGGGCTAAATTTTTGACTGCGAACCCTCTTCTTTTGAGAATAACGAACTGGAGCTACAGCAGCTACGCCTGGCAGCCGCTGATCATAATCCCCTTGCTGGCGATGCTGAAACCTCGGAATGGCAATGCGGAGTTGTTCCTGTCGCTATGGCTCGCAATGGCGCTGACCCTCATAATCACGACATTCGTCCCGGCGATTGGGCCGGCTGACGCTCTGGGTTTTCGACCGGACCCCGCGCCCGTGATCCGCGCTCTGCATGCGTCTCCCTCGGCGCAAGTGCTAAAGTATATGGGCGTAGTAACATTTCCATCATTCCACACGATCATGGCGATATTGTTCACTTTTGCCTGCCGGGATATCCGTTTCGTATTTCCGGCGGCTGTTTGCTTGAATTTGATGATGCTGGTGTCCGTGCCCCATTCGGGCGACCATTATCTTGCGGATATGATCGCCGGAGCCATTGTCGCCTTGATCGTCATAGGGATCGTCAAATTGTGTGAGTCCGATCGCAACGCCTATAGTCGGCGCCAATCTAACGCTGAGATTCGCTTGGCCGTTCGTGACGAGCCCGGCTGATCGACCGGCATGGGTAGCGTCTGGATATGAGTAGCCGCCGGCCGGACGATTGCGGCCCATGCGCGTGATTGGCTTTGCCGGATGGAGCGGGGCGGGCAAGACGACGCTCATCGTCAGGCTCATTCCCGAGCTCAACCGCCGCGGCTTGAGCGTTTCGACGATCAAGCACGCCCACCACAATTTCGACCTCGACCAGCCCGGCAAGGATTCGCACGCACATCGCTCAGCCGGCGCTGAGGAAGTGCTGGTCGCGTCCGCCAAAAGGATCGCGCTGATGCGCGAATTGCGTGGCGCGCCGGAGCCGTCGCTGCCCGAGCTTTTGGGGCTGCTCAAAGACGCAGACCTCGTGCTGATCGAGGGCTTCAAGCGCGATCCGTACCCCAAGATCGAGATCTTTCGCGCCGCCAACGGCAAACCGCCCCTTTACCCGCAAGACCCAAACATCGTCGCGCTGATCAGCGACGGCGCCGAGCCGCCGCCCCGTTTGCCGCACGCCCTGGTCGACGATATCGCCGCCGCTGCCGATCTCGTGCTCGCGCATGCGAGGCCCCTCGCCGAAATTCTTGCCGGATTCGACCGGCGCTCATCAGGCGCCTGACTTTCGCCCCTTTGCGCAGCCCAAACGACGATGCGACAATACCGCCCGGATGGAAGACGACCGAACGATGAACGACGCGACCGCGCCGGCCGTTAGCCGGCGGAGATTGTTTGAAATCATTGGCGCGAGCGTCGGCGCCGCCGCGGCCTATCAGGCGATGACGCGCCTTGGCCACGCGGCGGAATCGCCCTACCGGGGCCCGATCAGGCTCGACGGCGATCCCAGGGGCGCTTCCGTCGTCATTCTTGGAGCCGGCCTTGCGGGCATGACGGCGGCGATCGAGTTCGAGCGCGCCGGCTATCGGGTGAGCGTGCTCGAATATAATTCCCGAGCGGGCGGACGGAACTGGACGATCCGCGGCGGCGACATCTACACGGAGCTCGGCGGCGCGACACAGACATGCGCGTTCGATCCCGGCCTCTATCTCAATCCGGGGCCGTGGCGCATCCCCTACCACCACTATGCGATCCTCGATTATTGCCGCCGTTTCGGGGTTGCCCTCGAGCCCTTCATCCAGCTCAATCACAACGCTTGGCTGCACTCGACAAACGCGTTCGGCGGCAAGCCGCAGCGCATCCGCGAGATCAGGGCCGATTACGACGGCGGCGTCGCCGAACTCCTGGCCAAGGCGACGAAAAAGGGCGCGCTCGACGATTCCGTGTCGAAGGAGGATCAGGAAATCCTCCTGGAATCGCTGCGCGCGCTTGGCGCGCTCGACCAGGATTTCCGCTACCGCCAGGGCGAGGATTCGGCGAGACATCGGGGCTATGCGAAGCTTCCGGGCGGCGGCCTTGGCGCCGAGCCGGTCGGCGGCGAGCCGATCGGGCTCAGCGACATTCTGACTTCGCGCCTGTGGCGGGGCTTGCAGAGCTTCCTGCTCTACGATTTTCAGACCACCATGTTCCAGCCCGTCGGCGGCATGGGCAGGATTGGCGAAGCGTTTGCGCGGCAGATTCCGGAGCGAATTCGATATGGCGCGAAAGTCGTCGCCATCCGGCAGAACGAGACCGGCCTGACTGTCGCCTTCGAGGATCTTGCTGATGGCGGGAGGGTTCAGGAGGCCAAGGCCGACTGGTGCGTGTGCACGATTCCGTTGAGCATCCTGAGCCAGATCCCGATCAACGTGTCCACTCGCACGAAGGCGGCGATCGACGCTGTTCCTTATGCGTCTGCAGTGAAGTTCGGTCTGCAGTTCTCGCGCCGATTCTGGGAGGAGGACGAGCACATCTTCGGCGGGATCAGCTACACCGATCTGCCAATCCGTCAGATCTCCTACCCCAGCACGAATTTCAACGCGGGCGGCAAGGGCGTCCTGCTCGGCGGATATACGTTCGACGGGCCAAACTCGTACGAGTTCACGGCCATGCCGCCAGCCGAGAGAGTGAAGCGCGCGGTCGAGTTCGGCGCCCAGATCCATCCGCAATATCTGACCGCGTTCGAAAACGGCGTCTCGGTCGCCTGGAGCCGCGTCCCATTCACGCTTGGTTGCGCGGGCGACTGGTCGGATGAAGCGCGAAAAGCGCATTACAACGACCTCTGCGAGATCGACGGCCGCATCATGATAGCCGGCGAGCATGCCT
>DASXES010000139.1:0-14039 GCA_036489975.1 Roseiarcus sp.
AGCCGAGATCCGACAGTTCGGGCTCCATGTTTCGCGGGTACCGGTCAGGGATCATTTGGTGGAAGGCGACGAGCTTCGGCATCGAAGCTGCAAGCGACCGATGGCGCTGGTCTTCGCGGTGTTCGGCCGTCACTCCGACAGCTGAAAGAGCTCACGATGGTCAACAAGCTCGCGGGAGAAACAAGCCCGTACCTCCTCCAGCACAAGGACAACCCGGTCAATTGGTACCCCTGGGGCGAAGAGGCGCTCGCCAAAGCGCAGTCACTCGACCAGCCGCTGTTCATTTCGGTCGGCTACTCGTCCTGTCATTGGTGCCATGTGATGGCGCACGAGTCGTTCGAGGACGCGGAGACGGCGCGCCTCATGAATGCGCTGTTCGTCAACATCAAGGTGGACCGCGAGGAGCGGCCGGACATCGACCACATCTACATGAGCGCGCTGCATGCGCTGGGTCAGCAAGGCGGCTGGCCGCTCACCATGTTTCTCACTTCCGATGGCAAGCCGATGTTCGGCGGCACCTATTGGCCGCCCGACCCGCGCTACGGGCGCCCCTCGTTCCGGCAGGTTCTCCAGTCCGTCGACGCGACGTGGCGCACGCGCCGCGACGAGATGGAGCAACGCGGCGTGACCCTCGCCGACCATCTGGCGAAACTTTCCGAACTCAACGCAGGCGCGGGCGTCGCGCCAGCCGATCTCGATCGCATCGGCGACGCGCTGCTCAGCGCGGTCGATCCCGTCCACGCGGGCTTAAGCGGCGCGCCCAAATTCCCCAACGCGCCGATCTTCCGTTTCTTCTGGAACGAGATGGTGCGCCGCCGCGATCCGCGCTTCGGCGAGGCGCTCCGCGCCATGCTCGAGGCGATGAACGCGGGCGGCATTTATGACCATCTCGGCGGCGGCTACGCGCGCTATTCGACCGACGCCGAATGGCTCGTGCCGCATTTCGAGAAGATGCTTTACGACAACGCGCAGATTCTTGAACTGCTCGCGCTTGTTCACGCCCTGTGGCCCGACCCGACCTTCGCCGAGCGCGCACGCGAGACGGTCGGGTGGCTCAATCGCGAGATGCGGGTCGGCGACGCCTTCGCCGCCTCCCTCGACGCCGATCAGGGCGGCGAGGAAGGTCTGTTCTATGTGTGGAACGAGCACGAGATCGAAGCCGCTTTGGCCGACGCGGCGCCAAAGTTCAAGGCGGCCTACGATGTGACGCGCGGAGGCAACTGGGAGGGCCGAACCGTGCTGCGCCGCATTGCGCCGCGCGGCTCGTTGCAGGAGGAAGCCGCCCTCGCCGCCTCCCGCGCGCGCCTGTTCGCCTTGCGCGAGAGCCGTCCCAAGCCCGGCCGCGACGACAAGGTGCTGGCCGACTGGAACGGCCTCACAATCGCCGCGCTCGCCCGCGCCAGCGCTGTGTTCCAGGAGCCGGCGTGGCTGCAAACAGCGAGGGCCGCGTTCGATTTTGTGTTTGTGAAACTGCGCGGCGCGGACGCGCGCCTCCTGCACAGCTGGCGCGAGGGCCATCCGGGCGCCCGCGCGCTCCTCGACGATTACGCCTCGATAACGCGCGCCGCGCTTAGCTTGTTCGAGGCGAGCGGCGCGCCGCGCGACCTCGAAGCGGCGCGCGACCTTGCGAGCGAGACGATCGATCTCTTCGGCGACGGCGCGGGCGGCTTCTATCTCACTGCGCGCGACGCCGCCGATGTGCCCGGCGCGCGTCCGCGCCAGGCGCATGACGGGGCGACGCCGTCGGGCGTCGGGCTTCTCGCCGAAGTCTTCGTCCGCCTCTGGCATCTGACCGACGAAGCCCGCTGGCGCGAGGCGGCGGAGGGGCTGATCCGGGCGGTCTCCGGCGCGCCGGAGGGGCTTGGCGCGAGCCCGCTCACGCTGATGAGCGCCGACATGCTCGACCGCGGCGGCTCAATCGTCGTCGACGGGCCGCTCGACGATGCGGTGGGGCAGGCGCTCGCCTCCGTTGCGTTGCGCGCGCCCGATCCGTCGCTGACCGTGCTGCGGCTCGACCGGAGACAATGGCCGGACGGTCCGCCGCGCGCGGACCTGCCGCAGGCGCCCGAGCCGATCGCCATGCTCTGCCAGGGGCAGACGTGCTCTCTCCCGGTCACGACGCCGGAAGCGCTCGCGGCGCTGATGGGCGAGCGGCGTCAGGGCTAAGCCGACGAGGAGCCGTCCTCGCGCATCCACGTCAACGTTCCCTTCGCCATCGCGCCGTCAAGGAATTCGACCGGCGCTGGATCGCTCACGATGTGAAGCTCACCGTCGCGTAGCGAGAAGGTGCGGCCCCGCAGCGTGCCGACCCAGCTCGGGATCCAGGCGATATATCGACATCGGTGACGAAGCGATTGGGCGGCTCGATCCGGTAGCGGCCGGAATAGGCGAGCAGTTTTCGCCGCGGCGGCAATGTGTCGCCGGACATCTCCGAGGGCGTGATGATCGCCGCCATCCGGCCGCCCTCATGCAGGATGAGAACGCCGCGCGGGTTTTCCCCGTACGGCAGGACGCGCTCGCCCGTGTCGATCCGCTCGAGATAAGCCGAGCGCAAGATCCAGACGCCGGTCACGGTTTCGCTCATGTGCGCGCCTTCCTCGTTGTCGTCCCATTCTCGCTCGGGCGGGCGCATCCGCAAGAGCGCGCCGAGTTTGACATTTCTGCGTCTTGTGTCAATATCGACAAATGACGCCGCGCGAGCGCATCCTCGATTCCGCCGCCAGAATATTCGCCCAATATGGCTACCGGCTCGCCTCGATGGAGCTCGTCGCCCAGGAATGCGGGCTCAGCCGGCAGGCCCTCTACCACCACTTCGATTCGAAGGAGGCGCTGTTTCGCGCCGTCTCCGAAGCGGTGCTGGAAGGTGCGCTCGAAGCGGAGCGGAACGCGGCCCTGCGAGAGGAGCGGGCCGGCAGGGGCCTGACCGAGATCATGGCGGCGCAGCTTGGGGCCCGGTATCGCCATCTCTTCGATCTGTTGAGAGGTTCGGCGCATGCCGAGGAGCTCATGTCGGAGCACCAGCGCCAGACGCGCGACCTTCACCAGCGCTCCGCCCAGCAGAAGTCCGACCTGATCGCCGGAACAATCGCGCGCGTTACCGCCGCGAGCGGGCTCGTCTTGCAGGACGGCATGACGCCAGCCGAGCTGGCGCGCTGCGTCGAACTCGCCGCGCGCGGCGTCGGTTTCCAAAAGGCGGATGAAGCCGGCCTCGCCGATCTCGAACGATCCATTCGCCTGCTCATTCGCGGCGCGGTCGCCGAGGCGCCCCAGCCGAACAAGCCCAAAGCCCGAAAGAGACGCCCATGACCCAAGCCCTCATCAATGGTCGTTCGACGCGGCTGCCGGACGATCCCGAGGCGCTGCTCGTCGACGTTCTGCGCGACGACCTGAGGCTCACCGGAACCAAGCTCGTCTGCGGCGCCGGCGTTTGCGGCGCGTGCACGGTGCTGGTCGACGGCGCGCCGGTCGTGAGCTGCCTCCTGCCGGCGAAGGCCGTCGCCGGCAAGACGGTCACCACCGTCGAGGGCGTCGGCGCGGGCAAGCTTCACCCGGTGCAGCGCGCCTTCATGGCCCTCGACGCCCTGCAATGCGGGTTCTGCACGCCGGGTTTCATCGTTGAGGCGGCGGCCTTCCACGATGCCTGGCGCGCCGCGCGCGGAGCCGCGACACCGGCTCGCGAGGAGATCGCCGCGGCGCTTTCCGGCCATCTCTGCCGGTGCGGCGCCTACGACAACATCCTGCGCGCCGTCGCCGACGCCTGCGCCGGCCGCTACGACGGCGATGCAGAGCGCTCGGCGCGCATCGAGGGGCGGGCGAAAGTGACCGGCGATGCGCTCTACACGGTCGACCTGCGCCATGAGGGCCAGCTCGAGGCTCTGATCCTACGCTCGCCGCACGCGCGCGCCCGCGTCGTTGCGCTCGATCTCGAGCCGGCCCGCGGCGCCGCGGGGGTCGCCGCCGCCGTCTCCCTCATCGACGACGACCCTATGCTCACCTTTGTCGGCCAGCCCATCGCCGCCGTCGCCGCAACGGACCGCAAGAGCGCGCTGGGCGCCCTCGCCGCAATCAAGGTCGACTACGAGATCCTGCCGAGCGTCGTTGGGCCTGAGGCGGCGCGCAAGCCCGGCGCGCCGATTCTCTTTCCGCGCGGCAAGGGGCAGAAATACAACGCCAGCGAAGGCGCCGGCGCGCCGGCCTCCTGGTCGGGCAATGTGCGCGGGCCGGTATCGGCATTCTCGCACAAGAAAAAATCAGCGCGCCGTTCGATCGACCGGGCGCGAGCCGGAGGCGATCCGCTCTTGTTTGAGGGCGCGTTCCGGACCGGAATCCAGCAGCACACCTGCCTCGAGCCGCATGCCGCGGTCGCCCGGTTCGACGGCGACGCGCTGACGGTCCATATCTCGACCCAGGCCGTAAGCGATCTCAGAACCAAGATCGCCAAACGGTTCAAGCTCGATCCGGCCAAGGTCCAGGTCATCGCTGAGCATATCGGGGGAGGGTTTGGCTCGAAAGCCACGCTCGCCGATGAGACGATCGTGGCGGTCAAGCTCGCCCAGGCCGCCAGGCGGCCAGTCCGGGTGGCGTTCGACCGGCAGGAGGAATTGTCCGTCGCCGGCTATCGGCCCGCGACGGAGGTCAGAATCGCGCTTCTGCCGGGACGCGACGGCGCGCTCAAAGCGCTGTCGATCGTCGCCCATTCCGACGCGGGCGTGGCCGCCAATTCGACCGTGGCGGGGCTCGCCCGTCTCATCTATCCCGCCGAAGCCAAGGAGCTTGTCGACTACGATGTCGTGAGCGACCTGCCGCCTGGCGCCCCGTTCCGCGGCCCGGGCGGTCCGCCGATGGCCTTCGCGCTCGAACAGGCGATCGACGAGACCGCGCTGCGGCTGAAAGTCGATCCCGTTCAGCTGCGCAAGCGCTGGGATCCAAATCCCAATCGGCAGCGTCTCTACGATTGGGCCGCCGGTCTCGACACGTGGCGCAAGCGCTTAAGCCCCGAGGCGCAGAGCGGGCGCTACCGCCGCGGCGTCGGCGTCGCCGCGGGCTACTGGCTCTATCTCTGGCAGCTCGGAACGAAGGTTGCGCTTGCGATCGAAAACGGTCGCCTCGTCGCCAGCGTCGCCACCCAGGACATCGGAACCGGGACGCGCAGCGTCATCGCCGACCGGATCGCTCGCGAATTCGAACTCGAGCCGCACGAGGTCGAGGTCCGGATCGGCGATTCCAGCCTGCCTGAAGGGCCCGGGTCAGGCGGCAGCCGCGTCACCGCCTCGATCGTGCCGCCGCTGATGATCGCCGCCGGCAGGCTCAAGGCGGGCATCGCTGAGAAGACCGGTCGCAAGCCCGCGCCAGGATCGAACGCGCCGTGGCGCGAACTGATCGCCGCGTCGCCCGATTTCAAGGTCGAGGCGGAGCGCGAGGAGGACGATTCCCGCACCATCTACGGCAACAATTCGCTTCTGAAGGACGCCGGCATGATCGGCTGGATCTTCGGCTTCATGATGCGCCGGTCTTTGCATGTCGCGATCGGCGCGGGAGCGCCAAGCTCAGTGCAGGTGCTCGAGGTCGAGGTGGACACATGGCTCGGCCACGCGCGGGTCATCCGCGCGCATAGCGGGATCGCCGTCGGTAAGCTCGCGGCGCCGGTGTTGGCGCGCAGCCAGGCCGCGGGCGCGATCATCCAGGGGTTGGGCTATGCGCTCTACGAAGGCCGAGAAGTCGACGCCCGGACCGGCGACGTCCTGACCGTGAGCCTCGACGATTATCGTATGCCGGGAATCGCCGACATTCCGCCGATCGACCTCCATTTCGACGAGGGCGGGTTCGACCACGTGCTCGGCGGAAGCGTCGGCATCGGCGAGGTCGCGACGGTTCCGACTTCGGCCGCCATCGCCAACGCCATCCACAATGCGATCGGCGTGCGTCCGTGCGAGATCCCGATCCGGCCCGATCGGCTGCTTGGCCTTCTTGAGCGCGGGAGCGCCGCATGACCGCCGCCGCGCCGATCGTCGCGCCCGAGTTTCGCGCCGCGGGCACCGATCTTTCCGAGCGGCGCCGCAGCGGCGTCTCGCGGCGGCCGCTCATCGACATTCCGCCGTCGCCCGGCTTGACCGGAATCGCCTGGGATGCGCGCGGCGCGGCGCGGATCGGCGCCTTGACCCCGATCGCCGCCATCGCGTCCGACGCCCGCCTCGCCGCGGCCTATCCGGGAATCGCCGCCGCCGCCCACGGTCTCGCGACCCCGCAGATCCGGCATATGGCGACGCTCGGCGGCAATCTCGCCCAGCGCTGCCGCTGCTGGTACTTTCGTAATCCGCGCATCGATTGCCTGAAGAAGGGCGGCGCAGCCTGCCCGGCGCGCGAGGGCAATCACCTCTATGGCGTCGCCTTCGATCTCGGCCCGTGCGTCGCGCCGCATCCCTCGACCATGGCGGCGGCGCTCATGGGCTATGACGCTAGGGTCAAGACCAACCAGCGCCCGCCGCTTGCGATCGAGCAATTGCTGGGCGACGGCACGGATGGGACAGCGGATAATGCGCTTGGTCCCGGCGAGATGATCGAAGCCATCGAGCTTCCCCCTTCGCTTCGCGGCGAGCGGGCGGCTTACAAGCGGGCGATCGGCCGCGCCCATGCGGAATGGCCGCTCGCCGAAGTGGTCGCGCGGGTCGTCGTGGGGCACGGCGCGTTTGAGTTTGTGCGCTTGACCGCCGGCGGCGTCGCGCCCGTGCCGATCCGCCTCACAGTGGCTGAGGCGGCGGCTGAGCGCGCGCCGGTCTCGGAAGCGACCATCGCGGCCGCTGCGCGCGCCGCAAGCGCGGGCGCGAAGCCCCTGCCCATGACGGGCTACAAGCTCGAGCTGCTCGCGGGCCTTGTGCGGGATGTCATGGAGCAATGTTCCAACTGACCCATGCTCTCGCGCGTCAGGCGCCGAGGCCAAGCCTCCGCGCCGCTTTCTCCGCCAGCGCGCGGCGCTCCTCGACGACCGGCGCGAGGCGCTTGCGGACGGCCGCAGCCACAGCGGCCGGCGCCGTCTCCGGGCTGCCCGCGTTGAATGGCGGCGCCGGCGCATATTCAAGGCCAAGCTCGATCGCTTCGGAGGCCTCCCTGCCCGCGAGCTCCGCGATGAGAGTCAGCGCGAAATCGATGCCCGCGGTGACGCCGCCGCCGGTCATGAGGTTGCCGTCGCGAACCACGCGGGCGTGAACCGGTTTCGCGCCGAATGTCGCGAGCAGATGGTGGGAGACCCAGTGCGTTGTCGCCCGCTTGCCGGCCAACAACCCCGCCGCGCCGAGCACGAGCGCGCCGGTACAGACAGAAGTGACGAAGCGCGCGCTTTCCGCCTGGCGGCGGACAAAGTCGAGCGTCGCCTCGTCACTCATCAGCGCATTGACCCCGGCGCCGCCGGGGATGCAGAACACGTCGAACTGCGGCGCGTCATCGAATGACAGGTCGGGCTTGAGCACGAGGCCGGTCGCCGAGATCACGGGCTCGAGCGTGCCGGCGACCAGTCGCACGCGCGCCGGCGGCCAGGAGGCGAACACTTCGTATGGCCCGGTCAGATCGAGCTGCTGGACCTTGGGAAAGACGAGGATCCCGAACTCAACGGGCGTCGAATCATCGCTCACGACAACCGTCCTCATGTTGCGCCGCCTTCGTCGCGCGATTGACTTCACGTCGCTAAGCGATGATGGAGGCTTAAGCTGGCGGCTTCCTCGCATCCCGCGCGCCGGTCCGCAAGGACGCTCGTGACCCCTGAAGACTTCCGCCGCCATGGGCACGCGCTGATCGACTGGCTGGCCGACTATCATGAGAGTCTGGCCTGCAGCCCGGTTATGGCGAAGACCAGGCCGGGCGAGATCCGCGACGCCCTGCCCTCCGCGCCGCCGAACGAGCCCGAGGATTTCGCCGCCATGATCGCGGACCTGGATGGCCTCGTCGTTCCGGGCCTGTCGCTCTGGCAGCATCCGCGCTTCTTCGGCTATTTCCCCGCCAACGCCCTGCATGCCGGAATTCTCGGCGATCTTGTCTCGACCGGGCTCGGCGTGATCGGGCTTTCGTGGCAATCGAGCCCCGCGGTGACGGAAATCGAGGAGGTCGTCACCGACTGGCTGCGGCAGATGCTTGGGCTGTCTCCCGCCTGGAGCGGCGTGATCCAGGACACCGCTTCGACCAGCACGCTGGTCGCGCTCATTTGCGCGCGCGAGCGGGCGACGAATTACGCGCTGGCGCGCGGCGGCCTGCAGGGGGAGTCACGCACACCGCGCGTCTATGTCTCGGCGCATGCGCACAGCTCCGTCGATAAGGGCGCGCTGCTCGCCGGCTTCGGCCGCGACAATCTTCGGCTCGTTCCGTTCGACGAGAAATACGCCATGCGCGCCGATGCGCTTGGCGAGATGATCGAAGAGGATCTGGCCCGCGGCGACCTGCCTTGCGCGATCGTGGCGACCGTCGGCACGACCGCGACGACGGCGATCGATCCGGTCAGGTCGATCGCGGCGATCGCGCGGCGTCACGGAATCTGGCTGCATGTCGACGCTGCAATGGCGGGGAGCGCGATGATCCTGCCCGAGCGCCGCTGGATGTGGGAGGGGGTCGAGGGCGCCGACTCGCTGGTGATCAATGCGCACAAGTGGCTCGGCGCGCCCTTCGACTGCTCGGTCTACTACGTGCGCGACCCCGAGCATCTGATGCGGGTGATGTCGACCAACCCGAGCTTCCTGCAATCCACGGTCGACGGCCAGGTCAAGAACCTGCGCGACTGGGGCATCCCGCTCGGGCGCCGCTTCCGGGCGCTGAAACTCTGGTTCATCATCCGCGAACAGGGGGTCAGTGGATTGCAGGAGCGCCTGCGCCGCGACATGACCAATGCGCGCTGGCTGGCTAAGAAGGTTTCAGCAACACCCGGCTGGCGCGTGCTCGCGCCGGTTCCCCTGCAGACGGTCTGCGTGCGCCACGAGCCCGCGGGCCTCGACGACGAGGCGCTCGACGCCCATACGACCGGATGGGTCGAAGCGATCAATCGCTCGGGCGCGGCGTATCTGACGCCAGCCGTGCTCGATGGACGCTGGATGGCGCGGGTGTCGATCGGCGCGCTCGCGACGGAAGAGGCTGACGTCGCGGCCGTCTGGTCGGCGATGCGAGAGGCGGCGGAGGGGGCATGACGAATGAGCGCGCCTGGGCGCCCTGCCACTGCGGCAAGGTCGAGCTTGAGATCGTCGGCCCGCCAATCTTGCGCGGCATTTGCTATTGCGCAAGTTGCCAGGCGGCGGGCCGCTTGTATCGGGCGGCGCCTGGCGTCGACTCTGTGTTGGCTGAGGATGGCGGCACGGACTACGTTCTCTATCGTAAGGATCGCGTGCGCTGCATCAAGGGCGCCGACCTTTTGCAGGCGCAACGGCTAAAACCCGATTCACCGACGAGGCGAATGCACGCCCGCTGCTGTGGCGCGCCCATGTTCGCCGACTTCACCAAGGGGCACTGGCTCTCGGTTTATCGGGGCCGCCTGCCTGACGATATACCGCCGGCGACCATGCGCTTGATGACCGCCGAACGCCCCGCGGGTGTGACTTTGCCCGACGATATGGCGAACTATCCCGGCCGCTCCGGAAGGTTCATGCTGAAGTTGCTTCGCGCCTGGATGGCGATGGGGTTCAGGCGGCCGGCTGTCGAAGGCGTGCGTTGAGCGGGAAACGTCGCCGAATCGACCGTGGAGGAAATGGGTGGCGCCGAGGCTCAAATTCTACGGCTGGGGGCATGCGGGCGAGGGACTCGACGAGGCCGAGCGCGCGCGCCTTTTCCACTTCGTCGGCGAGAAGCTCGGCGCGGAACCGGGCATCAGCGCGTCGCCGCCGCGAGTCTCCGAGATCACGCTCCGCGCGCCGCGCGTCACAGCCCCCGCCGCCCTTGCGAATGTGCTGACCCAAGAGCCCTACGAGCGGCTTCTTCATACCTATGGCAAATCCTTCGCGGAGACGGTGCGCGCCTTCGCTCGCGATTTCGCCAATGCTCCCGATTTCGTCGCCCTGCCGGAGACCGAAGCCGACATCGCGGCCGTCTTCGACTGGGCGAGCGGCGCAAAGGTCGCGGTCATCCCTTTCGGCGCCGGCTCATCCGTGGTCGGCGGCGTCGAGCCGGTGGTCGGCGATGGCTTTGCGGGCGCCGTCAGCCTCGACATGCGGCGTCTAAACCGGGTGCTCGAAGTGGATGCGACGAGCCGCGCCGCGCGCATCCAGGCCGGCATATTAGGCCCCGCGATCGAGGCGGCGCTTAAAGTCCATGGCTTCGCTCTGCGCCACTATCCGCAGAGCTTCGAGTTCTCGACCCTTGGCGGCTGGATCGCCACCCGCTCGGGCGGTCATTTCGCCACGCTCTACACCCATATCGACGATCTGGTCGAAAGCCTGCGCACGGTGACGCCGGCGGGCATCATGGAATCGCGCCGCCTGCCGGGCTCCGGCGCAGGGCCAAGCCCGGACCGCATGATGATCGGCTCGGAAGGTTCGCTCGGCGTGATCACCGAAGCCTGGATACGCCTCCAGGGGCGCCCGCGGTTCCGCGCCGACGCCGTGTTCGGCTTCCCTGATTTCTTCGCCGCTGCAAGGGCCGTGCGCGCCGTCTCGCAGGCCGGGCTTTATCCCTCGAACCTGCGCGTCATCGACAATGCCGAAGCGGGCGCCTATGGCGTCAACGCCTATGACGAGAGCCTGCTCGTGCTCGCCTTCGAATCCGCCGATCATCCCGCGGACGCGTGGATCAATCGCGCAACCGAACTCATGGCCGATCACGGCGGGCGCCGTCACGCCGACGAGGCGGCGGCCCAGCGCTGGCGCACCGCCTTCATCCGCATGCCCTATGCGCGAGAACTCACAGTGCCGATGGGAGTCATCAACGACACATTCGAGACCGCCATCACCTGGGACAAGTTCGAGTCCTTCCACGCGGCCGTGCTGAAGGCGACGCAGGACGCGCTCGTCGAGGCGACCGGCCATAAAGGAACCGTTTCGACCCGCTTCACCCACGTCTATCCGGACGGGCCCGCCGTCTATTACACCTTCAACGTGCGCGGCGATCCCGCGCGCCTCATCGAGCAATGGCGCTCGATCAAGACGCGCGCTTCCGACGCGCTGATCGCCGCGGGCGGCACGATCACCCACCATCACGCCGTCGGGCGCGACCACATGCCCTGGTATTGCAAGCAGCGCCCCGCCCTGTTCGGCAAAGCGTTCGCGGCGGCGAAAAGCGCTCTCGATCCGGCGGGGATCATGAACCCCGGGGTGCTGGTTCCTTGAGCGAGGGCGGCGCCAATTTCAGTCAAAGGCGACGGCTCGCGCGCTACTCGACGACCTTCCAGCTCTCGTCCGGATTATACTGGACCATCGAAGAGCGGCGGTGTCCGGCCCCGGGTCCTTTTGGAATATGACGCCATTCTCGCCACAAGGTCTTGACGCCGCTGTCGCCATAGGCGCCTGGCCAGGCGACCGTCGCGTAGCCAGCGATCATGTGGTCGTTGATGAGATAGGAAAAGGCGTCCCCTCGGCGCCGCCGGACCCTGAGCGGTCAGAATGCGGAAGTAATAGCCTTATAGGGTTCCGGCTTCTCGCCCAAACGCCGGGCCAGACCGGCGTCTTGAACATAGGCTTTGCACGCTTCGATGGCGCTGAGTTCGTTGTAACCGACCCGGCGGTTCGACCGCCAAAGCGAAGAGGCCATGCGCGCGCCTCGCGGGGCGCCCGATCGCACATATCATTGGCGCGGCCCTCCCGGTTCCCCTTTAGACGGCCGACGGACCACGCTCGCTCCTCGCTGCGTCGCCTTTCGGCGACGGCGACGGCCGACTGCGCCTATCTAACGACGCCGGGTCCCCAAACATCAATGTTCTTGCGCAGGGCCGCAAGGTCATTTGCGGCGCGACGGGTGCGTCCGGCCCCCTGGGCTCAGGCCTTGCCATGGGCTGCGGAGAGAGAAAGAATGCAAAAGGCGCTTGAGACATTCAGCACAGAACCTGAGCCGAGCGCTAGAGTTTTTGGTGACGCCCAAGAAAGCCTGTCGCGCGAGACGGCGCCCCGGCGTTTGGCTGAGAAAAATCTCGAGCCGTGTCGCAAGGACATGGGGCGCATTCGCCGGGTCGACGTGGATTACGTCGAGGTCATGAGGTGAGCGAATCCCGCTAACTCGTCACGACCTGAATCTCGTCGTATCGGTTGGCGCGATAGACAGCGAAAGAGATTAGCCAGCTCAGGACGAAAATCCCGACAATGATGTATCCGAGGACACCGAAATTGTCGTTAATCGCCCCGATCGCGCCCCAGAAGCCGCCAGCCCCGGTCAGGCCGAGCTGATCGCCAATCAGGTTGAGCACCTCGAGTCCGCCTATGACAATGGCGACGATGACCGACGCCGCCGTGATCGTGAGGTTGTAATAGAGCTTCCTGATCGGCTTCACGAACGACCAGCCATAGGCGCCTAGCATCAGGATCCCGTCGGTCGTGTCCATCAACGACATCCCGGCTGTGAACAGCGCGGGAAACACAAGAATCGACCAGATCGACATGCCTTGCGCGGCCTGTGCCGCCGAGATTCCGAGTAGACCGACTTCGGTCGCCGTGTCGAAGCCGAGACCGAACAGCAAGCCGAGCGGATACATGTGCCAGCTGCGCTCGATCAGCCGAAAGAAGCGGCGCAAGATGCGCGCCATGAATCCGCGTTGAGACAACATGAGGTCGAGGTCTTCCTCGACGAACTTGCCGCCACGCTTCACGATTCGAAATGTCCGGTAAATCGAGATGAGGACCAGAATATTTGCAGCAGCGATGGCGAACAGAAAGAACGCCGAAACCAGCGTGCCCACCACGCCGCCGACGGTGGCGAAATTGTTAAACTTTGATTGAAGCGCGGCGGCCGTGATCGCGATGGCAATGGAAAGCAGTACGACGATCGTGGAATGGCCCAGCGAAAAGAAGAAACCGACCGCAACCGGCCGCTTTCCTTCCTGCATAAGCTTCCGGGTCACGTTGTCGATCACTGCGATATGATCGGCGTCGAACGCGTGTCGGAGGCCAAATGTGTAGGCCAGCATCGCCGTGCCCAGCAAGACCGGATAGTTGCGAAACGCCGAGAGAGCCCAAAGCCAGGCGGTGAAATTCGCGCCGATCAGCAGAACGCATATGCCGATAATCCTCGTGCGCAGGCCGTCCGCCTCATCGCTGAACAAATTGGACGGACTGAGCATCGACGCCCCCGATCATATTTTACCGATTGAGTGAGACTAGACTTTGGGATGAGTGTGAGCGTGTCTGTGCTGCGCGCCGCCATGGGCGTGCGTCACAGTGTCGATTGGGACGGGCACGAAACTGATCTGGCCATGCGTGACGCCGCGTTCGGCGATGATCGTTTTCGCGAACTCGTGCACCTCGGCGGCGTCGCCGCGAAGTACTGCGACTTCGAGGCACTTGTTGTGATCGAGATGGACGTGCATGGTCGCGAGCTGATGGCCATGATGCTCGTGATGCGCGTCCGTGAGTTGCTTCGCCAGGTCACGGGTATGATGGTCGAAGATGTAAGAGAGTGTTGCGACGCAGTCCCCGGATATGTCGTGAATCGATGCGGGCTCGGTTCAGGCCGAGGCGCGCGAGATCGCGGACGGCCTCCGACCGGTTGTCGTAGCGCTCCCTTTCCATGAACGCTGCCAGTTCGGCCGCAAATTCGTCGGACACGCTGATGGTTATCCGCTCCATTCATTATCCGCTCCGGGGGCCGTCGCCTCCGCCAGTGAATGAGACATATGAGGTTTTCGGCGGATCAGCATACATGGGGTGCGTCCTGAGGCAAGGGCGCGACACGACGTCCTCGAACGTCGGGCGACGCCCTCCTGCATTGTGAGGATCCAGCCCGCCTGTCGGCACAGGGGAATCGCTTCAGGTTAACGGGTGTTTTGGCGGATGATATCTTCGAGGTATTCGGGGCTTAGGTTTGCGCGTTTTCTTCGGGTCTTGAGGCTGTGCCTGTCGTTTTTGGCGCGGATGAGGTTCATGTTCATGTGC
>DASXES010000075.1:0-129305 GCA_036489975.1 Roseiarcus sp.
CCATTGTGCCGACATGAACCTTGCCGGTGAGCTGGGCGGCGTCGAGGGCCGCCGAGGCGGCCGTGCCGACCGCGGCGTTCTCGGTGAAGATGCCGTCGATGTCTTTATGGGACTGGAGATAGGCGCCGATGTCGCGACTGACCTTGCCCTGGTCGGTCGAGTCGGCGGTCGGCAGTTCGAGATTGGTCGAACTGGCGCCCAGCGCCTTGGCGCGCTCGCCCAGGCCCTTGCAGATCGCCTGGAGATACGGATTGCCCGGCACGTTGATGACGCACAGGATCGACTTCGACCCGGCCTTGGTCAGGCGATCGGCCGCGACGCCGCCAACCTGCGGACCCTGCTGGCCGACGAAGCCGAACGCGCCGTCAGCCTCCCACTGATCTTGCCCCGACTGATCGACGTAGACCGGAATTCCGGCCGCGATGGCCTGCTTGATGTAGGGGTCGACGACGCTGGTGACGAAATCGCCGACGACGATCGCGTCGGGCTTTTGGGCGATCGCGACTTGCATGGTGCGGGCCGAGGTCGCCTCGATGTCGGCCTCGTCGATGGGGATATAGTTGAGTTTGACGCCGAGCGCCTTGGCCGCGTCCTGCGCGCCCTGATAGAGCGGCGGGAAGAACGAATCGTTCAACGGGCCGGACACGAAGGCGATGGAAATTTGCTTGTCCTCTGCGTGCGCGAGGGGGCTCATCAAGGCGGCGCACGACAGGGCCGTCGCTGCCACGCCCAGTTGGAAACTGCGGCAAACTCGGTTGCTCATGACGGTTCCTCCAATCGTCCGTCCAGCACGGTCTGGACCGGCGGCGCCCCCGGGCCGCGCCGTTACGACGAGGCTGTTGCCGAGGAGCCTGACAAGGGCTAGTTTATTTGTCAGACATCGTCAACGCGATTCTCTCGTCATGTCGGTGTAATTCGAGACGACGACTCATGAACTTGCCAGTTTTGGGGTTAGAATGGCTCTGCTGATCGAAAGAAAGGCAATCGGACGCGCGGATGGCATCATAGCATCCGATTTGTCCGACAAGATGAAAGCGGTCGCGGCAGAGCAGCGATACGTGGAGGACGACGGATCTTACGATCTTGCCCAAACCCGCCTGTGGATCGACGAATATTCCGCGCTGGCGGGTCGCGACGCCGGACTCTCTGTCGTTCCCACCGAAGACGGCGCGGTGGCGACCCCAGCGGGGCGGGTCGCGACGCGGCTCTACAATGGCGCCGTCGATGGGCCGACGATCATTTTTGTTCATGGCGGCGGCTGGGCGATCGGCGGCATTCACAGCCATGACCCGATCGCCCACTGGCTCGCCGCGGAAATCGGCGCCCGCGTCGTCCAGATCGAATACGCGCTCGCCCCCGAGCACCCCTATCCGGTCGCGCTCACCCAGGTCAGGGCGGTTGTCGCCGACATTCTGTCGAACGTTCGCGGGCCGGTCTTTCTCGCCGGCGATTCGGCTGGGGCCAATCTTGCCGCAATGACGATCGTCGAACTCTCCCGGCCCGAGCGCGCGCGCATCGCCGGCTTCGTTTCGATCTACGGCGCCTATGCGCCGGAAATGAATCTGTCCTCGCACCGCCTCTATGGCGACGGCCGTTTCGGCCTGTCCGAAGCGCAGATGCGATGGTTCTGGAACCTCTACGCTCCGCAGCTGACGCCCGAAGAGCGCGCGCACAAGCTCAGTCCGCTCACCGCCGATCTCGAGGGTTTCCCCCCGACCCTGTGCATCGGCACGGAATGCGATCTGCTGCTCGACGATACGCTCGCGTTCTATGGCGAATTGACCAAGGCCCGCGTCGACGTGACGCTGTCGTTGTGGTCGAGCCTACCGCATGGCTGCCTGCATTTCGTTGGCGTGGCGCCGAGCGTGACCGAGGCGGCAAGCTCGATCGTCCAGTTCGTCACTGCGCGCGCCAATCAGGAGCGCATTGGCGAGGACGGCGCTGGCCGGCGCGCGCGCGCCGAAGGAAGTCGCCCGCTGGCCACCGGCTCCAACCTCGCGGCCGAACGCCAAGATGCGCCCGCGGCGGTTGCCCCGGCCCTCTCGGCGTTGATCGACGCTGAACCGTTCTTCACCGCCAACCGTTCGCGCCTGCACGGCTCACTCGCCCACCGCGTCGCCATCGACATCCTGCGCGGCGAGCTCGCGCCGGGCTCTATGTTGCCGCGCGAAGAGAGCGCCAACGAGGCCTTCGGCGTTTCGCGCAGCGCCTATCGCGAGGCGATCCGCACCCTGGCGGCCAAGGGCATGGTCTCGGCTTCGCCCAAGGTTGGCACCAAAGTCGCGCCGCGCAACGTCTGGCACATTCTCGATCCCGACATTCTCGCCTGGAGCTTCGAGTCTGCGCCGAGCGAAACCTTCATCCGCAACCTGTTCGAGCTGCGTAAGATCGTCGAGCCCAGCGCTGCGGCGCTCGCCGCGATGCGCCGCGACGACGCCGAACTGTCGCGACTCGCGGACGCGCTCTCGCGCATGGCGCGCACCAATCCGCGTAGCGGGCCCTGGCTCAACGCCATCGTCGCGTTCCATCAGGAATTGATGGTCGCCGCGCACAACGAGGCGCTGGCTTCGCTGTGGCCCGCGGTCCAGACGACGCTGCGTTGGTCGATCAAGTTGCAAATGATGCTGGTCACGCTCAGCCTGGCGCACGATCCGGTCGCCGACCATGCGCGCGTGTTTGAGAAGATCGCCTCGCAGAACGCGCAAGGCACGCTGACGGAGATGGCGCTGCTGATCGACGCCGCCCTCGCCGACACGCTGCTGAACATGAAGCGAGTCGAGGCGGCCCGGTCGACCTGAGCGGGGAAAAGCCGGGCGCGCCGGCGGCGCGCGGCGATGCGCCGTGCTAGGCTTAGCCGCCCGCTGTGAGGCTCCCCATGCCGATTCGCCGTCTCGATCCGCTGCTCGTCGACCGCATCGCCGCGGGCGAGGTGGTCGAGCGGCCGGCGGCGGCGGTCAAGGAACTCATCGAGAACGCGCTCGACGCTGGCGCGCGCCGCATCGAGGTGGCGATCGAAGCGGGCGGGCGCGCGCTGATTCGCGTCAGTGACGACGGCGCCGGCATGGAGGCGGACGATCTTGCCCTCTCGGTCGAACGTCATGCGACGTCGAAAATTCCCGATGGCGACTTGAGCGCGATCGCCACGCTCGGCTTTCGCGGCGAGGCGCTTCCCTCGATCGCTTCGGTCTCGCGGCTCGAAATCCGCAGCCGAGCGCTTGGCGCCGCGCTTGCTCATGAGCTCAGGGTTGAGGACGGAGCAAAGAGCGCACTGCGCCCAGTTTCGCATCCCGCCGGCACGCGAGTCGAGGCGCGCGATCTCTTTGCCGCGACGCCGGCACGGTTGAAGTTTCTGAAATCCGACCGCGCCGAGGCGCAGGCCTGCGCGGAGGTGGTGCGCCGCCTCGCGCTCGCCAATCCGACCGTGCGCTTTGTCTTTTCAAGCGACATCGGCGCGTCGTTCGACTGGCCGGCGTGCACGAGCGATGAAGCGGGCGAGCGCGAGCGATTGCGTCAGGGGCTCGGTGAGACCTTCATCGCCGACGCGCTGCGGGTCGATGCGGCCCGCGAGGGCTTGCGCCTCACCGGCTGGGTCGGGCTGCCGACGCTCAACAAGCCGAACTCGCTGTCGCAATATTTCTTCGTCAACGGCCGCGCTGTACGCGACCGGCTGCTCTCGGGGGCGCTGCGCGCCGCCGCGCTCGATTACATTCCGCGCGATCGCCACGCGATCGCGGCGCTGTTTCTCGATTGCGACCCGAGCGAAGTCGACGTCAACGTCCATCCCGCCAAAGCCGAAGTGCGCTTTCGCGACGGCGGCCTGGCGCGCGGGCTGATCGTCGGCGCGCTGCGCCAGACCTTCGCCGCGGCGCTACATCGCGCCACCGCAAGCGGCGGGGTCGAGGCGCTCGCCGCGCTGCGGCCCGGCGAATGGCGCGATTCCGCGCCGCAAAATTGGAACTGGCGCGCTTCGCCCGCCGCGCCATTCGCGGGCGCCTTCGCTGAGCCGGCGCAGGCGGCCTTCGCCGAGTTCGCGCCGTCGGCGGACGCGCGCGCTGGGGTTGGGCCGGGGACCAGCGCCGATCTTGCCGCGCCGCTCGGCGCCGCGCGCGCGCAGGTCCACGACACCTACATCGTCGCCCAGACCCGCGACGGCGTCGTCATCGTCGATCAGCATGCCGCGCATGAGCGCATCGTCTATGAAAAGCTCAAACGCCAGCGCGAGCGCAATGGCGTCGCGCGGCAGATCTTGCTCTCGCCGTTGGTCGTCGATCTCGAGCCGCGCGCCGCCGCGGCGCTCGCTGAAAAAGCCAGCGAGCTCGAGGCGCTCGGCCTGGTCATCGAAAGTTTCGGCCCCGGCGCGGCGCTGCTGCGCGAAGCGCCGGCGCTGATCGACGGCGCAGATTTAACCGCGCTGGTACGCGATCTTGCCGAAGACCTCGCCGCCGAGGACGGCGCGCTGACGCTCGAGCGCAAACTCGATCATCGCCTCGCGACGATCGCCTGCCATCATTCGGTGCGCGCCGGGCGCAAGCTCAAGCCGGAAGAGATGAACGCGCTGCTGCGCGAGATGGAGGCGACGCCGGGCGCCGGCCAGTGCAACCACGGCCGGCCGACCTATGTCGAACTCAAGCTCACCGACATCGAGCGCCTGTTCGGGCGGCGCTGAGCCGGACCCTCCCGCGTCATCCGCGCGCAAGCGGGGATCCAGCGCCCCTCGAGAGCGCGGCGGTGGCACGACTGGGTCCCCGCTTGCGCGGGGATGACAGCGGAGGGGAGCAGTCGTTGAGCGTCGAATCAGACGCGACAGCCGCTAGCCCTGCACCGGCTCAGGTCCGAGAAAGTACGGCTCGACCGGGCCGGTGAATTTGATCGTCAGGGGGTTGCCGTGGCGGTCGAGCGTCTTGCCGACCGGCGCGCGAATCCAACCTTCACTGACGCAGTATTCTTCGACGTCGGTGCGCTCACGGCCCTTGAAGCGAATGCCGACGCCGCGCGCCAGCACCGCTTCGTTATAGAAGGGACTGTCGGGATCGACGCATAAGCGGTCTGGTGGTTGGTCGGTCACGGGGCGGCGCCGCGCTCAGCCGGCGAGCGACTTGACCCGCTTGACGAGGCGCGAAATCTTGCGCGAGGCGGCGTTGCGGTGAACGATGCCGTTCTGGGCGGCGCGGGCGAGCAACGGTTCGGCGTCGCGCATCGCGGCGGTCGCGCCGGCTTGGTCCTTGGCCTCGATCGCCTCTTCGACCTTGCGAACATAGGTGCGCATTTCGCTGCGACGCATTTTGTTGACCGCGGTGCGGCGGGCGATCTTGCGGACGGCCTTTTGCGCCGACTTGGTGTTGGCCATGAATTTAAGTTCCTTCGCTGCGGGCGCGCCCGAACTCCCGGCGCGCAGCCGCAAAATAAATAGGGCCGGGCGCCGCCCAGCCTCTTGAGCCGCGCTTATAAACGGCGCCCGCGGGCGGCGTCAACCGGCGAGCAGCCCGGTCAGCCACTCCCGTAACGGCGCGCCAGGGGCGCTCGCCAGCTTCAGCGCCATCGCGCAACTGACGATCACGATCAGCGGCCGGACCAGCCGTGCGCCCGCCTTCAGCGCCGAGCGGGCGCCGAGCCGCGCCCCGAGGAAGGCGCCCAGGCCAACCGCCAGGCCTGGGGCGAGCGCGATGTGGCCGCCAAAGGCGTAGACCACCAGCGAGCCGAAGTTGGAGCCAAAGTTGGCGAGGCGTGCGCCCGCCATCGCCGTGATCAAGCCGCACCCGGCGAGCGCCATAAAGCCGATCATGTAGAACGAGCCGGCGCCGGGGCCGAACACCCCATCGTAGAAGCCGATCGCCGGCGCAACGGTAAGGGCGTAGAGGCGCGGGCTGAGCCGCGCCCGGCTGATCTCTTCGCCCATCGGCGGGGCAAGCGCGAAATAGAGCGCAACCGCGATCAGCACGAAAGGCAGCGCGTCGATCAGCAGCGCACGCGGCGCGTAGGGCAGCGCCAACGCGCCGAGCGCCGAGCCGACGAGCGCGGCGAGAGCCGGGGCGGCCATGGTCGTCAGGTCGATCTTGCCGGCTCTGGCGAAGGCGAGCGTCGATGAACCCGAGCCAAAAACCGCGCCGAGCTTGTTGGTCGCGACGGCAGCTACGGGGTCGAGCCCAGACAGCGCCAGCGCCGGCAAAGTGATCAGGCCGCCGCCCCCCGCGATCGCGTCGACGAAGCCGGAGACGAAGCCGGCAAGGGCGAGCAGCGCGAGCAGGGTGAGGGTCAAGGTCGGGGCCGCAAGGGGCGAGGCCGTCGCGGCGGCGCCAGAACTAGGCTGCTAGCTGGGCGGCGCGCCGAGCGCAAGCGGCGCGCCTGGTTCGGCCGCCGTGGCGGGCGCCGCAGGCCTCGGATGTTTGGGCGAGGACTTGGGCTTGACCGCGCCGGTCTGCAAATCGCGCCAGGAATCGTTCTGCGCGATCATTTGCTTGATCGCAGCGACATTGGCGTTCGCCGCCTGCGCCGACATGTCTTGCTGGCTGACCGTTTCCGCTTCGCCGAACTTGCCTTCGAGGGCGAGGATGAGCGCGAGGTTCTGCCGCATCCGCGCGTCGGCGCGCGGGCTGGCGCTCGCCTGTCGCAGAGAACTCTCGGCGTCGGGAAGGTCTTTGGCCAGCGCGTAGGACAGGCCAAGATTGGAAAGCACCGAAGGCTCGTCCGGCGCGATCTTCAGCGCATCGGTATAGAACTTCTGCGCGCCCTGGTGGTCGCCGAGCCGGTCGGCGACCGACCCTTGCACCGACATGATGGTCCAGTCCGGCCGCTCGGCCGTGTAGGAGCGCGCGAGCACCTCCTTGGCCTGTTCGAACTGACCGGAATCAGCGAGCGCCTTGCCAAACGCGCCGAGCACTTCAAAATCCTGCGGCGTCTTAACCGCCGCTGACTGCATCACCGACGCCGCCTCGCTATAGCGCGTCAGGGCGCGCAGCGCGCGGGCGTAATTGATCGAGGCGACCTTGGCGCCGGGACTGGCGTCGTAGCGCTTGCCCCAGTCCGCGGCGTAGGCGCGCAAGGCCGCTTCGTCGGTCGGCAGCGGCTGTTCGATCGAGGCGATTGACCCCGAAACATCGCCAAGGTCATGGCAGCCGGCGAGCGGCGCGGCGCATAGCAGCAGGGCGGCGAGCGCGACGGCGCCCATACGAGGGGAGGCGAACGGAAATTCGCTTGCAAGCGGCATGACGGGCCCAACGCTGACGGCCCTGCGAGCAATAAATCGTTAACCCTAACGCATGGTTAACAATTTGGGGCTCTCGCCTCTCGGGGGGACTCGCGCGGGGCGGCCCGGCGCGGCTATGCTCGCCGCTTCGCTCTCAAGTTGGGATTTTCCGCTTGTCTCATCGCTTTGCGCCCCCCGACCCGGCCGCCGCGCCGGTGTGGTTCGTCACGCCCGGAACCTGGCCGGAAATTCAGACGGCGATCGGCCCGGCGGGGGTGCGCTTTGCCGCCGCCAGCGGGTTCGAGCCCAAGCCGGGACGCCTGCAGCTCCTTCCCGGCGCCGAGGGCGCTTTGGCGGGGGCGCTGTTCGGACTGGCTGAGCGCGACGCCAAGGGTCGCGATCCCTTCGCCGCCGGCCGTCTCGCGAGCGCGCTTCCCGCCGGCGGGTACCGTTTCGCCAATGCGCCGCACGAGCCTGAGCTCGCCGCCCTCGCCTTCCTGCTCGGCCTCTATCGTTTCGAGCGCTACCGCACTGAGGCGAGCGCGCGCCCGCGCCTCGTCGCCCCGGACGGCGTGGATGCGGCGCGGCTGGAGACGATCGCCCGCGCCGTCGCCTTCGGGCGGGATCTCATCAACACGCCGGCCAATGATCTCGGGCCGAGCGCGCTTGAGCATGAGGCGGCGCGGTTAGCTGGCGAATTCGGGGCCGAGTTTGAGGCGGTGTGCGGCGAGGATCTGATCGCCCGCAATCTGCCGCTGATTCACGCGGTCGGGCGCGCCGCCGCCGAGCCGCCGCGCCTCGTCGATATTCGCTGGGGCCGCGTCGACGCGCCGAAGGTGACGCTGGTCGGCAAGGGCGTGGTCTTTGACACCGGCGGGCTCGACATCAAGCCGTCCGCCGGCATGCTGCTGATGAAGAAGGACATGGGCGGCGCCGCGGCGGCGCTGGCGCTATCCCGGCTGATCATGGAGACCGGCCTCGACGTGCGGCTGCGCACGCTGGTCCCGATCGTCGAGAACGTGATCTCCGCGTCGTCGTTTCGGCCGGGCGATGTCATCAAGAGCCGCAAGGGCCTCACCGTCGAGATCGGCAACACCGACGCGGAAGGCAGGCTGATCCTCGCCGATGCGCTCGCGCTCGCGGAGGAAGAGGCGCCCGAGCTGCTGTTCGATTTCGCCACTTTGACCGGCGCGGCGCGGGTCGCGCTCGGCCCTGATCTACCGCCCTTCTACACCGACGACGAGACGCTGGCGGGCGAGATCGCCTCGGCCGCGACCCGCGTCGCCGATCCGCTCTGGCGCATGCCGCTGTGGCGGCCCTATGAGGCGATGATCGACAGCGGCGTCGCCGATCTCGACAACGCAGGGACTGGTGGCTTCGCCGGCTCGGTGACGGCGGCGCTGTTCCTCGCCCGCTTCGTCGATCCTGGCCGGTCGTGGGCCCATTTCGACATCTACGGCTGGAGCCCCAAGGCGCGCGCGCATGGCCCCCAGGGCGGCGAAGTGCAGGCCGCGCGCGCCGTGTTCGCGCTGCTTGAGGCGCGCTATCGCCGCTGAGTCCAGGGCGCCGCGTCAGCGCTCAAGCGCAGCGGCGTCTGAGAGCGCGGCGAGATCGTCAGGCTGCGCTGCGGCGGCGACAAAGCCATAGCCGGCCCCGGTCCAGGCGATGGCGGTGAGCGTGCCGATCGCGCCCCGCCGCGCCGGCGCCGGGCCGATCTCGTCGAGCGGCTCGACCATCAGCGTCGCCCGCTCGCCGCCCGCGTCCTGGTAGACATAGAGCGCCGCCGCCGCCTGCACGCCGGGCACAAGGCGCACGCCGAGCAGATGCAGGCCTCGGGGCGTCGGCGGCGCGAGTGTGAGGCGCGGCCCGAGGCGGCGCGCGAGCACGGGATCGTCGGCGGAGAACTCGACCGGCAGCGGCGCCAAATCATGCGCCGCGGCAAGGCCCGCCGCGAGCAGCGCCGCCGGTGGGCGCGGCCCGAACTCGGGTGGGGCGGCGACGAGCAGCGCCACCGAGAGGGTCAGCAGCGCGATGGCGCCGCGCAGAATCGCGCCCGGCGCGTCCCGGCGCCAATCGGGCGCCGGCTGGGTCGGCGAGCGCAGCGCGCCTGCATGGCCGAACTGGCGCGAAACGGTCTCGGGTCGGCGGGTCGCTTCGCTGAAGCGGCGCACGCCGTTCTCGTTGGAAGCGCGGCCGAGATCGAGCGGGTCGCGCGCGGGCGCACCAAAGGCGCAGCGAATTTCGCGGTTCTGCGCTTGCCACTGTGCGACTTCGCGGCGTAGCTCCGCGTCGCCGCCAAGGCGCGTCTCGAAGGCGCGCCGCGCCGGCGCGTCGAGGCAATTGTCGACATAGGCCAGGGCCTCGGCGAGCGTCTCGGCCGGGTCGGCGCGGCCAGTCATTTGACAACGCGCAGATGGGCGCTCTGCGGCCAGCGGGTCGCAGCGTCGCGCACGGCGCCAATCTGGACCGAGAGGCGCGCTCTCGCCCGGGCGAGGCGCTCGACGACGGCGGTAAGCGGCACGTCGAGCGCGGCCGCCGCCTCGCGATGGGTGAAGCCGGCGAGCACGACCAGCAGCAGCGTTTCGCGCAGCTCGATCGGCAGGCTGCGCACCACGATCGCCGCCGAACCGCAGGCGCGCCCGCAGGGCGGAGGCTCGACCCAGGCGCCGTCGTCTTCGGCGACCAGCCGCCGCGCGTAGCGCCGATAGAGTCGGATGAATTGGGCGAAAGCGCGCACCCCGGCGGCGCGGCGCGCCTCGCACGGGCCTTCGATCAGGGTCAGCGACGCCTGGCGGAGCAACTTGTCGACCAACGCGGCGGCGGCGATGTCATCGAACACGAACCGGTCGTCGCGAACCAACGCCAGACCGAATCGCCGCAAGGCGCACGCGTCGTCAAACCATTCTCGGCTTGGAGGCACCCGCGCCACCCGTAATTAACGGTTAACATTAATGACTCTATTCCGAATGAAGGGCGCTTCCAAGCGCCCGGACCGGCGCTCGCACATAATTTTCGCTTGCCCCGAGCCGGACCCGCCTCTTCCCTCGCGGCCCCACCGAGGCTAAGGGATGGCCGTTCGGCGCCTGAAAAGCGGGCGCGGACGCGTAGATGGGTGAGGTTTCGATGGCGCAGCAGGATAGCTCGGTCGGTTCCGGCGAAGGCGTCATGCGCGGAATGCGCGGGATCGTCTTCGGCGTCGCCAACAACCGGTCGATCGCCTGGGGCATCGCCAAGGCCGCCCAAGTGGCCGGGGCCGAGGTCGCGCTCACCTATCAGGGCGAGGCGCTGGAGAAACGGGTGCGCCCGCTCGCCCAGGAACTCGGCGCGCCGGTGCTGGGCCATTGCGACGTCACCGACGGGGCCTCGATCGACGCGGTCTTCGCCGAAGCGACGCGCTTATGGGGGGCGATCGACTTCATCGTCCATTGCATTGCTTTCGCCGACAAGGACGAATTAACCGGCCGCTACGTCGATACGACCGAGGGCAATTTCACCAAATCGCTGGCGATCTCCTGCTATTCCTTCACCGCGCTCGCCCAGCGGGCCGAGAAGATGATGCCCAACGGCGGCTCGCTGCTCACTCTGACCTATTACGGCGCCGAAAAATGGATGCCGCACTATAACGTCATGGGCGTCGCTAAAGCGGCGCTGGAGGCGAGCGTGCGCTACCTTGCCGCCGACCTCGGCGAGAAGGCGATCCGCGTCAACGCCATTTCGGCGGGACCGATCAAGACGCTCGCCGCCTCGGGCATCGGCGACTTCCGCTATATTTTGCGATGGAACGAACTCAACGCGCCGCTGCGTCGCGGCGTGACGGCCGAAGAGGTCGGACAGACGGCGGTCTATCTCCTGTCGCCGATGTCGCGCGGCGTTACCGGCGAAATCCTGCACGTCGATGCCGGCTATCACGTCGTCGGCATGAAGAACCCGGCCGCGCCAGACATCTCGATCGTAAAAGAGTAGCGCCCGTGCTACTTGTCGATCGTCAAAGAGTAGCGCTCGCTACTTGGGGTAAGGGACTCGCAGGCCCACTTCGCGCATGCGGCGCTGAATGTCGAAGTTCATCTCGCTGCGCACCCGCTCGGCCGTCACGACGTCGTCGACGAAACAGATCAGTTCGAACTTCAGCGCCCAGTCGCCGAATTCTTTCAGGAGCACCAGCGGCGCCGGGATCGCCAGCACCGAATCCTGCGCCTTGGCGGCGGCGATGAGAATCTCGCGCGCCGTTTCCGCATCGCTCTCGTAGGCGATGTTGACCGCGACGAGGATGCGCCCGGTGCGGTCGGTGTGCATCCAGTTCTTCACCGGGCCGCCAACCAGCGTCGCGTTGGGAACGATCAGAATGCCGCGGTCGAAGGTTTCAATCTCGGTGGCGCGCGCGTTGATGCGACGCACGAAGCCTTGCTCCGTTCCCACGACGATCAAGTCGCCGACGCGGATGCCTCGCTCCCACAACAGAATCAGGCCGGAGACGAAATTGTTGGCGATCGACTGCAAGCCGAAGCCGATGCCGACCGACAGCGCGCCCGCGACGATCGCCAGCTTCTGCGAATCGACGCCGAGCTGGGCGCCGCTGATCAGCAACGCGGCGAGAACGCCGACATAGCCGACAATGGTGCGGATCGAATTGCTGACGCCGGCGTCGAGGCGTGTGCGCGGCAGATAGCGCGACGACAGCCAGTTCTGCAGGGCGCGGGTCGTCCCCATGCCGATCGCGAGCGCTGCGCCCGCCACCAGCAGCGAGGACAGCGATAGCGTCAGCCCGCCAATCTTGAAGCCGAAATAGGCATTGCGCAGGCTCGAGGCGAAGTCCTGCGACACGTTCCAACGCGCGAGGATCAACGCCACCCCGGCAATGACGATGACCAGCCGGGCGAAGCCCTGGACCAGCACCACGATCTGCTCCAGCGCATCGCGCCTCAGCGCAATCGCGCTCATCAGGCCACGTCCGAGCGCCGCGCCCGGCTTGAGCAGGGCCTCCGTTCCCTCTTGTATGACCGCGTCGAGGACATAGAGTGTGGCGATCACCATCGCCACTTCCATCGTCTGGTCGACGACATAGGTGGCGAATGCGACGTAGCCGGCGAGCGTCGCGCCGAAGGTCAGCGCCGCCAGCGTCCAGCCGAGGACGGCGCGCGCCGGTCCCCAGTCGGAGCGCCCCGACCCGCCTCCCGCGCCGGCCAATCGCCTGAGCGTCCCGGCGAGCAGCAGCGCGGCGAGCGCCGAGCCGAGCGCACGGCCGGCGACGGCGAGATTGAGCGAAGCGACAAGATCGGCCGTCGGCTCGAGCAGCCGCTCAGCGGCGAGGATCACCGCGACGCCGAGCCAAAGCCGCAGCAGCAGCGCGCTCGCGCGGTCGCTGAGATTGACGAGGCGCCAATTGGCGTCGCCAGGCGACAGCAGCCCGCGCGCGACCGCATTGGCGATCGCAATCAGCCGCAGCCCGTCGAGCGTCGCATCGAGTGCGCCCTGCAGGCGGGGATCGGAGATATCGAAAAAATCGAGCGCATAGGCGAAGACGCCGAGGCCAACCAGCGGCGCCGCAGCAAGCGCCGCGCTGGTCCAGAGCGCCGCGAGCGCGCGGTGGAACCGGTCGGGCGCCGGCGCCTCGGGATCGCGGGCAAGGACCCGGCGCATCACCCAATGCAGCGGCGCGGCGAGCGCGAGGAGCGCCAGCACGATGGCGAGAAACCCGAGCCCCTGCGACAGGCTGAGGCGGCCGGAGAGCGCGTTAAACCAGTCGGTGACACGCGCCGCCAACGCGCGTGCGTCGTCTGGCGCCTCGCGCACGACGGCGATCCATAGCAGCGGGCTCACCACGCTCGAGGATTGGGCGAACGTGCGACGGGTGAAGAGATCGCGCCGCGCCGCGCTGATGCGCGCGTCGATATCGTCGATCTGCAACAGCATCGCCCGCGCCGAGCGCAAGTCGGCGTCGAGCGCGTCGTGCCGCTGTTTTTCAGTCGCAAGTTCCGGGCTCGCCGAGTCGTTCGCGGCGGGGTCCTTCGACTTTGGCGTCAGCTCGGCAAGCCGTTTGGTCGAGGCCTCGACGCGCGGCGCGAGGTTGACGACCACCGCCTGCAGATCGGTCGCGAGCGGATCGGCGGCGGCGCGCAGGCGCACCAGGTCGGCGTCGGCGAGGTCGCTGGCCTTTAGCCCGGCTTCGATGTCGGCGATGGTCGTGCGCGCCGAATCGAGTGTCTGCTGGGTCGTGTCCTCGCCGGCGGCGCGCGCCGGGGCCCCTGCGACTAGCAAGAGCGCGAGCAACAGGGGAAGGGCGCGAAAGGCGGACAAACGAGTCCTCGAGCGTGATTCGGCGATAAGCGGCGTCCAATTGGCGCCCGACCATGGCGACGCCATGGCGGCGATTGTCAAACCCCGAGCCGGCGCGAACTGTTCACCTTGGGGCGGGAAAAAGGCTGCGTCTGCGGCCCGGTTTTGTTAAAGGAAACGACGAAAACAAGGAAAAAGCCGTGAATTCCACCCCGCCCGCAAGTCCTGGGCCCGCAAGCCAAGCTTTGGCAAGCCTCGCGCCCGGCGCCGCCGTCCTCGAGGCGGGAGCGCGGGCGCTCGACTATTGCCTGGCGGCGGGATTTACCCGTCTCGAGCCGCCAATCCTCCAGCCGGCCTCGGTGTTCCTCGACATGTCGGGCGAGGACATCCGCGGCCGTCTCTATCTCGCGACCGACGCTTCGGGCGCGGAGCTGTGCCTACGGCCAGATTATACCGTGCCGGTGTGCCTCGCCTATCTCGCTTCGCCGGAGGCCGGGCGTCTCGCGCAATACGCCTATCTCGGCCCGGTGTTTCGCGCCCGCCCCGGCCAGAGCGGCGAGATGATCCAGACTGGGTTAGAGAGCTATGGCCGCAGCGACATCGAAGCCGCCGACGCGGAAATCCTTGGCCTGGCCCTCGAAGCCGCCGAACTTGCCGGCGCCGGCCCGCTGAAGGTCAAGATCGGCGACGCGCGGCTGTTCGACAGCGCGCTTTCCGCGCTCGCTCTGCCCGAATTGTGGCTGCGCCGCATTCGGCGCGGCCTGGCGCGCGGCAAGTCGCTCGAAGCGATCCTCGCCAATGGCGCGGGACAAGGCGCGCTCGCCCAGTCAGGCGTGCTGGCGGCGTTGGAGAGCGCCGATCACGCCGGCGCCAAGGCGCTGGTCGAAGATTTGCTGGCGATCGCCGGCATTGCGACGGTCGGCGGGCGAACCGCCGGCGAAATCGCCGACCGCTTCCTCGAACAAGCCGCTCAGCGCTCGCAGGCCCATGTCAGCCCCGAACAGCAGGAGGCGATCCGCCGCTTCCTGGCGATCTCTGGCGATCCCGACAGTTCGTCGCGGGCGCTGCGCGCACTCGCCAAAGACGCGCGCCTCGATCTTGGCGCAGCGCTCGATTCCTTCGACCAGCGCATCGGCTTCCTTGCCGCGCGCGGACAGCGCATCGACGACTTCGTCTACTCGGCCGCGTTTGTGCGCGATCTCGACTATTACACCGGCTTCGTCTTCGAGGCGGTCGACGCCGCCAATCCGAGCGCGCGGCCCGCGGTTGGCGGGGGCCGCTACGATGCACTGGCGCGCCGGTTAGGGGCTTCAGCCGACGTGCCGGCGGTCGGCGCGGCGATCTGGATCGATCGCCTGCCCGCCAAGGGAGCGCGCGCATGACGAGCGTGGACGCCGCCCCCGAGCAGCCGCTGGTGCTCGCCGTGCCCTCCAAGGGGCGGCTGCAGGAGAACGTCGCCGCCTTTTTCGCCCGCGCCGGGCTGGAGCTGACGCAAGGGCGGGGCCTGCGCGACTATCGCGGCGCGATCGCGGAACTGCCGGGCGTCGAAGTCGCCTTCCTCTCCGCCTCCGAGATCGTCGGCCAACTCGCCGCGGGCGCCGTGCATTTCGGCGTCACTGGCGAGGATCTGGTGCGTGAGCAGGTCGCCGACGCCGATCAGCGCCTCGTCCTGCTCGCTCCGCTCGGCTTCGGGCGCGCCAATGTCGTCGTCGCCGCGCCGCAGGCCTGGATCGACGTGCGCTCGATGACCGATCTCGAAGATGTCGCTGCGCGCTACCGGGCGCGGCGCGGCGAGCGCATGCGGGTCGCGACCAAATACGTCAATCTGACGCGCCGCTTCTTCGCCGAACACGGCGTCGCCGACTACCGCATCGTCGAGAGCCTCGGCGCCACCGAAGGCGCGCCGGCGGCCGGAGCGGCCGAGCTGATCGTCGACATCACCACCACCGGCGCAACCCTCGCGGCGAACGCGCTCAAAATTCTCAACGACGGGGTGATCCTGCGCTCGCAGGCGACGCTGGTCGCTTCGCCGCAAGCGCGCTGGACGCCCGGCGCGCGCGCCGCCGCGCGAGCGATCCTCACCCGCATCGCCGCCGCCGAGGACGCGCGCAAATCGCGCGAGGTCCGCGCGCGGTTGCCGACGCCGGTTCACCTGATCGTCGAAGAAGCCCGCGTGCTGTTCGACGCGGCGCCGGCGCTCGGCGACGAGCCCGATCCGCATGGCTTTGTCGTCTTGCACTGTCCACGCGCCAAGGCCGCCGAGCTCGCCGACTGGCTGCTCGGCCAGGGCGCGGTCAGGGTCAGCGTCGTCGCGCTGGAACAGATCTTCGACGCCCGCAATCCGCTCTATGAGGCGCTGGAGGCGCGGATCGGCGGATAGGCGTCGCCAACCCGCCCCAATCGTCTTCCTTTGGCCGCAATTTTTCGTTCATTGCCCGAGCGTTCGTTGCACTTTTGGCGCGAGATGGGCTAGACGACGCAAGCTCTGGCCGAGGAACCCAGGAAACGTGCGTTATCTCTCCACGCGCGGCGAAGCGCCGCGACTCGGGTTCTGCGACGCGATGCTGGCCGGGCTCGCCCGCGATGGCGGCCTCTACACGCCCGAACATGTGATTAAGGTCGAGCCCGCGGCAATTCGCGCGCTGTCAGGCTTGCCCTACGCGGAAGCTGCGACGCGGCTGGTCGCCCCCTATGTCGGCGAGGACTTCTCAGGGGCCGAACTCTCTGAGATCGCCACGGACGCCTACGGCGAATTCCGCCACGCGGCGACCGCGCCGCTGGTCCAGCTTGGCGACAATCTTTTTCTGCTCGAGCTGTTCCACGGGCCGACCCTCGCCTTCAAGGATTTCGCCATGCAATGGCTGGGGCGGCTGATGAACCGGGCCCTGGAGCGGTTGGACAGGCGCGCGACGATCCTCGGCGCCACCTCGGGCGACACTGGCGCGGCGGCGATCGAAGCCTTCGGCGGCCAGGCGCAGACCGATGTCTTCATCCTCTTTCCCCATGGCCGCGTCTCCGACGTGCAGCGGCGGCAGATGACGACGGTTGACCGGCCCAACGTGCACGCGCTGGCGATCGAGGGCGCGTTCGACGACTGCCAGGCGATCGTCAAGACGCTGTTCAACGATCTGCCGTTGCGCGATGCGCTCAATCTCTCGGGCGTCAACTCGATCAACTGGGCGCGCATCCTCGCCCAGATCGTCTATTACTTCACCGCCGCCGTCACGCTCGGCGCGCCCGAACGCAAAGTCTCCTTCGCCGTGCCGACCGGCAACTTTGGCGACGTGCTCGCCGGCTATTACGCTAAGCAGATGGGCCTGCCGATCGAGCGGCTGATCGTCGCCACCAACGAGAACGACATCCTCGCCCGCGCGTTGGCGAGCGGCCACTATAAGCCGGTCGGCGTCAAGGCGACGCAGTCGCCCTCGATGGACATTCAAGTCTCCTCCAATTTCGAGCGCCTGCTGTTCGACGCTTATGGGCGCGACGCGAGTGTGGTGCGCGCGGCGATGGGCGCGCTCAGGCAGGGCGGCGAATTCGTGATTGCCCCCGCGGCGCTGGCGACGATCCGGCGCGACTTCGACGCCGAGCGCGTCGATGAGAGCGAATGCGTCGGCGAAATGGGCCGGGTCTATCGCGACAGCGGCGTGATCCTCGATCCCCACAGCGCGATCGGCGTCCACGCGGCGCGCCGCGCGCTGATGCGCGACCCCGCGACGCCGGTCGTCGCGTTGGCGACCGCGCATCCGGCCAAGTTCCCCGATGCGGTCGAGCGGGCGATCGGCTTGCGCCCAATGCTGCCGGCGCATCTCAGCGGCCTCGAAGCGCGCCGCGAAAGCTTCACTGTGTTGCCCAATGATGCGGGCGCGGTGGCGAAGTTCGTGCGCGAACGGACGAGGGTCGCAGCGTGAGCGCACGGTTGACGACATTGCCCTCCGGCCTGCGCATCGTCTCCGAGGCGAACCCGCAATTGCGCACCGCTGCGCTCGGCGCGTTCGTCGCCGCCGGCTCGCGCCACGAAACGCGCGACGAGCATGGCTTGTCGCATTTGCTCGAACACATGGCGTTCAAAGGCACCAACCGGCGCAGCGCGCGCGAGATCGCCGAAGCGATCGAGGACGCGGGCGGCGATCTCAACGCTGAAACCGGGGTTGAGCAGACCGCCTATTTCGCTCGCGTGCTCGGCGGCGACGTCGACATGGCGCTCGAGGTCATCGCCGACATTCTGACCGACAGTCGCTTCGATAAGGAAGAACTCGACCGCGAGAAGAACGTCATCCTGCAGGAGATCGGCTCGGTCGACGACACGCCCGACGATCTGGTGTTCGACCTCTTCACCGCCGCCGCCTGGCCCGAGCAGCCGATCGGCCGGCCGATCCTGGGCACCCGCGAGAGCGTTGGCGGCTTCGATCGCGGCGCAGTCGACGCCTACCTCAGGCGCCGCTACCGGGCGGGCGACGCGGTGGTCGCCGCCGCTGGCGCCGTCGATCACGATGCTCTGGTCGCGCGCGCTGAGACGTTGCTCGCCGCGCTCGGCGCCGACACGGCCGAGCCGGCGCCCCCCGCCGCCTATCGCGGCGGCGAGATTCTGATCAAGAAGCGCCTCGAACAGACCCATCTCGTCGTCGGCTTCGAGGGCCGCGCGATTCTCGCCAAGGACCATGACGCCGCCCATGTCTTCGCCGCTGCGGCGGGCGGGGGCATGTCGTCGCGGTTGTTTCAGGAAGTGCGCGAGAAGCGCGGCCTCGCCTACTCGATTTACGCCTTTCACTGGGGCTTTTCCGATTGCGGCCTGTTCGGCTTTTACGCCGGCTCGGCGCCCAAGGATGTCGGCGAAGTCGGGCGCGCTGCGCTCGATTGCCTCGCCGAGGCCGCCGAGCATCTCGATGCGTCCGAGGTCGAGCGCGCGAAGGCCCAATTGAAGGTGGCGACGCTGAGCGCGCTCGAATCGCCCGCTGCGCGGGCGCAGCAGCTCGCGCGCCAGACCCTGGTTTACGGCGCGCCCCTCGCGCTCGACGACATGCTGGCGCGCATCGAGGCGATCGGCGTCGAGGATGTTCGCCAAGCCGGCGCAGCCATGCTTAAATCGCCCCCGACGGTCGCAGCGATCGGCGGCGTCGGCAAAGCACTCGACGCGGCGGCGGTCGCAAGACGCCTTTGGGGAGGATGAGAGGCGGGCATGGCGCTCTTTCGTCTCGCCAGATCGACCGAGGCGCAGCTGCTATTACGCGGCGACGGTCTCTATTTGCGTCCCGCCGTCGGCGCCGACTATGTCGGCTGGGCGCGGCTGCGCGAGCAGAGCCGCGCTTTTCTGACGCCCTGGGAGCCGATTTGGCCGATCGACGACCTTACGCGCGCCGCGTTTCGCCGCCGACTGCGCCGACAGGGCGAGGAAATGGCGCGCGACGAATCCTTCGCTTTTCTGATCTTCGATGCGACCTCCGACGAATTGCTGGGCGGCGTGACCCTCGGCGGCGTTCGCCGCGGCGTCTCCCAGGCGGCGACGCTTGGTTATTGGATGGGCGCGCCGCACGCGGGCAAGGGCCATATGACGCGCGCCGTCGCCTCGCTCGTGCGCTTCGGCTTCTGCTCGCTCCGGCTGCATCGCATCGAGGCGGCGTGCATTCCCGACAACGCATCCTCGATCGCCCTGCTCGAGCGCAACGGTTTCCGCCGCGAGGGCTTCGCTCGCTCCTATTTGAAGATCAACGACGCCTGGCGCGATCACGTCCTGTTCGCGTTGCTCGAAGGCGAGGCGAAGCAGTTTGACTGACGTCGTGACGCGCTCCGGTTCCGCGCCTTCGCCCGTTTCGCGCCGCCGGCGGCCGCGGCGCGCGCTCGCGCTCATCGCCGCCCTCGCCTGGCTCGGCTTTGGCGCGCACGCGGCGCTGGCGGTGCAATCGGTGCGCGTGTCGCCCGACGCCGACGCGATCGACCTCACCGGCGCGGTCGAGCATTACGGCGCCCAGGGCGACAAGATTCAGATTTCAACCGCGCCCGGCGCCGACGGCATTGTGCGACGCATCGAAGTCAGCGCGCTGGAAGCGGGAGCGCAGCCGGCGTGGATCGTCTTCGCGCTCACCAATGATTCAGACGAGCAACTTACGCGGCTGATCGTCGCCCCGCATTTCCGCTTCGTCGGCTCGGGCGTCATCTGGCCCGATCTCGGCTCTTCGCGCATCACCGCCATCACCGCGAGCCAAGGCAGTGCGCCCGATCGCGAGGATCGGCTTGACGCCGACGTGTTCCGCATCACCCTCGATCCTGGCGCCACCGTCACCTACGTCGCCGAGCTGCGCACGCCATCGCTGCCGCAGCTCTATCTCTGGGAGCCCGACGCGTTCAAGGACAAGGGCGCGAGTCTCACGCTCTATCAGGGCATCCTGATTGGCATTGCCGGCTTGCTGGCGTTGTTCCTCACCATTGTCTTCGTCGTGCGCGGCGCACTGGTGTTCCCCGCCGCCGCTGCGCTGGCGTGGGCGGTGTTCGCCTATGTCTGCATTGATTTTGGGTTCTGGCGCAAAATCTTCGGCTTCTCCGACGAGGCCGAGCGGGTCTGGCGCGCCGGCGTCGAGGCGACGATCGGCGCGACGCTGATCATCTTCCTCTTCGCCTATCTCAATTTGCGCCGTTGGCACGTGCGCTTCCTCCACGTCGGCTTGATCTGGCTGTTGCTGATGGGGGCGGTGGCGGGATTGTCGATCTACAACGCGCCGGTCGCCTCGGGCGTTGCGCGCATTTCGATCGCGACGGTGGCGGCGATCGGCTTCCTGCTCATCCTGTCGATGGCGGCGCGCGGCTCGGACCGGGCGGTGATGCTGATCCCGACCTGGTTCCTGCTGGTGGTCTGGGTGGTGGCCGCCGGCGCCGCAACGCTCGGCGCGCTGACCAACGATATCGCCGCGCCCGGCCTGATCGGCGGCCTGGTGCTGATCGTCATGCTGATCGGCTTCACCATCATGCAGAGCGCCTTCTCGTCGGTCGGGGCGACCGGGCCCGGAGGCGCCGACGCCGAGCGGCGGGCGCTGGCGATGACGGGCTGCGGCGATGCGATCTTCGACTGGAACGTCGTCGCCGACCAGATCCACGTCAGCGCCGACGTCGAAGCGCAACTCGGCCTCAAGCGCGGCGTGCTGGAAGGGCCGGCCTCGTCCTGGCTCGACATTCTCCACCCGCTCGACCGCGATCGCTATTCGGCGGCGCTCGAAGGCGTGCTCGCGCAGCGCTCGGGGCGCATCAGCCACGACATTCGGCTGCGCGGCGCCGATAGCCGCTACCACAGCTTCACCCTCAAGGCGCGCCCGGTCGTCAACGCCGAGGGCGAGGTGGTGCGGGTGATCGGCGCGCTTTCCGACGTAACAGAAACCAAAGCAGCCGAGGAGCGCATCCTTCACGACGCGATCCACGACAATCTCACCGGCCTGCCCAATCGCGAGCTCTTTCTCGACCGCCTCGGCGCGGCGATCGTTCAGGCCGACCGGCCCGGCGCGCCGATGCCGGCGGCGCTGGCGGTCGACATCGATCATTTCAAGGACATCAACGACGCGCTCGGCATGGCGTTCGGCGATTCGGCGCTGCTCGCGGTGGCGCGCCGCCTCGGGCGCGAGCTCAGGCCGGGCGACACACTCGCGCGCATCGGCGGCGACCAGTTCGGCGTCATCGTTTTGTTCGAAGATGTCGCAAGCGAGCTGCCGCGCTTTGTCGAATCGCTGCGCGCGATGATGAAAGCCCCGATCAGCTTCGGCGACCGCGAGGTGGCGCTGACCGTGTCGATCGGCGTCGTCGGGTTCGACCGGGTGCTGCACAAACAGGCGAGCGACTTGCTGTCCGACGCGGAAATCGCGCTGGCCAACGCCAAGAAGGCGGGCGGCGACTGCGCGGAGACCTTCGCCGTGCGGATGCGGGCGACCCGCTCGGATCGTCAATCGCTCGCCCATGATCTGCGCCATGCGCTCGACCGCGGCCAGATCAGCGTGATGTTCCAGCCGATCGTGCGCCTCGAAGATCGCACCGTCGCCGGTTTCGAGGCGCTGCCGCGCTGGCGCCATCCGCGCTTTGGCCTGCTCGGCCCGAGCGATTTCTACTCGCTCGCCGACTCGGGCGATTCCTTGGTCGAGATCGGCGTGTTCGCGATCGAGACGACGGCGCGCGAACTGGCGGCCTGGCAAAAGGCGCTAGAAGTGACGCCGCCGATCTTCGCCAGCATCAACGTATCGGCCAAGCAATTGCTCGGTCACGATCTGCTCAGTGACGTTCGCACCGCGCTCAATCGCCACCACGTGCTGCGCGGCACGCTGAAGCTCGAACTGACCGAGAACCTGGTGATGGAGAACCCGGAATACGCGCTACAAATGCTGCGCCGCGTGCGCGAGCTCGGGGCCGGTCTCGCGCTCGACGACTTTGGCGCCGGCTACACCTCACTGAGCCACCTCCAACGCTACCGCTTCGACACGCTCAAGGTCGACCCGTCGCTGGTCAGGCCAAACGGAGCGGGCGGGCGCCCCGCGATCCTGCGCTCGGTGATCGTCATGGCGCATGACCTCGGCATGGACGTCATCACCGAAGGGGCTGAGACCGAATCGGATGCGATCGAATTGTCGCAGCTTGGCTGCGAATTCGCGCAAGGCTACGCCTTCGGCGAGCCGATGAGCGCCACGGCGGCGCGGCGGCTGATGGGCGCCGAACCGATCTAGCGCATTCTGCGTTTCGTTCGGGGCGAAGCCTGTGAACAGCGGGGAGAAGCGCCAACCCGCCTTGCCAAGTCGCCTTAGCAAGCCAATCTCAGGGCTCAATGAAATTCGCGACTGATTTTCTCGACGAAATCCGCGCCCGGGTCCCGGTGTCGCAAGTCGTTGGCGCGCGCGTGAAATTGCGCAAAACGGGGCGCGAGTTCTCCGGACTGTCGCCGTTCAACGCCGAGAAAACCCCGTCCTTCACGGTCAACGACCAGAAGGGCTTCTACCACGACTTTTCCTCCGGCAAGCACGGCGACATCTTCACCTTCCTGATGGAGACCGAGGGCTTAAGTTTCCCCGAAGCGGTCGAGCGACTCGCGGGCGCGGCGGGGGTGCCGATGCCGGCGCGCACGCGCGAAGGCGAAGAGCGCGAGCAAAAGCGCGCCAGCCTGCATGAAGTGCTGGCGCTCGCCGCCAAGATCTTCGAGACGCGGTTGCACGAGCCGGTCGGCGCCAAGGCGCGCGGCTATCTCGCCGACCGGCGGCTCGACCCGGCGACGCAACGCCTGTTTGGCCTCGGCTATTCGGCCCCCGACCGTTTCGCCTTACGTGAAGCGCTGGCGGCGCAGGGGGTCGAAACGGCGCAAATGATCGAAGCGGGCATGCTGGTCCACGGCGAGGGGATCGCCGTCCCCTATGACCGATTCCGCGACCGCGTGATGTTCCCGATCCACGACCGCTCGGGCCGAGTCGTCGCCTTTGGCGGCCGCGCGCTCGAACCTGGCGCCAAGGCGAAATATCTCAATTCGCCCGAGGGCGAGCTCTTTCACAAGGGTGGCCTGCTCTACAACCACCACCGCGCCCGCAAAGCCGCCCATGATCGGGGCGAGTTGGTGGTGGTCGAGGGCTATGTCGATGTCATCGCCATGACCCAGGCTGGCTTCCCGCACGCGGTCGCGCCGATGGGCACCGCGCTGACCGAAGAGCAATGCGCGCTGCTGTGGACCATGGCCGAAGAGCCGATCCTATGCTTCGATGGCGACAAGGCCGGGCGCAAGGCGGCCCATCGCGCGATCGACACCGCGCTGCCACTGATCGCCCCCGGCAAGACCCTGCGTTTCGCTTTGTTGCCCGAGGGTCAGGACCCAGACGATCTCGTGCGCTCGGGCGGCGCTCCGGCGGTCGCCGAGGCGCTCGGGCGAGCGCAGCCGCTGGCCGACATGCTGTTTGGCCGCGAGACCGAGGAGCGCGCCTTCGACACGCCCGAAAAGCGCGCCGCGCTGGAGCGGCGGCTGCGCGAGCTCGTCGGCCAAATTCATGACGACACGCTGCGCCGCCACTATGGCCTCGACATGGAGCGGCGGCTGAGCGATTTCCTTGGCTTGGGCGCGCCTGCGGGCGGGCGGCCGGAGCGGCGCGAGCGCTTCAGCCGCAACGGGCGCAAACCCAATTTCGCCGATTCCGGCCCCCGGATCGGCATCGCCGGCTCCGCGCTCGCCGCGCCCGCCCGGCGCCTTGGCGGCCGATCGCGCGAGGCGCCGCGCGAGATCGCCATTCTGGCGATCCTGATCGGCCATCCCCAATTGATCGAGCGCCGGGTCGAGGAAATGGCCGGGCTCGAACTTGCCAATTCCGCCCTTTCCGCCTTCCGCGACCGGCTGCTCGGCCTGCCCGGCGAGGCCTTCGCCTCGGCCGAGAGCCTCAAGGAGGCGCTGGCGGCGGCGGGGCTCGGGCCAGAGCGCGAGCGCATCCTTGTCCTCGCGGCCGGCATGGCCAATTGGTGGTGCTTGCGCGCCGAAGCGGAAGTCTCGGACGCCGAACACGTTTTGCGGCAGACTCTGGCCTTGCAACGAAGTTCTGGGGCGTTAAATAGAGAGCTGAAACTGGCGGAACAGGCGCTGGCCGCCGATCCGACCGAGCAGAACCTGGCGCGATTGCTGGACATCAAAGCGAATTTGGCCGATTTGGCGAACGCCGAAGCGGCGATCGAAGGCTTTGGCAGCCTGTCCGGGCGCGGGGCGAGCCCGCTCTAGGGCGCCCCAGCGGCGTCAAGTTTTGTGGTTAACGCCAGGTTAGGCGCGGCAGGTTAGGCGGAGACAGCGAATTTGGCCGATGCGGCGAATCGGACGACGAAGCGGTCCAGCGCACCTAGCGGCGAGGGACGGCAGTCCCGTGCGCGGCCCGCGCGGGAACGGTTAGGAGAGGCCGACATGGCGAGAAACGAAGAGCAGAAGGCCGAAGGCGAAGCGGTGGTCGCAGAAGCCGCCGACGGCCCGCTGCTCGACCTCACCGACGCCGCCGTCAAGCGGATGATCAAGATCGCCAAGAAGCGCGGCTGGGTCACCCAGGACGAGCTCAACGCGGTGCTGCCTTCGGAGGAGATTTCCTCCGACCAGATCGAAGACATGAATTCGATGCTCAGCGAGATGGGCATCAATGTCGTTGAGACCGAGGACGCCGAGGAGGCCGAGAAGGAACCCGAGGCGACCCCGGACGAGGAAGAGGCCGAGCCCGGCAGCGAAGTCGTCGAGACCTCGCGCACCACCGCGGTCGCGACGCGCACGACCGAGCCGGTCGAGCGCACCGACGATCCGGTGCGCATGTATCTGCGCGAGATGGGCTCGGTCGAGCTGCTGTCGCGCGAGGGCGAAATCGCCATCGCCAAGCGTATCGAAGCTGGCCGCGAAGCGATGATCGCTGGCCTGTGCGAGAGCCCGCTCACCTTTCAGGCGATCATCATCTGGCGCGACGAGCTCAACGACGCGAAGATTCTGCTGCGCGACATTATCGATCTCGAGGCGACTTACGCCGGCCCCGACGGCAAGAAGCAGCCCAAGATCGACATGACCGCGCCGGGCGCCGCCGAAGCGGTCGCCGCTGCGGCTCTCGCGGCCGCCGCCGCTGCTGCGGCCACCGCGCCGGTGCGCGAGCGCGTGGCGCCGGCGACCGCGCCGCAGAGCCCGCCCGCCGGCTTTGACGGCGAAGCCGCGCCAGCCGCCGAAGGGTTCGACGACGACGACGATCTCGAAAACTCGGTCTCGCTCTCGGCGATGGAAGCCGAGCTCAAGCCGAAGGTGCTGGAGACGTTTGATCGCATCGCCGACGCATACAAGAAACTGCGCCGCCTGCAGGACCAGAACGTCGCCAACAAGCTGCAGAACGAATCGCTCTCGCCCGCTCAGGAACGCAAGTACAAGGCGCTCAAGAAGGACATCGTCGCCGACGTCAAGTCGCTGGCGCTTAACCAGAACCGCATCGACGCCTTGGTCGAGCAGCTCTACGACATCAACAAGCGGCTGATCGGCCTCGACGTCAAACTGATGCGGCTCGCCGAATCGCACCGCGTGTCGCGCGAGGACTTCCTCAAGAATTACCACAATTCGGAACTCGATCCGAAGTGGCTGCTACGCGTCTCCAAGCTCGGCACGCGCGGCTGGAAGGACTTCGTCGCCAAGGACAAGAACCAGATCAAGGAAAACCGCTCCGAGATCCAGGCGCTCGCGACCGAGACCGGGCTCGAGATCCAGGAGTTCCGTAAGCTCGTCCAGATGGTGCAGAAGGGCGAGCGCGAAGCGCGCCAGGCCAAGAAGGAAATGGTCGAAGCGAACCTGCGCCTCGTCATTTCGATCGCCAAGAAATACACCAACCGCGGCTTGCAGTTCCTCGACCTGATTCAGGAAGGCAACATCGGCCTGATGAAGGCGGTCGACAAGTTCGAGTATCGCCGCGGCTACAAGTTCTCGACCTACGCCACCTGGTGGATCAGGCAGGCGATCACGCGCTCGATTGCGGATCAAGCGAGGACCATCCGCATTCCGGTCCATATGATCGAGACGATCAACAAGATCGTGCGCACCTCGCGCCAGATGCTGCATGAGATCGGCCGCGAGCCGACGCCTGAAGAGCTGTCGGAAAAGCTCGCCATGCCGCTCGAAAAGGTGCGCAAGGTGCTCAAGATCGCCAAGGAGCCGATCAGCCTCGAGACGCCGATCGGCGACGAGGAGGACAGCCACCTCGGCGACTTCATCGAGGACAAGAACGCCGTGCTGCCGATCGACGCGGCGATCCAGTCCAACCTGCGCGAGACGACGACGCGCGTGCTGGCGTCGCTGACGCCGCGAGAGGAGCGGGTCTTGCGCATGCGTTTCGGCATCGGCATGAACACCGACCACACGCTGGAAGAGGTCGGCCAGCAATTCTCCGTGACCCGCGAGCGCATCCGGCAGATTGAGGCAAAGGCGCTGCGCAAGCTCAAGCACCCGAGCCGAAGCCGCAAGCTGCGGAGTTTTCTAGACAATTGAACAATGGTGGCGATCCGCCTGGCGCCATAGCGGCGATCGCCCTGCCTCCTCGATCCAAAAGTTGCACCACTGCATTGGTCTTCGATTCTGTGTAATTCTTTGTAAGAAGGTGGTTTACAACTCTCCTTGACCTGTCATTATGCCCATGCTGCGCCGCACCAATAGTCACACGGGGAAATTCCGTATGAGGAACTCGATAGTTGCCGCGCTCGGCGCCCCTCTGATCCTGGCGCTTGGCGCGAGCTCCGCTGCGCAAGCGAGCATGGTCGACTTCGGCGTCGGTGCGTTTGGCAATTCGATCACCTACAGCGGTTCGTCTTTGGATCAGTCGACCTCGCTCGATCTCGATCAGGCGTTGTTGCTGGTGACGGGTCTTAACCCCGGCGACTCTTCTGGGCTGGCGCTCTTCGATCAAGTCACTGTCGCCACGGTTCCCCCGCCGACGGGCAGCGTCATTCTCTATGGAGATACGACGCCTGTGCCACCTGGGGGCCGGCCGCTTGGCGCCGACGTCATCCTGTCGTGGACCATTGGGTCCGGGCCAAGCCTGGATACGTTCACCGAAACGCTGACCACAACGCTGTCGATAGATCGGATGACGCCCGACGAAATCGGCCTGAAACTGTCGGGAACGCTCCACGACACGAGCGGCAGCTTCTCCGACTCGCCAGTTTTGCTGGCGTTGACCGCCAACCAAGCCGGCGGACCGGGACAAACCACCAGCGCATCGTTCAGCAACACGTCGGCTGTCGGCGCCGTTCCCGAAGCTTCGACCTGGGCGATGATGGCCCTGGGTTTTGCCGCGCTCGGCTACGCCGCAGCCCGCCGGCGAAAGGCCAATTTGCCAGTGCTGGCGGCTTAAGCTCCAACTTTCCTTTTAGCGATTGCGAAAAGCCGCACTCTTTAAGCGGCTTTCTTCTTTTTGCCGCCGCGGCTCTGCGGCCCGGCTCGCGTCGCCATTCGAGGATCTGCGAAGAGCTATTCGGCTGGGTGGCGCTGGACCTTATGCATCAACAATCGCTGCCGGTGCTGATGTCGCATTAGCGAGAACGAGCCCAACCGGAGGCGATCATGCGGGCGGGGCGGACGCACCGTCACACCGGTGGACCACCGCGAGCCGGCAAGCGCGTCCCGGCGTCTTTTGGGCGGAAGAGCTCTATAATGACCTCTCTGCAATGGACACTATAAGAGTAGTTCTACTCTATGGGTAGTTTCACGCATTGTCAGTTTGGTCAGATCTTATACTCTCGTGGTGAAGCCTAAGGAGGGCATTGTACTGTCGCGTCGTTGACTTTTGCGGCCGAGCGGTCGTGGATTTCAACTAAGACCCTACGGTAGGGTCTTACGACGCCGGCAATGGGAGAGTCCTTCGCATCTACGCGTTTATACTTCTCACATAGGGGGTTTGCTATGAACACAGTTTATCGGCCTTTCTTCGCAGCCGGAGCGATGGTGGCGGCGGTTGTCGCCGCGTCGCCCGCCGATGCTGCGCTTCAGCTCGCTTTCGACATCAACGGCCTCCCGTTCGCTTGCGTGGATAATGGCGCCTGCGACACCAACCCGGCACTGGGCATTCTTAACATAGCCAACTCTGTGTTCGCCGGTGTCGACGTGAATGGCTCGATCCAGGTTTCGACTGGAACGCCGGCCAATCCTGGGCTCGACATCCTCAGCTCGTCATCCCTGTCGATTATCAACACGAATGGCGTGCCGGTGACCGGCAGCGCCGCCATCAGCGACACGGACTTCTCTTGGCCGGTCACTTCATGGCAGACCTCTGGTTCCGGGACATTCGTTAAGGCGGCGGGAGCGTCCACCACGTTCAACTGGTACATCGATCCCACCAACACCCAGGGCGCCAATACCTCGACCGACACCCCTGGGATGCTGGTCACGACGTTTACACATCCCGCCACGTCGCAGGCCGACAGTTTCAGTACCGACGCCATCGGCTCGGTGACGCTGACCTCTCCCTTCTCGATGACAGAACAATTCACCCTTTCGCTTCCCCCTGGCGCAGAACTGCTGAGCCGCGGGCAGACCATAATCCTTGGGGTTCCCGAACCCTCGACCTGGGCGATGGGGCTGCTGGGATTTGCGTTCCTGGGCTTCACGGCCTATCGGCGGCGCAACAACCGGGCGACGCCGGCCTTCCAAGGCTAAAGCTGCTCGGTTCAAGCCAGATCTGGGAACCCGCGTTCGGCGCCCCGACCTCGCCTGTCTGACCTGGTTTGTCCCGAAGGCGAGGCGCCTCGCTGCGCAGGGCTCGGCTACTCTACGTTCGTAAAACGTCAAATCTCCCGTCCGCAGACCACGCCCGCGCGGGAGGAGCCGCCGCAGCGTTGCCGGCGAACGTCCGCGCGCAAATGCCGCGATCTTTCGGAGAGACCGGTCGCCAGACCGGCACGTAAGACGCAGACCTCATCGTCGCCGGCGACTTTGGACATTCGAGGATTTACGAAGGGTTATTTGCCGGGGTGACGCTGGACCTTATACGCCCAAAATCGCTGCCGCGCTGATGCTACACTTGCCGCTTGGCGAAGAGCGCTGGCTAAAAAGTACCGGATATACCGCGGCGCAACATTAATGGCGAGCGCTACAGCGGCAATTTCGCGGGCGCACGCCGGGCCCGAATGGCGCGGGCTGTCGCAACGCCCGGCGGTTATGTTTACAGGCTCCCGAGCGTCTAGACGGCGGCGACGTTTTTGTACCTCAATACACTGAATTAATTGATATTATCGCCGATGTAGACTGCCCACAATCGCCACGCCGCCACGCGTCATTCCCTGCGGTCCGGCGTTGCGACGACCAGGGCGCAGTCGGCGCGGCGAGGTTAACATTCTCCAGTCCTTTTCCTGCAAATTAGCGATTGGGCCTTGACTAATCCTCCCGCACCTGCTTGATTGCCGCTGCGGTGCTCTCGTAGTTACCTTTGCGGTGAACCTATCCTAGGGGGAGTTTATGAAGATTATTATCCCAACTTTAGCGGCCGCCTTCATCGCGACGGTGGGCGTTTCTACCTCTGCGCAAGCGGCGTTGATAGACTTCGGCGTTTCGGCGCTCGTGGGCTCGGACCTCAGCTACACGGGTGGCAGCCTAGATGCCTCGACGGCGTTCGACTTCGACGGCGCCCCGCTGGCGGTGACCTCAGTCGGTGCGGGTGACGCTTCGGGGCTGGAACAGTTTGCAGCCCCTTTCAACACTGCTGACATGTTTGTTAGCCTCAGCCCGACTGACATCATGTATGGCACCGGGACGCTTGGTACTCCCGTTATGAAGACATGGACGGCTGGCAACGGCGACGTGTTCACGGAAATGCTGACCGCCGTGAAACAGATTGATCGGTCCACGCCAAATGCGATCACTGTGACTTTGACAGGAACGGTAAGCGATAGTGCAGGCGTCTTCAACGGCACGCCTGTCGCGTTCATCTTGAGCGCAGATCAGGTTCGTGGGCCCGGCGGTGCTATCAGTGCGGGTTTCACCAACACCTCCACGACGGTTCCGGAACCTGCGACGTGGGTGATGTTGGCCCTCGGTTTCGCTGGCCTCGGCTATGCGGCGGTTCGTCGGAGCGCGAAGGATAAGGCGGTTCTCGCCATCTGAGTGCTTGGTTCGAAGGTCTGTTATCAAAAGGCCGCCCCCGGGCGGCCTTTTTCTTTGGCGCTGGTCGTCGCTTGTTGCTGGAACGGAGCCCACTATTCCGGCGCGGCCGCGGGATCGGTCAGGCGGTGTAGCCGGTCCGCAGCCGTCTGGGCGAAGCGCAGCAGGAGCGCGCGGCGGCTGGCGGGAGCCATGCGCTTGAGTTCGGCTTCGCGCGCGATCTCCGCGCCATAAGTGTCGGCGACGATGAGGCCCGCCTCCAGAGGCATCAGGTCGACGGGCGTGTGCTCCGAGATGGCGAAATAAAGCCGGTCGCAGCAGGCGGCGTAGTCGCGCCACTTGCGGTCGGCGCGAAAGTCCGCCGGCGACGATTTGATCTCGACGATCAGCACTTCGCCGTCGCGATTGACCGCCGCAATGTCGGCGCGGCGCCCGTCGGTCAGCGGCAATTCAGTCAGGCTGGAGAAGCCGTGCGCCCGGAGCAGCCGCCGCACGCCGCGCGCGATCATCAGCGCCGTCTCGGATTGCCGTCCATCGACCGGCGGCGCTGACAATCCCTCCCACATCAGACCGCTCTCGCGTCGGCAAGGATCATCTCGGCCGCTTTTTCAGCGATCATCATGGTCGGCGAGCCGGTGTTGCCGGAGGTGATGCGCGGCATGACCGACGCGTCAGCGACCCGCAAGCCGGCAAGGCCATGGACCCTGAGCCGTTCGTCGACCACGGCGGAAGGATCCCGCGCCAACCCCATCTTCGCCGTCCCAACGGGATGGAAGATCGTAGTGCCGATCTCGCTCGCCGCCTGCATAAGCTGATCGTCCGACTGCAGGTTTGCGCCAGGCTTGAGCTCTTTGGGCGCGTAACGCGCGAGGGCGGCCGAGGCGGCGAGGCGGCGGGTCAGCCGGATCGAGTCCACGGCGACCCGCCGGTCGGCCAGCGTCGAGAGATAGTTCGGCTGGATGATGGGCGCGGCCAGCGGATCGGCGCTTGCGGCATGAGTCGAGCCCCGGCTTTCGGGCCGTAGGTTGCACACGCTGATCGTGATCGCCGGATAGGCGTGCATGGGTTCGCCGAAACGGTCGAGCGACAGCGGCTGGACATGGAATTCTATATTGGCGCTGGCGTAGTCGGGCGCGGACTTCGTAAACAGGCCAAGCTGCGACGGCGCCATGGTCAAGGGCCCGCGCCGTCGAACGCCATAGTCGAGCCCCATCATCGCCCGCTTGAAGAGCGACTGGTAATCGACATTGAGCGTGCGCACCCCTTCGACGCCAAAGATCGCGCGCAGCTGCAGATGATCCTGCAGGTTTTCGCCCACTCCCGGCAGCGGGTGGACGACCGCGGCGCCGATCGCCTGGAGACGATCCGGCGCGCCGACGCCCGAAAGCTCGAGCAACTGTGGCGAGCCGATCGCCCCGGCCGCCAGGATGACCTCCCCTTTCGCGCGCGCCTCGCGGCGGACGCCGCCGTGGGCGTAGCGCAAGCCCGTGGCGCGCCGGCCGTCGAACAGAATGCGCTCGACATGCGCCCCGGTCACGAGATTGAGATTCGGGCGCTTGAGGATCGGCTTCAAAAACGCCGTCGCCGCGCTCCAGCGCCGGCCGCGGCGCTGATTGACCTCAAAATAGCCCGAGCCCTCGTTCTCGCCCTGGTTGAAGTCGTCGATCTTCGGGATGCCGATTTCGGCCCCGGCTTCGCGCACTGCGTCGAGGACCGGCCAGGAGACGCGCGGGCGCTCGACCCGCCACTCGCCGCCCGTCCCGTGCAGCGCGCCGCCGCCGCCGTGATGATCCTCCTGGCGGAGGAAGTAGGGCAGCACGTCGTCCCAACCCCAGCCGGCGAGGCCAAGCTGGCGCCAGCCGTCATAATCGGCCGCCTGGCCGCGCATATAGATCATCGCGTTGATGGCTGAGCATCCGCCGACCACCCGGCCGCGTGGATAGGCGATCGAGCGGCCGCCGAGGTTCGGCTCAGGAGCGGTCTTGAACATCCAGTCGGCGCGCGGATTGCCGATCGCGTAGAGATAGCCGACGGGAATATGGAACCAGATCCAGTTGTCCCGGCCGCCGGCCTCGACAATGAGCACGCGGTTTTTGGGGTCGCGGCTCAAGCGATTGGCGAGCACGCAGCCGGCCGAACCGGCGCCGACCACAATGAAATCATAAGTCTCCGCGCTCATGCCGCGACCCCCCAGCAGGCGACGTCGCGCCCTTGCTTCAGCTCAAGCGGCGGCTTTTCGACCCGGCAACGATCGAAGGCCAAGCGGCAGCGCGGATGGAACGGACATCCCGGCGGCGGCGCGAACGGCGAGGGCGGCTCGCCGGAGAGCAGGATTCGCTCGCGCCTGATGGCTGGGTCGGCGACCGGCGTCGCGGACAGAAGCGCGCGAGTATATGGATGCTGCGGGCTCTCAAAGACCGCGGCGCGCCCGCCAAGCTCAACCGTATTCCCGAGGTAGATCACCATCACCTCGTCGGCAATATGCCGCACGACCGAGAGGTCGTGCGAGACGAACACATAGGCGAGCGCAAACTCCTCCTGCAAGCTGGCGAGCAGATTGAGCGCCTGCGCGCGGATCGAGACATCCAGCGCGGACACCGGCTCGTCGAGCACCAGAATCTTCGGTTTCAGCATGAGCGCGCGGGCGATGGCGATCCGCTGCCGTTGGCCCCCGGAGAACATGTGCGGGTAGCGATGATAAGTTTCGGGCCTGAGGCCCACCTTGGCCATGATCGACAAAGCCTCCGCCTTGCGCTCGCCGGCGCTGAGGCCGGTGTTCACGAGCAGCGGCTCCTCGAGCGCCTTGCCGATCGTCTGGCGTGGGTTGAGCGAGCCAAACGGGTTCTGGAACACGATCTGGATTTCCGTTCTCAGGCGCGCCCGCGTCGCCGCGCTTGCGCGAGCGACCTCTTCGCCATCGATCAGGAGCGAGCCGGTGGTCGGGGTCTCGATCAAAGTCAGGAGCCGCGCCAGCGTCGATTTCCCGGAGCCGGATTCGCCGACCACCGCCAGCGTGCGCCCGGCCCGCAGCGAAAAGGACACGCCATTCAGCGCATGAATCGTTGCACGCGACCGGAAGGCGCCGCGCGAGACCGAGTAATCGCGAGTCAGCGCCCTCGCCTCGAGCACGGCGCTCACGACTGCGCCCCCTGCAGTTCAAGCGGGCTCGGAATCCCACCGACGAGCGGGGTCAGACATCTCGCGCGGCCAAGGGCCGGCTCCGCGGGCGGCGGCTCAGCATCATGGCAGGCATCGAAAACGAAGCCGCAGCGCGGCGCGAACAGGCAGCCTCGCGGCCGGTCGAACGGCCCTGGCACGATGCCCGGAATCGCGGGCAGGCGCCGCTCGTTCGCACGCTCGGGCAACGCCGCCAGAAGCGCGGCGGTATAGGGATGGTGCGGATCGGCGAAGAGTTCGCGCGTGCCGTTCGTCTCCATTTGCTGGCCGGCGTATTGGACGATGACCCGGTCGGCGGTCTCGGCGACGACCCCCATGTCGTGAGTGATGAGCACGAGCCCCATGCCGTTGTCGCGGCGCTCCCGCATCAGAAGATCGAGGATTTGCGCCTGGATGGTGACGTCGAGCGCCGTGGTCGGCTCGTCCGCGATCAGGAGTTTGGGCCGGCAGGCGAGCGCCATGGCGATCATGACCCGCTGGCTCATGCCCCCCGAAAGCTGGTGGGGATAGGCGCGGGCGCGACGCTCGGGATCGGGAATGCCGACCTCGGCCAGAAGTTCGACGACGCGTCGGCCACGTTCGGCCCGTTTGAGATTCGTGTGCGCATTCAGCGTTTCGGCGATCTGAAAGCCGACGGTGAAGCATGGATTGAGCGACGACATCGGCTCCTGGAAGATCATCGCCATGTCCTTGCCCGCGATCCGGCGCCGCTCGTTCGCGGTCACCGACATGAGATCAACGCCGTCGAAGGCCATTCGGTCGGCGGACACGGTCGCGGCGGGAGGCAAGAGGCCCATCGCCGCCAGCATCGCCACCGACTTGCCGGAACCGGATTCGCCGACGATCGCAAGCACCTCGTCGCGTTCAAGCGTCAGCTCGAACCCATCCACCGCCGTGAACGGCCCATGGCGGGTGGCGAACGAGACGGAAAGATTGCGGATTTCGAGAAGGGGCGGCGCCATCACCCTCTCCGCATCTTCGGATCGAGCGCGTCGCGCAGGCCGTCGCCGGTGAGATTAACGGCGAGCACGGTGATGAGAATGGCGAGGCCCGGAAGGGCGACGATCCACGGGTCCGAGCGGATGAACTCGCGCGAGTCGGCCAGCATCGCGCCCCATTCCGGCGTCGGCGGCTGCGCGCCAAGGCCAAGGAAACCAAGCGCCGCCGCTTCGAGAATGGCGCTCGATACGCCGAGCGCCGCCTGAACGATGAGGGGCGCGAGGCAATTTGGCAATATTGTCGAAGTGGCGAGCCGGAGCGGGCCGACGCCGATCACCCGCGCAGCTGTCACGTAGTCCTTGCTGAGTTCGCCGAGCGCGGAGGCGCGCGCCAAACGCACGTAAGCCGGCAGATAGACGATCGTCACCGCAATGATCGTGTTGGCGAGACTCGGTCCCAGAACCGCGACGACGAGCACCGCGAGCACGAGGCTCGGAACCGCCATGATCAAGTCCATGAACCGGGTGATCGTTACGTCGGCAACCGGCCCCGCCATTGCGGCGGCGAGCCCGAGTGTCACGCCGGCGACGAACGACACGCACATGACCGAAAGGCCGATGAACAGCGATATCCTTGCGCCGAAGATGAGTCGCGAGAGCATGTCGTGACCGTCGCCGTCGGTCCCCAGCGGAAAGCGCCAGGACCCGCCCGCCTCCCAGACCGGCGGCGTCCGCACCGAGTCGCGGAACTGCTCGATTGGCGAGTGGGGCGCGACGAAATTCGCCATCAGAGCCAAGAAAACAATGACGGCGAACACTGCAAGGCCGATGACCGCGCCTCTGTTCTCCCTGAACGCCGCCCAGAACGAGGCAATCGGCGAAGGCTGGGCGAGCGCCTGGTCCTGCGCGATCGGCGTTGTCAGAGCGGCCGCGTCAACGCGCATGGCGGATCCTCGGATCGATCAGGCCGTAGACGAGATCGACGATCAGATTGACGAGAACCACGACGGCGGAGATCAGCAGAACGCCGCCCTGCAGCGCCGGATAATCGCGCCGGCCGATCGATTCGATGAGCCAGTGGCCGACGCCTGGCCAGGAGAAGATCGTCTCCGTCAGCACCGCCCCGGCCATCAGGCCGGAAACCGAGAGGCCGATCACCGTCACCACTGGCAGGAGCGCATTGCGAAGAGCATGAACGCCGATGACTCGGGCCGGGGACAGGCCTTTGGCGCGCGCGGTGCGCACATAATCCTCGCTTAAGACTTCGAGCATCGAGGAGCGGGTCATGCGGGCGATGGTCGCGAGCGGGATCGTGCCGAGCACGATCGCCGGCAGGATGAGATGGCGCAGGGCGTCGACGAAGGCGCCCGGCTGGTCCGAGAGCAGCGCGTCGATGGTCATGAATCCGGTCGGCTGATCGAATGAATATTTGATGAGGTCGATCCGGCCCGAAACGGGGAGCAAGCCGAGCCGCACCGACACGAACATGATGAGCAGGAGGCCCCACCAGAAAATCGGCATCGAATAGCCGAACAGCGACACCGTCATCAGCGCCTGATCGTAAAATCCGCCCCGCTTGACCGCGGCCAGCGCCCCGGCCGGAGCCCCGATCGCAATCGCAAACAGCATGGCGAAGAACGAGAGCTCGAGCGTCGCGGGAAACAGCGTCAGAAACTCGGTCAGTACTTTCTGCTGCGACGATAGGGAGACGCCGAAGTCGCCATGCGCGAGGCGCCAGACATAACTGAGGAACTGCCGCCACACCGGTTGGTCAAGGCCGAGCTGATGCCGAAAATAGGCGAGGCGCTCGGCCGACATGACGTGCTCGCCGGTCCTCACCTCGACCGGGTCGCCCGGCACGAGCCGGATCGCGACGAAAGTTAAAAACATCAGCGCCAGAAAGGTCGGGATGGTCAGCGCGATGCGGCGAAGGAAGTAAGCGAGCATGGCCGGTCCAAAACCAACGGGCTCCGCCTGAAATCGACTGGCGGAGCCCGCGCCGGCCTTTACTTGAGGTCGACGCCTTCGAACGCATGCGTTCCGAGCGGGCTCTGCTTATAGCCGGTCACATTCGAGCGCATGGCTTCGAACACGATCGAATGGGCGACGAGAAGCTCGGGCTGCTCGTCATGTTCGATCTGCTGCATCCGCTGATAGAGCTTGGCGCGCTCGGCCTGATCGGGAAGCGTTCGCGCCTTGACCAGAAGATCGTTGAACTCCGCGTTGCACCATTTGGGCAGGTTGTTGTTGACCGGCTTGCCGTCGACGCAGCTGTCGAGAAAAAAGAAATTGTCCGGATCGCCGTTGTCGCCGGTCCAGCCCAATTGCCCCGTCATGTCCTCGCCGGCCTGCATGCGCTTTCGGTATTCGCCCCACTCGTAGGTGACGAGCTTCGCGTTGACGCCGATCTTGGCGAGGTCGGCCTGTATCATCTCGCCGATGCGCTTGCCATTGGGGTTATAGGGCCGCGACACCGGCTGGTACCAGAGATCGATGTCGAGCGGCGTCTTGACGCCAGCGGCGGCGAGCATCGCCTTAGCCTTCTCGGGGTCGTAAGGCACGTCGGGAATCTTGTCGTCGTAGGACCACATGGTCGAGGGAATGAGAGTCGTCGCCTTCGCGCCGGCGCCGAGAAAGACGTCCTTGATGATCGCGTCGCGGTCGACCGCCATCGCCAGCGCCTGCCGCACTTCCTTCTTGTCCAGCGGCGGCTTGGTGAGATTGAAGGCCCAGAACAGAACGTTGAGGCCGGGCGCGTGGATCACCTTGAGGGTCGGGTCCTTCTCCATCTCGGCAAGGTCGGCCGGCCGTGGATAGGCGTTGACGTGGCATTCGCCGGCCTTCAGCTTGGCGTAGCGCGCCGTGGCGTCGGGGGTGATGGCGAAAACGAGATCGTCGACCAGCGGCTTCTCGCCGTAATAGTCCTTGTTCGCCTTGTAGCGGATGACGGAATCCTTCTGATAGGAGACGAACGAGAACGGTCCAGTGCCGACCGGAACCTGGTCGAACTGCTCGGGCGTTCCTTTCTTGAGCAGGAAGTCGGCGTATTCCTTCGACCCGATCGCCATGAAGTCCATCGCCAGGTTGGCGAGGATCGCGACATTGGGCGTCTTCAGCTTCATCACGATCGTGTAGTCGTCCCTCTTCTCCACTGAATCGAGCAGCTTCGGCATGTCCATGTCGTTGAAATAGTCGTAGCCGCCGCCGGAGACCTTGTAATAGGGATTGTCGGGCTTCCATTGGCGATCGATCGAAAACAGGACGTCGTCGGCGTTGAAGTCGCGCGTCGGCTTGAAGTCCTTCGTCGAATGGAACTTGACCCCCTTGCGGAGGTGGAAGGTGATGGTCTTGCCGCCGTCGGTCACTTCCCAGCTTTCGGCAAGGCCCGGAACGACCTCGGTCGTGCCGCGTTTGAATTCGGTCAGGCGATTGTAGACAGGCCGCGCCGCATCGAAGCTGGTGCCGGTGGTGTTGATCGCTGGAGTGAAATTCTCCGGACTGCCTTCCGAGCAATAGACCAGGGTCTTGGCCGACGTCAGGCTCACGCCCGCGAGCAGGGCCGCCAGTCCGAGGCCGGCGAACGTGAGCGCTTTCATTGCATGTCCTCCTTGACGACAGGTCGCGACCATGAGCGTTGGTTAGTTATCGAAGCCCTTTTTCGCTTGCAGTGCAATGGGCGCGGGACGGCGCGGCAGCGCCCCTAGAGACGGAATAGCCTCAACTGAAAAACCCGCGCGACTCGTCTCTTGCTTGTGTGCATTATCTGGTTCGCGCATTGATCCGGCGAGGCCGCGACGGTCAGGTGGGATTTAGGACATGAACGCGAAAGACGCGATGCTGGCCGAACTGAAGGCTCGGAACCCAGGCCGGAGCCTTGGGCAAAAATTCTATACCGACCCGGACTTCCACCGCCTCGACCTCGAGACAATTTTTTACCGGGACTGGCTGTTCGCCGGCCACGATTGCGAGATCCCTGCGCCCGGCGATTATTTCACCCTGCAGATCGGCGACTATCCGATCATTGTTCTGCGCGGTCTCGACGGGTCGATACGCGCCCTGCACAATTCCTGCCGGCATCGCGGCTCGCGGATATGCCCTGCCCCCAGGGGGGCGGTGAAGCGCCTCGTCTGTCCCTATCATCAGTGGACCTACGATCTCACCGGCGGATTGATCCGCACCCGCCACATGGACGCGGCGGTCGACAAGGCCGAGTTCGGGCTCAAGCCCGTCCATTGCGAAAGCGCTGGCGGCTACATCTTCGTGTGCGTCGCGCCGATTGCGCCAAGTTTCGAGCCCTTCCGGGCGCAGGCGGAAAGATACTTGGCGCCGCACAAGATTGCCGACAGCAAGGTCGCCTTCGAGAGCACAATCGTTGAAAACGGCAACTGGAAGCTCGTCTGGGAAAACAACCGCGAGTGCTATCACTGTGCGGCGAACCATCCGGAACTCTGCCGCACGTTCCCCGAAAAGCCCACGATATCCGGCATAGATGGCGTTGTCGCCGATCAGGAGATCCGGACTCACTGGAATCAATGGGAGGCCGCGGGACTGCCCAGCGCCTTCGAGCTCTCCGAGTCGGGACAGTTCCGCACCAGCCGCGTTCCGCTCCTCGACGAAGCGGTCAGCTACACGATGACCGGCCGCGCCGCCGTCGCCCGGCCGCTGAGCGACAGCGTGAGCGAGCCTAGCATCGGAACATTGCTGCTCTTCCACTACCCCTCCATCTGGAACCATGTGCTGGGCGATCACGCCGTGAGCTTCCAGGTCTTGCCCCTCGGCCCGATGCAGACCCAGGTCAGGACCAAGTGGCTGGTTCACAAGGACGCCGTCGAAGGAAAAGATTATTCGGTCGAGGAACTGACCCATGTCTGGCTCGCCACAAACGATCAGGACCGCCGCGTGGTCGAAGAAAACCAGATCGGCATCCGCTCGCCCGCTTATGAGCCTGGACCTTATGCGCCCGAGCACGAGGACGGGGTCAGGCAATTCGTCGACTGGTACTGCCGGACGATGCAGCGCGGACTCGGCGGCGCCCAGACCAGCATGAGCCGCGTCGCGTAGCGCCGTCCGGGCTGCTTTCAGCGGTTGGCCGATAGCGCCTCCAGTCTGGCGACGAGGGCCGCCGGATCGCCCGAAACTGCGACCTTCTTGAGGCGGCTCTTCGAGCCGGCCACGACGCGCGCCGAAGAGGCGGGCGCGCCAAGCCGATCGGCGAGCAGGGCGCACAGGGCCTGATTGGCTTCGCCGTCCTGCGGGGCGCTCCGTACGCGCGCCTTGAGCACGAACGACCCGTCGGCAAGCTCGGCCACGCCATCGATCGCGTCGCGCCCGCCCTTCGCCGTCAGCCGGCAGGAGACGACAACGCCCTGAGCCGTCCTGCGCCAGGGCTGGCGCTCAGCCCTCATCGACCTCGTCATTCATGGGATGCAGATCGCGCACCATCGACTTGGCGCGTTCGTCGAGCACATGGGTATAGATCTGCGTCGTCGCGATATCGGCATGGCCGAGCAGATCCTGAACGACGCGCAGGTCCGCGCCGTTCTGCAAGAGATGACTGGCGAAAGCGTGGCGAAGCACGTGCGGGCTCACGCGCTTGGACGCAATTCCCGCCGCTGCGGCGGCGCCCTTGAGATCGCGCGCGAAAACCTGGCGCGTCAGGTGGCCGCTGGCGCTCGCGGCGGGAAAGAGCCACGGGCTCGCCGCCGCGCCTGGGGCGGCCTCGTCGAGCAGAGCGCGAAACGCGCCGATCGCTGCGCGGGCGGGGCCGGACAGGGGCGCGAGCCGCTCCTTGTCGCCCTTGCCGCGCACAGCGATGAGCGGCGACTTGGCCATGGCGACGGATTTCTTGAGACTCAAGGCCTCCGACACGCGCATTCCCGACCCGTAGATGAGCTCGATGATGCAGGCGATGCGCGCCGCCTCGAGCCGCTCGCGCAACAGGCGCTCCTTAACGTCCAACCCCTCGCGCGCGGTTGCGATCAGGCGCTCGACTTCGGCCATGCTGAGCAGCTTAGGGAGCGGGCGCGACCGGCGCGGACCCTCGACGCCCAGCGTCGGGTCCTCGCGCCGCCAGCCCTCCGCGTAGAGGAATTTGTGGAACTGGCGGATCGCCGACAGGCGGCGCGCCAGCGATGCGGCGCTGAGCTTCTGCGCGCCCCGCGCGGCCAGAAAGCTGCGCACATGCGCTGCGTCCGCCTTCAGCGCGTCGATCGCCTTGGCCTTCAGAAAGGCTTCGTAGTCGGCGAGATCGCGCCGATAGGCGTCGATCGTGTTCACGCTCGCGCCGCGCTCAGCGGCGAGCGCCTCGAGGAAATTGAGGACATGGGAAGCCGTCCGCGTCTTCATGAGGCGAGCCTATTCCTCGTCCTCGAACAGCATCGGCTGCGGTCCCTCGCGGCGCGGCTCGGGGAGGCCGAGATGGCGAAAGGCGTGCGGCGTCAGGGCTCGTCCGCGTGGCGTGCGCTGCACAAAGCCGAGCTGGATGAGATAGGGCTCGATGATGTCCTCGATCGCGTCGCGCGGCTCCGAGAGCGCGGCGGCGATGGTCTCAACCCCAACCGGCCCCCCGCCGAACTTGACGGCGATGACGTCGAGATAACGCCGATCCATCTCGTCGAGCCCGATCGGGTCCACGTCGAGCAGTTTCAGCGCCCCGTCGGCGAGCGCCCGCGTCACGCTTTTTGCGTCTTCGACCACGGCGAAATCACGCACGCGCCTGAGCAGGCGCCCTGCGATCCGGGGCGTGCCGCGCGAGCGCTTGGCGATTTCGTTCGCGCCGTCGTCGGAAAGCACGAGGCCGACCACTCTGGCGGTGCGCGCGACGATGCCCTGCAGCTCTTCGGTGGTGTAAAAATTGAGGCGGATCGGAATGCCGAAACGGTCTCGCAACGGGGTGGTGAGAAGGCCCGCGCGAGTCGTCGCCCCGATGAGGGTGAACTGGGCGAGGTCGATCTTCACCGAGCGCGCCGCAGGCCCCGCGCCGATGATGAGGTCGAGCTGGAAATCCTCCATGGCCGGATAAAGGATCTCCTCCACCGCCGGATTGAGCCGGTGAATCTCGTCGATGAACAGGACATCGCGCGGCTCGAGGTTGGTGAGCTGCGCCGCCAGATCGCCCGCCTTGGCGATGACCGGTCCCGAGGTGGAGCGGAAATTGACGCCGAGTTCGCGCGCCACGATCTGCGCCAATGTTGTCTTTCCGAGGCCTGGAGGACCGACGAACAGGACGTGATCGAGCGCCTCGCCGCGCGACCTGGCGGATTGGATGAAGACGGAGAGATTCTTGCGCGCCGCTTCCTGGCCGGCGAAATCGGCGAGGCGCTGCGGGCGAACCGCCGTGTCGTCCTCCGGACGCTTCTCGGCCGACATCAGCCGGCGAGGGGCCTCCGCCACCTCAGCCGCCTTCGCCCGGAGGATGAAGACGATCCGCCAAGGTCGGTTCAGGTCGCATGGTCAGGCCAATGAGGTTGGCGATAAAGGCGCACACAAGACCCGCGATCGCGGCGCAAGCGACAAAAGCGTGGCCGAGCGTGACGCCGAGCCGGTCGGGAAACGCCCATTCCGCGGACTGCCCTCCCATGTTGGCGTTGGCCGTCATCTCGAACGAGGCCCAGACCGGGTGGAGACGCGAGAGCAGGCCATAGACGATCACTCCGCCAATGAGAGCGGCGACGAGCGCGCGCGGCGCGCGCTCGGGCGCGGCTGCATCCCATAAAGCATACACGAACCCGGTCGCCGCGGCGGGCACGACGCCGACAATATAGGCCGCTATCAGGCCGAGCGCGTGGCCGAACATTGCGCCGATCAGAACCATAAGCCCGATCGACTCGAGATCGGACGGCGCCTTGAAGACAATGGAAAGGGGAATGAACAGCGCTCCGCCGATCGCCGGGCCAAGCGCTGCGAACAGGAGCACAAGCCCGATCAACGGGACAAAGAAGGGACGGCCGCTCATTGCGCCAGTTCCTTAAGCCCCGCGCGGATGAGCGCGGCGGTCTCGGCCTCAGGTCCGAGGCGAGCGGAAATCCTGGCGACAGCCGCGGCGGCCTGGGCCTGGGCGTAGCCAAGGCCGACCAAGGCGAGGACCGCGTCCTCGGCAGCCTTGGCGAGCTTGGGCGCGGGCTCGAAGCCCCCTTCGGCATGGACGAAATCGGCGACCGACATCGCCGGCGCCTTGTCCTTGAGCTCGAGCACAAGGCGGGCGGCGAGCTTCGGGCCAACGCCCGGCGCGCGCGCCATCATCGCCTTGTCCTGCCGCGCGACCGCCGTGCTCAACGCTTCCGCCGAGAGTGCGCCGAGAATCCCCAGCGCGACCTTGGCGCCAACCCCCTGCACGCTCTGCAGCAGGCGAAACCAATCGCGCTCGCCTGCCGTGAAGAAACCGTAAAGTCTGATCGCGTCCTCGCGCACATAGGTCTCGATGAGCAACTCCGCCGGCTGACCGGGCGCGGGCAGAGCGCGCAAGGTTCGGGCCGAAGCCGAAACGAGATAGCCGACGCCATTGACGTCGAGGATCAGGGCCTCTTCGTCGACGCTGTCGATCACGCCCTTGAGCTTGCCGATCATGCCGCGCCCCGCGCCCGCGCCGCGCGGTGCTGGGCGTGACAGATAGCGACCGCAAGCGCGTCGGCCGCGTCCGAAGTCGATGCGGTCGAGGCCGGCAACAGCATCCTGACCATCATCGCCACCTGCCGTTTTTCCGCGTGGCCCGCGCCGACCACCGTCTTCTTGATCAGGTTGGCGGCGTATTCCGCCACCGGCAGGCCGGCGAGCGCCAATGACCCAAGCACAACCCCGCGCGCTTGGCCCAACTTCAGCGCCGATTGCGGATCGCGATTGACGAACGTCTCCTCGACCGCCGCCTCATGCGGAGCCTCCCGTTCAACCAGCCCAGTCAGCATGCGATGAATCGCCGCCAGGCGCATGGCGAGCGAAGTCGTGGCGTCCGTCTCGATCGAACCGCAGCCCACGAAGCTGAGCCGCGAGCCGGCAGCCTCGATCACGCCCCAGCCCGTCGTGCGCAGGCCGGGATCGACGCCGAGAATGCGAATCGCGCCGATAGTCATGGCGAACGCTGATATACGAATTCGTGCGTGGGCGCATGGCGCCCATGAGGAAGCCGGACCTGCCTTCTGTTTGATTGAGACCGATATTACATACGTGAAAACGTTTTTTACGCCTCGCAGGGACCGCCAGGGCCAATGGCCTGCGCGACAAAATCAGGCGCGGAACTAAACGGGGTCATAACGCACTGAAAACGTTAGGGGGCGCCGGTAAAATGGCGGCTAGGCAATTTCTCCGGGCCGGAGCGCACTAACGCGTCGCCACGGTGAGGCCCGCAAGTTCGAGCCGGATCAACTCGAGCTCATCGACCGCCTGGTCGAAGGCGCAAGCTCCGATCGCCTGCCAGACGCGCCCTGCCCGCTCGGCCAAATTGCCAACGGTCAGCGGGAACTGCGCCGCCGCGCCGATCGCGCCCTTTTCGTTGATGAGATAGCGTCGGTTGAGGGCGAAGAGCACTTGCGCCGCGCAAGCGAGCGCGCGGAACGCGCATCCGCCGACGTAGGCCTGATCGCGCCCAGCGACGGCCGTCCGCGCGTTCTCGATCGCGAACAGAATCTCCCACTGGAAGAGGCGAATCACCGCCTCGCGCAGTTTGTCCGGGTAAGGTCGAGTCATCGCCTGCAAGGCCGCGAGCGCGCCATCAGGGTCTCTGAGCGGGCGGCAAAGCGCGACCTCGCCCATCCAAATCGCCGAGCAGAAGCCATGCGGATGTCCCGGCTGATAGTCCATGCTGACGCGGCCCTCACGGCAGTCTCTAATCACGCCCCCGACCGCCTGGATCGGCCGGTAGAGGAGGTCCATCTTCTTGCCGGCGATCTTGAGCCAGCCGCCGCCGACGATCCACGGTCCCCAGCCGCCGACCTCGGTCACCTGAGCGGCGGCCGGCTCGTCCACGAAGCCCTTCACGACTTCAAGCAGGCGCGGGACATCAAGCCCGACGGTCTCGTTGAAGTAGAGGCCGATGTCATAGTCTGAACCCGCGTGGGCGGTTCCTGTCGCGCGCGAGCCGCCAAGGGCGACGGCGGCGACTCCGGGGACAGCAGCCAGGACGGGCGAGACCCGTTCGAGGAGAGGGTCGGGCGTTTCCATGACCCAAGAATAGCCGATTCGAGACGGCGCCAACCTATCGCGTCCCTTCCACCGGCATTTCCATGTCCCGCCTTGGCTCGCCCGCCGCGGCTGCGATAGCTTGCGGCCCAACGAAAGGCGCGATTCGTGGCGAGCGGCGTGAAGAGCATCAAGAAAAAGGCTGCGCCGCCGCCGCGTCCTGTTGTGACCACGCCCCATTTCGACTTCGAGCGCGAGGCTTTCGCCGGCGGCCATCGATGGGTCGCGGGTGTCGACGAGGTCGGGCGCGGCCCGCTGGCCGGACCGGTCGGTGTGGCCGCTGTCATTCTCGATCCAGACGATCTGCCGGAGGGACTAAAAGATTCGAAACTGCTGCCCGCCGCCATCCGCGAATCCCTCTGCGAGATCATCTTCGCGAAAGCGCTCAGCGTTTCCGTCGTCTTCGCCAGCGTCGAGGAGATCGACCTCTTCAACATCCGCGGCGCGTCGCTTCGCGCCATGGCGCGAGCTATAGCGGCCTTAAGCCTGCGCCCGCATCTGGCGCTGATCGACGGTCGCGATCTGCCGGACGGCCTCATCTGCCCGGGGCGACCGATCATCGACGGGGACGCGCTCTCGATGTCGATCGCCGCCGCCTCGATTGTCGCCAAGACGATGCGCGACGCCCTGATGCGCAATCTCGGCCGCGACTTTCCGCAATACGGCTTCGCGGAGCACGTCGGCTATGCGACCGTCGGACACCGGCGGGCGCTGGCCTCCGCGGGCCCGTGCCCCTATCACCGGCGCTCGTTCCGACTCGAGCGGGGAGAAGAAGAATGAGCCGCCGTCCAAAAAGGTTTCAAAAGGGTTGAAATCGAATATCGTCCGGAACGAGTGAGGCCGTACGAAAACGACACAGCGGAATGTGTGGCGGCATAACCGGACCTTTACTTTAGACCGAGCATAAACGACGCGCCGGTTCGATCGATCTGGCTTGTGCGTCGAGTGTTGCGTTGATGCGTATCGCGCGTGCCGGAGCGTTCCGCCCCCCCGCCCAGCTTCAGGTTTTGCGTACTGGCGCCGGCGAGGCGAAACGCCCGGCTGCAATCCTCCGGGCGCTCGGCGAAGAGCGCCCGGCTCCGCGCGATGCGATCCTCATCGGCGATTGCGTGGCGGAAATGACGAAGCTCCCGGCAGCATCGGTCGATCTCGTCTTCGCCGATCCCCCCTACAACCTGCAACTTGAGGGCGCGCTGTCGCGTCCGGACCAGAGCATGGTCGACGCCGTCGACGACGACTGGGACAAGTTCGCCGATTTCGCTGAATATGACGCGTTCACGCGCGGTTGGCTGAAAGCCGTCCGGCGGCTGATGAAGCCAGCCGCCACAATCGTGGTGATCGGCTCCTACCACAATATCTTCCGCGTCGGCGCGATCCTGCAGGATCTCGGCTTCTGGATTCTCAACGACATCGTCTGGCGCAAGGCCAATCCGATGCCGAACTTCCGCGGCCGGCGGTTCACCAACGCCCACGAAACCATGATCTGGGCGGCGAGAGGCCCGGAAGCCAAGTCCTACACGTTCAACTACGAGACACTCAAGGCCGGCAACGAGGACGTGCAGGTCCGTTCCGACTGGTTTTTCCCGATCTGCACCGGGGCGGAGCGGCTGAAGGACGAGACAGGGCGAAAGACTCATCCGACGCAAAAGCCCGAGGCGCTGCTGATGCGCGTGCTGATGGCCGCGTCGAACGCCGGCGATCTGGTGCTCGATCCGTTTTTCGGCTCCGGGACCACGGGCGTCGCCGCCCGGCGTCTGCGCCGCTCTTTCATCGGCATTGAGCGCGATTCGGCTTACGCGGAAGCTGCGCGGCGACGAATCGAAGCGACCGAGCCCCTGGCCGAAGCGGCGCTAGCGATCGCGCCCACGCGTCGCAGCGAGCCGCGCGTGGCATTCTCGAGCGTCGTCGAAGCCGGGCTGGCGCAACCGGGCGAACGGCTCGTCGACGCCGCGCGGCGCCATAGCGCGCTGGTGCGCGCCGATGGCGCGGTCACTGTAGGCGCCGCTGTCGGCTCGATCCACAAGATCGGCGCGCTCGTCCAGGGACTTCCCGCCTGCAACGGCTGGACCTTCTGGCACATCGAGCGCGAAGGCCGACTGACCTCGATCGACGATCTGCGCGCCGCCATGCGCGAGGCGATGCGCGAAGCGGCGGAATAGCCGCCGCCGTCCCTCAGCTCCGACTATGCCGATCCCGGGGTCGAAGCGGGGGCTTCGCTCTCGAACGCATCAAGCAGCGACCCGAGTCGCGAGACGACCGCAGCATATGTCGACAGCGACTGAAACTGAGTGACAACAAGCGAGAAGGCGGCGACGAGGGTCGTGAACACCATCGCAGATTGGGTAATCACCCCGAACTCGATCTGGCCGCGCATGAAGGCGGGCGCGATGATCAAAATCGGAATGAGCTGAATAAACCAGTTATAGCCGGTCGAGAAGAAGCCGACATTGCGATTGACCGTCGTGATCCGCCGGAAATTCTCGGCGATTCGATCGAGACGCTCGCTAAGCTGTGCGGTCTCGCGCTCACCTTCGTGTCGAAGCATTATGCCTTCGGCATCGTCGCGAACATGGATGAGGGCGGAGCGGAAGCTCGCCTCGCGGTCCAGCTGGTCACTGTTCAGCTTAACGAGCGGCCGGGCAAGCTTGATCGTCAGATACGAGCCGAGCGCGGCATAGGCGACGGAGATGACGAAGAGCAGCGGGCTGATCGACCACAGGACCCCGGAAAAGGAAAGGATCGTGAAGGCGCTATTGATCGCCATAAGCGCGAAGGAAAGCGTGGTGGCGGTGAACGCGCGCACGTCCTCGGCGATCCGTTGATCCGGGTTTGCCAGTTCGCCCGACGTCGCCAGGCGATGATAGGTTCCGTTCGCCATGTAAACGGCGACAGCGCGGTCGGTCACGAATTCCCGCCAAAGCAAGCCCAGCCGCTCCTCGGCGAAGCGCGCCAGAACGGCTAGGATCGTGGACCCCGCGAAGACCGCAAGGGTAAGCTGGGCCTGCCAGACGAATTGCGCGGTTTGCCTTTCCGCGATGGCGGACATCAAGTTTCTGTTGACGAAACTGTTTGCGACGTTGAGGCCGTTCGCGCCCATGAGCAGCGCCAGGATCGCCGCGAACATCAGTTTCGCTTTCCAGCCGACCTCCGACCGAGCGAAGGTTCTGATGGCCGCGACGAGCCGCGCCGCGATAGCAATCTTTGGCGTTCCGTGGGCTAGCATGTCTCGCCTCGGCAGATTGGCGGCCGGTCTAAAGCAGTCTAACCGATCCAGAAAGGAAAGGGCCGCCGATCTCACAGACGCGGCGCCCGGCCGGCCGGCCGGGTCGTGCTCCGGCCTCTCTACCGCTTGCGCCCTGGCCGCGGCCTCGCAGCCTCGAAATCGCTGGCGCGCAAAAGGAACACCTCGCCGGACGTGTCCTCGGTGTCGAGCCAGACAAACGGCAGATGCGGGAACTCATGCTCGAGCCGCGCGCCCCCGCCGCCAACCTCGCAGACGAGCGCGCCGCCGGCCGTCAGATGCTCAGGCGCCTCGCTGAGGATCCGGCGCACGATGTCGAGCCCGTCTGTTCCGCCGGCATGGGCGATCGTCGGCTCGGCGGCGTATTCGGGCGGAAAGCCCGCGATCGTCTCGGCGTCGACATAGGGAGGGTTCGCCAGGATGAGATCGAAGCGTTTCCCCTTGAGGGGAGCGAACAGATCACCCCGCTGCAGCGCGATACGATCTCCAAGCCCGTGGTCTTCCAGGTTGCGCCTCGCGACTTCGAGCGCATCCGACGAGACGTCGACTGCCGCGATCCGCGCGTTCGGGAAGATGCGAGCGGCGAGTATCGCGAGCGAGCCCCCGCCGGTGCAGAGATCGAGCACGGAAGCGATTTCCCGGGGGTCGCCGATAAGCTCGCTACCCTCCGCGAGCACGGTCATCAGGAGTTCGCCGATCAGGCTGCGGGGGACGATGACGCGCTCGTCGACATAGAACGGCACGCCCTTGATGTAGGCGCGGTTCAGGAGATAGGCGGCGGGCTTGCGCGTCGAAGCGCGCGCTTCGATGAGTTCGAGCAGACGCGCCCGCTCGTGACGCAGGAGCCTGGCGTCGAGAAACGGCTCGAGCGTATCGATCGGCAGGCTGAGGCCCTCGAGGATCAGAAACGCGGCCTCGTCGAGCGCCGTCGTCGCGCCGTGGCCAAAGGCGAGGCCGGCGGAGCGAAATCGGCTAACCGCGTAGCGCAGCCAGTCCCGCGGGGTGAGGAGCGTCTCGACCCGCTCGTCGGGCGCCGACTCAGGCAAGGTCCGCCCCTCCGAGCGCCGCGCTCATGCGCCGCTTTTGCACGCGTGCAGGAAGCGCTTGCGCTGCTTGCCGATCAACCCTCGAGCGTCAGCCTTTTGGGCGCATTCGATCGATTTGGCGGACCGTGCCGCAGGGTCCTGCTCGGAAGCATGGAGAAGAACAGCAGCCCGCTTCACCGGCCCGCCCGCAATGTCTCCGAAGGCGGCGGCGCCGGATGGGGCGCCGGCCGCACCTGACGGAGTGGTCTGCGCTGCGACACCTAAAGTTGAGAGCCCTTCCAAGGCAATAAGAGAAAGCGCGCAAGCCCAAACCAGCGTCGGAACTCGGATATTCAAAGGTATTCCTGCCCCGTTTCGACGGTTAATCTCATTCTGTCGCCGCTTATAAGGGCGGTGAAGGCGATTTCAAGCCAAACGAAGCGCGTGCATTCATGCAAGTGCTCTGAACTGCACGATGATCGCCGCCGCCACGGCTATGATCGGCGAGACTCCGGGCGAGAGCCGAAGTCTGGCCGACCGCATGCGGATTTTCAGCTGAATTCCAAACCGCGCCGGCGGCTACGTTGCGGCGCAAAAAAAAGGGTTCCGGGCCGAGCAAAAAGCGCCTATCTATGTTGGCCCGGGCGTCATTGTGGGACCGGCGGCAGGCCATGGCGAATTCCAGTCCGACTACGATCAAGAAATACGCTAATCGCCGCTTGTACAATACGGCGTCGAGCGCGTATGTCACTTTGGCCGATTTGGCCAAAATGGTGAAGGGTGGCGACGATTTCGTCGTCTACGACGCCAAGTCCAATGAGGACATCACCCGCTCGGTGCTCACCCAGATCATCTTCGAGCAGGAGGGGATAGAGGGACAGTCGCTGCTGCCGACGGCGTTCCTGCGCCAACTGATTCGCTTTTATGGCGACAGCATGCAGGCGCTGCTGCCGAGCTATCTCGAATTTTCCATCGACCGATTTTCTGGCGAACAGCAGGCGATGCGCGAGGCGGCGAGCCGCATGTTCGGTCCGGAGGCGTTCTCCACCGGATCTTTCGCGGCTTTGCAGGAAGTGACGAAAAAGAATTTCGTCGCGTTCAACAAGGCGCTGACGATGTTCTCGCCGTTTGGCGGCGTGGCCGCAGCCACAGAATCGCCGCCTAAGAAAGCGAATTCCGAGGACGACATCGACGAACTGCGCAATCAGCTTTCCGACATGCAGAAGCGTCTTGAGTCTTTGGCCAAGAAGACCGAGACGCCTTAAAATCGGTCCTTGCGCACGCGGAGTTCCGCGAACACCGCCGCAGGCTCAGCCCCCGCCATGCCGACCGCCGCCTGAATCGCCGGCTCTTCCACGCGCAGAAACGGATTGGCGGCAAGCTCGGCTGCGATGGTCGTCGGCAAAGTCGACCGCCGCTCGCCGCGGAGTCCTCGAACTTCCTTGATTCGCGCCTTGAGAATCGGATTGTCAGGCTCAATGGTCACAGCGAAACGGCCGTTCGCCTCCGTATATTCATGGCCGCAGTAGACTCGGGTCTCGCCCGGAAGGGCGGCAAGCTTCGCCAGCGAGCTCCACATCACAGCGTAAGGCGTCTCGAACACCCGACCGCAACCGAGTGAAAAAAGCGTGTCGCCGCAGAAGGCGATCTCGTCTTCCTCGAAATGGTAGGCGATATGTCCGAGCGTGTGTCCGGGGGTCTCGATGACTTTCGCCGCAAGGGACCCGACGCGCGCATATTCCCCCTCCTCCACCAGATGATCGAGGAACGGGATTCGCGCCGCGTCCTTGGCCGGGCCCCAAAGCCTCGCGTCCGGGAATTTCGCCTTGAGCTCCGGAACTCCCTGAATATGATCGGCGTGGTGATGGGTGATCAGCACGTCCGATAAATTCCAGCCGCGGTCGGCCAGAGCGGCGAAAGTCGGCCCCGCGTCGGGCACGTCGACGCAAGCGGTCGCTCCAGTCGCCGGATCATGCACGAGGGCGCCGTAATTGTCGTTGAGGCACAGATACTGGTGAAGGCTCATCGTCATGTCGACACGCTCGGCGATTTGGGGCTTCGGTTCTCGGGGAAAGCGCACGGGCCGAGTTAAAGCCCGACGCGCCCGGATGCTCCGAATATAGCTGAACGGGAGACCGCTGTCTTTCCTCCCGCTTCGGGCGCGGGTTGCCGGTCGCCGCACATTGCGAAAGACAGGGCGGTCGTCCAAAGTCATGGGCCAGCCTCGGCGGTTATCGATGCCCCTCGACGTCCTCAGTTTGCAGAGCTTTTACGGCTCGCCCCTCGGCGGCGTCGCCCGGAGGCTCGTTGGCCGCGTGATACGCGAGCGCTGGCAGAATAGCGTCGGACTATCCGTCGCTGCGGTGGGTTATGGAACACCGTACCTCGAACAAGTCCGCGACGGCGCCCGCCGATGCCTGGCGCTGATGCCCGCGGAGCAGGGGGTCGCGATCTGGCCGGGAGGAGGACGCTGCGCCGCCGCGCTCGTCGACGTGCAAATGTTGCCGCTGCCCGACGGCTCCATCGACCGGTTGCTGCTGGCTCACGCCCTGGAAGCGGCCGATAGGCCCAATGCGCTGCTTGAAGAACTGTGGCGCATCACCGCGCCCGAGGGAAGGATGATCGTGGTCGTTCCCTCCCGCCGGGGCGTCTGGGCGCGCGCCGACAGCACGCCATACGGGCAAGGTCTGCCCTATTCGAAACCGCAACTTCGCGACCTGCTGCATCGCGCCGATTTCTCGCCGATCTTCTGGGGCGAAGCGCTTTATACGCCGCCGGTCGCGCGGCCCTATATGATGCGTTCCGCCTCGACCATCGAGCGGGTCGGCGGAGCTCTCGGATTGCCGTTCGCCGGCGTCCACATTGTCGAGGCGATGAAACAGGTCCACCGCCCGGTCGGCGTGCGCGCGGTCGCCCGGGCGCGACTGGCTCCGCTCAAACCGGCTCTCGCTCCCGGCGCTCATCGACAATGCCATGAATGACCACTCGCGGTTTTCGGGTTGGCGCCGGCTGCGCGCCATGCTTGGTAAGCGGTTCATTGACCCTCCAACCAAGGCGAAGCCATGCCCGCTGACCGTCTCCTCGTTCTGTTGCGGCATGGTCAGAGCGAATGGAACCTGAAGAACCTGTTCACCGGATGGCGCGATGTGGACTTGAGCCGGGCCGGGGTCGAGGAGGCCAAGGCGGCAGGGCGCCGGATGAAGGCGCACGGGCTCGCCTTCGACCTCGCGTTCACCTCGGCGCTCATCCGCGCCCAGCGTACGCTTGCTTTGGCGCTTGCCGAGATGGGGCAGACGGGAGTGCCCGAGACGCGCGACCAGGCCCTCAATGAACGCGACTACGGCGACCTCGTCGGACTGAACAAGGACGACGCGCGCAAGAAATGGGGCGAGGAGCAGGTCCACAAATGGCGGCGCAGCTATGACATTCAGCCCCCTGGCGGCGAAAGCCTGAAGGATACGGTGGCCCGCGCGCTCCCCTATTATTGCCAGAACATCCTGCCCGCCGTTCTCGGCGGCAAGCGCGTGCTGGTCGCGGCGCACGGCAACAGCCTGCGCGCCCTCGTCATGGTGCTCGACCGGCTGACGCCCGAAACTGTTCCAACGATGGAACTGGCGACCGGCGTGCCGCTCGTCTACCGGCTGAACCCCGACTCGACCGTCGCCAGCAAGGAGATCCTGACGGCCTGACCGGTCATTCCCCGCGAGAGCCGGCCGCATTCCGGATTGGCGCGCTTGTCCCAAGCGCGTGGCGAGCCCCATTCCCGTCTGATTTGGCCTGACCGGTCCGAGCGCGGGGCGCGAGGTCCCGGCGCGGACATGACCTTATGACCTCTCGAGCCGCGACAACCAGAGCGCGAGGCCCGCGGCCGGCCAATCGAATCAATGCGCATAAACGCTAGCTAAAAGCCAATAAGCGCTAGTAAACGTCAGTAAAATAGCTAGCGTTTACTAGCGTTTATTTTTTGGAATCGGGACTTTTCAATGGGTTACAAGCGATTTAGGTAAAAAATTCTCCCTACTCGTTCCGACTCGCGCGGTGGTTGTGGTCGAGCGTGCTAAACACTCGCAGCCTCCTACCCCGACCGGCCGCCGGACCGATCGCGAGAGGGATTCCGCTGATAAGAATCATAGCAGCGTGTTTCTATTTTTGTCAAGACAAAGTCGGGCGCCTGCCGTGTCATAAGCTTATCGCTGCTATTGTCCATATCCCGCTGCGGTTAGAGCAGTCGCGAACTGGCGGAACTCTGAATAAGCGTTCGCCAATGTTTTTTGCTTATCAAGGCGCCTGGAAAGAATGTCTAGGAAACCGCTCCCCGCAACATCAATCGTATGTTCATCGGGCCAGCCGACTTTATTTCCAAGTCCTGATCCAGGAAATACAATGCGAATAATCCCCGCGGACGGTGACGGCCCTCCTTTTGGATTTCCAAATGTTCCCAGGCGATCAACTACTCTGGCTGATACCTCGCTTAAAACCGGATGATATTTCGTGTCTGCGAAAATTGCGAAACAAAACTTGCCATTTTGGGTGTTGATAACCAGGGAAAGGTCTCCAATCCGGAGGCCCGTTTCTGTGAAGTAGGCAGGCGGAAGTGCAAGATAAGGGATTTTCGTTGCGTCAACATATCGCCGGACGTCGTCCTCTGCGAAGGCCGCGTCGATTAGAGAGGTCGTCGAGATGTAAAAACCTGTCAACGGTTGGCTTGGCGGACCGCGGTGTTGAATGATCGGCCGTCCGTGATTGTCGGTTTGGACGCCCCACCAGTTTCCTGGGTGGCCCGCATTTTCGTGATTGTCGAGCGCGATCGCATTGTTCGGCGCATAGGCGTTAGGAGCACCATCCACGTCGACGCCTATTCCGGTCTCAAAGAAAAAGGCCGACCGTGGCGAAGAGCCCTTGATTTGCCAGACGTGAGTGCCGCCAACCATCTTAAGAAGCTTAAAGTTCTTCACTCGCTCCGCGTTGCTCATGGGAGGTATTCCTGTACCAAAACGGTGCTTATAAAGGCTTCGCGCCTCGCCGCGGGGACGGTCCTCGCTGAATTACGCTCTCTCGAAAGATTTCTAATGTCTGTGACCAGGATCACAGGTCGATCGGTGCAGGTGCAAGAACAATGATATTATGGGCCGAGCTTTGGCCGCACACCAAGCCAGTTATCCAAACAAAAAAGGGCGGCCCGAAAGCCGCCCCTGCTAAAAAATCCTCCCACTCGTTCCCACTCGCGCGGCGGTTGTGTTTTGAGCGTGTTAAACGCTCGCAGCCTCCTACCCCCCGGCCGCCGGACCGATGGTTTGCCGCGTCATTGATCCCGGCCCCCTCCCGGGAGTCAGCGGGTCAGCACGATGTGGTTCGCGAGCTCCGTTGGGACCGTCTCCGTCACCCGATAGCCAAGGCCCGGCAGGTCGATGCCTGCGAACAGGGATTCGCCGCGGCCCAAGACGACGGGCGCCTGGGCCAGATGCAATTCGTCGATCGCGCCAGCAAGCAGATACTGGCGAACGGTCGAAACGCCGCCGCCGATCTTCACGTCCAGGTCGCCCGCGGCGGCCTTGGCCTCAGCGAGCGCCGCCTCGATCCCGTCGGTGACGAAATGGAAGGTCGTCCCGCCCTCCATCGCGATCGGCGCCCGGGCGTGGTGGGTGAGGATGAAGGTCGGCGCGTGATACGGGGGATTGCCGCCCCACCAGCCCTTCCAGGCGGGCCCGCCCCAGTCGTCGCCGGCAGGTCCGAACATATTGCGGCCGAGGATGAACGCGCCGAAGCCTTCCATCGCAGCGCGGGCGAAACGATCTTCCGTGCCGCCCTCCTGCCCCAGCATCGCTCGGAAGGCCTGGGTCGGATAGAACCACTTGTGCAGGTCCCGGCCCCCTTTGCCCAGCGGATGCTCGAGGCTCTGGTCCGGGCCGGCCCCGTAACCGTCGATCGACACTGCAAACGCTGCTACGCGCACCTTCCCCATGGATCCCCCGTCTGATTGTGAACTGCAACCAGTTGCGATTTACCAGACTGGTTTTATATTGCAACCGGTCATGATCGACAATCGCTCCGGCTGCCCCATCAATCTTGCGCTCGAGGTGCTGGGCGACCGCTGGAGTCTCATCATTATCCGCGACATCATGTTCGGGAACCGGCGGCGCTTCCGCGAGCTGCTTACGCACTCACAAGAAGGTATCGCCTCCAACATTCTGGCCGCACGGCTGAAGCGGCTCGTCCAGGCGGGCCTCATCTCGCGCCGCGACGATCCCGCCCACCGGCAGAAGGGGATCTACAGCCTGACCGAAAAGGCCATCCAGCTCGTGCCCGTGCTGGTGCAGCTGGGCGCCTGGGGCCGTCGACATCTGCCAGCCTCGCCGGAACTGGCGATCCGTCAGCAGTTGATGGAAGAGGGCGGCCCGCTGCTCTGGAGCGCCTTCGCTGACGAACTGCGCCATATCCACCTCGAATCACCTTTGCCCGAAGGCCGCGAGAGCGTCGTCGCCCGTCTGCAGGCCGCGTTCGAGCAGGTGGCGGCCGACCAACGAAACGAGGCGGCCGCGAAGGTAAGAACGGATGATCGGGCGCAGGGCCGCGGCGAGCCAAGCCGGCCGTGACGACGCGGCCAACGGCCTGCGGGTCGGCGGCGCCTGCAAACGTGGACTTCGCCCCCAACGCGGGCGTCCCGATTCGGTCCCCGCGCCACGGTGGCGCGCATTGCGCCAGATTCCCTGATTTCGGGCGCCTTGATCCACGAGATACCGCAGAAGCCGCGCGTTAACCTTAACGATTTGTGAAGGCGCTCGGCCGCATGTTGACCGCACGTGATTTGCGGCGCGCGGAGGTCGGCAATGTCAGCGAAGACTGGAATACTCGGGTTCGCGGCGCTCGCCTGCACCCTGGCGAGCGGCGCCGAAGCCGCTCAGTACGATTTTCTCGCAGCGCCGCAGATTAATCTGTCGCTGGTCTATCGCCTCGACAAACTGACCGGCGACGTCATCGCCTGCCAGTTCGCGCACAATCCCGGACGGACCGATGTCGGCCCGGGCGCGTTCGGCGTGACCAACTGCTACCGCGGCGGCGATGGCGCGACAAAGCAGGAGCCGAGCGACTACGGGCTCATCGCGACCCGCCACGAGCAGGAAGGCGGCGTGTTCCGCGTCGATTACCGCACGGGCGGGCTCAGCATCTGCTATCTTTATTTCCAACGCGAGAAGCAGGGCGATCACGAAGCGATCGCGGATCAGTATGTCGTATGCACGCCGCAATGGAAACAGCCGACCGCCGCGCGCCCCGGCAGCGCGGTCAGTGAATTGCCGGCGCCAGCCGACCGCGCTCCGTCGCGGGACTGACGCGCCGGAACGACGGCGGCCGACGACCGATCTGGGCGGCATGGGCGGGCCTGGGCCGATTATCCACATTTTCTGCGCGTTGAAGTTGCGCGTAACAGCCAACCGGACGCCACGTCGCGCTACCGCGCTCCTCATGACGACCCACCTCTTCAAGCTTATCGCGGTCTAGCGCGATCCAATGTTCGCAAACGACGAGGACACCATTTTCGCGCCGGCGTCCGGCGCCGGCCGGGCCGCGATCGCGGTCGTGCGCCTGTCCGGTCCGGGCTGCGAGGGCGCCCTTCAGGCAATTGCGCCGGGGGCCGCGTTTCCCGACCGCCGCGCCACCTTGCGGACGCTCCGCCACCCTCAGTCTGGCGAGCCGCTGGACCGGGCGCTGATCACCCGTTTTCAGGCGCCCCGCAGCTTCACCGGCGAGGCAATGGCGGAAATCAGCGTCACGGGCGGCCGGGCCGTCGTGTCCGGGCTGGTGAAGGCGCTCCTGCTCGTTCCCGGATTGCGGCTCGCCGAGCCCGGCGAGTTCGCCTGGCGCGCCTTCATGAAGGGCAAGATCGACCTTTCGGAAGTGGAAGGGCTCGCCGATCTGGTCGAGGCGGAAACGGAGGCGCAGCGGCGACAGGCCGAGCGCGTCGCGGGCGGGGCGCTCGGCCGCGAGTGCGAGGCGATCCGCGCAAGCCTTCTCGATGCGATGGCGGCGGTCGAAACCCAGATCGATTTTTCCGACATTGAGGACGCCGCTGATTTCACGCTTCAATCAGTGAGAAGCGCCGCAGGCGCCGCGCTTGAGCGGATCGACGGGGCGCTCGCGACCGCCGATTCGGCGCAGCGCCTGCGCGAAGGCTTCACGATCGTCATCGCCGGGGCGCCCAATGTCGGCAAATCGACCTTGATGAATGCGCTGGCTGGCCGCGACGTGGCGATCACCTCGCCCATTCCCGGAACGACCCGCGATCTGATCGAGGTGTTTCTGGACCTCAGGGGCTATCCGGTCATTCTGGTCGACACGGCGGGCATTCGGGAGAGCGCCGACCCGATCGAGCAGGAGGGCGTCGCGAGAGCGCGGCGCAGAGCCGGGAGCGCGGACCTCACGCTATGGCTGAACGACGGCGGCGACGGGGAGGCGCCGGATATGGGAAGCCCTACGCTCACGGTCCGGACCAAGATCGACCTCGCCGAGACCCGCGCGTGCGGCCCCGATCCCGACGGCCTCGCCATATCGGCGAAAACGGGCGAAGGGATCGATCGGCTGCTTGACGTCCTCGCGGATCTCGCGGAAGAGCGGATGTCGTCCGATGAGCCGGCCTTGCTGACGCTTGAAAGGCATCGGCGCGCTTTTCAGGACGCGCGCCAGGCGCTGGGCTCGGCGCTCGACGTCAGCGCCGCGGAGCCCGAGCTGATCGCGGAGGATCTTCGGCGCGCCGCGTCGGCGATGGATCGGGTCGTCGGGCGGATCGGCGTCGAGGACGTGCTGGGAGAAATTTTTGCGCGATTGTGCGTTGGAAAATAGAATGCCGCTTCCGTGTTTCACGTGAAACAGGCTGGCGCTTGAGATCAAAGCGTGGTGATAGCGGGCTGAGTTCGCTCTCGGCCCGGTCGCAAAGGTCCCTCACCCAACCCTCTCCCGGAAAGAGACGGGCGCAACGGCGCTTCTCCCTGCGGGCGAAGGTGGCCCGAAGGGCCGGATGAGGCCGCGCCCAAGCGCAAATGGATAGACGATGAAGTTTGACGTCGTAGTGATCGGTGGCGGACACGCAGGCTCAGAGGCCGCGACAGCGGCCGCACGCTCAGGCGCGCGGGCGGCGCTCGTCACCCATCGCTTCGCGACGATTGGCGAGATGTCGTGCAACCCCGCCATCGGAGGCTTGGGCAAAGGCCATCTGGTGCGCGAGATCGACGCGCTCGACGGCGTGATGGGGCGCGCCGCGGACGCGGCCGGCATCCAGTTCCGAGTGCTGAACCGCCGCAAGGGCCCGGCCGTCCAGGGGCCGCGCGCCCAGGCCGACCGCAAGCTCTACCGCCGCGCCATGCAGGCGCTGCTCAGCGAGACCCCGAACCTGACGATCGTCGAAGGCGAGGCGGCGAAAATCCTCTCCGACGCCGGCGCCGTCACCGGAATCGCCTTGGCCGACGGGCGCTCGATCGCCTGCCCCGCGGTCGTCCTCACCACCGGCACATTCCTGCGCGGAATGATCCACCTCGGCGATGAGCGCACGCCGGCCGGGCGCTTCGGCGACCCGCCATCGGTTTTGCTCGCCCGGAGCCTCGACGCGGCGGGCTTTTCGCTCGGACGGCTCAAGACCGGCACGCCGCCGAGGCTCGACGGCCTGACGATCGACTGGGACCGGCTCGAGATCCAGCACGGCGATCCGGAGCCGGAATTCTTCTCCTCGCTGACGACGGGGCTGACGGCGCCGCAGCTTCCCTGCCACATCACCCGCACGACGGCCGAAACCCACCGCATCATTCAGGCCGATTCGCATCGTTCCGCCGTCTATTCCGGCGCGATTTCCGGGCGCGGCCCGCGCTATTGTCCCTCGATCGAGGACAAGGTGATCCGCTTCGCCGATCGGGACAGCCACCAGATCTTTCTCGAGCCCGAGGGCGTGGACGACCCGACCGTCTATCCGAACGGCATATCGACCTCGCTGCCGGCCGAGACCCAGGCCGCGCTCGTGGCCACCATTCCGGGGCTCGAGCGCGCCCGGATCCTGCGCCCCGGCTACGCGATCGAGTACGACTATATCGATCCGCGCGGGCTCGACCCGACGCTCGAGGCGCGCCGGCTCAAGGGCCTTTTCCTCGCCGGGCAGATCAACGGCACCACCGGCTACGAGGAGGCGGCGGCTCAAGGGGCGGTCGCCGGGATCAACGCAGCGCGTAAAGCGGGTGGGCAGGCGCCCGCGACTTTCGACCGCGCGGAATCCTACCTCGGCGTGATGATCGACGATCTGACCACGCATGGCGTCACCGAGCCCTACCGGATGTTCACCTCGCGCGCCGAGTTCCGCCTGTCGCTGCGGGCCGACAACGCGGACGAGCGCCTGACGGAGAAGGGGATCAGGCTCGGCTGCGTCGGGCCTGAGCGATCGCGCGCCTTCGCCGAAGTCCGCGGCCAGCTGGAGCTGGCCCGCGCCCTGCTCCACGCCGCGAGCGCGACCCCTCGGGAGCTCGAGGCGCACGGGTTCGCCGTCAATCGCGACGGGATTCGCCGCTCCGCCTTCGACCTCGCGGCGCAGGCGCAGTATCCGATCGCTCATCTTGCGCGTGTCTGGCCTGAACTTGGAGAGATCCCCGCTACACTTGTACGGCGGCTCGAGGCGGACGCAAAATACTCGGTTTATCTTGACCGTCAGGCCGAGGATGTCGCCCGCTACCGGCGCGACGATTCGACCGCGCTGCCCGCCGATCTCGACTACGGGCGCCTTTCGGGCCTGTCGAATGAGATCAAGCAGAAGTTCATCGCCATTCGCCCCGCCAGCCTGAGCCAGGCCCGGCGCATCGAGGGCGTCACTCCGGCGGCGCTGGCGCTGATTGCCGCGCATGCGCGGAAAGCAGGGCGGGCCGCGGACCGGGACCGGCTTCCGGTTGGGACGTGAGCGGGCCACCGAGGAGCCTGACCGGCCCGCTCGCAGACGACCGCCGGGCGGCTTTGCGTCTGGTCCCTGTTTCACGTGAAACAGAGGCGCGCCTCGAGGCCTTCGTCGATCTGCTCGACCGCTGGCGAAAAAAGACCAATCTCATCGCCGATTCGACCTTTGCGTCGGTCTGGACCCGCCATATTGCCGATTCCGCGCAAGTTCTTGCCCTTGCGCCGGAGGCCCGGCGCTGGCTCGACATGGGCTCCGGCGCCGGATTTCCCGGCCTCGTGATCGCCATCCAGCTCGCTCACGTTCCAGGCGCAATCGTCCACTGCGTCGAAAGCGACCAGCGAAAGTGCGCTTTCCTGCGTGAAGCCGCGCGCGCGACCGGGGCGCCAGCCATGATTCACCCCGAGCGCGTCGAAGCGCTCGCGCCCGAAAGCCTCGGACCTGTGGACGCCGTGACCGCGCGCGCCTTCGCCCCCTTGCCGCTTGCGCTCAAATTGGCGAGACCGTGGATGGAGCGCGGCGCCGTCGCCGTGTTTCCGCGCGGCGAATCAGCTAGAGACCAGATCGCGGCGCTGCCTGAGGGAGCCTATGCGATTGAACCGCTTCCGAGCGTCGTCGACCCGAAGGCCGCGATCCTGCGCATTCGCCAAAGCTGAGGCCTGAACCCGATGGCCGACACCGAGACGGAGACCCTCGTCCGCGAGCCCGACCCCGGGGCGCGTCCGCGCGTTCTCGCCATGGCGAACCAGAAGGGCGGCGTCGGCAAGACGACGACCGCCATCAACCTCGGGACCGCGCTGGCGGCGATCGGCGAGCGGGTCCTGGTCATCGATCTCGATCCCCAGGGCAATGCCTCGACCGGGCTCGGCGTCAACCGCAGCGCGCGCGTGACTTCGAGCTACGAAATGCTGGTCGGGGAAAAATCCCTGCGCGAAGTCATCATTCCGACTTCGGTGCCGCGCCTTTTCATCGCCCCCTCGACGATGGATCTTCTTGGGGTCGAGCTTGAAATCGCCAGCCACCACGATCGCTCCTACAAGCTGCGCAGCGCGCTCCGCGCCTTTGGCGCTTCGGCCCCCGACGATCCCCAGCCCATCACCTACGTCCTGATCGACTGCCCGCCGTCCCTCAACCTCTTGACGATCAACGCGCTCGCGGCCGCCGACGCCGTCGTCGTGCCGCTGCAATGCGAATTCTTCGCTCTCGAAGGTCTGTCGCAGCTTTTGACGACGGTCGAGCAGGTTCGCAGCACCCTCAACGCCGGCCTGACGATCCACGGCATCGTGCTCACCATGTACGATCCCCGCAACAGCCTGGCCGGCCAGGTCGTCGCGGACGTGCGCGCCTATATGGGCGACAAGGTCTACGAAACGGTCATCCCGCGCAACGTGCGCCTCTCCGAAGCGCCTTCGCACGGCAAGCCGGCGCTGCTCTACGATCTCAAATGCGCCGGCAGCCAGGCCTATCTCAAACTCGCGTCGGAGGTCATTCGGCGCGAGGGTCGCTGGCGCGCGGCCTGACCCACGCGGTTGAAGCCCTGAAGGATAAGGATCCATGGCCGAAGATTCAGCAGCCCGCACCGAAAATCGTCCCCGACTTGGGCGCGGACTCGCGGCCTTGCTGGGCGGCCCGAACCCGCAGCATTCCGAGGTTTCGCGCGGCGCGCGCCAGGCGCCGATTGAATTCCTGCGCCCCAATCCCCGCAACCCGCGCAAGCGCTTCGACGATTCGGACCTTGACGAACTCGCAGCCTCGATCAAGGAGCGCGGGATCATCCAGCCCGTCGTCGTTCGCGCCCTGGCCAGCGCGGCGGACGCTTACGAGATCATCGCCGGCGAACGCCGCTGGCGCGCCGCGCAGCGGGCGGGCCTGCACGAGATTCCGATCATCGTCGTCGAGGCTGGCGACCGCGAGGCGCTCGAGATCGCCATCGTCGAAAACGTGCAGCGGGCCGATCTCAACGCGCTCGAGGAAGCGGCCGGCTACGCCCAGCTCGGCGAGGCTTACGGATATTCGCACGGCGACATCGCGCGCGTCGTCAGCAAGAGCCGCAGCCACGTCGCCAACACCTTGCGCCTGACCCAGCTGCCCGAGCACACCCGAAGCCTTTTGGCCGGCGGCCAGATCTCGGCCGGACACGCCCGCGCGCTGCTCGCGGTCGCCCATCCGGACGCGCTCGCCGACCGCATCGTCGCCGAGGGCCTGACGGTCAGGGACATCGAGCGGTTCGGCGAAAATTCAGGGAAGACGGCCCGCCCGCGGAAGGGGAGCGCGCCCGTCGACGCCGACACGAAGGCGCTCGAAGACAAACTCGGCCTTGAGCTCGGGACGAAAGTGACGATCCGGCATGATGGGGATAGCGGCGAGATCCGCATCGGCTTCAAGAGCCTCGACCAGCTCGACGATTTTTGCCGAAGGCTGTGCGAGGCGGGGGCGCGTTACGAAAGGTGACCGGCAGTCGGAAATCCACCTCGCCGACCGCGCCGTCAGCCGTCGCTCCGGTCTGCTCCGCCCGCAAACGCAGACCCCAGTAAGCTGTTGAATTTTCTATAGATTCTAGCTTACCTGGGATGACAAGCCGCGTGCGGTTCCAGCTGAAAGAGACGGCCGGACTTCCGCCAAGTGGGCTGTGTCCTCTTGCTTTTCACGACGTCAACTTGCGCTATTGTCGCGTCCGGTCGCGGAAGCGCCCGGCGCTCAAGCTCCATGTCCACCCCCGGCGAAGGCGGGCCCACGATTTTGGCGGAACGAACCCAATTTCGGCCCCGCCAGTTCACCGCCCCCCGCTCCGCCGAGCCGAGGCCAACGCCCATAGCGCGCGCGTCGCCAAAATCTCGGCGAGCTCCGACTCCAGCCGGACGCGGGCGCTGGCGACCCTGAGCGCAGGCAGGCGCTGAGCGATCGATTCCGTCGTCCAGCGCTCGGCCTGCCTCGCCAGCGCGCGGAGCGCCGATGGCGGCAATCTCACGAACAGAGCCTGGCGCGCGGCCTCGAACGGCCGGCCCTGATCCATCTCGAGCCTCAACCGATAGAGGAGCGTCACCCGCGCGATCAGGCGGATCATGAGGTAGTCCGCGTCCCCCCCGTCGTGGAAGAATCGGGCGAGCGCCGCCTCGACCGCGGGCAATTCCCCAAGCAGCGCCTGGTCCACGACCTCGTCGAGATTGGACGGGGCCGCGTCCGAGACGATCGCCTCGACGTCCTCGACCGTGACCTGCCCACGCCCATGCGCGTAGAGCATGAGCTTGGCGATCTCGCCGCGCGTCGTTCTGCGGTCGGCGCCGACCAGGTCGACAAGCGCCGCGCGCGCGTCGGGCGCGATCGTCAACCCCGCGGCGCGGGCTTCAGCGTCGACCAGGGATTCGAGCGCCTTCGCATCGTCCGAAAAGCATTCGATCGCCGCGCGCGCGGCCGAGCTTTCGAACGCCGTCCGCAACGCCGCTCCCTTCTTGAGCGGCCCCGCCTTGACGACGATCGTGCAGTCGGCCGGCGGCCGGGCGAACAGAGGTTCGAGCGCCGGCACAAGATCGCGTCCCTGCGCATCGACCCAGATGGCGCGACTCCCCCCGAACATCGAGATCGCATAAGCCTCATCCGCGAGCCCGCCCGGATCGCGCGCGACGGCGTCGCCCTCGAGGCGCACGAGCCGCAGCGGATCCAGATCATCGCCGATCCGGCGGCGGAGGATGGCCTTCACCCGTTCGTGCGCGAGCCCCTCGTCCTGCCCGTGCACGAGATAGAACCCGATCTCCTTCGGCAATCGCTGGATGAAGCCGTCGGCGGCGGCGCTATTCACGATGCTCATGGCGTCGCTCTATTGCCTGGACAGGCGCGGGCTCGCTCGGCTTCCGCGGTCGGCCGGAGGCCAAGCCGGACTTTCGCGCGATCGGGAAATCGTCTAGCACACGGGCCCGCTTTCCCCTGACGTGAACGTGACGGACCCATGGCGACTTTCAAGCTCCTGCTTTTTCCTGGCGATGGCATCGGCCCCGAGGTTATGGCCGAACTCGAGAAGATTATCGATCGCTTCAACAAGGAGGGCGTCGCCAAATTCGAGGTCGAGAAGGGCCTCGTCGGCGGGTGCGCCTATGACAAGCACGGGAAAGCGATCAGCGACGCGGACATGGCGCTCGCCGAAGCCGCCGACGCGGTCTTTCTGGCCGCCGTCGGCGGTCCGAAATGGGACGGCGTCGCTTATGACGTCCGGCCCGAGGCGGGGCTTTTGCGCCTGCGCAAGGAGCTCGCCCTTTACGCAAACTTAAGGCCCGCGATCTGCTACCCGGCGCTGGCGGCCGCTTCATCGCTGAAGCCCGAGGTCGTCGAAGGGCTCGACATCATGATCGTGCGAGAGCTGACCGGCGGCGTCTATTTCGGCGAACCGAAAGAGATCCGGGACCTCGGCAACGGCCAGAAGCGTGCGATCGACACTCAGGTCTACGACACCTACGAGATCGAGCGGATCGGGCGCACCGCCTTCGAGCTCGCGCGCAATCGGAGCAACAAGGTCACATCGGCGGAGAAGCGCAATGTGATGAAGTCCGGGGTTTTGTGGAACGAGGTCATGAGCGCGTTGCACAAGCGGGAATATCCGGACGTCAAGCTCGAGCATCAGCTCGCCGACGCGCTCGGCATGCAGCTTGTCCGCTGGCCCAAGCAATTCGACGTGATCGTCACCGACAACCTGTTCGGCGACATGCTGTCCGACGTCGCGGCGATGCTGACCGGATCGCTCGGCATGCTGCCGTCCGCTTCCCTTGGCGACGTCGATCCGAAGAGCCGGCGACGCAAGGCGCTCTACGAGCCGGTGCACGGATCGGCGCCCGACATTGCCGGCAAGGGAATCGCCAATCCGATCGCGATGATCGGGTCGTTTGGCATGGCCTTGCGCTATTCGTTCGGCCTTGGCGAGGCGGCCGACCGGCTCGATTCCGCCATCGCCGCCGTGCTCGCCGCTGGCTTCCGCACCGCCGATATCGGGAGTGAAGGAGAAGCCACGGTGTCGGCGAGCGAAATGGGCGATGCGATCGTCAGGGAGCTTGCGGGGAACGCCTAATACACGTTCCAAATGAGCGCGACGCATCGCGCTTCGATCCGCACAACGGCGCGGGCGCGCATTCGCGCTTCGGCGATCAAGTCGATGATCGCTTGCGATCATCGACTCCTGGTATAAGCGGTGAGCATCGCACGCCATCATTGACAGCGCCTGCCCGGCGCGGCCAACCTGTCGGCTTCCTTGCAGGAGCCCGCTCCCCATGCCGATCCGATCCGCCATCAACGATCTCATTCCCGACGTTCAGGCCTGGCGCCGCGAAATCCATCAGAATCCGGGGCTCCTGTACGACGTCGAGGACACCGCTCAGTTTGTCGCCGACCGGCTTCGCGCCTTCGGCTGCGACGAGGTCAAAACCTCGATCGGCCGCACGGGCGTGGTCGGCGTGATCCGCGGCGCCAAGGGAGCGAGTTCGCGCACCATCGGGCTCCGGGCGGACATGGACGCGCTGCCAATCGAAGAGGAGACCAACCTCCCCTATCGCTCCAAGATTCCGGGCAAGATGCACGCCTGCGGGCACGACGGGCACACCGCCATGCTGCTTGGCGCGGCGCAGCGTCTGGCTGACACCCGCGACTTCGCAGGGAACGCGATCGTCATCTTTCAGCCCGCCGAAGAGGGCGGCGCGGGCGCGATGGCCATGATCGACGACGGGCTGATGGACAAGTTCGCCATCGAGGAAGTCTACGGCATGCACAACATGCCGTCCCTGCCGGTTGGCTCCTTCAGGCTCAGGAAGGGGCCGCTGATGGCGGCGGCCGACGAAATCACGATCACGATCGAAGGCCAGGGCGGGCATGGCGCGATGCCGCATCACGGCGTCGATCCGGTGGTTGTCGGCGCGCAGATCGTGGTCGCCTTGCAAACCATCGTTTCGCGCAATGTGGATCCGCTTGATTCCTGCGTCGTCTCGGTCACCCGCTTCGAGGCCGGCACGGCCAGCAACGTCATCCCCCAAACGGCCTGGCTCAACGGCACGGTCCGCACACTCAAGGCCGCGACCCGCGACGCGGTCGAAAAGCGAATCCACGAGATCGCCGCCGGCATCGCCGCAGCGGGCGGCGCGACCGCGCGGGTCGAGTATCGCCGCGGCTATCCGACGACGGTCAACCACGCCAAGCAGACTGACTTCGCCGCCGGGGTCGCGCGCAAGGTCGCGGGCGAATCCCAGGTCGATCCGAACGCCGAGCCGGTCATGGGCGCGGAGGACTTTTCCTTCATGCTTGAGGCGCGTCCGGGGGCGTTCATTTTCATCGGGAACGGCGACAGCGCCAAGCTGCATCACCCCTCATACGACTTCAACGACGCCGCCCTGCCCTATGGCATGAGCTACTGGGTGGAGCTGGTCGAGACCGCGCTCGCGCCCTGACGCGCTTCTTTCCCTGGGCGGCGCGCCAGTCGTGGCGAGCATGGCCCCTCCCCGTGATGTCCTGCATCTCCTGCGCCGTTACGCCGTAGGCAGTCGGATTCGCTTCGCCACTTTTTTAGGCGCCCGCCGCTGGCAGTTTACGTCCGCCCGTCATCGCGAGGCGTCCCGCGGACGGACCCCGGTTGATCCGCCCGAGGTCCCCGCCTATATGGGTGTCGGCGAGGCCACGTCCTCCCCCCAGTTTGGGCCTAAGTCCGGGACGGCCCGGCCCTTCCGAGGAGGGCCGCTATGGCTTGGATCTATCTCATCATCGCCGGAAGTCTCGAAGTCGCGTGGACCTACGCCATGAAGCTGTCGGAGGGCTTCACCCGGCCGTGGCCCACCGTCATGATGGCGCTCACTATGGCCGCCAGCCTCGGCCTCCTGACCATCGCCGTGCGGACGCTGCCGCTCGGAACCGCTTACGCGGTCTGGACCGGCATCGGCGCGGTTGGGGCGTTTGTGGTTGGCATCGTCGCGCTCGGGGAGCAGGCGAGCGTCACGCGGCTCGTCGCGGCGGCCCTGATCGTTTCCGGAATCGTCATGATGAAGCTGGGCGGCGCCGAATAACGCCGAGCGTCACGCGGCCTTATTGCTGCTCGAGTTCCTCGCGCAGGATCTCGAGCCCGAGCCACTCGTCCTCGGCGCCGGCCAGCGCGTCGCGCAATTCAGCGTAAGCCTTGGTCGTTTCGGCGAAAGCGTCCGGCTCGCGCACCGGGAAGTCGGCGTCGGCGAGCTTCCTCTCGAGCGCGTCGAGATTGGCGCGGAGCTTTTCGATTCGGCTCGGCAGCGCCTCCAGCGCCCGCTTTTCGTTGAACCCCAGCTTGCGCTTCGGGGCCGCCCGCTCAACCGTCAGGCGCTTCCCACGCTTCTCCGCCGCCTCGACCGGCGCAGCCAGCGGACCGGCGAGCCCATAGCCGCGCTGAGCGACCATGTCGGAATAGCCGCCCGCATATTCGATCCAGCGCCCGTCGCCGTCGCCGACAATCACCGAGGTCGCCACGCGATCGAGAAAATCGCGATCGTGGCTGACGAGGAGGATCGTTCCGGCATAGTCGCCGAGCAATTCCTGCAGGAGATCGAGCGTCTCGATGTCGAGATCGTTGGTCGGCTCGTCGAGAACGAGCAGATTGGACGGCTTCGCCAGCGCCCTCGCAAGCATGAGCCGTCCCCGTTCGCCCCCGGACAATTTTCCGATCGGCGTACGGGCCTGCTCGGGCGGGAACAGGAAGTCGCGCATGTAGCCCTGAACATGGCGCCGCTCGCCATTGATCGTGACATAGTCGCTCCCGCCGCCGGTCAACGCGTCGACAAGCGTCGTCGCCGGCTCGAGCGAAGCGCGCCCCTGATCGAGCGAGGCCATCGTCACGTTTGCGCCCAGCCGCACCGCGCCGGAATCGGGCGCGAGCGCCCCGGTCAGAAGGTTGATGAGCGTGGTCTTGCCAGCCCCGTTGGCGCCGACGATTCCGATCCGGTCGCGACGCATGACCCGGAGCGAAAAGTCGCGCACGATTTCGCGATCGCCGTAAGATTTGCTCACCCGCTCGGCGTCGATCACCAGCACGCCCGAGGCTTTCGTGTCCTGCGCGATCATCGCGGCCGAGCCGGTCGGCCTGAGCGCCTCGCGCCGCTCGCGTCTCAGATCGGCAAGCTCGCCGACGCGGCGCATGTTGCGCTTGCGCCGCGCGGTCACGCCGTAGCGCATCCAGTGCTCTTCCTCGACGATTTTGCGGTCGAGCTTGTGGCGCTCGAGCTCCTCCTCCTCGAGCTTTGCGTCGCGCCAGGCCTCGAACGCGCCAAAACCCTGATCGAGGCGGCGGGCGCGGCCCCGGTCGAGCCAGATCGTGGCCTTCGTCAGGTCAGCGAGCAGGCGCTTATCGTGGCTGATGACGGCGAGGGCCGAGCGGCTTTCAACGAGGCGCGCCTCCAGCCACTCGATGGCAATGAGATCGAGGTGATTGGTCGGCTCGTCCAGGAGCAGGATATCCGGTTCCGGGCTCAAGGCCCTGACCAAAGCCGCCCGGCGGGCTTCGCCGCCGGAAAGGCGCGCGGGATCGGCGTCCGGATCGAGCCCGAGTTCGGCCATCATCGCCCGCGCGGCATAGGGGTCGTCGAATTCGTGAAGCCCGGCCAGCACATAGTCGAGCGCAGTGTCAAAGCCGGACATGTCCGGCTCCTGCGGCAGATAGGCGAAGCGCGCCGAAGGCTGGACGAAGCGGGTTCCGCGGTCGAACGTAAGCTCGCCCGCCGCGACGCGAAACAAGGTCGACTTACCCGATCCGTTGCGCCCGACGACGGCGATGCGGTCGCCGGCGGAAATGGACAATTCCGCCCCGTCTAGAAGCGGCGTGCCGCCGAGCGTCACGACGATGTCTCGCAATTGCAGGAGGGGCGGCATATGAATAGGTTCCGGCGCGGGGGGCGGTCACGCTTAACGGCTGGCGCGGGAAAGGAAAAGGTCCATGGCGACTGAGGCGACTCTGGCGGCGCTGGCGAAACTGACGAGCTTGCGCGAGGCTACACTCGCGCGGGCGGCGCGAAACGATTTCGCCGACGATCCCGGGCGATTCCAGGCGTTCAGCGTCACCCTCGACGATCTCCTGTTCGACTATTCCAAGCAGCGCATCGACGCCGGGGTGCTCAGCGCGCTTGTCGAGCTCGCCAGGGCGGCCCAGGTCGAAGCCCGGCGCGATGCGATGTTCGCCGGCGTGAAAATCAACGTCACCGAGAACCGCGCCGTCCTGCACACCGCCCTTCGCAATTTCTCCGGCAAGCCGGTCCTGGTCGACGGCAAGGACGTGATGCCCGAGGTCATCGGCACGCGCGAAAAGATGCTGGGCTTCGCCGCGGACGTGCGCGAGGGCCGCGTGCGCGGCGCGCTCGGCCAGCCGATGACCGACGTCATCAACATCGGCATCGGCGGCTCCGATCTCGGCCCCGCCATGGCCACGCGCGCGCTGGCGCCCTTTGCGCCGCCGCAATTGCGCAGCCATTTCGTCTCCAACGTCGATGGGGCGGATATCGGCGACACGCTGCGCGGGCTCGACCCGTCGCGCACCCTGTTCATTGTCTCGTCGAAGACCTTCACGACGGTGGAGACAATGACCAACGCCGCGACCGCGCGGGCCTGGATCGCGCAAGGGGTGGGGGAAGCCGCGGTCGGCGACCATTTCGCCGCCGTCTCGACGCAACTCGACAAGGTCGCGCAATTTGGCATCCAGCCGACGCGCGTGTTCGGCTTCTGGGACTGGGTCGGCGGGCGCTATTCAGTCTGGTCGAGCATCGGGCTGCCGCTGGCGATCGCGATCGGGCCCGACCGCTTCAACGAATTCCTGCGCGGCGGCTATGAGATCGATGAGCATTTCCGCACCGCGCCGCTCGAGAAAAACATCCCCATCCTGATGGGACTCTTGAGCTGCTGGAACCGCAACATTCTCGGCCACGCGACGCATGGCGTGATTCCTTACGACCAGCGGCTCGGGCGCTTTCCCGCCTATCTCCAGCAATTGCAGATGGAGAGCAACGGCAAGCACGTCCAGCTCGACGGCTCGCCCTGCAATACGGCGACGGGGCCGGTGGTCTGGGGCGAGCCCGGCACCAACGGCCAGCACGCGTTCTTCCAGCTCATCCACCAGGGAACGGAAATCATTCCGTTAGACCTGCTTGTCGCCGCGACGCCGACCGACGCCGACGGGCATCAGCACGATCTTCTGGTCGCCAACTGCTTCGCGCAAGGCCAGGCTTTGATGCACGGCCGCACGCCCGCAGAGGCCGAAGCGATCACTCACAAGCAGGGCGCGAGCGAGGCGGAAGCGAAGCGCCTCGCGCCGCACAAGAGCTTTTCCGGCAGCCGTCCGACGAGCACGTTTCTCTACCGCCATCTCGATCCGCGCATGCTGGGCCGGCTCATCGCGCTTTATGAGCATAAAGTTTTCACCGAGGGCGCGGTCTGGAACATCGACTCGTTCGACCAGTGGGGCGTGGAACTCGGCAAGGAGCTCGCGCTCAGCCTCGCGCCGATCGTCTCTGATTCAGCCTCGGCCATTTCAGCCTTGGACTCGTCGACGGCCGGGCTGGTTGCGCATCTGCGCGAGCTGCGCGGCGACCCGGCGAGCGGGTGAGGGCTGGGTGAGGGCGCGGCTGCGCTTGCTCGCGGAAACTCCCTCGAAATCTTGGCCGCCGTAGAAGACGCTCGACCGTGGCGTCTCGCCCCATCAACGCGCGCAGGCCGTGACGCATGACCTCGCTCATTGACGCGTAGGCTCACGACTGGATTTTTCGTTCGACTGCTTCCGCCATGTCATGTGGGAGCGTGGCGCCGCTAGCGAAGCCGAACAAATCCTTGCGGAAATCCAGAAGGTAGGGCAAGCTTGGCCAATGAAGCAACTCGCCCTTCGGCATTGTCGCGACCGTCAGCGCCGGTCCAGGCGCCGGGACGCGGGCCTCGCAAAAAGGCGAGCGCGAAAATCTGTCGTAACCTATTGATAAGTCTCGTTTCGGACGAGAGAATCCAAGGAAATCCAAGCTTTTCCAACCCTGGAAAGGGGGCGTGTCGCGGCGAAAAAGCCTCGGTTCAAGCAAACCCAAATGGATCGACCGCCAGCCGCGAGGTCAGGACGAGACCCGCCTGGCCGGGGCCAAGCGTCGCGTCGCCTTCGTGAGCCAGCGGCGGGTCGGGGCGTCCACCCGCGGCGCGAGGACCTTGCGCACACGGGCGTGGTAGCCATTCAGCCACGCGATCTCGTCGGAATCCATGAGTTTCGGCTCGACCAGGGTGAGATCGATCGGCGCGAAGGTCAGCGTCTCGAAGCCCAGCATCGGACGCTCGCCGCCGGGTATCTTCCGCTCCTCGACGGCAAGCAGATTCTCGATCCGGATGCCGAATGCGCCCGCGGCGTAATAGCCGGGCTCGTTGGAGATGATCATGCCCGGCGCGAGCGCCGTCGTTCCGGTCTTTGAGAGGCGCTGCGGGCCTTCATGCACCGAGAGATACGAGCCGATCCCGTGTCCCGTGCCATGATCGAAATCGAGCCCCGCCCTCCAGAGCGGGGCGCGCGCCAGCGCATCGATCTGGGCCCCGTTCGCGCCAGCCGGAAAGACGGCGCGGGCGACCGCGATATGGCTTTTGAGCACCCGCGTGAACCGGTCGCGCATCAGCGCGCTCGGCCGCCCGACCGCGATCGTGCGGGTGATGTCGGTCGTGCCGTCTTCATATTGCGCGCCGCTGTCGATGAGGAAAATCCCGCGCTCGATCTTTCGGTTGGACTCCTCGCTGACGCGATAATGGGGAAGCGCCGAGTTCGGGCCAAAGGCTGAGATGGTCGGGAACGAGAGATCTTTCAGCGCCGGGCTCGCCCGCCGAAAGGTCTCGAGCGCCTTGACGGCGTCGATCTCGGTCAGGCGCCCGCGCGGCGCCTCGACCGCGAACCAGGCGAGGAAATTCGTCATCGCCGCGCCGTCTCGCTCATGCGCGGCCCGGGAGCCCGCGAGTTCGGCTGGATTCTTCTTCGCCTTCATAAGCGTGATCGGATCGGCGCCGATGTCGGCCTTGCCGCCGGCCCGCTCGATCGCCTGGGTCAAATAAGCCGGGACCGTCGCGGCGTCGAAGGCGACGCGCGCGCCCTGCCGACCCAAATCCTCGACGAAATTGGATAGAGCATCAGGTTCAAGCACGTCCGCCTGACGGCTGAGACTGTTGGCGCCTGCGCCTGTGAGCTTTCTCCGGTCGAGAAACACCACCGGGCGCCCTTGCACCGGTAGGTAGGCCCAGCCGAGCGGCAGCGGCGTATAGGAGACATCGGAGCCGCGAATGTTGAACAGCCACGCCAGATTGTGAGGATCGCTGATCAGGAGACCCTGCGACGACCTGATGGCCTCACGCACGCGCGCGACTTTCGCCGGCGTTCCTTCGCCCGCGAATCTGAGCTTGTGCGCCGCGATCGCGCCAATCGGAGCACGGGGCCGGTCAGGCCAGATCGCATCGACAGGATTGAGGTCGACTGCCACCAGGCCGGCGCCGGCTTTCTCGCACGCGGCGGCATACCGCGCGACCGCGTCGGGCGTGTGAAGCCGAGGGTCATAGCCAAGTTTGTCGCCTGGTTTGAGATGACGCGCGATCCATTCGCCCGGCGGGTCCTCCATGACATTCCGGAATTCGAAGACCGAAGGATCCGCCTCGGTCTTCACCTGCTCGGTGTATCGCCCGTCGACGAACAGAGCCGCCGAGTCCTTCAGCACCACGGCGATCCCCGCCGAGCCGGCAAATCCCGTCAGCCACCTCAGCCGCTCGGAATTGGCCGGCACATACTCGTTCTGGTGCTCATCCGCCCGGGGAACGATAAATCCCGCGAGATCCGCCCTCGCCAGTTCGGCGCGCAATTGGCCCACGCGAGCACGTCCGTGCGAAGGATCGCGCAATGCAACGAAGGATTGAAAACGACTCTCAAACACCCGAAGCGGTTTCCGAAACGGCGGCGTCCTGCGCCGTGACGACCCGGCCGATGAACGGCAACTCGCGATAGGAATGGGCTACGTCCATGCCATAGCCGACCACGAAGACATCGGGACAGACAAAGCCGACGAAATCGGCGCTGATGGCGACAGCCTTCTTGCCGGGCTTCTCCAGCATCGTGCAGACAAGCACCCGCCGCGCGCCCCGCGCCATCAGAAGATCCTTGGCGAAAGCCAAAGTCCGTCCGGATTCGAGAATATCGTCGACGAGGAGGACATCCCGGTCGCGCACCAAGGATTCGATGTCGCGCAGGATCTTCACCGTCCCGCTCGACACGGTTCCATCCATGTAGCTCGACAAATGGAAGAACTCGACCTGCGGCTCGAGCCCGACCCGATGCAGGGCGCGCAACAGGTCAGCCGCGAACATGAACGAGCCCTTCAGGACGGCGACGACAAGCAGGTCCTTTGGCTCCGCCGCGGCGATCTCCCGCGCCAGCGCTTCCGTTCGTTCGGCGATCGTTCGCTCGTCGTAGAGAACCTTGACCTGTCTCTCGCCGCTCATGAAGGGGTCTCTGTGAACGTCCCTTTATTGCCCGGCTCGGCGAATTTTACCAGAACCTCACGAACGCCAGCCGGAGGCGCCGCCAGCCGCGCCCGGAAGGAAACCCGCTCACGAGTCCCAAGGCGAGTCTTCGGCGGCCGCGCCGTCCAAACGTAAAGCTCCCGCCCGTCCGCACCGCAGAGCGCCAGGCGCAGATCTGGCGCCGGTGTTTCTCCGTCGCGCAGATTGGCAATCTCGCCTGTGACCAGAAGCTCTCCCTGGCCATCGGCTTGCTCCGTAACCGTCGCACGCACATCGGCGATCAAGAGACCGCGAAGATTAACCGGCATGCCAACGCTGGCGTAGATGGCCGCGGTCGCCGGCGCGATCGAGACGATCGCGGCCCGAGCGGCGATCGCCGCCGTCGTGGCGACCACCAGGCCAATCAGGGCAAAAGCCGACGCAAGGGCGCCGCCGGGACGCCAAAGCTCCTGTGAGGCGCGTGCATCGCAATTTGGGCCGAACTTGTGGTTCACAGTCATGCCGCCTGACCTTGCCGTTCTGATGAGATCGCCGAAGGTGGTATTTGGTTGGAATCACGGTTAAGGGCGCGTTAAGCGTCCGACCCGACGGGCAAGGGAAACGCGTTTGATACGGTTCGAAAACGTCGGTTTGCGTTACGGCACGGGCCCGGAGGTGCTTGGCGACCTCAATTTTTCCGTCGACCCGCAAAGTTTTCAGTTCCTCACCGGTCCGTCCGGCGCAGGCAAGACGACCCTGATGCGGCTGATGTTGCTCTCGCTGCGCCCGACACGGGGAAAGATTCAGGTCTTCGGCCAGGACTCCGCGGCGCTGAGCAAGAACGATCTGACGACGCTCCGGCGGCGCATCGGCGCCGTCTTCCAGGATTTTCGTCTCTTGGACCATCTCACGACTTATGAGAACGTGGCGCTGCCCTTGCGGGCGATGGGCAGAGAGGAATCCGGCTATCGGGCCGAAGTGGTGGAGCTTCTGCGCTGGGTCGGTCTCGGCGACCGGATGAATGCCTCTCCGCCTGTGCTTTCTGGAGGGGAGAAGCAGCGAGCCGCGATCGCTCGCGCGCTGATCGTTCGCCCGGAATTGCTGCTTGCGGACGAGCCGACCGGCAATGTCGACCCGGGCCTCGCGCGGCGTCTGCTCAGGCTGTTCATGGAACTTCACCGGCTTGGCACCGCGGTCGTCATCGCGACCCATGATCTCCAGCTCATGGATCAGTTCGGCTTCGCCCGCAGACTAGTGGTCGGCGGCGGCAAGCTGACGATTCTCGACGGATCGCCGCCGTGAACGAACCGATTGTCGATCCCGTCCGCGCCGTCGAACAGGAGCCTGCGTTCGAGAGCCATGCGCGGCTCATACCCGGCGACTCCGTCGCCGGGCGGGCGCTGGTCGTCGTCATCGCGATCATGACCTTTCTCGCCTGCCTGACCGCCGGCGCCGCCCTGCTCGTCGCCGACGCCTCGCAGGCCTGGCGTTCGGATGTGTTGCGCGAGGCGACGATCCAGGTGAAGCCCCGGACGGGCGTCGACGTCGACGGCGTCGTCGCCAAAGCCGTCGCCATCGCTGCGAAATCGCCGGGAGTCGAAGCCGCCCAGGCGCTTTCCAAGACCGAATCGGAGAAGCTGCTCGAGCCCTGGCTCGGCGCGGGGCTCGACCTCAGTCAGCTGCCCATCCCGCGGGTCATTCTCGTGAGGCTGCGCGGCCAGCGCCCGGAGGACCTGCCAAAATTGCGCGCAGCGCTCGCCTCGGCGGTCCCCGAGGCCGATCTCGACGACCATCGCGCCTGGGCGACGCGCCTCGGCGCCATGGCTGATGCGATCGTCACGCTCGCCGCCGGTCTCTTCGTGCTGATGATCGTCGCCATGGGCACGGCGATCGGATTCGCCACGCGCGGCGCAATGGCGGGCAATCGCGAGATTGTCGAGGTCCTCCATCTCGTCGGCGCAACGGACGCGTTCATCGCCCGGGAGTTCCAGACCCATTTCCGTCGCCTGGGATTTCGCGGCGCCGCGATCGGAGGATTTGCCGCGATCGCTTTCTTCGCCACTGCCTCGCTCCTGTCCTTCTGGTGGGCGGGCTCGCCGGGCGATGCGGAGATGGCCGCCATGTTCGGCTCGTTTGCGCTGCGCTTTTCCGGCTATCTGGCTCTTGTCGCGGTATGCGTCATCGTCACGCTGCTGACCGGCTTCCTTTCGCGCGAGATTGTCATGCGCCATCTGAAAACCCTGCAGTAGAGAAGGGGGAGCTTGTCCGTTCCCCCGTGAACCCACGACCTCGCCAATGCTCGCAACGCGATCGCTCATCTTCAACGCGCTCTTCTACCTGAACCTCCTGGTTCTGATGATTGTCGGCCTGCCGACCCTGCTTTTCGGCAGGAAAGCCGTCTTTGCGCTCGCCAGGCTCTGGGGCGCGATTTCCGTCTGGCTTCTGGAGAAGATCTGCGGCCTCAAGCTGGAATATCGCGGGATCGAGAACATTCCCGAGGGCGCGGTCCTGATCGCGGCCAAGCATCAGTCGTTTCTCGAGACCTTCGCCCTCATCAAATACGCCCCCGACTTCGCCATCATCCTCAAGCGGCAGCTGACCTACGTTCCGCTGTTCGGCCTCTATCTCATCGTCTCGAAGCAGATCGCCATTGATCGCGCCCGCGGCAGGCAGGCGTTGCAGCAGATCGCCGGCGCCGCGAGGCCTGTGCTCGCCGCCGGGCGGCAGGTGTTCATTTATCCAGAGGGAACGCGCCGCCTTCCAGGCGCGCCGCCGAAGTACAAGCAGGGGGTCACGGCGCTCTACCTGGAGACGGGAGCGGCCTGCCTGCCGGTCGCCGTGAACACGGGCCTCTTCTGGCGGCGTCGTGGCTTCATCCGCCGGCCGGGCCTGGCAGTGATCGAATATCTGCCGGTCATTGCGCCGGGGCTTAAGCGCGCCGAATTCAGCAAACGCCTGCAGTCGACGATCGAGTCGGCCTGCGACCGCCTCAATGCGGAAGCTGTCAGTAAAGACCCCTCGCTCGCCACGGTCCTTGAGGCAGGGGCCAAAAGCGACGAGGAGACGCTACGTCCGTCTTGACGGAAGTCTTACTTTGTTCCATTAATGTTCTCGTAACAATCAGGATCGGCGCGATGCTGGCATACGAGAATGAACCGGTCGACCAGGCGTCAGGCTTCTGCGAGCAGCCGACGTCGCCCTGGATCGCCGTGGCGAGCGACAGCCACAGGGGAGGCTCCGCGCTCGCCGCGCTGGCCGGCATGCCGATCTCGTCCCGATTCTGCTCGTGGAAGGGACGGTCGGGGCGCCGCTACGTCTTCTCCGTCTATCCGGCGTCGGAATGTCCGCCCTTTTGCGGCGCCATTCTGCTCGCCGCGGTGCGCGAGGCGAAAGGGCGACGGCGGGTCTTGTCGGTGCGCGAGACCGGCGCCTTTCCAGAGCCGGCGATCGCCAGGGCGCAGCACGAGCTCAAAGTGTTCGGCCGGGCGGCCGAATTGCATCTCCATCTCTTGGCCGCCTCGCCCGAGGAGCGAACGGCGGCGCTCGCCGATCTCGTGATCGAGGAGACCTGACGGGGGCGGGGCCCGCTTCACCCCCTCAGTCTGGCGCTCAGCCATTCGAGATCCCGATCGCGTATCCCTAGGGCCTTGAGATGATCGTGGGTCTCGAGAATATATTCGGCATTGTCGCCCGACTGGCCTTTGCCGGCGAGCACATATTCGAGCATCGCCTCGCGATCGAGCCGCCCAGCATATTGGCCGTGGAGTCGGTCGGCGACATAGGTCACGGCGCGGACGCGCGCGCCGGATTCGAGCTTAACGGGGGCGACCCGCTCGAGATAGACGGCCGTCACCTGTTCGCGGTCCCTGAGATAGCGGATCGTCGCTTCCCGCAAGCCCGCGTCGACCTCGAAGGCCACGCCCGGACAAGCGCCGCCGCGATCGAGGCCAAGCACGAGACCGGGCCGCTCGGGCGAACCGCGATAGACGTGGGAGAAGACGCAAAGGCTCCTGCGCCAGCCGCGCAGCAAAGCCTTGCCTCGTCTCGCATAAGTGAATCCGGGCCGCCACATCAGCGACCCGTAGCCGAACACCCACAAGCTCCCGCCCGCGGCGTCTTCGGGCGCCGCCGGCTCCCTCACGACGTGAGCTCGTCCGTCTCGCCCGCATGGCGGCCAAAGTCCGGCGCGGCCGTATCCTGGCCAAGCGCCACAATGCCCATGCGGATGGCCCGCGTGCGGGTGAAGAGGGCGTGCAAGCCGTCCCCGTCGCCCCGCCGGATCATGCGCTGCAAGGCGGTCAGGTCCTCGTTGAACCGGCCGAGCATTTCGAGCACCGCGTCGCGATTGTTGAGGAACACGTCGCGCCACATCGTCGGATCGGAGGCGGCGATGCGGGTCGCGTCGCGAAAGCCGCCGGCGGAGAATTTCATGACCTCGGACTGCGTCACTTCCTCGAGGTCGGCGGCGGCGCCGACGAGGTTATAGGCGATGAGATGGGGCACGTGGCTGGTGATCGCCAGTACGAGATCGTGATGTGCCGGGTTCATCGCCTCGACATGCGCGCCGAGCGCTTCCCAGAAAGCGCGCACCGCGCTCACCGCCTCGACGTCCGTCCCATCAGGGGGCGTGAGGATGCACCAGCGGTTCATGAACAAGGTCGCGAAGCCCGCGTCGGGTCCCGAATATTCGGTGCCCGCGACCGGATGCGCCGGCGTCAGGCTGGCGTGCTTCGGCAGGATCGGCTCGAGCGCCGCGATGACGGCGCCCTTGACCGAACCGACGTCGGAAACGATCGCGCCCGGCTTGAGCGCCGGAGCGATCAAGCGCCCGATGCCCTCATAGGCGCCAAGCGGCGCGCATAAGATCACACAATCGGCGTTGCTGACGGCGCGAGCCACATCGTCGGTAACGACGTCGCCAAGGCCGAGCGCCTTCGCTCGCTCCAGCACCTCGACCGAATGATCAGCAAGCACGATGCGCCGCGCCGCATGGCGCCGGCGCGCCGCGCGCGCAATCGACGAGCCGATGAGCCCGACGCCGATGATCGTGAGTTCCTCGAAGATCGGCTCGGCGAGCGGCTCCCCGAGCCGATCAGCCACCTTTGCCTCGCATGAACTCGGCAAGGGAAGCGACCACGCCCCTGTTCGCCTCTTCTCCGCCAACCGTCAGACGCAGCGAATCCGGCAGGCCATAGGCCGCGACCGCGCGAAGTATATAGCCCCGCGCGCTCAGGAACGTGTCCGCATCCGCCGCGGTCCGCCCCGCTTCCTTCGGGAAGGTCAGCAGCAGAAAATTTCCGACACTCGGCGTCACCTCGACGCCAAGCGCGGTGATCTGCTCATGAAGCCAGGCGAGCCAGCGCGCGTTATGCACGATCGCGCCTTCGAGATGGGCGGCGTCTTCGAGGCTCGCGACGCCCGCGGCCTGCGCCGCCCCGTTAAGATTGAAAGGTCCGCGCACCCGATTGAGCGCGTCGATGACATGCGCCGAACCATAAGCCCAGCCGACGCGCAGGCCGGCCAGCCCGTGGATCTTGGAGAAGGTCCGGGTCATGACGACGTTGTCCGCCGACGCAGCCAATTCGACACCGGCCGCGTAGTCGTTACGGGTCACGTATTCGGCGTAGGCCGCGTCGATCACCAGAAGCGTGTGCGGCGGCAGGCCGGCGTGCAGACGCTTCACCTCGGAATAGGGGATGTAGGTGCCGGTCGGGTTGTTCGGATTGGCGAGGTAGACGATCTTCGTGCGGGCGCTCACCTTCGACAGGATCGCGTCTACGCTCGCGGTCCTGTCCGTCTCCTCGGCGACGACCGGAATCCCGCCCGCGGCGCGAATACAGATCGGATAGGTCAGAAAACCGTACTGGCTATAGAGGCCTTCCTCGCCTGGATGCAGAAACACATGCGCCAGCAGCGCCAGCAATTCATCCGAGCCGTTGCCGCAGATTATCCGGGCCGGATCGAGACCATGGCGGCGCCCGATCGCCTCGCGCAGCGCGGTCGACGCGCCGTCTGGGTAGAGTTCCAGCCGGTCGGCCAGCGCGCGAACCGCCTCGACCGCCTTTCGCGACGCGCCGAGGGGGGATTCGTTGGACGAGAGCTTATGAACCTTGTCCACGCCCGCCACATGGCTCTTCCCCGGCACGTAGGGGTCGATCGCCATGATTTCAGGGCGCGGCTGGGGCTTGCGGATGGCGTGGGACGTCATGACCGTGCGAATAGCCTCAATTTGCGCCCTTGCGCAATGTCGAGACGTCAAATCGGTCCGCATGCGCGCCAACCTCCGAGGCGCGCACGTCGGCCACGCCGGCCGACCGCAGGGCTGCGCTGACCGCGTCCGGCGCGATCGCCCCCGGCCGGGCGACGAGAAGCGCAAGCCCCATTCCATCGGCGGCCGAGCTGATGGCTTCGGCTCCGATTTTGCGTAGGCCGTCAGGGATGTCGGGGCGCCATCGATCGAGCGTCACCGACTCGAGCACGACCTCGCGCGCTGCTCCATCGACCAATGGCTTCGAGATCACGAACACCGGCATGCCGGCGGGGTGGTTGGCGCGTTCGACGAATGGCAGCCGGGCGATGATCTTCGGCGCTTCCGCGAGCGCGAGCTTCGTCCACCAGGCGCCGGCTCCCGGGCCCCCGTCGACAGCGAACATGCCGAGGTCGCCGGCCGAATCGGCGACTGCGCGGATCACCTCGGCGGCCCCGAAATGCGGAAGGCAGGGGGTGGTGAAGCCAAAGTGAAAGCGCGCCGAATCCCGCATCGCCGCATCGCCGCCCGACACATCGACATGAATGCTGTAGGGCGCCTGAACATAGGTGAATGTCGAAATGATCACCCGCCAGATGCCTTCGACCGTGTCGAGCGGCAGACGACCCCGATGCCTCTCGACAATCGCGCGCATCATCGAGGCTTCCCGCGCCGGGCGAAACGCCGAACCCCCTCCCTGGCCGGTCTTGATCTCGATCAATCGATCGATGACGCGCCCTCGCTCCATCAGGAGCTCGTGCATCTGGCTATCGATCCGGTCGATCTCCACCCGGAGATCGGCGAGCGTCGGCTGCGACGATTGAGACAAGGAACCGACCCTCTCCTTTCGAGGGACTGACGTAGATGAGTGGTCCGGTTAAGCCCAGTAGCCGCGGCCGGGCGGCTCAGGTGTTCATCGACTCGAAGAAATTTGCGTTGGTCTTTGACTCGCGCAGTTTTCCCAGCAGAAACTCGATCGCGTCGACCGTGCCCATCGGATTGAGGATGCGCCGCAGCACGTACATTTTCTTCAAGATATCGGGCGGCACAAGCAGCTCTTCCTTCCGGGTTCCCGACCGGGTGATATCCATCGACGGGAAGGTGCGCTTGTCAGCCACCTTGCGGTCGAGGATGATTTCCGAGTTGCCCGTACCCTTGAACTCTTCGAAAATGACCTCATCCATGCGTGAGCCTGTGTCGATCAAAGCGGTCGCGATGATGGTCAGCGAGCCGCCCTCCTCGATATTCCGGGCGGCGCCGAAAAACCGCTTCGGCCGTTGGAGGGCGTTGGCGTCGACGCCGCCGGTCAGAACCTTTCCCGAGGACGGCACGACAGTGTTGTAGGCGCGCCCGAGGCGGGTGATCGAATCGAGCAGGATGACCACGTCGCGCCCGTGCTCGACGAGCCTCTTGGCCTTCTCGATCACCATCTCGGCCACCTGGACGTGACGCACCGCGGGTTCGTCGAACGTCGAGGACACCACCTCGCCGTTCACCGAGCGTTGCATGTCTGTCACTTCTTCCGGCCGCTCGTCGATCAGGAGCACGATCAGATAGCATTCGGGATGATTGGCGGTGACCGACTGGGCGATGTTCTGCAGAAGCACCGTCTTGCCGGTGCGCGGCGGCGCGACAATGAGCGCGCGCTGCCCCTTGCCGATCGGCGCAACGATATCGATGACGCGCGCTGACAGATCCTTCCGGGTCGGATCCTCGACTTCGAGCTTGAGGCGCTCGTTCGGATAGAGCGGCGTCAGGTTATCGAAATGAACCTTGTGCCGGGTCTTTTCCGGGTCCTCGAAGTTAATGGCGTTGCACTTGAGCAGCGCGAAATACCGCTCCCCTTCCTTGGGGCTGCGGATGACGCCCTCGACCGTATCGCCGGTTCTCAAGCCCAGCCGCCTGATTTGCGACGGGGACACATAAATATCGTCGGGACCCGGAAGATAGTTGGCGTCAGCCGACCGGAGGAAAGCGAATCCGTCCTGCAGGATTTCGACCACGCCCTCACCGATGATCTGCACATCGACGCTGGCGAGTTGCTTGAGGATCGCGAACATCAGCTCCTGCTTGCGCATGATCGACGCGTTTTCGACGTCGTTCTCCTCCGCGAAGACCAGGAGCTCGGTCGGCGATTTCTGCTTTAATTCCTTGAGTTTCATTTCCCGCATCGGCGGACCTTACCTTGAACTTCCGGTCCTTCCCGGACCCGCAAAGTTGCTGAATTGGCGGATGATGGCGCTGACAGTTCGAGGCGAAGGGTCGTTGTCAGGGCCGCGCGGCAAAGGTTGGATCGGGCGATCCAGCACCGCTCAAAACCCGCGGTCACGACCGTGGGCGGGAGCTTCATAGTCGCGTTCGCTGAATTTTTCAACGGCCATTTGTGGTCGAGCCGGTCAATTTGAATAAGGGCTTTAAAACGGCTTAACCACCGCCAGGACGACAATCACGATCATCAGCGCCGTCGGAACCTCGTTCAAAGCCCGGTAGAAACGAGCCGGCCGCACATTGGCGTCATTGGCGAAAGCCCGCACGCAGCGGGCGAAATATCCGTGTGCGCCGCCCAGGCCAAGAACTAGGATAAACTTCGCCTGAAGCCAGCCCGCCTGCCAGTACCCGGTCATGAGCGCAAGCGCGATTCCCGTAATGAACACCAGGATCATCGATGGATTGATGATCATTTTGAGGAGCCGCCGCTCCATCACCTTGAAGGTCTCCGAGAGATCGGAGCCCTTTGGCGCGTCCGCATGGTAGACGAAGAGCCTCGGCAGATAGAGCATTCCCGCCATCCACGCGATGACGACGATAACGTGCAGCGCCTTCAGCCAAAGGATCATGCGGAATTCGGAACCGGCAAGCAGCCGGATGGGCCGCTCGAATGATCGATGGCGTTTAAGCGCTGGGTTCCGCTTGCGCAAGCCGGAGCGTTCGTGGCGCCAAAAACCATACAAATAAGATTCTGAACTGATTCTTCTTCTTTAGCCCCCCCTGAGCGCAAACGCGATTCTATCCCAAGACTCGAACCGTCACATTTGACGCAAGGGCAGCGAGCCCCGTTGACGGAGCCTCGGCATGGTTAACGTTTCGTTAAGAAACGTCGGGCTCACCAAACCTCATGTAGATAGTGTTCTAATTATCCCCGCAATTCAGAGGCGCCTGCGCTAGACCGCCAAAGTTGTCCCGATCGGGACGGCTGTGAATCGTCGAACGCGCCTCGCCCCGCGCCGGCCGATGACTCGCGCCTGACGCGCCCACTTCTCCACGCCTGTCCACAAGTCATGGGGCTGGTTATAACAGGGTTCTGATTGACGCTTGGGGATCGCGTTGGGCCGCAGCTACTTCCATCTGCATCTGGTCTCGGACTCGACCGGCGAGACGCTGATCGCCGCCTCCCGCGCTGCGGCGGCGCAATACCAGGGCGTGGCGTCGATCGAACATGTCTATCCGCTGGTGCGGACCGCCTCGCAGCTCGATCGGGTGATTGACGAGATCGAGAACGCGCCGGGAATCGTCCTCTTCACCCTGGTCGATACCGACCTCTCGAAGCGCCTTCAGACAGGCTGCGAGGCTTCGGGATCCCCGTGTCTATCCGTCCTCGAGCCAATATTGCTGTTGTTCAAGTCTTATCTGGGACAGAACTACACGCCCAGGGCCGGCGCGCAACACATGCTCAACGCCGACTATTTCAAGCGGATCGACGCGCTCAATTTCACCATGTTGAGCGATGACGGCCAGACGCCCGAGAATCTGGACCATGCCGACATCGTTCTTTTGGGGGTGAGCCGCACGTCGAAGACCCCGACCAGCATTTATCTGGCCAATCGCGGCTACAAGACCGCCAACGTCCCCATTGTCCCGCGTCTGCCATTGCCAGGATTGATCGATCACCTCCGCCGCCCGCTGATTGTCGGCCTTATCGCCTCCGCCGATCGGATCGTGCAGATCCGGCAGAACCGGCTTCTTTCGCTCAACGCCGATTCGGAGACCGACTATGTCGATCGGATCGCGGTCGCTGAAGAAGTGGCTGCGTCGCGTCGCCTGTTCGCCGAACGGGGCTGGCCCACCATCGACGTGACTCGGCGCTCGATCGAAGAGACGGCGGCGGCGGTGCTCGATCTTTATCGCGCCCACCGGCTCAAGTTCATCGCCGAGGGTTGACGCCATGGGGGAAGCGCGGACGCCGGCGCGGCCGCTATGGCGGGGCGACGGGCCCTTGGTGTTGGCCTCGCGAAGCGAAAGCCGCCGCGCTCTCCTGTCGGCGGCTGGATTGGACGCCAAGTCCATCGCCCCCGAGGTCGACGAGCGCGCGATCGAGGACCGATACCTGGCGGCCGGCGGCGCGCTCGAAGGCGTGTCTGCCGAGTTGGCGCAAGCCAAGGCGCTCGCGGTCAGCGCGGAGCATCCGGACGCCTACTGCATCGGCGCCGATCAGACGCTGACCCTCGAGGGCAGGATCCTGCACAAGTCCCACAATCTCCCCGAAGCGGCGAAAACGCTGGCCGCGCTCGCCGGCAGGACGCATCGCCTGACCTCGGCCTTCTGCGTCGCCCGCGCCGGCCTTGCGCTCGTCGTCCACAGGGATCATGCCGATCTCGCGATGCGGGCGCTCGATATGGCTGAGATTTCGCGCTATCTCGAACGCGCCGGGCCCGCGGTGCTGTCGTCCGTCGGCGCGTATCAGGGCGAAGGTCTTGGAATTCATCTGTTCGAGCGCATCGAAGGTGATCATTCCGTTGTTCTCGGACTGCCGATGCTGGATCTCCTTCATTGGATGCGACGCGAAAATCTGATCTCGCTATGATGGAGACGAGCGCGCCGCGCGCCGGCGTAGCCGGCTGGCCAGTCGAGCACTCGCGCTCGCCGATGATCCATCGCTATTGGCTCGAGGAGCTCGGGATACCGGGAACTTATGAGAAGTTCGCCGTTCGCCCCGGCGAATTTCAGGCGTTCGCTGATAGAATTGGCCAGGACGGCCTTGTCGGCGCCAATGTCACCGTCCCTCACAAGGAAGCCGCCTTCGCCGCCTGCGAGGAGCGCACCCCCGTCGCCGAGGCTCTCGGGGCGGTGAACACGTTGTGGCGGCAGGACGGACGCCTCATGGGCGACAATACGGATGTCGCGGGCTTTCTGGCCAATATGGACGAAAGCGCCTCGGGCTGGGCGGAGCGGCGGGGATCGGCTGTCGTCTTTGGCGCGGGCGGCGCGGCGCGGGCAATCGTCCATGCGTTGATCTCGCGCGGCTTCGAACGCATCGCCGTCGCCAACCGGACGCAAGCCAGAGCCGAGGCGCTGGCCGCCCATTTTCGCGGTCCGGCGAAGGCCGTCGCCTGGGCCGATTTGCCGACGGCGTTGCGTGAGGCGGACTTGCTTGTGAACGCGAGCTCGCTCGGCATGGTCGGACAGCCGCCGCTTCTGGTCGATCTTGACGGCTTGCCGGATCGCGCCGTCGTCGCCGACGCCGTCTATGTGCCTTTGCGCACCCGGCTTATCGAGGCGGCAAGCGCGCGCGAACTGAGAACCGTGGAGGGGATCGGCATGCTGCTCCACCAGGCCGCGCCCGCTTTCGCCCGCTGGTTCGGCAAAAAGCCCACAGTGACGCCGGAGCTGCGCGCGCTGGTCGAAGCCGAAGTTGTCGCGACCTATGAGGCTAAGCGGTGATTATTGCCGGCCTGACAGGCTCGATCGCGATGGGGAAATCGACCGTCGCCGGCATGTTCGCCGAGCATGGCGTCCCGACATTCGATGCCGACGACGCGGTGCGGGATTTCTACGCCGGAGCAGGGGCCGCAGCGATCGAGGCGGAGTTTCCGGGTGTCGTGGTCTCAGGCCAGGTGGACCGCGAGCGCCTCGGCGCCCGGGTGCTGGGCGATCCGGACGCGCTCAAGCGCCTCGAAGGCCTCGTGCATCCTGCGGTCGCCGAAGCTCGCGCCAGGTTCTTGGAGAAGGCTGCGGCCGCTGGACAGCGGATCGTCATCGTCGACGTGCCGCTGTTGTTCGAGACTGGCGGGGAAGCGAATGTCGACCTTACGATCGTGGTGAGCGCGCCGGAATCAATCCAGCGCAAGCGGGCTTTGGGGCGAGCGGGCATGACCGAGGCCAAGCTCGACGCCATTCTTTCCCGGCAGATGCCGGACGCGGACAAGAGGCGCCGCGCTCATTTCGTCATCGACACGCGCGGCAAGCTGGAATTGACGCGCGCCGTGGTGGCTCAGTTCATGCGCTCGATCGCGGCGATGGCGGGAGGCCGAACCCGCCATGCGTGAAATCGTGCTCGACACGGAAACGACGGGCCTCGATCCTGCCGGCGGGCATCGGGTGCTGGAAATCGGCGCGGTCGAGATCGTCCATCAAAGCCTGACCGGCAAAGTCTTCCATGTTCTCATCAATCCCGAGCGCGACGTGCCTTCGGACGCGGCGCGCGTCCATGGCCACACGACCGAGATTCTCAAGGACAAGCCGGTCTTCGCCAGCATTGTCGAGGAATTTCTGACCTTCATCGGTGATTCGAGTCTCGTCATCCACAACGCCGATTTCGACATGCGCTTCGTCAATGCGGAGCTGGCGAGGCTAGGGCTCAGCGCGATCGGCATGGATCGCGTCGTCGACACGCTGGCGCTGGCGCGAAAAAAGCATCCCGGACAGCCGAACAGCCTCGACGCTCTGTGCGACCGCTACCGCATCGACCGCTCGCGCCGGGTCAGGCACGGCGCGTTGCTCGACGCGGAAATCCTGGTCGAGGTCTATTGCGAACTGATGGGCGGCCGTCAGCGCTCGCTCATGCTGGACGATGCGACGACGCTTGCGGACATCAACGCGATCCTCGTTCCCGTTCGCTCCGAGCCGAGACGGCCAAGGGAATCCTGGCTCGAGCCGGAGGAGGCGGCCGTTCACGCGCGCTATATCGAAGCCTTTATCGTCGATGCGATCTGGTCGCGCTATCTGGCGCCACCCGCCTGACCAGGGTCGTCCCCCCGCGAAAGAATCAGGCCGTCTGTTGTTGCTGCTGGCCGCCGGCCGCCGCCAGTCGTTGCAAATAGAGCGCCTGAAAATCGATCGGGTCGATAAAGAGCGGCGGATAGGATCCGCCCCGCACCGCATCCGCAATGATCTGGCGAGCGAACGGAAACAACAATCGCGGCCCTTCGATCATCACCACCGGCTGGACCTGATCGGCCGGGAAGTTCTCCACCCGGAACACGCCCGCGTAGTTGAGCTCGAATTTGAACAGGGTGTCGGGGCCCTGGCCCGCGCCGCCCTCGAGCATGAGGCTCACCTCGTAGTCGGTCGGCGCCAGCTGACGCGCGTTCACATTGATCTGGATCGAGATGTTGGGCGAAGCCTGCTGGGGACCCAGGGTCCGCGGCGCATTGGGATTCTCGAACGACAGGTCCTTCGTATACTGGGCGAGAACCGAGAATCTCGGACCGGCTTGCGGCGCCTGCGCGCCATTGCCGCTCTCATCAGCCATCGTCAACTGCTCCTCGTGCGCGGGCCCGAACGCCTCCTGGCGGTCATTTGGGCGATCCGAACGCGTCTCGGCGGTCGCCTATCATGGCCCCGCTATCCAAACAAGCGCGGCCCGCGGGAGGCGCTAGTGCGAAGCGGCAATGCGCCTGAACAGCGACAGATCGGCGTAGCCGTCGGGCCTGAGGCCGTTGCGTTCCTGATAGCTTCGGACCGCGGAACGCAGCGCGTCGCCGCTTCTTCCATCGATTTCGCCGACGTCGTAGCCCATTCGCCTCAGTTTGACCTGCAGGCTTTGGATCTGGGCCGCGGTGAGCGGACGATCGTGCGTCGGCCAGTGGACGGCAAGGCCTGCGCCGCGTTTCACCGCGTCGCCGAGCAGGCCGACCGAGAGCGCATAGGCGGTCGAATTGTTGTAGGATTTGATCACGTCGAAATTGCTGGTGATCAGGAACACGGGGCCGGCGAGCCCGGCGAGGATGAGGAGCCGTCCCTCGCCTGCTTCGGGCAAGGGAGAACCGTCGGCCTTCGTCACGCCGCGAGCGGCGAAGGAAGAGAACGGCGCGGGCGACGAGGAATCGGCGGCCTTCAGCGCGAATCTGGGCGGCAGGCGAATCTCGAAACCCCAGGGGAGGCCACTCGTCCAGCCGTGCTTCGCCAGATAGTTCGCGGTTGAGCCGATGGCGTCCGCTTCGCTCGTCCAGATGTCGCGCTGGCTGTGCCGTTCGAAAGCGACCGCATAGGCGAGGTAGCTCGAGGGCATGAACTGCGTCTGCCCCATCGCGCCTGCCCAGGAGCCGCGCATGAGAGACGGAGCGATGTCGCCCTCCTCGAGGATGACAAGCGCCGAGATGAGTTCGTCGCGGAAATAGTCGCCCTGAAAGTGGACATAGGCGAGACTGGCGAGCGACTGAATGACATTGTTCGAGCCAGCGAAGCCGCCAAAATCCGTCTCCAGCCCCCAGACGCCCAAAAGCACGGCGTCGTCGACGCCAAAGGTCTCTTTCGCCCTTGCAAGCCAGAGGCTTTCCGAGCGCGCTTTGTCACGACCGCGCTCGATGCGGTCGGACGTCACGGCGGTTGCGACATAGTCCCAGATCGGGCGCACGAACTCGGGCTGCGATTGGGCGCTCGCGACAACCTTGGGGTCGAACGCGACACCGCTGAAGGCGCCGTCGAATGTCGCGCGCGAGACCCCTCGCGCCTCGGCAAGGGGCCAAAGCGCGTCACTGAATTCGCGAAAGGTCGGCTGACGGGCCGGGGCGGGTTTGGCGCCGGCGGCAGTTGCGGACAATGCGGCGCCTGACAACCCGAACGCTACAATGAGGGCGATCGGGAGGGCGAGGCTTGCGCTGCGAAGGGCGCGCGACCGAGGTTTATGGTCGATTCTGGCCATGCGGGGGCCGTCAGGAGAAAAAGCTCTGGCCTGGAAACTGCGCCAAAATAAATAAAACGCAATGGCGGGGCTGGAGCAGGCTTGCTCAACGATCAAGGAACCAGCTGCTTTAAGCCGCAGTCTTGTCCCGGCGGGTGCGCTTCGCTCTCATCGCCGTAGGGAAGAACGATGTCGCCTGCTTCGGCCTGGTGTTTGCGCAGTTGCAGGCGCAGACCCGTTCCACCTCGCTTCCCGTTTGACGTCCCTTCAGCGTGTGCCGGATAGGCGCGTCGTTGCCTCTATCGCTCCGGAAGCCGCAACGAAGGGGCGCTGCTCGCGGAACCAATCGAGAATACGTTCTCCGGTCCAGAACTGCACTCTGTCGTGGCCGGCGATATAGCTCAGCAGTTCCTCAAAATAACCGATCCGATGGGCGACCCCGATGAGGTAGGGGTGGACGCTTATAGACATAATGCGAGTGATTTTGCGGCTCTCCGAATAGAGCCGGTCGAACTGGCGCTTGCCTCGGCTAAGGAATTCCTCCGAAGGTCGCTGGGCTACGGCCATCATGGCGACGTCGTTCATCTCAATCGTGTAAGGGAGCGAAACAACGTGGCCTGTGGAGGCGGCAATATAGCAGGGCTGGTCGTCGAGCACCCAGTCGGCGACATATTCGACGCCCTCCTCGGCAAGGAGATCTATCGTCTCGAGCGTCTCGGTCAACCCTGGGCTCTCCCACCCGCGCGGGGCTCTGCCTGTCGCAGTCGCGATCGCGTCAATGGTTCGTCGGATGGAGCCGCGCTGGTCTTCAAGGCTGTGCATCGGCGCCTGCACGTAGCCGTGTCCCATAAACTCCCAGCCGGCCTTGAGCCCGGCCGTGATGACCTCTGGGTAGTCCTGGCAGACGGAGCCGTTGCAAGCAAACGTCGGCACAATGCCGCGATTGCCGAGCGTCTCCAGCACTCGCCAGAAGCCAACGCGCATGCCGTATTCATGCCAGGCCCAGTTCGGCAGGTCCGGTATGAGCGGGCTACCCCCCATCGGGGGCGGCAGCGCAGCCCGCGGCATCGCGCGTCGCGCATCCCAGTTTTCGACGTTTACGATGACCCAAACAATTAGCTGCGCTCCATTCGGCAGCGCCAGCGGGGGTCTATCGATGATCGGGGAAAAGGGAATACGGTCTTTGAGCGTCCTGAGCATCAAACCGCCTCCTGCGCGGCATGGGGGATAATCGGCAGAAGGACGTAGGCAGGCGCATCGGGTCCGAGGTGCAAGGCCGTGGTTCCTCTGAAAATCTTGGTCGGCCGATCGCGAGGCTCGTCGTGTATAAAGGGCCCGCAGCCGCGGAGCACGTTCTTGAAGTTAGAGAGGCGGCTTGCCCAGCATATTCATAGTCCATGCCACGCACGGTGAGGCCGATCCGATAGCCGTGCGAGCGAGGATGCAGGTCGGCCATTCGATGCAATGGTGCAGATCCGTCGATTCGCGCGTGAGGAGTGGTCGATGTAACCTGGTGAGCAGCCGCAGCCACGGGAATCGACTCGGCGCAAACGTAGCCTGCAGGCGCCCACTTCTCAGGATCAACGACCTCCCAGCTCTGGTGCTGGTTGTCGAGCTGGCCACGACGTCGCGGTGCTCTGTGACCATCCTATCCCACCGTCGGGTATCCATCCTGGAAACGAGGCCCTTCGCCCGTGGCTCGAACATGAGCCGATCCCCGAGATCGGCTCGGACCACGTCTGCTCAAGGCGTGCAAGACCGGCATCTGGGAGACCGGTGCGCGCAACTTCAATCGGAACGGGTGGGACGTCCGGGAGATTCGCATCCAGCCGCTTACGAGCCGGATCAGGCGGCCCTCGGGAGGCGGGGCAGATACGCCAGTCGCGCATGGCGCTCGCAATAGGGGCTGCCGTTCGCGGACGCGCCGCAATAGCGAAAGGTGTTGAGATCGCGCGGATTTCCGGTCGGCCATCGGCATGAGCTCGGCGTCAGGTCGACCACCGTAAGCCTGCCGTCGATCGGCTCCCGATCGGCGAAATAGGTGGTGAACGACGCGCCGCCCTCGGAGATGGCGACGTTCATTATGTGATTGTTTGTACGGTTCATAGTCTGCTCTGGAAGTTAGGGAAAAGTGGCTCTCGCCTTGGGCGCAAGAGCCGCCAGGCCCTGAAATAGGGACGAAAACCCGGATTTCCAGAGATACTGGCGCTCGCTTTGCCCCTGTAAGCCTTGTTTTTTGGCCGAATTGCGGCGCTGACGATTGCAAGACCCGACGCGGGCCGCCGGGAATTCCGCCCAATTCCAAAAGGCCATCAGCGGAACCTGCATCGTTTGCTGCGGGTCGATCGCAAGACAGGCGAAAGCGCCTCAGCCCTCGACCTTCCTTCTGAGCCCGAAGCCGTAGAGCGCGGCGGCGCTCAGCGCGGCGGCGCTCATGATGGCGCCGAGCGCGGTCGGCGAAGCGTCGCGGTAGAGGGCGGCTGAGGCGAGGCCGCCAAGCGCGCCGAACAGCATTTGCGTCGTGGTGACGACGGCGGAGGCGAGGCCCGCGATCTCCGGCAGGGGGTGGATCGCCTCGTGGACGGCGTTCGGAAAAACGAGGCCGAACGCGGAAATGAACACCATCACCAGCGCGGCGTCGGTCAGCGCCGAGCCGAGGCCGGCGAGGCCGACCATGAGCAGCGTGAGGGCGGCCAGGCATTCGAGCGCCAGCGCAACGTCGAACACCGTTTTCGCCCTGACGTGACGGTTGATGAGCCAGGCGTTGATCGAGGAGCCGATGATCACGCCGGAGGCCGTGATCGCGAACAGCGCCGCGAAGCCGGTCTTCGACACGCCATACCCCTGCATGAACAGGAGCGGCGAAACGTTGACGTAGGCGAAGAGACCCCCGAACAGGAAGCCTCCGAGCAGCGAGAACCCCAGGCAGGAAGGATTGGTCAACGCCCGCCGATAGCCGGCGATGATCGTCGATGGCTTCAGGTTGCGGCGGTTCTCGAGCGCGTGCGATTCCTCGAACAGGGTGAGCGCAACGAGCGTGACGAGAACGGAGACGCCGGTCAGCACGACGAAGATCAAGCGCCAGGAGCCGAAGTACAAAATCGCCGCGCCCAGCGTCGGCGCGAGCAGGGGCGCGACGCTGAACACGACCGAGACCGAGGCAAGCTGCAGGCGCGCTTCCCGGCCCTCGAACAGGTCGCGGATGATCGCCCGCGGCAGGATGCCGACCGCGCCTGCGCTGGCGCCCTGCACGACGCGAAGGGCGAGCAGCACGCCGATCGAAGGTGCGACCACGGCGCCCGCCGCGCTCAGGGTGAATATGACGAGGCCCAGGCTCATCACCGCCTTGCGGCCAAACCGGTCGGTCAGCGGTCCGACCACGATCGGCGCGGTCGAGAAACCGGCGATGAAGATCGCGATCGCCGCCGCCGCCTCCGTCTGCGCCGTATGGAGATCGGCCTGGATGAGGGGCAGGCTCGGCAACGCCATGTCGATCGCCAGCGGCGGCAAAGCGGTGAGCAGGGCGAGAAAGAGGGTGAAGCCGATCCCGTGAATATTGATGCGTGTCATCAGGCCGGCGCGGCGCCCTGCCCAGTCGTTCGGAACGCCCTGGCCGCGAGCCAATGCGCTGGCCGCGAAATCGCCGGCGTTCTCACACGGGCGGCCGCGTCTTTTCGCGCACCCCGGTTGGCGCGGGACCAGGGGGCGCAAATTCGCGCGCCTCGAGGCGGGCAAGGATGGCGTCCGACAGCCCCATGCCAACGAGCGAGCCGCCCGTCGCCAGCAACCCGGCCCAGAACGCGCCGCCAATGACAGAACTGATGACGGGGACCTTCGGCAGGAAGAAACCGATCGCGACGCAGGCGAGGCAGGTCAGGATGAGGAAGACCGCTTTGGCGATCACGTTGATCGCGCCGCTGCTCGCGGCGACGGTGCGGAAGCTTGCATACCAGAGCACCGCGAAGGCGGCGATTGTCGCGGCAATCCGAATGAAAGGTCTCCTCGTTTCGTCATAAGCCTATCATCGCATTGCCGACGAGCGAAATGGGCAGGCGGCGCGCCAAGGGAAAGCGCGGCCTCCATCCCGGCTGCTGCGGAAATCGCCGCGCGCCGCCGCAACAATGAAACGCGGTCAGGCGGCCGGTTTTGGCGTGGCGGTCTCGGGGGCCAGCTTGTCCTGCGTCCTGAGGTCAAAATCGCTGGCGTCATGGCGCTCATGCAATTGACTTGAGAGGTCGCCGCTGGTCCGGTTGACGATGCGTCCGCGCTTCACCGCCGGCCGCTCGCCGATCGCGTCGGCCCAGCGCTGGACGTGCTTGTAATCCTGCACGCTCAGGAATTCCCCCGCCCCATACTGCAAGCCCTTCGCAAGTCCGCCGTACCAGGGCCAGATCGCCATATCGGCGATCGTATAGTCCGCGCCTGCGACATATTTCGTCTCCGCCAGGCGGCGATCGAGTACGTCGAGCTGCCGCTTCACTTCCATAGCGAACCGGTCGATGGCGTATTCGATCTTGAGCGGCGCATAGGCATAGAAGTGGCCAAATCCCCCGCCCAGATAGGGCGCAGACCCCATCTGCCAGAAGAGCCAGGAGAAGCATTCGGCCCGCGGCTCCGGCTCGGTCGGCAGGAAGGCGCCGAATTTTTCCGCGAGATAGAGCAGGATCGCGCCCGATTCGAAGACGCGGATCGGCTTCGCCCCGCTGCGATCCATGAGCGCCGGGATCTTCGAATTGGGGTTGGCGGCGACGAAGCCGCTGCCGAACTGGTGGCCTTCGTTGATCTTGATCAGCCAGGCGTCGTATTCGGCCCCCTTCTTGCCGAGCGCCAGCAGCTCCTCGAGCATGATCGTGACCTTCTGGCCGTTCGGAGTCGCCAGCGAATAGAGCTGGAGAGGATGGCGGCCGACCGGCAGCTCTTTGTCATGGGTCGCGCCGGCGACGGGCCGGTTGATGTTCGCGAAATGGCCGCCGCTCGGCTTCGTCCAGGTCCAGACCTTCGGCGGCGTATATTCGGGCGAACTGCTCATATCCACGGGCTCCAATTGCAAAATATACGGGCGGGCAACCGCAATGGGCGCGCGACCGACGACCTGTTTAGGCTCCGGCTTGCCGGCTGTCCAAGCGCGGGGCCAAGCGGCGCGATGCGGGTCGCGTTGAGCGCGTGAGTCGAATAATAGCCGCGCTTGACGGGGTCCAGATTGAACCCGTCGCGGAACGCCGGAATCGCGATCAAGCGGGCGAGATGGCGCTCAAATTCGCGTGATCGGCGATGCGGCGCAAGTTGCGCTTGAGGGCGTCGTGATGGCCGCGCCGAAGCGCGCAGGCCAACCGGCGGCCATGCGTTGACCGACCTCACGCCGGACATCCTAGGGTCTGGCGCAAGCAGGGCCCCTCCGCGGCGACCCGAAATGCGCCGCAAGCCCTTGGAATCGCAGAAAACGGACGCGTGAAAGGCGCCCTTCAACTGTCCGAGGTGGTCAGCGCCAGCGCGTGCAGTTCCCCGCCCATCCGGCCCTTCAGCGCTTCATAGACCATCTGGTGCTGCCTGACCCGGGTCTTGCCCTGGAAGGCGGCGGTGACGACGGTGGCGGCGTAGTGGTTGCCGTCGCCGGCCAGATCCTTCACCTCGACCCGCGCGTCGGGAAACGCCTCGCGGATCATCCCCTCAATCTCGGTCTGCGACATGGCCATGACTTTGGTGCTCCCTGATGACTTCTTCCGCCTCATCCTCTTCCCGGGCCTCCGCCTCGAGACGGGCCACGACGTCTTCGGCGGGCTCGCTGGCGGCGATCGTGACCCCGTCGGTCAGGAGGATCAGGCAATCCTCGGCGTCGGCCGCGTTGATCGCGACCACGTGCTCGGGGCGGATATAGGCGAAGCCTTTCACCGTTTTGACGATGACGAAAGGAATCATGCGTTTGTCCCCAAAGCGCGGCTCATGTAATCCGGCAGCCAATTCTCATACGCTTGGGCAAGCGCCGCAAGGCCGAGCGGCGCCGCGTCGCCCAGCCTCAACGTTTCGCCGCCGGTTGCGCCGATACGCGCGAGCGAGACGCCAAGCCGTTTCGCCTCTTCCATGATGGCCGCGCTGTGCGCCGGCGGCGCGGTCAGGACGTAGCGGCCCTGATCCTCGCCGAAGAAGAACGCATGGGCCAAAGGGCCGTCCGCCTCGACGCTCGCCCCGATGCCCCCTGCCATCGCCATCTCGGCCAGCGCGACCGCAAGGCCGCCGTCCGAGAGATCATGAACCGCGCTGACCGTCCCGGCTCGAATGAGCGAGGCGACAAAGTCGCCGTTTCGTCGTTCGGCGGCGAGTTCGACTGGCGGCGGCGCGCCCTCTTCCCGGCCCGCGACGACGCTGAGCCAGGCGGAGCAGCCGAGCCATCCGGGCGCCCCGCCGATGAGCCAAATATCCTCGCCCGAGGCCTTGAAAGCGAGGCTCGCCGTCTTCGCCACGTCCTCGACCAGGCCGACACCGCCGATCGCGGGCGTTGGCGGAATGCCTGAACCCATCGTCTCGTTATAGAGCGACACGTTGCCGGAGACGACCGGGAAGTCGAGCGCCCGCGCCGCCTCGCCGATGCCCTCGATGCAGCCGACCAGTTCGCCCATGGCCTCGGGCCGCTCCGGATTGCCGAAATTGAGGTTGTCGGTGAGCGCGAGCGGACGCGCGCCGACCGCGATCAGATTGCGCCACGCCTCAGCAACCGCCTGCTTTCCCCCTTCGCGCGGATCGGCGGCGCAATAGCGCTCCGTGCAATCGGTGGTCAGCGCCAGGCCCTTGGGGCCGTCGCCGAGCCGCACCACAGCCGCGTCGCCGCCCGGCCCTTGCACCGTATTGCCGAGGATCAGCGTGTCGTATTGCTCATAGACCCAGCGCTTCGAGCACAGATCGGGCGAGGACAGCAGCTTGAGCAGCGCCGTGTCCGTCGGAATGGGCGGGGCGATCGAGGCCGCGTCAAGAACGGCCGCGTGCGGGTTCCTGATCCATGGCCGGTCGTAGAGGGGCGCCTGGTCACCGAGCTCCTTGATCGGCAGGTCGGCCTTGACCTCGCCGCCGCGCCTGATCACGAAGCGGCGCGTATCCGTGGTCTTGCCGATGATCGCGAAATCGAGCCCCCATTTGCGGAAGATCGCCTCGGCCTCCGGCTCCTTCTCGGGCCTGAGAACCATCAGCATGCGCTCCTGGCTCTCCGAGAGCATCATCTCGTAGGCGCTCATGCCGGTCTCGCGGCACGGCAGATGGTCGAGGTCGAGGTCGATGCCGAGATCGCCCTTGGCCCCCATCTCGGCCGCCGACGAGGTCAGCCCCGCCGCGCCCATGTCCTGGATCGCGATCACCGCGCCTGAAGCCATGAGCTCGAGGCAGGCCTCCAGCAGCAGTTTTTCCGCGAACGGGTCGCCGACCTGGACGGTCGGGCGCTTCTCTTCGGTGTCCGCCTCGAAGGCGGCCGAGGCCATGCTGGCGCCATGGATCCCGTCCCGCCCGGTTTTCGAGCCGAGGTAAACGATCGGATTGCCGATCCCGGTCGCGGCCGAGGTGAAGATCGCGTCCCGCCTGGCGACGCCGACCGCCATCGCGTTGACGAGGATATTGCCGTCGTAGCGACGGTGAAACCCGGTCGAGCCGCCGACCGTCGGCACGCCGAACGAATTGCCGTAGCCGCCGATCCCCGCGACGACCCCGGCCACCAGACGCCGCGTTTTCGGGTGCTCGGGCGCGCCGAAGCGCAAAAGGTTGAGCGCGGCGACGGGCCTTGCGCCCATGGTGAAAACGTCGCGCAAAATGCCGCCGACCCCCGTGGCCGCGCCCTGATACGGCTCGATGAACGAGGGATGGTTGTGACTCTCCATCTTGAACACGCACACGTCCCCGTCGCCGATGTCGACGACGCCCGCGTTCTCGCCCGGCCCGTAAATGACATGTGGGCCCTTGGTCGGCAGCTTGCGCAAATGGAGGCGCGACGACTTATACGAGCAATGCTCGTTCCACATCGCCGAGACGACGCCGAGCTCGGTAAAGCTCGGCGTCCGGCCGATCAGCTTGAGGAGACGCGCATATTCGTCGGGCTTGAGCCCATGCGAGACGGCGAGCTTTTCGTCGACCTTGGGTTCTTCGTTGTTCAATGGAGCGTCTCTCGGGCTCGCCTGGTCGGGCCGAGATAGACCGTGGGGCGACCGATCTCAAGCGCCGGCGCGCCGCCTCAGATCTCCTTCATCACCTGCGCGTAGGACAGCACGCCGAACAAGGCGGTCCCTCCCAGGATATTGCCGATGAGCACCGGAATGATGAAGCCGAGCAGCATCTGCGCCACGCTCTGTTGCCCCGCAAGGACGAGCATGAAAGCCTCCATGCTGCCGGCGACGATGTGCTGGAAGCCGCCGACCGCGATCAGATAGGTGAGGACGACGATCATCTGGAACTCGGCGCCTTCGGCGCTCGGCATGAGCCACACGAGGGAGGCGATCAGAAAGCCCGCCGAAATCCCGCGCACCAGCATTTCGAACCAGCCGTGGCCGAGTGTGTGCATGCTGACATCCAGCATCGCCTGCCTGAGGTTGTCCTCGAGCACCGGGGTGAACGTGCAGAAGAGCGCGGCAAGCAGCGTTCCGGCGAAATTGGCGGCGAGGACGAGGCTCCACATGCGCCCGATGTGCCAGAGATTGCGGCGCGAGAAGTCCGCGAGCAGGGGCAGGACCACGGTGATTGTCGTTTCGGTGAACAATTGCTGGCGCGCCAGGATCACCATAAGGAATCCGATGGAATAGCCGAGGCTCGAGACCAGCGGCGCCCATGGCGCGTCAGGCAGGGCGCGCATTAGCGCCGCCTGGCCGAGGAGCGAAAAGCTGATTGACAGGCCGCCCGCGAAGCCGGACCACCAGAGCGAGACGGCTGGCCGCTCCATCTGCTCCTGGCCTTCCTGCCGGACGATCTGGTAGACCGTCTTGACGGGAAGTCGGGCGTGGTCGGCGAGCGCGCGCTCCTCGCGCTCGACGGCTTCTTCCTCGGATATGCTCAAAGCCCCAGCCTCGCTTTCGCCAACGCGTGGGGAGGGAAACGCGCGGGCGAGCCGCTTGGTTGCGCGAGTCTAGAGCTGCGCTCTTGAGATGGAATCGCAGCCGGCCATGGCGTCACACGCCTGTGAAGCGGGAATCCTTAGATTCAATACGTTTGCGGGATGCCCGCGTTGGCCGGGCATAACAAGCGAGGGCGCGACGAACGGCGCGGTCATTGTCACGCCCTCCTTGAGGCGCGCCGAGCTTACTTCCCGCCCGCCTGCACCTTCTTCACATAGGCGTCCACCGCGTCCATCACTTTGTCGTCAGGATGGGCCTTGCAATAGACGATGACCTCGTGGATGCCCTGCTTAGCGCGCGGGATGTTGACCGTGTGGCGCTTCAGATGGCCGTTCCACCAGCCGCTGTACCAGGCGCCGAGGAAGTCGGCGTCCTCCTGGAAGGTGTTGGCGAGCTGGGCGCAGGTCAGCGCCTTCACGTTGAGATAGCCTTTGTCGTCCATGTAGGTCTTCAATTCGACCTGGGCCTGCGACGCCGAAACGGACGCAATCAGCGCCCCCGCCGCGGCCACAGCGACCCGCAAATCGACCCGACCAAGCCTTGCCGACAGCCTTGTGCTTGAGGCGACCATTGTTTTCTCTCTCTCGATGAAGCGCGCCTCAGCCTCTCCGCAGAGCAGCCGGCGCGCGAAGCCAGCCTATTTCTCGTCGTTGACCTTGATGCCGAGTTCCTTGCGCAGCTTCTTGAACTGGATGTCCATCGCGGTGATGACCTTGGTCTTCGGATTGGCCTTGCAATAGACGATGACCCGATGCTCGAGCTCCTTGGCGCGGTCGACCTTCAATTTGCTGTAGCCAGCGAGGCCGTTGTACCAGCCGCTGTACCAGACGGTCATGAAGTCGGCGTCTTCCTGGAAGGTGTTGGCGAGTTGGCCGCAGGTCAGCTTCTGAACGTCGAGATCGCCCTTGGAATCCGCGTAGGTGTTCAGCTCGACCTGAGCCTGGGCCGTGCCTGCGCCCATTAGCGCTATTGCACAAAACGATGCTATGAACCTCATTCTCTTCCTCCCCAGCTCAAGCGCAGTTGCGCCTTGAAGGCTCCGTGGCGATAAACGCCGCCGGGGCGAAGCGCCAGACCTCCCGTCCGGTTTCCTCCACAGAAATCTTTCCTCCACGATCGGCGGGCAATTGGCTCGCGTTCTCACCGGGCGGCAGGCGCGGCCTTCATGAGGATCACCTCGGCGCCGGCGGCGGACGTCCCGCAATGTTCTGCGCCGAGCGGGACGACGCAGCACTGGCCAGCGGTGAGCGAGACCGTGTGATCGCGAAACGCGACGTCAAAGACGCCGCTCCACACGATGACCGTCTCGGTCGTGTCGTCGTGGCTGTCCCAGCGCCCCACGCCGCCGCCCGGAAGACGGACCAGGCGCACATCGACCCCGCCGACGACGGCGTGATGCTCACGCTCGCCCCCCGTCGCCAGCCCGCCGAAGATCGAACCGAAATCCAAAACGGCGTCCATGTCCGCTCCATATCCAGCCCGCCGGGATTGGAGGGCGCGCGCTTGGCCTTCAGTCAACATGGGCGAGGGCTTGCGCGCAACCGGCCCCTAGGCCGCCTTCTGGTAATCCTTCACGTCGGTGAAGGCGATCTTCGGCCAGCGCTCCTGTTCATAGCGCAGGTTGAAGGCGCTCGACGCCATGAACACCGGCGCTCCGTCGAGATCGGAGGCGACCGAGGACGGATAGGCGTCGAGGAACTTCTCGACCTCCCCCTTGTCGGGAGACGAGACCCAGCGGCAGATCTCGAAGCGGGAGGGCTCGAAGGTCACCGGCAGGCCGTATTCGGCGTTCAGCCGCTCCGTCAGCACGTCGAGCTGCAGGGCTCCAACGACGCCGACGATCGCCGCCGCGCCGTCATTCGGCAGGAACACCTGCACCACGCCCTCCTCCGCCATCTGCTGCAGCGCCTCGCGCAGCTTCTTGGCTTTCATAGCGTCGGCGAGTTTCACTCGGCGCAGGATCTCCGGCGCGAAGCTCGGCACGCCGCGAAAGACAATCTCCTCGCCCTCGGAGAGGGTGTCGCCGATACGCAACAGTCCGTGATTGGGAATGCCGACGACGTCTCCGGCAAACGCTTCTTCCGCCAGCGATCGGTCCTGGGCGAAGAAGAACTGCGGCGCTGACAATGTGACCGGCTTGCCCGTTCGCACGAGCTTCGCCCGCATGCCGCGCTGAAGCTTGCCGGAGCAGACGCGCATGAAGGCGATGCGGTCGCGATGGTTCGGATCCATGTTCGCCTGGATCTTGAACACGAAGCCGGTCATCTTCGGTTCGTCCGCCTTCACTGTGCGGCTGGCCGCTTCCTGCGCACGCGGGCTCGGCGCGAATTCGGCCAAAGCGTCGATGAGGTCTTTGACGCCGAAATCCTTGAGCGCGCTGCCCCACAGGACAGGGGTCATATGACCTTCGAGGAAGGCCTTCTTGTCGAACGGCTTCAGGCCTTCGACCGCGAGGTTGAGCTCTTCGATCGCCGTGGCGCGCTCGTGCTCAGGCAGAAGCTCCGCGACACGCGGATCGTCGGGGCCGTTGACGGCGAACGTCGCCGCGTCCTTGCCGAGCGGGGTGAGGCGACTGCGCCGGATGTCATAAGCGCCGGCGAGCGAGCGACCGCGGCCGATCGTCCAGGTGAGGGGCGCCGAATCGAGCGCGAGGGTCTTCTCGATCTCATCGAGGAGATCGAACGGATCGCGGGTTTCGCGATCCATCTTGTTGATGAAGGTGACGATCGGGATGTCGCGCAGGCGACAGACCTCGAATAGTTTTCGCGTGCGCGCCTCGATACCCTTGGCCGCGTCGATGACCATCACGGCCGAATCGACGGCGGTAAGTGTGCGGTAGGTGTCCTCGGAAAAGTCCTCGTGGCCCGGGGTATCCAGAAGGTTGAAAACGCAATCGCCGTATTCAAACGTCATCACCGAGGTGACGACGGAAATGCCCCGGTCGCGCTCGATGCCCATCCAGTCGGAGCGGGTCTGGCGACGATTGGCCTTGGCGCGCACTTCACCGGCGAGCTGAATGGCGCCGCCAAACAACAGCAGCTTTTCAGTCAGCGTCGTCTTGCCGGCGTCGGGGTGCGAGATGATCGCGAAGGTGCGTCGGCGCGCGACGGGGTTCGGGTCAGTCATGGTCTTCGGGTTGTAGGGAAGGAGGCCCTTACTTAGCGCGGATGTGCGAGAGAAGGAAGAGATTTGACGTTGACCCGATGGAAGGTTACGTGACAGTAAATTAGCAGGTAACGTAGAGCGCGATAGCCGCATCCCTGTCGGCTGACGTTCGAAAGTATATTCTTGCTATTCTTTTGGGAGGAACTTTCAGGATGTCACTGATACTTCCAAGGGGTTCAATTTCGTGGTCTTTAGAGACCAATATATTTTTCAAGAAATTTGCGTCAGTTACGGCGTACTGTTTGTAGCTTCTGTGTGCCAATATATCTTCAACAAAGTAAATGCCATTTTCTCTCAGCGCACCGCGAAACCTCTCCAGTTTTCTACGCGGAACATTTCCGCCCTCAGTGTTCTGAAGTTCAAAGCATTTGTATAAATCCCGAGCAAAGAACCGCCTTGCTAAATCAGAAGCCAAGCCCCAATGATTGCGGGCAGAGATTTTCATTAATTCTATTATAGACAAATCATCAAGCTCAAGGTATAAATTCAATTTATCGTTGATCGGGTCGATTTTTTTCAAAAAGTATTGAACAATTGGTAAGTCTTTGACTTGGCTTTCATCACTGTGATGGTCAACCAAGTCTATTAACATATCCCTAACGAGATGTTGTACAGCGCGAGTAGCCTTGTGAAAATAAACGTTGCGATACATTGAAATATAGGCTAGGACAAATTCTTCTACAACGACCAGGCCTTTCTCTTTGAAAACAAAAGAATACTCCTTAACCTCTCCGCGATCGTCTTTTTCAACCTTATCTATGACTAGGCTGTCGAATAACCATTCTAAGTCAATCGTTGCCGATCTGATTCCCGTATGGTAGCGATCGCGGCAAAGAAAGTCTAGCCTATCGCAATCCATCTGGCTAGAGATCACTGCGTTGAATACGCTATATCCTGGTTCTTTGTCGAAGAACCGCTTGATTCTTTCAAAGACTCCGTAATTGCGCAAGATGCCGGCTATCTCTTCGCTCTCAATTAGGGCTTTTGTGTAATCTTCATGACTATCTGTAATCTGGAAGTGTTCCGAAATTTCCTCGAAGACGTGAGAATAAGGACCATGACCGATGTCGTGGAGGAGCGCAGCGGCAAGCGTTGCTGTAATATCTAGTTTCGTGTCTTCAGAGTCTCCGAGCGATTGATTGCGTTGAAGTACCTGCAGCATGCGCCGTGCCATTTGCAAGGCACCCACAACATGTGAAAAACGTGTATGCGTCGCGCTGGGATATACGAATTCAGAAAAGCCGAGCTGTTTGATCCGGCGCAGCCTCTGCATTGGTCTGGTTTGAATTAGGTCCCAGAGTAGAACATCCTCTTTCCTCCCTCGTTTGAAGCCGATCAAGTCATGGACTGGGCACCTGATCCGTTCCTCTTCCTTCATATAATCCAACCATAGCTAGCGCTTCTTTGGCCTTCAAAACTACTTGAGGCACGGACTTGGAGGGCTTAAGTTCTTTAGTTGCCTCGATCGCGCTTGGCCAAGGCAACCCTTTCTCTTGGTGATAGTATAGAATTGTTGACGCTATTTCGAGCTCCACAGTAGCGTACCGCTGCAAGTCTTTTAATGCCTTGCTAACACCAATAGATAGGTGTTGGTGAACCTCGGCGTCTCTATTTAACTTGTATACTTTTACAAATTTCTTGGTGGCACCTAGTTGCACGTCGCTCTCATCGATTTCCCCGACAAACGTCAACATTTCGGTCGCAGACGCAATCTCAGCACTGAAAGGCCCGAAATCATGGAGGAAGAATTTAGCTGATACAGGCGCACCTATCGCCTTCGTTATAAATACTAGCTTCTGAAGTCTCTTCCGGCCGCGAATCTCCTTTTCAGGGAGAGTGTTCAGCAAAGCTAGAACAAATGTCTCAGCGTCCATCGGCTCCGTTCCCTCTGTCACGGCTTTCTGGGCGAGATTCGTTGCGAACCCGTTATATACAGAACATAACATGAACATCTTCCCGGTTCGCGTTTTCGTGTTGGCAGAGATTTGAATTTGTGTGAGCGTGATAAAAATACGACATTTGAAATATCTTCTTCGATTAGGAAAATATCGTTCGGAACCCACGAGCGCCATAGAACCCACGAGCACCATAGCCGGAGCTTGCGTCTGCTAGGACGGCTGCTCTTGCACAGCTCGGCGCTTGTCGTCAAAGCCAGCCTTATTTCCAGGGTCGGGTCGACGGCGCGAGATTCCCTAGGAGCAATGTTTTTGACCATGTCCGCAGTCCCTGCGACACAAGGGCTAGTTGAAAGAGAATCCCTTTGCCGATCGCATTGTCCGATCCGTTCGGTATGGGCTATGAACTTGATATTGACGCGCTCGCAACACCGGTGAAACAAATGCGCCGCGCGCGGAGGAGGAATGGATCGCAAGTGGCTGCCGCTCAACGCGCTCCGAGCGTTTGAAGCGGCCGGACAACATCTCAGCTTCACCGCCGCCGCCAACAGCCTGACGGTCGCGCAGAGCGCGGTCAGCCGTCACGTGATCGTGCTCGAGAATTTTCTCGGCGTCTCGCTGTTCGAGCGGCGCCCGCAACAGCTGGTCCTGACCGAGGCGGGGCGGCATATTTTGCCGGTCGTTTCGAAATCCTTCGACCGCATCGATCAGGCGCTTGGCGAAGTGATCAAGGAGAAGGGTCGCCCGAAGCGGGTGCTCAAGGTCGCGCTTCCGACCTCGTTCGCTCATCGGCTGGCCATTCCAATCTTGCGCGATTTCCGCTCCGAGAATGCCGGCATCTCACTCGAAATCGTCTCCAAGCCGACGACCGGACCGGAGGTGGACGGCGACATCGACATCGCCATCGTCTATTCCGAGCCCCGCGTCACCGACGCGATCCACGATCTCTTATGGATGGTGCGCTCGACGCTTCTCTGTAGTCCGAAGCTGCTCGAGGGGATCGACGCCAGCGATCCGGCTCGGCTGATCGCCGCCAGCGACCTCCTGCACCTCAAGATCGATGGCCGGCAGCGGCACTTTTTTTGGGAAATGTTCGTGCGCTCGATCGGGCGCCCCGATATCGCGGTCGATCGGGGCCTCGTGTTCGATACCCAGCAACTTGCCGCCCAGTATGCGATGATGGGCGATGGGCTCGCGCTGCTTGACCCGCTGCTGTTCCACGAGGAAATCAAGGCCGGACGGCTGGTGCGCCCCTTCGATCTCTGGCTTGACGAAGGCTACGGCTATTATCTGACGACCCATCCCGAGGATTTGAGCAACGAGGCGGTGGCGTTGTTCCGCTCCTGGCTGATCGCACGGTTTTCCGGTGGCGCGCCGGCTCCGCCGCCCGAGGCGGAACCCGTCGCCGTCGAGCCGCCGAAGCTCCGCGCGGCGAAATAGCGGCCGAGCCCGTTCCGGCGCGAATTGGCATGCCATAATTCCATTTTGGCGCGCGCATGGTTTGGGTCGCTCCGCTAGAACAGGTCGGGCGACGAATCGCGTCGGCGCCGCGGGCCGAGAGGAATCCAGGGAACACCATGACAATGGACCCGCCGCCTCAAGAGACGGGGCGCCGCCGCCGGCGTGCGGCCGAGCGCGGGGGAGGTTTCGGCGCCGCTCAGCCCCAGGGCCAGCCGCAGGCGCCCTTCGCGCCGCTCGACCTGATCTCCCGCGACGAACTCGAATCGATCCATCAGGCCGCACTCAGGGTCCTCAAGGAGATCGGCGTCGACTTTCTGCACGACGAAGCGCGGGCGATGCTCAAGGACGTTGGCGCCGACGTCGATTCATCCTCGCGCCGCGTTCGCTTCGACCCCGATCTCGTCGAAGCGCACATTGGCCTTGCGCCGAAGGCGTTCAAGCTGCATGCGCGCAATCCGGCGCGCGACCTCTCGATTGGCGGGCGCCATATCGCCTTCGGCTCGGTCGCGAGCGCTCCCAATTCGTACGATCGCGCCGGCGGGCGGCGGCCCGGCAATCACCGCGACTACCAGAATTTCATCCGCCTGGGGCAGAGTTTCGATTCGATTCACTTCTGGGGCGGCTATCCGGTCGAGCCGGTCGACATTCATGCATCCGTGCGCCATCTCGACGCGCTGTTCGACATGCTGACCCTTTCCGACAAGCCGATCCACGCCTACAGCCTCGGGCGTGAGCGCGTTCTCGACGCGATCGAGATGGTCAGGATCGCGCGTGGACTCGACGAGGAGACGCTGGAGCGGCAGCCTTCCCTGTTCACGGTGATCAACTCGTCGTCGCCATTGAGGCTCGACACGCCGATGCTGGAGGGCGTCATCCAGATGGCGCGCCGCAACCAGGTGGTGGTGATGACGCCGTTCACGCTCGCGGGCGCGATGGCGCCGTTCACGCTCGCCGGCGCGCTCGCCCAGCAGCACGCCGAGGCGCTCGCGGGCCTTGTCATGACCCAGGTTGCGCGGCCGGGCGCGCCGTTCGTCTATGGCGGCTTCACCTCGAACGTGGACATGAAGTCGGGCGCGCCCGCCTTCGGCACGCCGGAATATATGAAGACGGCGGTCGTCGGCGGGCAGCTGGCGCGCCGCCTTGGGCTGCCCTATCGCTCCTCGAACGCCAACGCCGCCAATTCGCTCGATGCGCAATCGGCCTACGAGAGCGTGTTCTCGCTCTGGGGCGCGATCATGGGCGGGGTCAACTTTCTCATGCACGGCGCGGGCTGGATGGAGGGCGGGTTGCAAGCCTCGTTCGAGAAGATGGCGCTCGACGCCGATCTCCTGGCGATGGTCGCCGAATTCCTGCGGCCGCTGCGGGTCGACGAGGCGGAACTGGCGCTCGAGGCGATGCGCGAGGTCGGCCCGGGCGGCCATTTCTTTGGCGCCGAGCACACGCAGTCGCGTTATCGCACCGCCTTTTTCTCGCCGATCATCTCCGACTGGCGCAACTACGAGACATGGCGTGAAGCCGGTTCCCCGACCGCCCTCGACACGGCCGAACGTATCGTCGCCGATCGCTTGCGCGATTTCGTCCCCCCTCCGCTCGAGGCTGAACGCTTCGAGGCGCTCGCGGCCTTCGTCGCCCGCCGCAAGGCGGAGGGCGGCGCGCCGACCGACTTTTGAACGCCGTCACGGCGCTCGGCGACTCGCGCCTGAGCGCCGCTCTCCATGCGTCGGTCGCCGCGGTGTTCTTCGCGTTCGGGATCGGGGTCGGCCTTTGGGGCGGCGCGTCGGGCGCGATTCTGATCCGCTCGGGCGTCGATTCTTCGACGTTTGGCGTTCTGTTGACCGTCTATACGGGCGCCTATCTTATCGCCATGTCGGCGGGCGGGGCGGTCGCGCATCGCTTCGGCGTCGAGCAGGCGCTTTCCGTCTCGGCGGTCGTGTTCGGCGCGACCTTGTGCGCGCTGCTCGACGCCGCGAGCGAGGCCTGGGTGGCCGTCGCACTGATCGCCGCGGGGTTCCTCGGCGGTGTGGTCGACGTCCTGATGAACGCAGAGGGCGCCCGGATCGAGCGCGGGCTCGGCCGCCCGATCCTGGCGCGCCTGCACGCCGCCGCATCGACCGGCATGGCGCTCGGGGCGATCCTGGGCAGTCTGATCGCCGCGGGCCCCGCCCCTTGGGTCGCGGGCGTTCTCGCTGCGCTCGCGCTTGCTGGCGCCGGCGTCGCCTACCATCGAGCGGCCGGGACAAATCGTCCCGCTCCGGCCGCGGTTGGCGGGGTGGGGCGAAGCGGATTGTCCTTCGCGCCGGCCCTGGTCGGGCTCGGCGTCGTGGTCGGCGTCTCAATTGCGGCGGAACTCGCGGCGTCGGTGTGGTCGACGCTGCTGTTGCGCGACGAAGCGCCGAAGCTCGCAGCGATTTCCGGCCTCGGCGCGGCGTTCTTTTCCGCATGCCAGGCTGCACTGCGCTTCAACGCCGACGCAATTCGCCTTCGCGTCAGCGACCTTCGCATCATCATCGTCTCGTTCGCGATCGCGGCGGCCGGTTTTGCTCTGGTCAGCCTGCAGGCCGGTTTCGCCGCGAGCGTTCTAGGTTTCGCCTTGATCGGGGTCGGCACCGGCCCTATCGTCCCGTGCGGCTTTGCGCTGGCCGCACGCCAGTCGGCGGCCGGGCCTGCCGTCGGACTGGCCTCCGCTTCTCTGTTCAGTGCGTTGAGCCGCCTGCCCGCGCCGCTTGCGACCGGCGCGATCGCGCAAACGGTGTCGCTCCCGGCCGCGTTCGCCGCCTTTGCAATCGCGCTGGCGGCGACAGCCGTGTGCGCGGCCTCCGTCGCCGCGTTGAGCCGCGCGTGGCGAGCGCCGCGCAAGGTGTGAGCGGGACGATGGACAGGTATTGACTTGGCGCGACCGTAATTGCAGAGGAAGCGCCTATCGCAGAGAAACGGCCCACGGCTGGCGACTGCGAATGTCGCGGGTCAACCCGGGGGACATGCGTGTCTAAAATTACGCCGGTGATCATGTGCGGCGGGTCGGGAACCCGCATGTGGCCCGAATCGCGAGAAAGCTTACCCAAGCAATTCATTCCCCTGATCGGCGAGCGTTCGACCTTTCAGTCGATTGTCAGCCTGGTCGGCGACCCTGCGGTGTTCGATCCCGCGGTTATCATCACCAATTTCGAGTATCGCTTTCGCGTCGCCGAGCAATTGAAGGAGATTGGCGCCGAGGCGGTGATCCTGCTTGAGCCGGATCGCCGCGATAGCGCCGCCGCCGTAGGAGCCGCCGCCGCCTGGGTGGCGGCGCGCGATCCGAAGACGGTGGTCGCCGTGCTCGCGGCCGACCATGCCTTCGAGGACGGAAAGCGGTTCGCCAGCCTTTGCGCCGAAGCCTGCACGGTCGCGGAGGCCGGCGAAATCGTCACCTTCGGCGTCACTCCCGACCATCCGGCGACCGGCTACGGGTACATCCATCCCGGCGAGCCGCTGGCGATCGGTTCAAAAGTACGGCGGATCGAGCGATTCGTCGAAAAGCCTGACGAAGCCCGCGCCGGCGCCTTCATTGAGGAAGGCTACCTGTGGAACTCGGGCAATTTCGTGTTCCGCGCCGCTGTCATGCTGGAGGAGCTTGAACGTTTCGAGCCGGAGATAGCCGCCGCGACCGTGGCCGCGGTGTCGCGCGCGAAAAACGATCTCGGCTTCGTGGTTCTCGATCACGATTCCTTCGCCCAGGCGCCCAAGACCTCGATCGACTATGCGGTGATGGAGCGAACCTCACGGGCCGTGGTGCTGACGGCGGACGTCGGCTGGTCGGACGTCGGGGAGTGGTCGGCGGTCTGGCGCTTGAGCTCGCGCGACGCTAGCGGCAACAGCCTGCGCGGACGGGCGGTCGCCATCGATTCTTCGAACGTGCTGGTGCGTTCCGAGGAGCAGTTGATCACGGTCATCGGGCTCAACAACGTGGTCGTCGTCGCCACCGGCGACGCGGTCCTGGTCGCCGACCGGTCCCAGACCGACAAGGTCAAGAGGCTCGTCGAGCGCCTGAAGGCCGAAGGCAAGCGCGAAGCGACCGAGCATCGGCGCATCTACCGGCCCTGGGGCTACTATCAGAGCATCGACCAGGGTTCGCGCTACCAGGTCAAGCGCATCGTCGTGCGCCCGGGGGGACGCCTGTCCCTGCAGAAGCATCATCACCGGGCAGAGCACTGGGTCGTCGTGCGCGGCGCGGCGGAGGTCACCCTCAACGACAAGGTGACGCTCGTACACGAGAATGAGTCGATCTATTTGCCCATCGGCGCGACCCATCGTCTCGCCAACCCCGGCAAGATCGATGTTGAGCTGATCGAGGTTCAGACCGGAAGCTATTTCGGCGAGGACGACATTGTCCGCATCGACGACGTCTACAACCGGAAATAAGGCGATGGCGGCGCCATGAGCGGCGCCGCCATTTGAGATCACACGTTCTCTTGCGAAGCCAGGCGGGCGATCTGGTGGATATCGGCCCGGTCAATGCCGATGTCGTGCAGTTCGCGATCGGTGTAAGCCGAAAGCTCCTGCAGAACGTGCCAATAGACGCGGCGGGTGCGCAGGAAGCGCGTAAAGGAAAAGTTCTTCATAGCGGTCTCCGTTGTTAACCGCCCTCCTGATCCCGGCCTCGACAAGGCTGGCCGGACGAGTCGCTCCCATTTCCCAGACGAATGGGTATGTAGAATGCTGCACTGCAAAAGTCAATGGTGCAGCGCGAGGGACAATGACAAAACTGCATGTCAACAATGTCACGAAAAGGTGATGGAGGCCAGAATGAGCATCCAAGTGCAATAAAATTAACGATCTGTGCGCAATATCCTGTTTATGTCATGCGAATACGACATGTCTTGTATGCTGCGCCGCACGAAGTGCGGCTCTCCGGCAACGGCCGGGAGCGGTCTTCGGTCCTCGGCCAGGACCGGGCCAAAGAGAGGAGTTTGACAGCCGCGGCCGGCTGCTTTACCAACCCGGCCTTCAGGCGCGCTCAAAACGAGCGCGTTTGTTTTTTGACGCACCCGCGGCCTTAAAGCCTTGCTCGGCTCCGAGGCCTGTCGGCGCTTTTTCAAGCGCACAGGAGGGCGCGTTCCTCGTTGAACCCGAACTGAAGAGGAATCGCGATGACGAAGCGCGCGGAAGCGAAATACAAGATCGATCGCCGGATGGGCGAGAACATCTGGGGCCGGCCCCGCAGCCCCTTCAACAAGCGTGAATACGGGCCGGGCCAGCATGGCCAGCGGCGCAAGGGCAAGGCGACCGACTTTGGCACCCAGCTCAAGGCCAAGCAGAAGGTCAAGGGCTATTACGGCAACATTTCGGAGCGCCAGTTCCACTCTTATTACGTCGAGGCGCTCCGCCTCAAGGGCGACTCGAGCGCCAACCTGATCGGCCTGCTCGAGCGCCGGCTCGACGCCCTCATCTACCGCGCCAAATTCGTGCCGACCGTGTTCGCGGCGCGCCAGTTCGTCAACCATGGCCACATCAGGGTCAACGGCCGGCGGGTCAACATTCCCTCCTATCAGGTCAGGGTCGGCGATCTCGTCGAGATCAAGGAATCCTCTCGGGAGTTGCCCCTCGTGCTCGAGGCTATCTCGCTCGCCGAGCGGGACGTGCCCGACTATGTCGACGTCGATCACGCCAAGGGCACGGCCAAGATGACGCGCATTCCGGGCTTATCCGAAGTGCCCTATCCGACGCATATGGAGCCGAACCTGGTCATCGAGTTCTATTCGCGCTGACCTTCGAGGCCCGCCAAGGCGGGCCTTGAAACCTTCGGGCTGCCAAGGCCATCGAGGCTCAATCGCCTCAGGTTAGTTCGCGGCGCCGGCTCGCGTCGGGGCGAGCGCTGAAATCCCCGGGATGACATGCCGACCCCTCGCTCCGGACCCGCGGGCCTTGGCGTTGGCCTCTATCTTCTGGGCGTCGGCCTGTTCGCGATCAACGACGCGCTCGGCAAATGGCTGGTCAAGGATTACGGCGTCGGCCAGCTGGTGATGCTGCGCTCGATCGGCGCCTTCATCGTGCTCGCGCCGATGATCCTGTCGCTGCGCGTCGATGTCGTCGACCGGCGCAGGGCGCCCCTCCAGGGCTTGCGGATTCTGGTCGCCGCGATTGACACCTTCGCGTTCTACTACGCCACCCGCTTCCTGCCGCTCGCCGACGTGATGACCTTCTATATGGCGACCCCGCTCATCGTCACCGCGCTCTCGGCGCCCCTGCTCGGCGAGAAGGTCGAGCGCTTCCGCTGGATCGCGGTCCTCATCGGCTTCGTTGGCGTCGTCATTGCGTTGAGGCCCTCGCCGCAGATGTTCACCTGGGCGGCGCCGCTCGCTCTGTTCGGCGCGGTCATGTTCGCGATCAGCCAGACGATCACTCGCAAGCTGAGGGACATTCATTGGGCGCCGCTGGTGTTGTGGCAGTTCGTCGGCGGCGGGCTCATCGGCGCGGCGACCGTTCCCTGGGCATGGACGACGCCTGGCCTTTTCGATCTCGGCCTCATGGCGCTGGTCGGCGCAGTGTCGATGCTCTGCTTCGTCTGCATCGTCCAGGCGCTGGCGCTGGCGCGCGCCGCGGTGCTGGCGCCGCTACAATATTCGGCGATCCTGTGGGCGGCGCTCATGGGCTGGTTCGTCTGGCGCGACGCGCCGACCCCGCCGATCCTGATAGGCAATGCAATCATCGTCGGCAGCGGGCTCTATGTCGCGGCGCGCGGCAAGATGGTTGGGGCGGCGGTGGAGTGAACCTGGCGCCTGCCGATCCGCGCCGGACCCGAGAGGGGCGACACGCAACCCGTACGCGAGATTCATGCAACTAAACGGGAGTAAGCGTTAGTAAGTGCTAGTAAAATAGCTAGCGTTTACTAGCGTTTATTTTTCTGAATCGAGCCTTTTCAGTGGGTTGCGGGCGAAGAAATAAGAAAAATCCGGCGCCGTCTCAACCGTTGTGCGAAACGTCTCAAACTATGTTCACCCTCTCTTTCCCGAGCTTCAGCGCCTTGCAGCGGCTTGATTCTGGTAATCAGTAAAACTTGTAGCATGGAATTCTGATTTTCGTCAATTGATTTCAACGTTGCGCGTTGGCGTCGGTCGCCCCTGACGGGCTTCGCCCCCGACTTCTGTCCGTCACCGCCGGGCTCGTCCCGGACGTCCACGAATCACCGCCGAGGAAAGCAGGTGAAGGAGAGATCCTTCGGCTTCGGCTTGGCAATGCGGAACTCAAAGTGAGTGTCGCCGCCGTCCTCGAGCGCGTGAGGCCGACGATCGAGGCGAACTTTAGCGCTGGATTCGATATCCTGCGCATGATGGTGGCCGAACGCGCGGCCGCGCCAACGCTTGAGGAGGAGCCGCCTCCGCCCGTCTCGCGCGAACGCTTCCTGTCAGAGCCTGTCCGCGCGCTAGCGGCGCAGCGGCGACAGGACCGCCGGACAAGGCGAAAGCATGGCTTCGGCCCCTTTCGTCCGAGAACTGCCACCGTTCGCCCAGAGAATGCTGCCCGGCGGTAGTAAAACCGCCACAAACGACCAACAAGCTGCTTGTGTTCAGCGAGTGCTAACACCGGCTAATTCCCTCGAGTTCCTGCTCGGGGGGCTCCTGGACTTACGCGGTTATTTCCTCAACGCAATGGCACGCCTCGATGCGCGGGCGTCGCGTACGCTCGCATCAAGGCCAATTGATAGGAGTTCAGCATGAAGAAGAGGGTTCTTCTGGCCGCCTCCGCGGCGTTCGCCATGGTCGCCGCCGCGCCTGGGGCGCACGCGATCGTTCTCAGTCCGGGCGCATCCGGTTCGCCCGATCTTTTGAGCTTGGGGGTCGGCTCGACGCTGGTCGCCGACACCGGGTCTGTCTCGTTCAGCAACAGCGCCTTCTCGGGCGCGATCGACGAATGGGTCTATCAAGATACAGCCAACACCTTCGGCTCCGGCGACCTCACCTGGGTCATTCAGGTCGCCAACACCTCGAGCTCGAACGACGCGATCGGGCGAGTCACCGCCGGCAATTTCGCGGGCTTCATGACGGATGTCGGGGACAATGGCGGCGCCGACGCGCCGGACCTGGTCGACCGCGACACGCCCGGCCACACGATCGGCTTTAGCTGGGCCGAGACCGGCGGCTTGCTTGTCGGGGACACCTCGGCTCTTCTCTTCATCAACACCAACGCCACGCGCTTCGTCCCCGGCACGCTCGCGGTCATCGACTCTCAGACTTCGGACTTGAGCGGCTTTCAGCCCTCAGCGGTTCCGGAGTCCGCCACCTGGGCGATGATGCTGATCGGCTTCGCCGGCCTTGGCGTCGCGGGTTATCGCGGATCGCGCAAGAGCGCGCCGTTCGCGGCGTAACGCCTGTCCGAGCCAAACGCCGCTCTTCGACGAGCGGCGTTTTTCGTTTTCGTATCGCTTATGACGCGAGGCGTCACGCGCCGTCGCGGGTCGCGGGCCATGCGCCCGAAAATTTCTTGCCGGCCGTATCCTCCGCCTCGACGCGAAACATCTTCGCCCCGTTTGGCTTGTAGGTGAAGCGGAAGTTCGGATCCTCCGAGATCGAGATGCCGGCCGCCATCGAGAACACCAGATCGGGTCCCTGATAGACCGCGAGCTTCTCGATATAGCGAGCGGGCGTGTAGAGCCGCGTCACCTGATCCATCTGGAGCCCGGAATTGTTGGGGTGGCGGATCATGAGCAGCGCTTCGTTGGGCGCCTCGGGCGTGGCTGGGAGGATGCGGAACTTCATCTGGCCAAGGGCGGCCATCTCCTCGTCCATGCTTTTCACCATCGGCGCCGAGCACCCGCCTGAGGCCTTGATGTAGCGGGTCGCCATATGCAGCGAGCCGTCGCTGAGCTCCGCGACGACGCGCGCGTTGGTGTAGGAATTGACCCTGACGCGGGTCGAGATGCGCGTGTCGGCCGCCTTCGCGCCGAGGGTGAAGGCGGCGGCCAGCGGCACGGGATTCTGATCGATGACGAGCGTCAGCTTGACGGCGTGGCGGGTGTCGTCCGGCGGCAGCGTCGCCCAGAACGACACCGGCACGAGCGCCGCATCCTCGGCGCGCGGCGGCGCCTCGAACCTGACGAGGCTCTTGTCCTCCTCGATCGGCGCGTCGTTGAAAAACATGTGCTTGAGGTCGGGCCACGGATCCGGGTCCTGCTCGGCTTGCGCGAAAGCTCGTCCCGTCGCGCCCAGAAGCGCGAGGCTCATGAGAGTGTGCCGTCTGCTGATCATTCGCGCCATCGAAGCGCCTCCATCCCGAGCGTTGGGCGCCCTACTGGTCCCACTCGTATTCCGAATAGGCCGCCGTCACATTGCGCCGATTATAGTCGTCGAACAAGCGCCAGTCATCCTTCTGTGATTGTCCGGCCCAGGTCTCGGCCTTTTCGACCGGCTCCCCCTTGGCGATCGACTGTTTCACGTCCTGCGCGATGCGCTCGAAATAGGCCCGCTCGCTGTCGAGCGCCTGGGGCCAGGGGAGCCCGACAGGCCCATGGCCCGGAATGACCCGGACGGCGGGAACCTTCGCCAGCGCCGGAAGGTCGACCAGCCAGCCTTTCACGGAGCCGTCGATGATCGGCAGGTGCTTGATGAAGACGAGGTCGCCCGCGAACAGCGTCTTGGTCTTCGTATCCAGCACGGTCAGATCGCAATCGGTGTGCGCCGGCGGCCAGGCCTGCAATTCGAGCGTCCGTCCGCCGAGATCGAGCGTCATGCGATCGGCCACGGTCAAGGTCGGAGGAATGATCTTGACCTGATCGACGAGCTTGTCGCCAATGATCCGGCGAAACGCCTTGAGGTAGAACTGGCCGCGCATAGCCAAGGCGCGCGGCAGATTGTGGTGGCCGACGAAGGTCGCGCCGGTCCCTTCGAAGGCGGCGTTGCCGAACACGTGATCGGGATGCTCGTGGGTATTGATGACATAGAGGACCGGCTTCGTGGTGTGAGCCCGGATCGCGGCGAGCAGCCCCTCGCCGACCGGCACGCTGCCGCCGGTGTCGATGACCGCCACGCCCTTGTCGCCGATGACGAAGCCGATATTGGCGATGTCGCCCAGGTTCTGTTCGGTCATGAGGGCGATTTCGCCCTGGTGGACGAAGACGCCCGCCGCGACTTCCTGGACGGGCAGAGGAGCGATCGGCTCGCCGCAGAAGGCGCCTTGCGAGGAAAAGACGAGAGCGGCGACGAGGGCGCCGAACCACCAACGCATATCACGGTTCCAAATGTGCTGACCGACCATAGCACGCAGGCGCCGGGCAATTGCGGCGCTTGCGTGTCGTGGCGGCGCCGATTTGCTTCGGCCGCAAATCGCGGTCTAATGGCGAGGTTCCTCCAGGCCGCCTGACGCGTTTCTACGAGCGCCGACTGCGGAAGAAAGAAGCCAAGCCGGGAGACGCGGGAGAGGTGAAAAGTTCAAAGCTGTGCGGGGCGCTGGCCGCCGCCCTCGGCATCACGCTCCTCGCCGCCTTTGCGGCCGCGGCCGACGACGCGCCGCCCGAACCCGATTCCTACCGCCAGAGCGATTATCGCGCGCCGACCCCCGCGACCCTCAAGGGCGCCCGTGTGCTCTCAACCGAACAGGCGGCGGCGCTATGGCGCGCCGACGGGGCCGCGTTCATCGACGTCCTGCCGCAGGCGCCGCGTCCGAAAAATCTGCCCAAGGAAGTCGTCTTTCGCGACAAGCCGCGCTTCGATATTCCCGGCAGCATCTGGCTCCCCGACACCGGCTATGGCGAACTCGCCCCCGTCATGCTCGATTATTTCCGGCGCGGGCTCGACAAGGCCTTGAGCGGCAAAACGCGTCCGCTCGTCTTCTATTGCCTGAAAGATTGCTGGATGTCGTGGAACGCGGCCAGGCGCGCGCTCGCGTTAGGTTACGCGAATGTCGCCTGGTATCCTGAGGGCTCGGACGGCTGGGCCGCCGCGGGCCTGCCGCTCGAGAAGCGGGCGCCGGAGCCTCGGCCTTGAAGGGCGGGCGCGGGTGAACCCTTGAGCGCTTTTGCGCTAAGGTAGGCGCTTCTCATGCAGATGGGCGCTATGGCCGACCTCGAACCGATTGCCTATTCCGACGCCAAGATCCGCGCGATTCTCGAGCGGGTGCGCACGATCGCGCTCGTCGGCGCGTCGGCGAACTGGAACCGCCCCAGCTATTTCGTGATGAAATACCTGCAGGGCAAAGGCTACCGGGTGATCCCGGTCAATCCGGGCATCGCCGGCAAGACCCTGCTCGGCGAGAAAGCCTATGCGTCGCTGCGCGACATCCCCGACAAGATCGACATGGTCGACGTGTTCCGCCGATCCGAGGATGCGCCCGGCGTGGTCGCGGACGCGATCGCCATCGGAGCCAAGATCGTGTGGATGCAGCTTGGCGTGCGCAATGACGAGGCGGCGAAGACGGCGGAGGCCGCGGGCGTCGAAGTGATAATGAACCGCTGCCCGAAGATCGAGTTCGGACGGCTTGGCGGCGAATTGTCGTGGAGCGGCGTCAACAGCGGCATCATCCAGAACCGTCCGCCGACTGCGCCGTTGCAACGCCGGACCAAGGCCCGCCAGGCACCGCCGCGCAATCTCGACTACGGCTTCGAAACCCGCGCCATCCATGCCGGCGCCGCGCCCGATCCGACGACCGGCGCGCGCACGACCCCGATCTACCAGACCACGGCCTATGTGTTCGACGACGTCGACCACGCCGCTTCGCTCTTCAACCTGCACAATTTCGGCTACATCTATTCGCGGCTGACCAACCCGACCGTATCGGTGCTGGAGGAGCGTATCGCGGCGCTCGAGGGCGGCCGGGCGGCGGTTGCCGCGTCTTCGGGACACGCCGCGCAGTTCCTGACGTTTTTCACCCTGATGGAGCCGGGCGACGAATTCCTAGCCTCGCGCAACCTTTATGGCGGCTCGCTCACCCAGTTCGGTCTCTCGTTCAAGAAGCTCGGCTGGACCTGCCATTTCGTCGATCCGACCCAGCCTGAGAATTTTCGCAAAAGCCTGACGCCCAGGTGCAAGGCGATCTTCATCGAGAACCTTGCCAATCCGGGCGGCGTCGTGGTCGACATCGAGGCCGTGGCGAAGGTCGCCCACGAGGCGGGCTTGCCGCTGATCGTCGACAATACGCTCGCGACCCCCTACCTCTGCCGGCCGTTCGAGCACGGTGCCGACATTGTCGTCCATTCGACGACCAAGTTCCTCGCGGGCCACGGTAATTCGCTGGGCGGCGTGGTGGTCGAATCGGGCAAGTTTGACTGGTCGCAAGGGAACCGCTTTCCCTCTCTGACCGAGCCCGAGCCCGCCTATCACGGCCTAAAATTCTTCGAAAATTTCGGCGATTTCGCCTTCACGATGAAGGCGCGCGCGGTCGCCTTGCGTGACTTCGGCCCCGCGCTCGCGCCGATGAACGCGTTCCTCACCATCACCGGCGTCGAGACCCTGCATGTCAGGATGGAGCGGCATGTCGAGAACGCGCGGAAAGTCGCGGAATTCCTGAGCCAGCATCCGAAAGTCGCCTGGGTCTCCTATGCCAGCCTGAAGGACAGCGCCTATTACAAGCTCGCGCAAAAATATCTGCCGAAGGGCGCGGGCGCCGTTTTCACCTTCGGCGTCAAGGGCGGGTTCGAGGCCGGGGTGAAACTGGTGGAGAGCGTGCGCCTGTTCTCGCATCTGGCGAATATCGGCGACACGCGAAGCCTTATCCTGCATCCGGCTTCGACCACGCACCGGCAGCTGAGCGACGAGCAGCGCGCCGCGGCAGGGGCCGGCGATGATGTCGTGCGCCTGTCGATCGGCCTCGAGACGGCGGACGATCTGATCCGGGATCTGGACCAGGCGTTGGGCGATTAGCGAAGAAAATCGCCGCACTTCTGCACTTCCCCCCCGCCCCAGGGGGCGATCGGAACTGACGAGGTCGAGTTCTTGGGCGAGCCTTCGATCACCTTGTCGCTATAGGTCATGTAGACGAGGATATTGCGCTTGGCGTCGCAGCCCCTGACGATTTGCATCTTCTTGAAGAATAGCGACCGCCGCTCGCTGAAGACGACATCGCCCTGCGAAAACTTGTCCTTGAATTTGATCGGAGCATATTGCCGGCAGGCGAGCGAGATATCCGACGTCTGTTCGGCTAGGCCGAGCGCGCCCGAAATGCCGCCCTTTTCCGGCGCCGTGAAGTGACAGGCGACCCCCTCGACCACCGGGTCGTCGACGCCATAGACGGCCAATTTATCGTTCGGCGTCAAAAGCTTGAACGTCGTCGATTTGCTGAAGATGAAGTCCGGGTCGGCGGCCTGGGCCTGCGCAGCCGGGACGGCCGCCAGCGCCGCAAGGCCGGCGGCCGCGGCCCGCCAAACGGACATCGCCATGGTTTTCCATCCTACGGGATTGCGGCCGCGTTCAAGCGGGACCGGATCGCGCGCCCTACTTAGGCGCTGCGCGCAGCCGAACAAGGTGGCTTAACGAGCGCGACGGCAGACCGCTCAAAAACTAAAAGATTGTTGGGCGGCCTCCCGCGGCCCGACGCGAACGCCTTCCATTTCCAGCATGCGAGCCTTGGTTTTCGCGCCGCCGGGCGCCGAGAAGCCGCCGATCTTGCCTCCGGCCGCCAAGACCCGGTGACAGGGAACGATCAGCGGCGCCGGATTTTTGGCCATCGCTTCGCCGACATCACGAGCCGCTTCACGGCCCGCGCCGACCTCCTTCGCCAACGCGCCGTAGGTGGTGGTACGGCCCCAACCGACCCGGCGCAGAGCCTCGTAAATCCGGGTGAAGAACGCGTCCTCGCCGGCGAGGTCGAGCTGAACTTGCGAGAAATCAATCTCCTCACCATCAAAATATCGTTTAGCCGCCGCCACGACCGCCGCAACTTCGTCGGACGGCGCTTGCGGCTCCGCGTCGGGCGCGCGGCGGCGCATCAACCGGTCGGCGGCCTCGGCGCTTTTCGTCGGCAATTGGAAACGTGCGATCCCCGCATCGCTCCAGGCGATGGCGCAGAAGCCCATCGCCGTCTCAAAGACATGGTAGGCGGTCGCCGTTTCGCTCATGGCCGCTTCTCGTGGGGTCGTAAACGCAACATGCGCTCGAGCGCCCAAGATTCAACCCGTTTCCTGCGGGCGCGTTCCGCCCTCAGCCGCCAGGGCGCATCATGTCGTCGAGCGCGTTGCGCATCGAGGCGCTCGGCACCCCGAACAGTCCGCCGTAGGGCTCATCCATATCGAGGATGACGAAGACCGCGCTGGTGATCGATAGGGCCGACAACACGATGATCGTGGCCACCATGACATTGGGCCGCGCCGTCAGGCCGAAGGCGCCGAACAGGATCGACAGCCAGATCACCAGCACCCAGTAGAACGGCGGCGAGATCGAGGGGCGCGCGCCCTCGATCACTTTCCAGCGGGCGTTTAGGAGATCGCTGTATTCCGCGCCGCAAGCCGCCATCTGGTTTGTGTGGAAGGCGTCCGTGGGCTTGAGCTCGCGAACTCCGCGCCCGATCTCGCTGAGCACGTCGGACAAGGTCTGCGATTCTCCGGTCAAAGGCATCTTCGACACGTCGGGAATGTCGACCCCGGCCGGGCGCGGCTCGTCAGGCCAGGTGCTGGCGATCACCGTGGCGGCGTAGCCCCGCAACAGCTTGCGCATGGGCGCCGTCTCGGGGCCATAGTCGCGCAGGCAGCGGTCTAGCTGGGCGAGTTGGGCGGCGTCTTCGCCGCGGGCGGTGTAAGCCGTGTCGAAGCCTGCCTTGACCGAGGTCGTCAGAAGACCGAGCACGATCGCGGTGAAGGTGACGAGCAGCGTGATGGTGAGCTGCACGAGGGCGATCGAATCAGCCGAGCGGTGCTTCTCGGATAGCCGGGAATGAATGAAAAAGCCCAGCGAGGCGCTCGCGCACATGGCGACGAAGACGGCCAGCGAATAGATCGGACTCTGCATTGCTCCGCCCGCCGCTCAAATCGCGCCGCCGCCGCTGCTTGGCGTCAATAGCCCCCGCCGCCGTGCCGGTAGGCGAAGTTGATTCCCGCCTGCACTTCTCCCATCGCGCGTTCGATGAGATGGATGGCCCGTTCGCGATGGCCGCCCTTGTTCGGCGTCGACGCCTGCAAGGACCGTAGCGCCGCCTCGAGCGCCGACAACGTGCGTTCCATATTGCCCTGATAAGCTTCCGCCGGAAGCGCGGTCAGCGCCAGTGCGGAACCGGCGGCGGCGGCGGTCGCGATTCGCAGGACGTCGCGGCGGCAAGGCGTGGTGGTCATTATTTCACATCCCCTTCAATGGAGGCTCGGAAGGTCTTCCCGGGCCGCAGCCCCATTTCGTATCGCCAAATGTTTTCCTCAGTCCAGAGGTTGGCTTCTCGAGTTCGAGGCGAAAAGCCGACTATTCGCGAGCCGTGAGGCTTAAGCCTCTGGCCAAGTTAAGCGGCGACGCTCCCACGGGGCCCAGCGACCGCTTGAAGCGAACGACCGTTTTGCGTATGCTGGTATTGTAGGTCGGAGGGCAGCGATGAGCATCCGCAAGCTCGCCGCGATCCTAGTCACGGATATCGTTGGATTCAGCCGGCTCGCCGGCCTCGACGAGGAGCGGACGCTTGCGCGGCTACGCGCGCTGCGGGGCGATCTTGTCGACCCCGCGGTCGCGGCCCACCATGGCCGCATCGTCAAGGGCACTGGCGACGGCTCGATCGTCGAATTCCGCAGCGTGATCGACGCGATGCGCTGCGCCATCGAAGTGCAGAACGGCCTCGTCGAGCGCAACGCCGGGGTGCCTCCGGAAAGGCGCATCGAATTTCGCGTTGGCATTCATGTTGGGGAGGTCGTCGAGGAGAGCGACGGCGACCTCATGGGCGACGCGGTCAATATCGCCGTGCGGCTGGAAGGGATCGCGAAGCCGAGGGCCATATGTCTCTCAGAGGACGCCTATCGACAGGTCAAGGGGCGGCTCGGGATGGAGGTCAGAGATCTCGGCGCCGTCCGGCTCAAGAACATCGCCGAGCCGATGCGCGCCTATTTGGTCGAGGTCGGCCCGCCCGCCGAGCTGCTGAAGCCGCGGTCGGCCACCCACCATCGGCTTGCCGGCTCTCTCGCCATGCTCGCGTTGCTGGTCGTCGCAGGCGCCGCGGGTTGGGAGTTTATCGCCGGCAAGCCCTTAACGAGCGCGAGCTCGTCAACAACGCCGACGACATCTTCATTCGGAACGACCGCCGCCATCATGCCCGCCATGGGCAACCTGCCGATCGCGCCGTCGGCTGGCGCCGTGGGTTGGGACTCTATGGCCGGCGGGTCCCCAACGAGCGCGAGTTCGTCAACGACGCCGATGACTTCTTCATTCGGACCGACTGCAGCAATCACGCCGACCACGCGCGACCAGCCGCCGCGGCCGTCGCATGCAGAGACCCAACCTCAAGGGAAGCCCACATTGATCAGCCAGCGTGGCGCTCACCCGATTGGAAGAAAGGTCGTGCGCTCGTCAGCAAAGAGCCTGCCCTCAAGCCCAGAGCCAACACAATTTCCCTTTGTCGAGAGCGCTTCGAATTCTTCCCAGCCTTGCGTTATTCCAGCGGCGCAGACCAACGGGACCCACTCTTGTGGGTATCTGCGTGGCCAACCATCAAACTCGGAGGAAGAACCTTCCTCAGTAGAGAGCGCAATGGGCTCTTCGCGGCCTTGCGCCATCTCGGCGGCGCAGATCAACGGCAATCACGTCACTTGTGCGTATTTACGGGGCTATTGAGTTCCGACTCCACGCAATTATCCGCCTACAAAGCCGGTTCTGGTTTCGAGATCCTGGCCTTGGCTTCTCGGCCTGCCATCCCGCCGGCGCCACTGTTCAGCTAACGCTTGCTCTTCGCTGAAGCCGGCCTTCCCGTGGCCTCCCCGTTTTGTTCAGAAGTTGCCTGGCATGCTGCTGCAAAAGTCACTGCATTTGGGCAACAAGGAGTGCAGGCGCGACTTTTTGCCGGCGGGGACGGCTCATGTCCGAGGTTTTGGCGTGCCGTCGCTCACCGTCCCATTGATCGCGACATGCGGCTCGATCCCTCGGGCCTAAGCCCTCGATCGGCGGCTCGCGCGCCTGCCGGCGACTTTGACCGGCGCGGTCGGGAGATGGCGGCCTGAAGGACCACAGCCCGCAGGATTCCGTGCGCAAAGCGCCTGATTTTGGCTTGCATCGAGGCATCCCCGCCCCGATATGCGGTTCGCCCGGTCGTTTCGGCCGGCATTTCCATGTTTCAACAGTCTTTGAGAGGTTCGCCCTTTGACCGCCGACGCCCAGACCCCGACCAGCGAAGCCGCCCGGACACAGAGCTTCGAGGCCGACGTTTCGCGCCTGCTGCATCTCATGGTCCATTCGGTCTATTCCGACCGGGAGATTTTCGTCCGCGAGCTCGTCTCCAACGCTGCCGACGCCTGCGAGAAGCTGCGTTACGAATCGATCGCCAAACCTGAACTCATCGAGGACGGCGCGCCGTTCGCCATCGAAATCACGATCAATCCCGACGCCAAGACGCTGACGTTTTCGGACAACGGCATTGGCATGACCCGCGAAGACCTCACCAGCGGGCTTGGCACCATCGCCCGCTCCGGCACCAAGGCCTTTCTGGACAAGCTCGCGGCTGAAGACGCAAGCAAGGAAGCCTCGTCCCTCATCGGGCAATTCGGCATTGGTTTCTATTCGTCGTTCATGGTGGCGGACGACGTCACCGTCGATACGCGTCGCGCTGGAACGAACGAGGCCTGGCGCTGGACGTCGGACGGCAAGGGCGCCTTCACCATTGCGCCATTGCCCCTTGAAAACGCTCCGAAGCGCGGCTCCAGCGTTACGCTTCACCTCAATGAGGCCTCGGCGGAATTTCTCCAGCCGCGAACTTTGGAGCGTATCATCCGCGACCATTCCGGCGCGGTCGCCGTTCCGATCGATCTCATCGAGAAACTCGGCGCCGAGAAGCGCCGCATCGGCGACGGCGCGGCGATCTGGGCCAAGCCCAAGTCTGAGGTGACCGAGGAGCAGTATACCGAATTCTACCGCGGCCTCGCCGGCCAGTTCGACGAGCCGGCGCTGACCCTGCACTGGCGCGCGGAAGGGAGGCACGAATATACCGTGCTCGCCTTCGTGCCCGGCTCGCGGCCGTTCGACCTGTTCGATCCGCAGCGCAAGGGGCGCAACAAGCTCTATGTGCGCCGCGTCCTCATCACCGAGGACGCCGACATCCTTCCCGGCTGGCTGCGGTTCGTGCGCCTCGTGGTCGACAGCGCCGATCTGCCGCTCAATGTCTCGCGCGAATTGATCCAGAAGAGCGACGTGTTCGCGGCGATCCGCAAGGGCGTGACCAACCGCGTGGTGCAGGAGCTCGGTAAGCTCGCCGAGGCCGAGCCCGAGAAATTCGCGAAAGTGTGGGAGAACTTCGGCTCGGTCGTCAAGGAAGGCCTGTACGAGGACCCCGAGCGCCGCGACGGCTTGTTCAAGATCGCGCGCTTCGTCACCACCACGAACCTGGCCGGTGATCGGACGCTGGCGCAATACGTCGCTGGCCTGCGCGAGAACCAGACGGCGATCTATTATCTCACCGGCGACGACGCCAAGCGGCTGGCGACGAGCCCCCAGCTCGAAGGCTTCCGCGCGCGGGGCGTCGAGGTTCTGCTGCTCGCGGACCCGGTCGACGCCTTCTGGGTGTCGACGGCCGCAGGCTTCGACGGCAAGCCGTTCAAGTCGGTGAGTCAAGGCGCGGCCGACATCAAGTCGATCGCCCTCGCCGAGGGCGCGAATGCTCCAGCCGAAGCCTCCGGCGACGTGGCGACGCTGTTCGCCTTCTTCAAGCAGACGCTGGGCGACGAGGTCGCGGAGGTTCGCGCATCGGATCGCCTGACCGATAGCGTCGCCTGCCTGATTGCGCCCGAATTCGGCCCCGACCGGCAGCTCGAAAAGATGCTTGCCGCGCACGGGAAGCTCGGCGACCGGGCGAAGCCCATTCTCGAGCTCAACCCGACGCACCCGCTGACCCTTGCCCTCGCCGGACGCTTCAAGGAGGCTAAGGACAAGCCGCTGATCGAGGACGCGGCCTGGCTCGTGCTGGACGAGGCGCGGCTCATGGAGGGCGCGAGCGTCGAGGACCCGGCGGCCTTCGGCGCGCGGCTGAGGCGGGTGATGGAAAAGGCGCTGGGGTAGAGCGACTCATTTTGCTCGCGCTCTGAGCCATCGCCGGGAAGAGCGCTCGTTGCGCCAGGGCAAGGAGTTGATCAGCTATTCGCCGCTGCGCAGCCACCTTTCCTCTGCTATTGATGTGTAAGGCGCGCCAACGCGAACGAGGATCCGTCGATGAGCCACAGTTTTTCGGTCATCTTGGAGCCACAGCCTGACGGGGGCTTCACTGTGCTCGTTCCGGCTCTGCCGGAAGTGGTGACCGAGGGAGACACCGAAGGAGAAGCGCTCTTGGCGGCCGAAGAGGCGATACGCGCTGTTTTGGCATATCGGCGCGCTCAGGGTCTGAGCATTCCTCCCGATGCGCTTCCTGAAATCCGGCGCGTGACCGTCGCAGCCTAGAGAGTGGCTGACGGAAAGCTGCCGGTCCTAGACGGCCGCCGCGTGGTTCGAGCCTTGATGCGCTCCGGATTCGTGACAGATAGGATAGTCGGCAGTCATCACGTTATGGTCTTCCCTGGCGACGGGACGCGAACAGTCACCGTACCAGTCCATTCGAGTCGTGATCTCAAGCCAGGTACTCTTCGTTCCGTCATCAAACAAGCTGGATTTACCTTAGAGGAATTCAAGAGCTTGCTTTAGCCTGGATGAGCGCAATGTGAAACCGGACGGCTGCGCCGGGCGACGGAAAGGGGCTGGGATTACCCGACGACCGTCCACGGCCCTACGGCTCTTGCGAGCCGGCGAGCAAGACAAACGGCCATAAAGCCGATCGTGAGCAGCGCCCAGGTCGTTGGCTCCGGAACCGGGGCGGAGCCGGCAAGCTCGTCGTTCAGCCAATTCCGGTAAGCAAAGACGGAAGTGTCGCCGGCCTTTTCCCCGAACTTGCTCAGGGGATCGCAGTCGTCGACGGCGCAGATGGTGAACTCGTGCACGCCGACGATCTGCCAGACGCCATCCACTAACATCAGCGCGGCGCCGCCCGAATCCCCCGGCGCAATATCGACTTCGTCGGTTCCCACGGCCGACCCATCGGTTAGGTTGAAGGAATCGTCGCCCAACTTGTCGAAGTCGTATTCGTACACCCAGGGAACGTCGTCGTAGTTGAAGTCGTAGCGGTTCTGGCCGAATTGCAGCGTCGTGCCAAAAGTGTGCGGCTCCGCGCCCGTGTCCCCGACGCCTGTATCGCCGTAACCCGCAAGCGTCACGACATTTCCGACTGCGGTGGACGCGGTGTACAATTGATAGCTGGGTATGGAGAGGATTGGCGTGCCCAGCTTGATCAAAGCCAGATCCCCGCCGCCGATGATGGTTCCCACCCAATCAGGATCGATGAGATAGTTGGTCGCTGTCACGTCCAGCTTCGAATTGCCGAACAGAATGTCGATGCTCGTCGCAATTGGCTTGCCGCTATCGTCAGTCAAACAATGCGCCGCGGTGAGCACGAAGGCGCCGCCGCCGACGAGGCTTCCGCTGCATCCGCCATGGCCTCCGGTGGACAAGGCGACGGTCAGCGCGGCTTCGCCATCGAGGAAGGCATGGCCAGCGCCGAGACCAGCGCTCTGCGCATCCGTGTCCTGGTAGACGAGAGCCGAGGCAGGCGTTGCGGCCAAGCCCGCCGCAAGCGCCATGGCGCCCAGACACCATCGGACACGATTGTAGAACCCATAATGGGAATGAATGACAGTCTGCATGAAGTCCCCCTCCTGCGCCGGGCGATCCGGTCACAGGAACGTGATCATAGGCCGCGCCGAGTCCTTTCGACCAGACGAGATTCGCTTCGCGCGGGTTAGGTTGGTGAACGGCCGTAACCCGCGCAGCCTGGGGCCGCGCAGCCCGCAAGCTCCCGGTTACGATCGTCTCGCTGGCGCCCCTTGCTCCCCGGACGCGCCTTTGCCAAAAGGAGCCCCCACTCCCGGAGACACAAAAGCAGTGACCGCGATCAAGGCCGCCTTCGACCGCATCGGCGAGGAAAACGCCTTCGCCGTGCTGGCGAAGGCGGCGGAGCTGCAGCGACAGGGCCGTGACATCATCAATCTCGGCATCGGCCAGCCCGATTTCAAAACGCCGCCGCATATCGTCGAGGCGGCCGTCAAGGCTTTGCGCGACGGCGAGCATGGCTATACCGACGCTACGGGAATCGCGCCATTGCGCGAGGCGGTGGCGGAGGATTTGCATCGCCGCCTCGGCGCCGAAGTGTCCCCCGAGCTCGTGATGATCGTCCCCGGCGGCAAGGTGACGATGTTCATGGCGATCGAAATGTTCGGCGAGCCCGGAGTGGACATCCTCTATCCCGACCCGGGCTTTCCCATCTATCGGTCGATGATCGAGTTCACCGGCGCGCACCCGATTCCGATCCCCATGCGGGAGGAAAACGGCTTCGCCTTCACAGCCGACGAGACGCTGGCGCTGATGACGCCGGAGACGCGCCTCATCATCTTGAATTCGCCCGCCAACCCAACCGGCGGCGTCACCCCGAAAGAGGAGATCGACAAGCTCGTCGCCGGTCTCGCGCGCTTTCCCAACGCGGCGATCCTGTCGGACGAGATCTACGGCCAGCTCACCTATGACGGCCTCGCCCATCAGACGCTGCTCGCCTATCCGGAGATCCGCGACCGGCTCATCCTGCTCGACGGGTGGTCGAAGACCTACGCGATGACTGGATGGCGCCTCGGCTATTCGGTCTGGCCCAAAGCTTGGCGCGACGTCGCACGCAAGCTCGCCGTCAACTCCTATTCCTGCGTCAATTCGTCGGCTCAGTTCGCCGGGATCGCCGCGCTGAAGGGCCCGCAGGATTCGGTCGGCGTTATGCGCGCGGAATTCGACAGCCGGCGAAGAGCGGTGACAGCCGGCCTCAACCGTCTTCCCGGCGTCAGCGCCGTGACGCCCAAGGGGGCGTTCTACGCTTTTCCCAATGTTTCGCGCACGGGGTGGAAGGCCAAGCCGCTCGCCTCGGCGCTTCTGCAGGACGCGGGCGTGGCCACGATTGGCGGTCCGGACTTCGGCGTCCATGGCGAGGGGTACTTGCGGCTCTCCTACGCCAATTCGCTCGAAAACATCGAGCGCGCGCTCGAGCGCATCGGAGGCTATCTCGGCCGTCCCGCCCGCGTCGCTTCGAACGCGTGACGCGCTCATTCATGTCCTCTCGGGTGCTCAGGGTGATCATGCGACCTTTTGTGTTTGCCGCCGCCGTGATCGCCTTTTGCCCGTTGGCCCAGGCCCAGGACGCGCATCCCTCGCAGGCCGCCTGCGACGCCGCCAAGATTGGCGCCCGCGATCTTGCCGATTGCCTCAGAACCACCGCCGATCGGTCCGAACGGGAACTCGCAATGGCCGTCGAAGCCGCGATCAAATCGCTTGACGGGCGCCAGGGCCTGCTATCGTCGCAGAAAGCGCGTTGGCGCCGCTCGCTCAATGATGCGCAGGGGCAATGGGTTGCGTGGCGGGACTCGGAATGTCAGGACGTCGCGCCATTCGAATCGGGCATGGACGCGAAGGCCGGCGATCCGCGCCTGCGTTGCATTATCGACTACAATGCCGACCGCGTGTCGAGCCTCAAGGCGCGCTATCGTTGAGCAAGCCTGGCGCGCTTCCAGCCTGGGCTTCCGTCCGCGTCAATCCGGCTTAACGCCGCTAAAGGAGACCAGCTTTGGCGAGTCTTGAAGGCCTGGGCTATGTCGTCGACTATTTTGATCGCGGATCGTATCGACGCGAGGACACAGTCGAAGTGGCTCGTCTGCGGGCTCGCGAGGATGCGCGCGCGCTCCTCATCGCCCGCGACATGCCGATATTGCGCAATGGCGAGACAGGCCTCGATCCGCTCTTGCCGATGAGCGAGATCGAAGCGCTTGGCGGCGCGCGGGTCGAAGCGTTCCTGGGCCTCACGCCGGGCGGCGCGCCGATCTTCATCGCTCTCATGGGCGACGAGGCTGTCGAACTGCGCGCGGACACCAGCGACGACTTTCTCGACCGGCGGGTTTTGGTCGTGCCGGGTCGCGAAGACCTGAAGCTCGTCGACCTGCGATCGATCGCGATGGGCGGCCTCGTGCCGCAAGAGCAGGGGGCGATGCTGGCGGCGGCCAAAGCGCTCATGAACTGGCACGCGCGCCACCGTTTCTGCTCGAATTGCGGAGCGGCGACCGAGGTCGCCGTGGCAGGCTGGCGCCGGGATTGCCCTCGTTGCAAAGCGACCCACTTCCCGCGCACCGATCCGGTAGTCATCATGCTTGTGGTCGAAGGCGATGCCTGCCTGCTCGGTCGCTCGCCGAGGTTCCCGAAGGGCATGTATTCGGCGCTGGCCGGTTTCGTCGAGCCCGGAGAAACCATCGAGGCCGCGGTCAGGCGCGAGATCCACGAGGAGGCCGGTGTCGTTTGTCACGCGGTCCAGTATTTTGCCTCCCAGCCATGGCCTTTCCCCGCCTCATTGATGATCGGCTGCTTTGCTGAAGCGGCAAGCCGAAGCTTCGAGATCGATCGCGTCGAGCTGGAGGACGCTCGCTGGTTCAGCCGCGATGAGGCGATTGCGCTTATCGAACGGCGTCACTCGGACGGCCTGCTGGCTCCAGCGCCGATGGCGATCGCCCATCACCTGCTGAAGCGCTGGGCTTACAAAGGAATCATATTTAGCGAGTAGAAACAGTAGTTTTAGGGGCAAAAAAAGAGCGGATCGGCTAGGAGGGGGCCCGCCGATCCGCTAGCCTTCGTGGAATAACTTCGGCCCGTCTTGGCGCTCGGGGGCTGGGGGGCAAGAAAACCGAGCTAACCGCAAACCGATTCCACGTGGCACAGTGTCGACTATGATCGGGCGTTGCGGCATGCGCTTGACGATAAACAGGCCAAACTAAGGCATGCTGTAAAAAATTCGTGTTTTCGTGCATCGACGGTTGTTGACAGGGCAAACAAGAGCCCTAATCACTAATAAGTGATAGCTTTGACCTAAGAATTTGCACCGGTTACGGAAACAATCTCATTTTCAATCGGCGTTTACCTCTTTTTTATAGGGTTTTGCAGCCTCGCCTTTGGCTGCCTTGTGAACCGCAATCCTTCTTTTGAAATGCCGGTGAGACTTCAGCGTGGGTTTGGACGAAGGCTGGGCGGCTGCGCTCCCGTCCCCCTCCTGCGCATTCGCCTCCGCAGACGCCTTTTCAACAGAAAGGGTTTTCGCGCCCGCTTCGTTCGTGGCAGGGCGGGCGCCCAGCACCGGTCCCTTCCAGCCCTGGATGGGACCGATAAACACGGGAACCGGATCGAAATGGATACGGCCGAACGGAAGTTCGGTATGCTGGGCCTGCGCGGCCGAGGCGAAGAACGCCGCCAAAGGGGTCGGGATCGCCCCGCCCGCCAGTGCGGACGGGGCCTCGGCGCCCTCTTCCTCAGTCGCGGCGATCAGGGCCGCGTTGCGATGCAGGCAGACGTCGGCGCGCATGTTGGGCGCGGGCCCCGAGCCGTTGGGAAGGGATTCCAGCGACCCGCCGCCGCCGCCCATCCCGAAGCCGCTGTCGAAAAGGTTCGCCGCTTCCTGATTGCGCGATCTGGCCGTTGGCGCGCCCAGCACGACGACGATCAGGCGTCGCCCGGAATGGTTGGCGCTCGCCACGATATTGAAGCCCGCCGGGCAGGTGAAGCCGGTCTTCATCCCGTCGGCGCCGGGATAGCGGCCAAGCAAGCCATTGTGGTTGGGGATGTAGCGCCCGCCGAACTGAATCGCCCCGATGTCGAAGAGATCGGCCTGGTTTGGAAATTCGCGCAAGAGCGCCCGCGCGATCATCGCCATATCGCGGGCCGAGGACACATGGCCGGGATTGTGCAGGCCGTTGGGATTGACGAAATGCGATTCATGCAAGCCCAGGCGCTGCGCGTCGGCGTTCATGTCGTCGGCGAAGGCTTCGACCGAGCCCGAAACGCCCTCGGCGACCATTACCGCCACATCGTTGGGCGACTTCACCATCAGCATCTTGAGCGCGTTGTCGAGGGTCACTTCGGTGCCAGGCTTAAACCCCATCTTCGAGGGCGGCATGCGCGCGGCGCGAACCGACATGACGAGCGGGGTGTCGAGCGTGAGCTTGCCCGCGCGCACCGCGTCCAATGCGACATAGACCGTCATCAGCTTGGTGAGCGAAGCGGGATACCAGGGCGCGGTCGCTTCGTTTTGCATCAGCACCTGGTCGCTGTCCGCGTCGACCACGAGGAAGGGCGTCGCCTGCGCGCAAGCGGCGCCGAGCATTAGCGCGGCGACGCCCAATATCGCGCGGCGCGCCATTGAGCATCCGCGAATCGGCATGATTGGTTTTCCCGCCAGGTCCGAACCAACCTTTCCTAGGGGAGAACGACAGCAACCTCAAGCGCTGCCGGGGGAACGCACGGCGACGAGTCCAGGTTAACGGGGTTTGGCGTCGAGGATGGCTTTGAGCTGGTCTGTGCTCCAGGCGGCGACTTTTCGGGCCGTTTTGATGGAGTAGCGTCCTTTTCCGGCCCGGATCATGTTGAACGCGAGGCGGCGAACGAGCGCCATGTTCTGGGCGCCGTAGCCGCGGCGCAGGCG
>DASXES010000097.1:0-4638 GCA_036489975.1 Roseiarcus sp.
GACCGCCGAGGGCGACAAGCTGAGGGAGACGATCGCAACGCAGAAGAACCTCGTCGCGACCCTGCAGGAGCGCGTCGCCATGCGCACGAAGCTCGTCGAAATGAAGGCGGGCGCGCGGGCCGCGGTCATCGACGCCACGGAAACCTTGCAGTATCAAATCACGCAAGAGGCAAAGCAGGAGCAGGATCTGGCTTCCCTCGCCGCGGGGCTCGAGGTCATCGCCCGCAATTCCGACAAGGCGGTTGAGGACTTCCTCTCGGAGAACGCCCAGAAACTGGAGGACGCCGAGCGGCGGGCGGAAGATGTCGAGCAGCGCCTCGCCAAGGCTCAGGCCCAGCTCGATCACCTGACATTGAGAGCGCCGATCGCGGGCCGCGTGCAATCGTCGATCATAACCAACGTCGGCCAGGTGGTTACGAGCGGCCAGGAGATCATGCGCGTTGTGCCCGAGGATTCGGGGCTCGAGATCCAGGCCTATGTGCGCAATCGCGACATCGGCTTTGTCAGAATCGGCCAGGAAGCGGTGGTCAAGATCGAATCCTTCCCCTTCACCCGCTATGGCGCGATCAAAGCGCATGTCACCCGCATCGCCAAGGACGCCATTCCCGAGCCCGACGCGAATGCGATCGAGGGCGATCCGACACGCGTCTCGAATGCGGCCGGTTTTGCCGGCGGAGAGCGCACGCAGAATCTGGTGTTCCCGGTCGTGCTGAAGCCAGACGCCGAAACGATCGCGGTCGACGGGGCCGTCCAACCGCTGACATCAGGCATGGCGGTGACGGTCGAGCTCAAGACGGGCGCGCGGCGCATGCTCGAGTGTTTGTTCTCGCCGCTGGTCGAAGTCGCCTCGAAGGCGATGCGGGAGCGGTGAGGGCGAGCGCGCACCGGCCGGCTTTTCCTCGAGCCTACTTGATCACCTGCCAGAAAATTCCCGCCACGCAAATGAAGCCAAGCGTGAAGAGCACGGTTCTCAGGTAAGGGATAGCCGCCCAATAGACGATTGCGTGCGCAAGCCTCAGCCAAAAGAAGCTCATCGCCCAGAAAGCCGTCATCCCGTTCGCTTTTCCCGCGATCTGAGCGACGATCACAAGCGCGGCGAATGGAGCGAAACATTCGACGGCGTTGAGGTAGGCGCGGTGAGCCCGCTCACCCCAGAGCGGGACCGGACGCGGCTGGGGGTCCACGTAATTCGCCGGCGCCAGGGCTCCGTTCGTCATCACCTGGCAGGCGATATAGGGAATCCAAAGCGCCGCCGTCAGCATTGCCGTCAACGCGAGGTACCAAAGGTCGGTTGTCATGGCGTCTTACTCCCTCCAATTCGATTGGGCTGGGGATTGCGCCGATCAGACCAGGCACGGCCTTAAAGACGCGCCCACCCGGCGCCAATAAACGGAGACGGATGAGCGAAGCCAATTTCGACAAGTCCGGCGCGCGGCGTGTGCTTTAATGCCTGTTCGCCCCGTTGGTCGAAGCCGCCTCAAAGGCGTTGCGGGAGCGATAGAGGCCGCTTCCCCGACCCGTCACGTCGCCAGGCGGCGGTCGAAGAAGTCCGCGATCTCGCCGAACGCTTCCCGCGTTTCAGGCGCTCTCTCGTCAAACATATATTGCGCGTGCGACTGGCCCTCATACACATGCAACGCCGCGTCGACGCCCGCCCGGCGGAGCTTGCGGTGGACGCGAACCGTGTTGCTGAGCAGAAGGTCCCGGGTCCCGCTTGTCAGGATCGTTGGCGGAAAGCCGGCCATGTCGCCATAGACGGGCGACAGAAGCGGGTCCGCGAGGTCATGACCGCTGGCGTAAAATTCCGTCGCCGCGTCGCAAAACCCGTCGCGTGACACGAGCACGTTGTCGAGCAATTCGTTTGTATAAAACGTGTCGCCGGTTTTTGTGACGTCCGACATCGGCGTCCCGGGCGCGATCGCGGCCGGCAGCGGCAGGCCTTCCTGTTTCGCCCGCAGGACGAGCGCCAGCGACAGCGCGCCGCCGGCCGAGGTTCCGAACACCGCCATTTTGGCCGGGTCGGTGGTTTCGACGGTCGACTTCCACACCGCCACGCAGTCGTCGAGCGCAGCCGGAAAGAACGCCTCGGGGGGCATCCGATAGTCGACGGACAGCACCCGAAAGCCGCCGAAGCCGGCCATCAGGATGGCCTCCGGCAGACCCGCCTCGCCGGGCGAAAGAACGTAGCAGCCCCCGTGAATATGGATCAGGAGACGGGCGCGGTTCCGGGGCGCAAGCGCCTCGGGCGTGACGGCGAAGGCGCGCGCGCCTCCGACCGTCGTCTTCTCGAACCGGACGCGAAGGCGCGCGCATAAATCGGGAAGGCGGGCGATCGCCGGCGAGGCCAGCGAATCGACCAGGGCCTTCCAGGCTTCCACGGTCGCGGGGCGCATGTTCCACGAGGGCCTGAAGGGCGCCCCGATCAGCGTCTGCATTTCGGGGCTGACCGTCGTCGGGACAGGCGCGGATGGGCGTTCGGCCACCAGGACTCCCTCGCCCGGCGCAGCCGGGCGGCCCGAGCAACGTTGACTTGCTTGCGCTTGGGTTGCGCCCATATCTATGCGGGCACGCTGACGGACGCAAACGCCATGAAACTCGCCGATCCTTCGCTCCTCAAAGACAAATGCCTCGTCGATGGAAAATGGGTCGGAGAGGGGACCCGTCCGATCGCCAACCCGGCGACCGGCGCCGTTCTCGCCAAAACGCCGCGCTTTGGCGAAGCGGAGACGATTCACGCGATCGAAGCGGCGCAGCGCGCCTTTGGCCCTTGGGCGAAGACGCTGCCCAAGGAGCGGGCGCGGATCCTGCGACGCTGGTTCGACCTCATCATGCAAAATCGTGACGACATCGCCCTCATCATGACCAGCGAGCAGGGCAAGCCCCTTGCGGAGGCGCTGGGCGAAGTCGATTACGCCGCCGGCTTCATCGAATTCTTCGCCGAGGAGGCCAAGCGCATCTATGGCGAGGTCAATCCGACCTTCCGCGCTGATTCGCGCATCGTCGTCGTCAAGCAGCCCGTCGGCGTGGTCGCGGCGATCACGCCATGGAATTTCCCCGCCGCCATGATCACCCGCAAGGTCGCCCCTGCCCTCGCCGTCGGCTGCACCGTGGTGGCGAAGCCTGCGGGCGAAACGCCGCTGACCGCGCTGGCGCTGGGCGAACTCGGCATACGCGCCGGCCTGCCGCCCGGCGTTCTCAATTTCGTCACCGGCGACGCGCGCGCCATCGGCAAGGCGATGACCGACCATCCTGCGGTGCGCGCGATCGGCTTCACCGGCTCGACCGAGGTCGGCAAGGTCTTGATGGCGCAGGCGGCGGGCACGGTGAAGAAGGTCGGGCTCGAGCTTGGCGGCAACGCGCCGTTCATCGTGTTCGACGACGCCCATGTCGACGCGGCGGTCGAGGGCGCGATTATCTCGAAATTCCGCAACATGGGCCAGACCTGCGTGTGCGCCAACCGCATCTACGCGCAGGATGGGATCTACGACGCCTTCGTCGCCAAGCTCACGGCCGCTGTCTCGAAGCTCAAGGTCGGCGACGGGACGGAGGCCGGCGTGATGCAGGGCCCGCTCATCAACGAGGCGGCGGTGAAAAAGGTCGAGGAGCACGTCGCCGACGCGCAAAAGAAGGGCGCGAAGGTCGTGCTTGGCGGCAAAAGGCATGCGCTCGGACGCACTTTCTACGAGCCGACGGTGCTTTCGGGGGTCGATTCCTCGATGCTGGTCGCGAAGGAAGAGACCTTCGGGCCCATCGCGCCGGTGTTCCGCTTCAAGGACGAGGCCGATGTGATCGCCCAGGCCAACGACACCCAGTTCGGCCTCGCCTCGTATTTCTACGCCCGCGACCTCGGGCGGGTGTGGCGGGTGGCGGAAGCGCTCGAATACGGCATGGTCGGCATCAACACCGGCGCGATCTCGAGCGAGCTTGCGCCGTTCGGCGGCGTCAAGGAATCGGGCATTGGCCGTGAGGGCTCGCGCCACGGCGTCGAGGAGTTCGTCGAGATCAAATACATGCTGATGGGCGGGCTGGACCGGTGAGGCCAGCCGGCCCAGGGCCTCGTCAAGCCAAGATAAGGTCGCTTGGCGGCCTTCCGGCTGCGAATATCACGGAGTCAGGCTATGGCCGTTGCGACGCTTCTATATTACACAACATAAATGATATTACGGAGTCAGGGATTTCCGAGGCTCTTTGCGGAGCGCCTCGGAACGCATCGCCGGGCGCGGCGCCCTCTATCGAACTGACTCGTAACTCCCAAGCCGGCGCCGTTTTGTGAGTCGGATTTGTCACAGTTTTGGGGAAAGTGCGGGCGGGTTGCGGATTGATTGAGACGGGCGGGTTCGGATGTGAGTCAACGTATGGATGATTCTTTCTGCGGACGTGGAAGAGCTGATCGCGGCGCTGCGGGCTGAGATCGTGATGCTGCGGGCGGAGGTGGCCGAGCTGAAGCGGCGTTTGGGCCAGGACAGTTCGACCAGTTCGAAGCCGCCTTCGAGCGATGGGCTGAAGAAGAAGCCCCGGATTGCGGGAAGCCTTCGCGAGCCGTCTGGCAAGCCGAGCGGCGGGCAGAAGGGCCACAAGGGCGACACGCTGCGCCAAGCTGCCGAACCCGACCGGATCGTGCGGCACGAGGCGTCGCAT
>DASXES010000016.1:0-6363 GCA_036489975.1 Roseiarcus sp.
TAGGGTTCCGTTCGATACCCTGCTGCGGTCGGATTCTTTCCCTGCTCCGTCGGGAGGCTTCCCTGCTCCGAGGCGAACAGGGAAGCTGGAAAATCCGTCGTAGATTCAAATGGATGAGAACAACTTTGCCGTCCTGAAGAGGGCTTTAGGCCCGGATTCGCGTCGTTTCCCGGTAGATTACCCTTCAAAGACGCGCGGAGACAGCCGGCGCAAAGGCGAGAATTAGGGGTGAAAGTTTTGCGGAGTCGCCCTCACCTACGTCGGCTTCGGCCCGAAAAGGTACGAGGGTTCCGACGCTTAGCGGGCGCAGCGCCCGGGCGAGAACCGTAGCGCGGGTGGCTGGCGGACGGGGTGTCCCCCTCCGTCGAACTTCATAACATCGCAGACCGTCGCAATTCCACCCAGTTCCCGAGGGGAAACCCGCTTTCAGTCTTGCACGACATCGCACCTTGTCGCACTAAATCGCAAGTTCCATGATGGGTGCAACGTGGGTCGGAAAAGTCGGGAATCGAACTCATGGGGCGCAAGGCAACAGAGCTGACGGCCATGGCGATCCGGAAGCTCAAGGACCCGGGGCTCTACTTCGTCGGCGGCGTGGCCGGCCTTGCTATCCAGGTCCTCCCGAGTGGCAACAAGACCTGGATTCTCCGGGCGACGATGATCGGCCGCCGCCGCCGCGACATGGGCCTCGGCGGTTATCCAGACGTGACGCTCGCTGGGGCGCGAGAGGCTGCGAGGACCGCCCGCGAGAAGATCAGGTCCGGCGTTGATCCTATCGAGGAAGCGCGGCGGACAAGGGCTGCGCTGATGGCGACTGCGGCCAAGGTGATGACCTTCAAGGACGCGGCCACTGCATATATCGCGGACCACGAGAAAAGCTGGGCGAATCCCAAGCACCGCCAGCAATGGAAGAACACGCTCGAGGCCTATGCTCACCCTGTGATTGGCAAGCTGTCGGTCGCGGACATCGAGCTGCCGCACATTCTCAAGATCCTTGAGCCGATTTGGACGGGCAAGACGGAGACGGCGACCCGCGTGCGCGGCCGGATCGAGACGATCCTCGATTGGGCGACAGTCCGCGGCCATCGCACCGGCCTGAACCCCGCCCGCTGGAAGGGTCACTTGAACAAGGTGCTCGCCGAGCCCTCCAAGATCGCCAAGGTTCAGCATCACGCCGCGCTGCCAATCGACGACACGGGCGAGTTTATGCAGCGCCTGCGCGTCCCCGAAGGCATGGGCGCCCGAGCGCTCGAATTTGCGATCCTCACGGCCGCGCGCTCGGGTGAGGTCAGGGGTGCGACGTGGGACGAAATTGACCTTGAAGCGCGTGTTTGGACCGTCCCGGCCTCCCGGATGAAGGCCGGTCGCGAGCACCGCGTCCCGCTGTCTCGAAGTGCGCTCGACCTATTGAAGGAGCTTCCGAGGATGGGAGATAGCGATCTCCTCTTCCCGGCCGCCCGGGGCGGTCAGCTCTCCGATATGACACTGGCAGCAGTGTTGCGGCGGATGAAGGTCAACGCCGTTCCGCACGGCTTTCGGTCGAGCTTCCGCGATTGGGCGGCGGAGCGCACCGCCTATCCCGGCGAGATGGCCGAACTCGCCCTGGCTCACACCATCGGGGACAAGACAGAGGCGGCCTACCGGCGCGGAACCATGTTCGAGCGGCGGCGCCGAATGATGGACGATTGGGCCGGGTTTCTGGCCATGACCGAGCCGCAGAGCGGGGCGACGCCAATTCGAGGCGCCACGTGATCCCGGGATTTGGAGATCTTCGCTATGCCCGCGCGGAGATGGACCTCCCCGAGCTGAGCGAAGAGGACATGGCGGCGTACCTCAACTCCGTGGCTCAAGCGAACGCTGGTCGCTTGGCCGCAGACTGGCCGATTGCGCCGGTCATCGTGCGGGGAGTGGCGCTTGAGCTCGCCGTAGGTATCGCTCAGCGCGGGGCACCGCTCCCTAAAGCCCTGGTCGCTCTGCTCGCAATGCTACTGGAGCTTCCGAGCGACTTCCTCGACGATCCTGGCCCGCTCTACTGCGGCGACCGCAGCGATTCGGGCCATAGGCGCTGCCGCGCCCTGGCCGAAGCGCTCGACGCGAAAAGCATCAAGGCGACCGGCAAGCCCTTGGCGCTAAAGGCGCTGGAGCGAGCTATCCAGGAAGCCTTCGGCGAAAGCCCTGCTCGCTCGACGCTGCGCCAATGGCGAGAGGACCCCGACTATCGGCTTTGGCTTGATGTCATCGCCAAGAGGTAGGGGTGGCGATCCAGGAATTCTGACCGCCACTCCCCGCGCCCGCCACTCCCCGGCATTTCTTCGCAAGATGTCGCAGGAGACCACGCGAAATGGATGATCCGGCCCTCCAGAACTTCCGAGCGCTGCCAGACGAGGCGTTCATCAGGATTGGGACTGTGAGCGCCCCTCGACTGCCACGCCGCGACGGTCTGGCGCCGCTGCCAGGACGGATCTTTTCCTAAGCCGCACCGCATCGGGCCGCGCGTTACGGCTTGGCGCGTCGGGGACGTGAGGGCCGCTCTGGCGGCGCTCGCCGCAGCCTGAATGACAACGGCCGACGCCTCGGCAAGGGCGCCGGCCGCGAACCGCCTGGACGCGGCGGGACTCGAAACAGCCCCCGGACCTTAGAATCCGATCCCTTCCCCGTCGCGAACATGCGTTCGCCGAGCCCTTGGGTGGCTTGGCCGGACTGACACCGACCGAGCGGATACGGGTCCAGATCGGCGCCGCCTTGAGCGTCCGGCTTGAACAGGTCCGCGGCGGCCTCGCCCGCGGCGACCTGGACGTGACCGACGAAGACCTGATCCGGCTGAGTAACGGGCTCGGCCGTGGGCTGAGCGCCCTTGACCGGCTCGCTGCGGCTCGGCGCAAGGCAAAGCCTACGGGCAATCCGTTGCACGAGTACTTGGTCGCGAAGGCGGCTGCCGAGGCCGCAGCGTGAAGCCGCTCGTGTCCATGCGCGAGGCGCTTGCCGATCCAGGTTTGCTGGGTTCGGTCCTGGCCGGCGACAGTTGGCGGGCATGGCGCGTGATCCTGATGGCCCTCGTCGGCGAGGAGCTGACGCGAGAGGAGCGCCGCATCTGGCGAGAGCTGACGGGGCGGACGCGAGAGCCCGGCGCGATGGTGGAGGAAGCGCTGCTGCTCTGCGGCAGGCGCTCGGGCAAGACGAAGTCGGCCGCGGTCTTGGCCAGTTGGATCGCCGGGCTCAACGACCATGCCGACACGCTGCCGGCCGGCGAGCGTGGTCTGCTGCCGTTCCTAGCGGTCGACCAGAGGCAAGCCGGTATCGCCCACGCCTACGCGGTGGCTATCTTCGAAAACAGCCCGCTCCTACGCAGCCTCATCGTTGGGCGCACGTCCGACAGCCTCAGCCTCTCGACGCGCGTGGACCTGGAGCTGCGGCCGGCCAGCTTCCGCAGTGTGCGCGGCTCGACCTGCGTTGCCGCTCTCCTGGACGAAGCGGCTTTCCTCGCGGTGGAGGGCGCCAGCCCGGATAGCGAGGTCCTGGCGGCGCTGCGGCCGACGCTCTCGACCACGCACGGACCCGCGATCATCGCCACGAGCCCCTATGCCAAGAGGGGCGAGGTCTGGCGGCTATTCCAGCGCCACTACGGCGCTGCGGGTGATCGGCTGATCCCGGTGGTTAGGGGCGCGAGTCGGCAGCTCAATCCCAGCCTGTCGCAGAAGGTGGTGGCGCGGGCTCTCGAGCGCGATGAAGCCGCAGCGCGGGCCGAGTACCTGGCCGAGTTCCGCGACGACATCTGCGCCCTGCTGTCCCGCGAGGCGATCCGCGCCTGCGTCGACGTGGGGGTGCGAGAGCGGGCGCCCACCGAGGGCAGGTCCTACGTGGCCTTCTGTGATCCTGCCGGCGGCTCTGGCGGGGACTCAATGTGCATGGCCATCGGCCACGTCGAAGAGACCGTCGCGGTGATCGACTGCGTGCGAGAGCGTCGGCCGCCCTTCTCGCCCGAATCCACCGTGCAGGAGTTCGCCGACCTGTGCAGGTCCTACAGGATCGGCAGCCTCACCGGCGATCGATGGGGCGGGGAGTTCGTGCGGCAGCCCTTCGCCAAGAGGGGCATCGATTACAAGCTCGCCGGCCGGGTGAAGTCCGAGATCTACGCGGGCTTCGTCGCGGTTATCAACTCCGCGAAGGTGCGGCTGCTGGACGATGAACGCACCGTCTCGCAACTCGCAGGTCTGGAGCGGCGAACCTCGCGCAGCGGCGGCCGGGACGTGATCGATCATGCTGCCCACGCTGGAGCACACGACGATCGAAGCAATGTCGTCGCCGGCGTGGTCGACCTCCTGCTTGGACGGCGGGCCTTTGACGGCCTCAGGGGCGGCCTGCGGGGCGCCGGGGTCCAGCTCATCACCGTGAACGGGGGTCGCTACCAGGACCCTGAGTATGACGACGACCTGGACGCGCCCGGCGCCGCCGATCCTCTGGAGGCAGCATGATCGCTAAATTCCCATTCCGCCGCCGAAAGGTGGCCGCCGAGCCCGTAGAAGTGGCCGCCGAGCCCGTAGAAGTGGCCGCCGAGCTTCCTGGGGACGCTTCGCCGGAAGAAGCCCTCTTCGCAGCCTGCGGCGATTGCGATGCCTTCGCCGAGGTCCTGGCGCAGGCGCTGGCGGAGCGCCGGGCGGCGCTTCACGCCATCGCGCGTCAGGGCGGCCCCAAGGCCCAGCTGGCCAAGCGCGCCCTGAGCTTCGAATCCGCGACCGCCGCTGCCTGGAAACACGGCTTCGCCGCGCACTTCGGGCTTTGGCATTGCGGCTGGCGCGATCGCCGAAGCTTCACCCAAATGGCCGAGGCGCTCCTCAGCCGCCGAGCAGCCTAGGAGGCTCCCATGCGCATGACCGAATCTGAGCTGGCGAAAGCCTTCGGGCTCCCCGCGCCAGAGGCCGACGAGCCGCAGTCGCCGGCCGAAGCCGCGATGGCGGATATCGACGACCTCGACAAGCGGCTCGAGAAGCTCGTCTCCGCCCAACAGTTACCCGGGGAGACATTCGAAAAGGCGACCGACAGGTTCCTCCAAACCAATCCGCGCGCCTTTGAGATGCACAAGACGGCCAAGCTCGAAGCGCTCCGGCACCACGGCGTCGGCCAGGCCACGGAGTAGAGCGCGATGACCCGGCGCATCCTCCACGAGCTGAAAATCGACAAAATAGCCGCGGTGGACCGCCCGTGCCAGGAGGCCGCGACGATGACCCTGATGAAGCGGTCATTCACGCCGGCCGAGCGCGAACGCCTCGCCGACACCGGTGCCGCCATGGACGATGGGTCCTTCCCGATTGTCACGGCGCAGGACCTCAGGAACGCGATCCATGCGCTCAACCGGGCTCGGGACTACAGCGCCGTCAAAAGCCACATCATCGCCCGGGCGCAGGCCATCGGCGCCGAGGATCAACTGCCGGACTCGTGGGGCCTGCAGAAGGCCGCGCCGGCCTTCGCCGCCCAGCGCCAAGGCGTGCATGAGGCTCTGACGGCGATCGCCAAGGCCACCGCCGCGACCACCGGCGAGACATTCGAAGGCGCCTATAGCCGTTTGCTGATGAACTCGCGGGAGTTGCAGCGCGCGCTGAGCTGATGGCGACCCCGCCGGGCGGCTCCTTCGCTCGGCGGCTAGGGTCCGTACTCAATAGGGGTCTGGCGGATCGGTTGAGGTTTTGATTCAAGGCTTCTGAAGAGGAGCCTTGGATGGGTCGCAAACTTTACTGGCTTGATGACGAGGCTTGGTCTCGGATTGAGCCGCATCTGCCCCGCGGTCGTCGTGGCGCGCGGCGCGTCGACGATCACCGGGTGATCAGCGGCATCGTGCATATGCTGCAGTCTGGAGCCCGCTGGCGAGATTGTCCGCCCGAGTACGGGCCCTATACGACCATCTACAACCGCTTCAATCGCTGGAGCCGGCAAGGGGTCTGGACGGGCATCTTCAAGGCGCTCACCGGACACACCGGCATCTGGACCGGCGATGCGGCCATCGACTCGACCTCGATCAAGGCGCACCGCTCGGCTGCCGGCGCAAAAGGGGGGCCTTCTTCCAGAGCATAGGTCGCTCCAGAGGCGGCCGGACCACCAAGATCCACGGCCTGGTGGACAGCCAGGGCCGACCGCGCGTGCTGCTGCTCAGCGCCGGCAACACCAACGACATCACCATGGCCAGAGATCTGGTCGAGGCCGCCGGGCCCTTCGATAGGCTGCTCGCCGATCGCGGCTACGACGCCGATCACCTCAGGAAGCTGCTGGCCGAACGCAACGTCGAGGCGGTCATCCCGACCACCACTTCGCGCCGCCGACCCATCCCCTATGACGTCGTCGCATACCGTCGGCGAAACACCGTCGAGCGCC
>DASXES010000053.1:0-105950 GCA_036489975.1 Roseiarcus sp.
GCGCCGGGCGGGATCGGGCGAGACCTTCTGGCAATTTCGGCCGTTTCTCTCCGGCGAACCCTCGTCGCGAGTCGACTGGCGTCGCTCGGCCCGTGAAGAACGCGCTTTCGTCCGCGAGCGCGAATGGGAGGCGGCGCATACAGTCTGGATCTGGTTCGACCGCTCCGCCTCGATGCGATTCGCGTCCAGTCTGGCGCCGGCGCCGAAAATCGACCGGGCGGCGTTGTTGGCGCTGGCTTTCGCGGATCTTTGCGTGCGCGGCGGCGAGCGCGCAGGTCTGCTTGGCCTCACGCGACCCTTGGCGACGCAGGGCGTCGTCGAGCGCTTCGCCGAGGCGATTGCGACCGACGAGCGCCTTACAGGCTCTTCGCAAGCCGCTTTGCCGCCCGCGCTGCCCGCTGCGCCACGCTCAATGGTCCTGCTGATCGGCGATTTTCTTTCCGAGCCCGAGGACGTGGCGCGTGCGATCCGCGCAGTGAGCGCGGAGGGGGCGATCGGCGAACTTGTGATGATCGCCGATCCGATCGAGGAGACCTACCCGTTCTCCGGCAACACGGAGTTTCTCGATCCCACCGGCTCCCTGAGGGTGCTCACCCCCAGGGCGCAGAGCTTGCGCGACGCGTATCTCGCGCGTCTTGCGGCCCATCGCCAAGCGATCCGGACGATCTGCGCCAGCTCGGGCTGGGGCATGAGCATCCATCGGACGGATGGATCGCCGGCCGAGATGTTGCTGGCCTTGCGCATGCGTCTTTCGGCGCCGGAGCCGAATGCGGGCCTGAGGAGCGCCTGAACGATGTTCGGACTGCCGCTCGCTTTCGCTGCTCCTGCCGTCCTGGCGGCGCTGGTTGGCCTCGTTGGGCTCTATTTTCTGTTGCGCGTCACGCCGCCAAGCCCGCGGCAGGCGATATTCCCGCCGCTGCGCCTTCTTCTTGGGCTCGATCCGAACGAAACGACCCCGGCGCGCACCCCGTGGCCGATCCTGGCGCTTCGACTCGCGATCGGGGCGCTCATCATCCTGGCGATGGCCGAGCCGTTGTGGAACAGCCTGGTCGCGCTCTCGGGATCTGGCCCGCTCCTGATTGTGATCGACGATGGATTTGCTGCGGCTCCCGCCTGGGAGAAGCGAATCGATTTCGCCCGCGAGCGCGCGGCGGCGGCGGCTCGGTCCGGTCGGATTGTTGCGATTGACGCCGTGTCGCAGGGCGGACAGGACATTGTCCCGCTCGACAGGTCGGGGATTGAGGGTCGGCTGCGGTCGCTGGCCCCGGTCCCTTATGCGCCTGACCGCGCGGCGGCGGCGCCGGCGATCGAGCGCTTTCTCGCCCACGAGCCGAAGACGGATATTTTATGGATCGCTGACGGGGTCGAGCTCGGCGGGGCGAGCTCCTTTTCAGCCCGGCTTGCGTCGGTCGCCAAGTCGGTGGAAGTCGTGACCGACGGCAGGGGCGCGCTCGCGCTTGCCGGGGCCGACAATGAGGCGGGAGCGCTGACCGCCCGACTCACGCGATCGGATTTGCACGCGCCAGCGACTGGCGCAGTGCGCGCCCTTGATGTTCAAGGGCGCGAAGTCGGGCGGGCGGCTTTTGATTTCGGCGCCAAATCGGTCGTTGACGCCCGTTTCGATCTACCGGTCGAACTGCGCAATGACGTGACCCAGGTCATTATCGATGGCGAACGTTCGGCCGGCGCGACATGGCTCATTGACGAGCGCTCGCGCCGCCGTCGGGTCGCCATTGTTTCTGGAGCGAGCGCCGATGTCGCGCAGCCGCTGCTTGCGCCTAGCTACTATCTCAAGCGCGCGCTGCAGCCCTTCGCCGATGTCAGCGAGTGGCATGATTCCTCGACCGATCCGATCGTATCGCTGCTCGCGCAGAAGCCTTCGGTGCTGGTGCTCGCGGACATGAGCGTGGCGCCGGGCCCGGAATTGGACGCGATCAACCAGTTCCTTGACAACGGCGGCGTGTTGCTGCGTTTCGCCGGCACCCATCTCGCCGCTGGCGACGACACCCTGACGCCTACGGCTCTTCGTCGCGGCGGTCGCCTGCTTGGCGGCGCATTATCCTGGGAAAGCCCGAAGCACATTGCGCCGTTCGAGGCGGGGAGCCCTTTCTTTGGCCTCGCCGCGCCAAATGAAGTCACGGTGACGCGTCAGGTGCTGGCCGAGCCGGAAACGGGACTTGCCGAAAAGACTTGGGCGCGCCTCGCAGACGGGACGCCGCTCGTCACAGCGGAGCGGCGCGGCAAGGGTCTGATCGTGCTATTCCATGTTACCGCCGACACGACCTGGTCGAATCTCCCGCTGTCGGGCCTGTTCGTCGACATGCTGCGCCGGATCGTCGCGGAAGCCGACGCGCCCGGCCAGGGGGCTACGAAAGCGAAGGTGGGGGAGCATGGTGTCGTGCGGCCGCCCCTGCGCACGCTGAGCGGTTTCGGCGTTCTGGGCCCGCCGCCGCCGCAGGCTGAACCGATTGGCGATGATTTTTCTGGCGCTGGCGATGCGCTTCACCCTCCGGGCTTTTACGGAACACGGGAATCGTCACGGGCCGTCAATGCGTTGGCTACCGGCGAGACGCTGGCGCGCGCCAATTATGGAGCCCTTGTAGTTCATGAAGGCGCGCTCGCGATCGCGCCGCCGATCGATCTGCGCCGCTGGCTCCTCCCGGCGGCTCTCGTCGGCTTGATGATCGACGCGTTGGTATCCATTTGGCTGGTCGGCGGCGCCCCCTTGCGCCGCAAAGGAGCGCTCGCCGCCGCCCTCGCCCTGGCCGCCGCCCTTGGCCTCGCCGCCGCCCCGCACCAGGCCCGCGCCGCCGAGTCGGCGCCGGTCTCCGATCGCGACATGGATGCGGCCCTGTCCACCCGGCTCGCCTATGTCGTGACCGGCGACGCATCGGTTGACGAGACCTCGAAGCTGGGATTGACGGCTCTGACGCGGGTGCTCGCGTCCCGCACCTCGGCGGAGCTTGCCGAACCCGTGGCGCTCGATCCGGCGCGCGACGAACTGGCTTTCTATCCGCTCATCTATTGGCCGATCGTCGCCGGCCTGCCGCAACCCAAACCTGAAGCGCGCACGCGCATCGCCGCATTCATGAAAAACGGCGGCACGATGGTTTTCGACACCCGCGACGCGTTGACCGCCCGCCCCGGCGGGCCGCCGACCGCTGAGGCGCTTTGGCTGCGCACCTTTCTGGAGGGGGTCGACGTGCCCGAGCTCGAACCGGTTCCCCATGATCACGTGTTGACGAAGACCTTCTATCTGCTGGACCGCATTGTCGGCCGCACGGCGATCGGACAGACCTGGATTGAGGCGCTCCCGCCGCCCGACCCTAACGACCACGTTCGGCGCCCGGCGCGCGCGGGTGACAGCGTCTCGCCCATCGTGATCGCGTCCGACGATCTTGCGGCCGCATGGGCGGAGGACGCCGACGGGCGCCCGCTCTATCCGCTTATTCCCGGTGGGGCCCGCCAGCGCGAACTTGCGCTACGCAGCGGCGTCAATCTCGTGATGTACACGCTCACCGGCAATTACAAGGCGGACCAGGTTCACGCGAAGGACATTCTCGAAAGGCTGACTCGTTGAGCGCTTGGTCGATCGCGCTTTCACCCTTCCTCCCATGGCCGGCTGTTTACGCTCTGGCCGCGGCGGCGCTGGTGATCTCCGCCGCGCTCGTCTGGCGGGGCGTTCGCGGCGCATGGCTGCGGGCGCTCAGTATGGCGCTTCTGTTGCTCGCCCTGTGCGATCCCAATCTCGTGCAGGAGAACAGGCGTCCGCTGAAGGACATTGTCGCCGTGGTGGTCGACCGCTCCGAGAGCCAGGACATCGGCGAGCGTCCCCAGCAGACGGATAAAGCTCGCGACGAACTCGAGGCGCGGCTCAAGGCGCTTGGAGACGTCGATCTGCGGGTCGTCGAAACGTCGCGAGACGAATCGGAAACCGAAGGGACCAAGCTGTTCGCGGCTTTGCGGGGAGCCCTGTCCGATGCGCCTCCCGACCGGGTCGGCGGGGCGATCATGATCACCGACGGCGACGCGCACGACATTCCGAAGTCCGCGGCCGCGCTTGGCTTCAACGCGCCCCTGCACGCATTGATCACTGGCCATCAGGGTGAGCGGCAGCGGCGCATCGAGTTGGTCGAGGCGCCGCGTTACGGCATCGTCGGCAAGGATCAGGTCATCGAAGCTCGCGTCCTCGACAGCGACGATCATGGCGAGCCGGCCAGGCTCACGGTGCGGCGCGACGGCGAGACGATCGCGACGATCGACGCCAAGGTCGGGGAGCGGATCGATGTGAAGGCGCATATCGACCATCCCGGCCCCAACGTGATCGAACTCGAGGTCGCCCCGGTTCAAGGCGAAATCGCCGCCGACAGCAATCGCGCCGTGGTCAACATCGAGGGCGTGCGCGACAAACTCAGGGTGCTTCTGGTCTCGGGCAAGCCGCATCCCGGCGAGCGGATGTGGCGCAACCTCCTGAAATCCGACGCCAACGTCGATCTCGTGCATTTCACCATCCTGCGTCCGCCGGAGAAAGGCGCTGACGGCACGCCGATCAACGAGCTGTCGCTGATCGCCTTTCCGGTCGCCGATCTGTTCGGCCGCAAGATCAAGGACTTCGACCTCATCATCTTCGACCGCTACGCGCAGCAGTCGATTCTGCCCTACGTTTATTTGGAAAACATCGCCAATTACGTGCGTGACGGCGGCGCCCTGTTGATGGCGGAGGGGCCGGAGTTCTCCACTCCCGACGGCCTCTTCTATTCGCCGCTCGGCGCGATTTCGCCCGCCGAGCCGAGCGGCGACGATGTCGAGACGCCCTACCGCGCCCAGGTGTCGGGGGAGGGGCAGAAGCATCCGGTCACCCGGGGCCTGAACGGCTTCGACGCCAACAATGGCCAGCCGAATTGGGGGCGCTGGTTCCGGCTCACTGGCGCGAGGCCGACGGGCGGCATGACGGTGATGACCGGTCCGGACGACAAGCCGCTGCTCGTGCTGTCGCGGGTCGACAAGGGGCGCGTAGGCCTGCTGCTGAGCGACCAGATGTGGCTTTGGGCGCGCGGCTACGACGGCGGCGGACCTTACCTCGACCTTTTGCGCCGTCTGGCGCACTGGCTGATGAAGGAGCCCGATCTGGAAGAGGAGGCCTTGCGAGCCAGCGCCAAGGGCCGCGAGGTGACAGTCGAGCGGCAAAGCGTAAGCGGCGCGGTGCGGGACACCTATCTGGTCGCGCCGGACGGCAAGAAGACCAAGCTTGAGTTGACGCCCTATGCGCCGGGCCTCAGCCGCGCCCATGTGAACGTCAGCCGGTACGGTCTCTATCGCGCTGAGGACGGCGAACATGTCGCCCTGGTCAACGTCGGCCAGGAGAATCCGCTCGAAATGCGAGATGTCGTCTCGACGATCGAAAAGCTGCGTCCGATCGCCGAGGCGACCGGCGGCACGGTCCGTCGCATCGCGGGGGGCGCGGGTGGCGCGATCGCGATGCCGCGCGTCGTCGGCTTGAACCCCTCTCCCAGCTATGGCGGCGGCGACTACATCGGAATCAAGCGAACGGGATCGACTGAACTGATTGGCGCGCGCTCGACGTCGCTCGCGTCCGGGTTCTTCGGCCTGGCGGTCCTGCTTGGTATGGTGACCCTCGCCTGGGTGAAGGAGAGCGGCGGCGTGAGGCGGACCCGGGACGAGGGTTAGAGTCCCGCTTGCAATCCGGATCGACGCGCCGTCCTTGCCTGACGCGCCTTGCCCTGACCCGGTCGTTGAAGCCTTTGCGCCCGGCGGATCGGGCAGCCCTCGTCGATCCCGGCTTCCGCAACCAGAGCGCGAGCCATCGTGGAGGGGGCACGAAAATAAGCGCCTGTAAACGCGCTTAAGCGCCCGTAAACGCTAGTAAATTGACTCCAATTTACTAGCGTTTATTTTTTCGAATCGAGCCTTTTCAAGAGGTTGCGAGCGTTTGGAATAAAAAAATCCGCTCTCCCTTCGCGGCTCGCGCGCCGGTTGTGGTCAAGCCAGCGTCTTTCCTTTTGAAACAGCCGCCCCCGGCCGTCCGGCTGCCGGCCCGGGCGCGCGAGAAACTCCGAATAAGAACATATAGAGAACATTTCCCGGTTGTCAAGGCAAACCATCGCCAGCCGCGGCGACCCGGAAAAGGCCCCGGCCTTGCCCAGCCGGGCCGCCTCCCTTCGCCCTCCCGAGCGCGCCGCGAAAAGGTGGGGCCGGTTTTTCGCGACAAAGCGCGCCAAATCAGTGAAATCCAGAGCTTGGCTAGCGAACGCCAGCCAACCCGATCGCGCCGGGCTCAGGCTCCGGCGGACCGGAGGTCATAGGATGACCCGGCGGGACGGGCTGTCCGCGTAAAGCTCCTCGATTATCGCCGCCCGGCGGCTCAAGACGGCGCGCTGATTGACCGAGCCTTTGTCCGTCAGTTCGCCGGTGTCGAGCGATGGTGGGTCGTCCATCAGGATGAGCCGGGCGAGACGCCGGGAGCTGCCGCCCGCCCCGGCGTTGAAGGTCTTGAGGAGGCTCGCGAACCGCTCGCGCACGTCGTCGCAGTCGAGAATCTCCGCTGGGGCCGCCGCGCCATTCCTCGAGCCGGCGAGTTCGCGGCAGGCCGCAAGGTTCGGAATGACGAGCGCGGCCGCTTCGTCGCGATCATGTCCGGCCACGACCACGTCGGTGACGTAAGGCGCGCAATGGGCGACGAATCTGGCCCTCAGAGGGCCGACGCTGACCCATGCGCCGGTGGCGAGCTTGAAATCCTCCGCCACACGTCCGTCGAACAGGAAGCCGCGTTCGGGGTCGTTCTCATCGACGAAGCGCAGCGCGTCGCCGAATTTGTAGAACCCCTCCTCGTCAAACGCCGCTTCGCTCAGTTCGGGCTGGCGCCAATAGCCGGGGGTGACGCTCGGACTCTTCACCCGCGCCTCGAGCTTGCCGGCGTTGGGGACGAGCTTCAGCTCGACGCCGGGATTGGGCACCCCGATCACGCCGGGATCGCGCGCGCGCTCGGTGACGCTGATTGCCGAGGGGCCGGTCTCGGTCGAACCGAACGAGGTCAGCATCGGAACGATTTCGCCGATGGTTTCGACCCCCAGCCGCTCGAACGCCTCGCGCACATGGGGCGCAAGCGCGGCGCCGGCGTAGGTGAACGCCTGCAGCCGCTTGAACAGGCTCCGTCGCAGCTCGGGGTCGGCCTCGAGCAAAGGCAGCAGCATCTCGAAGCCGCGCGGCACGTTGTAATAGACGGTCGGCGAGATCTCGCGCAGATTGCGGGCGGTCGCTTCGATCGCGCCCGGCAACGGCCGTCCCTCGTCGATGAAGAACGAGCCGCCATTGGCGAGCACGAGATTGAAATTGTTGTTGCCCCCGAACGTGTGGCTCCACGGCAGCCAGTCGATCAGCACCGGCGGCTCCGCGGCGTAGCTCGGCGTGACGGCGCTGAGCATCGCCTGGTTCGACGTCATCATCCGGTGGGTATTGACGACGCCCTTGGGCGCGCCGGTCGAGCCTGATGTGAACAGGAGCTTGGCGATGGTGTCCGGTCCGACCTTCGCCTGCGCCCGGTCGACAACCTCGGTGGCCCTGGTCGACAGAAGCGCCTCGAACGCGCTCGAGCGGCGCGACGCCGGCGCGTTCGCTCGCGTGACGATCTCGACCTCGTCGGGCACTGCCGCTTGGAGCGCCGGCAAAAACGGACCGCCGTCGTCGACGAACACGAGGCCCGGCGTGAGGACGGCGATAATCGCCTTGAGCTTGGCGAAATCCCTGGCGACAAGCGAATAGGGCGCCGAGACCGGGGCGTAGGGAACACCGGCGACCATCGCGCCAAGCCCGAGCAGCGCGTGATCGACGCTGTTGCCCGACAGGATCGCGACTGGGCGCTCGACGCTCAACTCACGATCGATCAGGCCTTGGGCAACGGCGCGCGCGCCAGCCCGCGCCTCGCCATAGGTCACCTTGCGCCAGAATCCGCTTCCGTCACGCTCGGCCAGGAACACCCTCTCCGGCGCGACGGCTGCCCAATGATCGAGCCAGTCGGTCGCGGCGCGGGCGTGGGGGCTGAGCGGGTGCGGGGAGCGCGCCAGCATCACGCCGTCCGCCCGACGCTCGACGATCACTTCCGGCGGACCGAGCGTCAGCTTCGTCCTCGTCGTCATCCCTTCCTCCCGTTCGGCGCGGTTTTCAACTGCTCAAAAGCGGGCGTCAACTCCACGCGCGAGGACGGCCCTGGCTTGGGCCCGGTTCGCGCCGAGAGCCGCAGCGCGGCGAGCCCCAGCCTGAGCGGAAGCCGCGGTGGAAAATCATTCAACCAAGCGGTTGACATTATAAAATTGCCGACATACATTCAACTACATGGTTGAATTACAGGCTCCAGAGCTGACCCCAATCTTCCATGCGCTCAGCGACGCCACCCGCCGGCGCATGCTGCTCGAGCTCGCCTCCGGCGAGCGGACGGTCGGCCAGCTCGCAGAACCTTTCGCCATGTCGCTGGCGGCGGCCTCGAAGCACATCAAGGTTCTCGAAAGCGCCGGACTGATCCAGCGCGAAGTGCGCGGGCGCGCCCATATCTGCCGCCTCGACCCGCGGCCGCTCGCCAGCGCGCACGAGTGGCTCACCTTCTACGAGCGCTTCTGGACGGCGCGGCTCGACATTCTCGATCGGCTCCTGCGCGAGGAGGACGCGCGCAAGGCCGACGCGACCGAAGAATTTTCCGAAGCCAAAATTGCAACCCCGGACCCGACCCAAGGAGACGAGAGATGAACGAACGCGCCAACCCCGACGCCTATGGCGTGCTGAGCGAGCCCGCGACGCTTACCATCCAGCGCATGCTGCCGGGCCCGATCGAGCGGGTCTGGGCCTACATCACCGAAAGCGAGCTGCGCCGCAAATGGCTGGCGTCCGGCGAGATGGAAATGAAAGTCGGCGCGCCGTTCGAATTCGTCTGGCGCAACAGCGAGCTCACCGATCCGCCCGGCAACCGGCCGGAAGGTTTCGGCGAGGAGCACCGGATGGAGAGCCGGATCATCGAGCTCGATCCGCCGCGCAAGCTTGCCTTCACCTGGGGAGCGGAGGACAGCGACGTTTCGTTCGCGCTCGAGCCGAGGGGCGAGAAGGTGCTGCTCACCGTGGTCCATCGCCGCCTTCCCACTCGCGGCATGATGGTCGGCGTCAGCACTGGCTGGCACGCGCATCTCGACATGCTGGCCGCCCGCCTGAACGACGAAGAGTCGGAGCCCTTCTGGGACCGGTTCTCGCGGCTGAGAGCCGAATACGACCGGCGCATTCCAGGTTGACGAACTCGCGACGGACCCGCGCAACAGGCAGGAGACTGATCCATGAACGACATCGTTTCGCGTGAAGAATGGCTGAACGAGCGTCTCAAACTCCTCGAAGAGGAAAAGGAGTTGACCCGCCTCAGCGACGAAGTGGCGCGGGGACGCCAGGAACTGCCGTGGGTTCGCGTCGAGAAGGCGTATAGGTTCGACACCGAGGACGGGACCGCCACGCTCAAGGACCTGTTCCTGGGCCGCTCGCAGCTTCTCGTCTACCACTTCATGTTCGGGCCGGATTACAAGGCGGGCTGTCCGTCCTGCTCGATGATCGCCGACGGTTTCAACGGCTTCGTCGAGCATCTGGCGAACCATGATGTCGCGCTTTGGGCGGTGTCGCGCGGGCCGCTCGCAAAGTTGCAGGCCTACGAGCGGCGGATGGGCTGGACGTTCCCCTGGGCCTCATCGTTGGGCGATGACTTCAACTTCGATTTCAATGTCTCGATCACCGAGGACCAGCAGCGCGCCGGCGGCGTCGAGTACAATTACCGGAAGGGCGACCATCCGCTGACCGCGGCCCAGGTTCCGGAGGGCGTCGCACGGTTCGCGGCGACGTGCGGAACAGACGGGCGCACTTACATGCGCGATCGGCCGGGCATGAGCGCTTTCGCGCTTGAAGACGGCGTTGTCCACCATGCCTATTCCACTTATGCGCGCGGCCTGGACGGGCTCTGGGGCGCTTATCAATGGCTCGATCGCGCGCCTAAAGGTCGCAATGAGAACGGGATCTGGTGGCGCCGCCACGACGAATACGGCGCCGCCGTAGGCCAACTCAATCAGCCAGCAGGAGCTTAACGATGGACATGCCCAAGATCGTTTCACAGCAGGACTGGAACGCTGCGCGTGAGCAACTGCTTACCAAAGAGAAGGCTATGATGCGCGCCCACGACGCGCTGGCCGCCGAGCGGCGGCGAATGCCGTGGATGGCGGTCGACAAGGCTTATGAATTCGTCGGGCCAAACGGAAAGGCGAGCCTCCTCGACCTGTTCGAGGGCCGTCGGCAATTGATCGTCTATCGCGCCTTCTTCGAGCCCGGCGTGTTAGGCTGGCCCGACCATGCCTGCCGCGGCTGCTCGCTCGGCGCCGATCAGGTGTCGAATCTTGCGCATTTGAACGCCCGCGACACCACGCTCGCCTACGCCTCCCGCGCGCCGCAGGTGGACATCAAGCGCCTCAAAGCGCGGATGAGCTGGCGGATGCCCTGGTACACGATCACCGACAGCTTCGACGCCGATTTCGGGGTCGACGAATGGCACGGCCACAACGTCTTCTTCCGCGACGGCGACAGGATCTTCCGGACCTATTTCATCAACAACCGCGGCGACGAGGCGATGGGCACGGTGTGGAACTATCTCGATGCGACGCCGCTCGGGCGGCAGGAATTGTGGGAGGATTCGCCCGATGGCTATCCCCAGACGCCGCCATACAAATGGTGGAACTGGCACGACAATTACGAAGCCGAAAAGGCGGTCGACCCGCAATGGGCGAAAGTGTCGGATGCGGGCGAGGCGGCGTTCCGGAACAAGGAGGCGAGCGCGCAGCCATGAGCGCGATCTCGATCGGCGGCAGGGGTTGCGGCGCGACGATCAGCCGCGTCGCAGCCGAATGGCTCGGCCTTGCCGCCGCGCCGACCTTCCTGACGATGGCGTTGATGACCACGCTTCTCGGCGGCGGAGCGGAGCCGCTCTGCTCGGCGGCGCATGCGGGCTCGCCGTTCGAGGGCATGGCGCCGATGTATTTGCTGATGGGCGCCTTTCATGTTGCGCCGTGGCTGAGGCTGGTCGCGAGTCGGCGGAGGTGACGGCTAGCTCTGCCGCGTGACCTTGGCGGCGCGCTTCTCGAGAAAGTCCTTCAGCCGCTGCTTGGCTTCGCCGCTCATTTCCGCGATCGCCGCCATCAGCGACTCGGTCAAAAGCCCGCTCGCGGGACTGCTGTCAGCGATGCGCGGCAGCGCATGGAGCACGGCGAAATTGGTGGCGGCCGTATTGGAGGCGGCCTTGGCGGCGAGCGCCATGGCGGTCTCAAGCCCCTTGCCGTCGTCGACCAGATATTGGGTCGCGCCGGCGCTGTGGCCTTCCTCCGCGCTCAGGGTCCGCCCGGTCAGCATCATGTCCATCACGCGCGGAACGCCGATCAGGCGGGTGATGCGCACGGATCCGCCGCCGCCGAGAAAAATGCCGCGCTGTCCCTCCGGCAGGCCGTAATAGGCCGATCGTTCGGCGATGCGGATATGGGCGGCGGCGGCGAGCTCGAATCCGCCGCCGACCACCGCCCCGTGCAGCGCGACAATCACCGGGGCGCGGCCGAACTCGATCGCCTCGAAGGCACGATGCCACATGCGCGAATGGAGCACGCCTTCGAGCGGCTCGTGCTGCCCCGCGACCTCGGAAAGATCGAGGCCGGCAGAAAAATGCGCGCCCTCGCCGGTCAGCACGACGGCGCGGACCTCCGGCGGCAGCTGGGTGAAGAAAGCCTCGAGCCCGCGCACGGTGACGTCGTCGAGCGCATTGCGCTTCTCCGAGCGCGTGAGCCTGAGATGCGCGATCGCCCCGACCCGGGTCGCCCTCAGCGACTTCGGCAGCTCGATGTCGATCGGTTGTTCCGCTGTCTCCGCCGTCATTTGCTTCTCCCTTGCCTCACACGCCATCGAGCCAGGCGACGAGCGTCTCCAGCCATGACGCTTCGACATGGACGCGGAAGCCCGAGGGCGTCCGCGCTATGAGGCCGCGCAGGCCGAAGACGAGCACGGCCGCTGAGGGCGAACCCGAAGCGAGATCAGCCGAGGTCGCCTGCATGAGTGCTTGTGGCGCGTCAACGCCCGAGACCTCGACCGCGGCCCAAGCATCGTCGACGCTGGTCGCGCACCAGCCGTCGCGCCAGCCGTCCACCACGGAAATGGGCGCGGGCGTCATGAGCAGCGCGCCCGTCCGGCCGATTCGCAATCCATGCGCGCCCGCGGGCGCGAGGGCGTAAAGGCCAAGCATCGGCGCGCCCGGCGCAATCTCAGTGATGGCGGCCTGGAGATCGCCGGAGATCAGGGTCTGCCCGAGACCGCCGAGCCGCCGCGCATTGAGCCGCTGCCGGTCGATAAGAAGCTCGCCGCCCCTCGCCGGCGGCCATTCCATCTCACGCATGGAGCCGCTTTCCCTCTGGATCGAGCGCGACAGGATTTGCGATCGTCGCGCGCCGCTCGGCGCCGAGATGATAGACGCCGACCGTCTCGCCGATGCGCGATAGTCCCGCTTCGATGAGGCCAAGCGCGATCGGGCGGCCAAGGCTCGGACTGAAATAGCTCGACGTCACATAGCCCTGCGATCGTCGCGCTCTGCCTTCGCGGATTACGACATGCGCGCCGGTCGGCAGCGGCGCGTCGCCCCCCGCGACGCTCAGGCCGACCAGTTGCTTGCGGCGCGGGTCGCCGGCGACGGGCATGGAGAGCGCGCGCTTGCCGATATATTCGTCCGCCCGCAAGTCGCGCGGGCCGGTGACGCCAAGGTCGTGCGGCATGGTGGTCCCGTCGGTGTCCTTGCCGATGACGATAAAGCCTTTCTCCGCCCGCAGCATCATCAGCGCCTCGAGCCCGAGCAGCCCGCCGCCAAACGCCGGCAGCTTTTCGGCGAGGCGCGCGCGTAAACGCCCGGCGCGGCTGGCCGGAACAGAGAGCTCGTAGGAGCGGTCGCCAGTGAAGCTCACCCGCGCGATCCTGAGCGGGCCGCGTTCGAACATGGCCGTCGCGAACGCCATGTGCGGCAGGCTCTGATCGTCGAGCGCGACGTCAAGGCCGCAGGCCTCGATGAGGTCGCGCGAGCGAGGGCCGGTGACAATGAGCGTCGCCCATTGCGCGGTCGTGTCGTGAATGGCGATGCGGCGAGCATCGAATCGATCCTGTCGCCAAAGTTCGAGACGCACGCGCACCGCATCCGTGTGGCCGGACGAACAGGAGACGAGGAAGCGATCTTCGGCGAGGCGCAGCGTCACCCCGTCGTCGAACACGACGCCCGTTTCCTGCAACACGAAGCCGTAGCGGATCCTGCCGGGCTTAAGCGTGGAAAGACGGTTGTAGCTGTGGAAGTCGGCGAGCGCGGCGGCGTCCGGGCCGATGATCTCGATCTTGCCGAGCGAGGAGCCGTCGAACAGCGCGACCGCGTCGCGCGCCCGCGCCGCCTCCCGTTCGATTGCACGCTCGGGGTCGTGCGGCCCATACCACGCGGGCCTCAGCCACCCGCCATATTCGCGCATCTGTGCGCCGTCGGCGCGATGTGCAGCCTCGAGCGGCAACCGCCGCAACGGATTGACGAGCGCGCCCCGCCGCCTGCCTGCGATGACCCCCATCGGGATTGGCGCGAAAGGCGGCCGATAGGTGGTCGTCCCCGTTTCATCAATCGTGCGGCCGGTCAGCGCCGCCATCGCGGCGATCGCGTTGACGTTGGCGGTCTTGCCCTGATCGGTCGCCATGCCAAGCATGGTGTAGCGCTTGAGGTGCTCGAGTGAGATGTAGCCCTCGCGCGCGGCGAGCGCGACATCCTTCAGCGTCACGTCGTTCTGAAAATCGATCCAGCGCCGCCCTTGGTCGTCGGCCTTCGGCCAGGTGGCTTGGATCGCGTACTGGCCGGCCGCCGCGTTCGGCCCGGCGACTTCGCCGCCGCCGGCGGCGTGTCCCTCGCGCAAAGCGTCCGCGAGCGTGAAGGCGCCGTTGGCGGCGCCGGCGACGGACAGGCCCTCGACGCCGCCTGTTGGCACAAGGGCGGCGCGCGTCTCGTCATAGCGCAGCCGCCCGCGCGCCTGAGCGTAAAGATGCACGGTTGGCGACCAGCCGCCGGAGAGCAGGAGCGTGTCGCAATCGCGCGTCCGCTCGCCGATGCGCACCGCCTCGACGCTTCGATTTCCGATGACGCCCTCGATGGCTGCGCCGTGCGTCACTGGCAGCGAGCATGCGGGACCAGAGGCGCGCGAGTCGACAAGCTCGACCTGCGCACCGGCTTCGGTCAAGGCCTCCGCGACGGCGTAGGCGCTGTCGTTATTGGTCGCGACGACCACACGCTTGCCGACCAGCACGGCGTAGCGCTTGAGATAGACGAGCGCCGCGTCGGCGGACATCACGCCGGGCCGATCATTGTCGGGAACGATGAGCGGCCGCTCGATCGCGCCGGCCGCGATGACGATCTTTTGCGGGCGGATGCGCCAGAGCGCGTCGGGCTCGGCCATGCGACGCTCCCAGGCGCAGACGAGGTTGCCGTCGTAGACGCCATAAGCCGTCGTTCGCGCCATCACGCGCCCGCCGGCGGCTTCGACCGCGCGCGCGACGCCCCGCGCCCAGTTGCGCCAGTCTCCACCTTCGATCGCGCCGCCGCGATGGACGAACTGGCCGCCAATCTCGGCATGGTCGTCAATGAGGAACACTATGCGTCCCGCCCGAGCTGCGGCGCCCGCCGCGGCAAGACCTGCAGGGCCTGCGCCGACGACAAGCAGATCGCAGCGCGCGTTGAATTGCGGATTGTCGGCTGGTGGGCGGTTGTTCGGATCGACGCGGCCGAGGCCGGCCATGGCGCGGATCGAGCCTTCGAACGTCTCCCAGCGGGGCCATAAGAAAGTCTTGTAATAGAAGCCCGCCGGCAGGACCGGCGCGAGCCTGTCGATGAGAGCGGCGCGGTCGGCGGCTGCCGTCGGCGCCGCATTGACCGAGCGCACGGTGATGTCGTTCGCAAGCGGCTCCGTGGTCGCCCGCAGGTTCGGAATTGTCTTGCCGTCGCGCGCCACGTCGACGATCGCGTTTGGCTCCTCCGTCCACGCGGCCCAGATTCCGCGCGGCCGGTGGTATTTGAAGCTGCGGCCAACGATTCTGACGCCGTTGGCCAGCAAAGCCGAGGCGATGCTGTCGCCGGTGAAGCCGAGATACGGCTTGCCGTCGAAGGTGAAGGCGAGGGGCCGACCGCGATCGACGGCGCCGCCGGTCGGCAGCCGAACACTGGTCAAGACGCAGGCCTCGCCGACGCTTCGCTCGCGACGACCGCGTTGGTCGCCGTGTCGCGGCTCATTGCGAACATTTCCATGCAGGTGAGATGCAGCCAGATCTCGCGCGTTTCCCCTTTTGGATTGGCGTTGAACCAGAGGTAGCCCGCCCATTCGGCGTCGCTGACCGAGCCAGCAGGCTCGGGCCGCGCCTTCGGTTCGCCGACATAGTGAAATTCGGTTTCGTCGCGCGGCCCGCAGAAAGGGCAGGGGAAGATTTGCATGGGCGCGCCTAGGCGGCCTGATCGCGCGGGTTCTTGATCGTCTGAAGGACCTCGAAGCCCTCAAACTCGGGATGGCCGAGATAAAGCGGCTTGTTGGCGCCGGCGTCGCGGTGGGCGGCGCGAAAATGTTCGGACTGCGTCCAGGCGGTGAAGGCGTCCTTGCTCGCCCAGACGGTGTGCGACGAATAGAGCACGTGATCGTCGCGCTCGGGCCCGCGCAAAAGATGAAACTCGAGGAAGCCCGGCACGCGGTCGAGATGGGTGTCGCGCGAGAGCCACACATGTTCGAACGCGCTCTCGGCGCCCTTCATGACCTTGAAGCGATTCATGGCGATATACATGGCGATTTCCCTTTCATGGGTTCAGCCCCAATCGTATCACGCCTAATGCTCGATGCCGGAGCCCGCAGCCTCATCGATGAGGCGCCCGGCGGCGAAGCGCGAGAGGTCGAAGGGACGGCTGATCTCGTGGTGGGCGCCGGTCGCGAGCAGATGCGCGAGCAGCGTGCCGCCGGCGGGAATGGCCTTGAAGCCGCCGGTGCCCCAGCCGCAATTCAGAAAGACGCCGTTCGTCGGCGAAGGCCCGATGATGGGGGAGGAGTCGGGAACGACGTCGACGATTCCGCCCCATTGGCGCATAAGCTTCAATTGGCCGAACGCCGGGAACATCTCGAGCAGGCCGGAGAGAACCAGTTCCTGCATCGGCGGCGAGCCGCGCTGGCCGTATGAGGGGATGCGGTCGAGGCCGCCGCCGAACACGATCTCCCCTTTATCCGACTGGCTGGCGTAGACGCCAGTGCCCAGATGCAGAACGACAATGTCGAGGCAGGGCTTGACCGGCTCGCTGACCATCGCCTGCAATGTGTAGGAGTGGATCGGAAGCTTCACGCCCGCTTTCGCCATCAGCTGCGACGAGTGACCGGCGACCGCGACGCCGATCGCCTCGGCGCGAATCTCGCCTAGCGTTGTTTCGACGCCGACGCAGGCGCCGTTCTGCATGATGAAGCCGGTCGCCTCGCAAGTCTCGACAATGTCGACGCCGAGCCGGTCGGCCGCGCGTGCATAGCCCCAGGCGACCGCGTCGTGGCGGGCGACGCCGCCGCGCCGCTGCCAGACGCCGCCATTCGGCAGATAGCGGGAATCGAGCGAGCGGGTCATCAGCGGCAGCTTTTCGCGCACCTCGTTCGGGCCCCAGAGCTCCGCGTCGACGCCGTTGAGTTGCATCGCATTGGCGAGGCGCGCGGCGATCTCGAGCTGGGCTGGGGTGTGGGCGAGATTGAGGATGCCGCGCTGGCTCAGCATCACGTTGAAATTGAGCTCGCGCGACAGGCCCTCATAGAGGCGGAGCGCGAGATCATAGAGAGCGACCGACTCCGGATAAAAATAGTTCGAGCGCAGGATGGTGGTGTTGCGACCTGTGTTGCCGCCGCCGAGCCATCCCTTCTCGATCACGCAGACGCGCGGGCGTTTGTGAGTCCTGGCAAGATAGTAAGCGGTCGCGAGCCCATGGCCGCCGCCGCCGACGATGACGAAGTCGTAAGCGGGCTTAGGCTTCGCCTTGCGCCACGCCTGCGGCCAGCCCTTGTGGCCGACCAAGCCTTGGCGAACGAGGGCGAAGGCCGAATAGCGTCCGCTCATGGACCCCCTCGCGAAGGCTCGAAATCCGGGATATGCGCGTGGCTCATGGCGTAGGCGCGGAAGGCGTCGATTTCCGCTTCGCTTGGATCGACGCCGGTAAAGGCCTTGAGATAGTACGGCGTGAGTTTGAGGCGGGCCTCGATGGGCTCACCGGGGTCGAGCGCGTAATAGCCGATCTGCATGGAGTAGAGCACCCGCGCGCGGACGAATGCGTCCTCATCCTCGTAGCCGAAGCGCACGAACAGAGCTTTCAGCGCTTCGGTCCTCAGTCGATCGGAGCGGTCGACGGCCTTGCGGACGCTCCGAGAGCGGCGCGCCCATTCGCGAACGGCGAAATCGAGCCGCGGGCTGAAGATCGAGGGATCGACCCAGCAGCGAAACACGTTGCAGACCGCCTGATTGACGCTCGCCGCTTGCGCTTGCGCCTGCGCCACGATCGAACCGGTGTTAAGCGCCTCCCAACGGTCGCGCAGGGCGTCCAGCAGCTCGTCGCGATTCTTGAAATACCAGTAGAAGCTCGACCGCGACACGTCGAGCCGTTCGCTCAAGGCGAGCACGGTCACATGGTCGACGCCATCGACAGCGAGCGCGGTCAGCGCGAGGTCGAGCCAGTCGTCGCGGGTCGCCTTGACGGCGCCCGATCGCGCCGGCCGCTGCGGCGGCGAGCCCGAAGGCGCCGGCGAGAGTGCAGAAGCGGTCATCGGTCAGTTCGTCGCCCGGTTCGTCATGCCCGCATCGCCGCGCCCGTCGGATCGTACGGCGAAGGCTCGATCACGCGCGCTCTTCGCTCGTCGCCGACGATATGCACGCTGAGCTCGGCGCCGACCTCCGCTGCCTCCGGCGCGACAAGGGCCATCGCCAGGCTCTTTGCCAAAGTGTGGCCATAGCCGCCGGAGGTTATGAAGCCGACAATCGCGCCCGACCGCCAGACCGGCTCGTAGCCGGCGGCGTCGGCGTCGAGCGCATCGATTTCGAGCGTGACCAGCTGGCGCTCGGGCGGGGGCCCCTTGCTCTCCATGAGCGCCGCCTCGCGGCCGATAAAATCGCCCTTGTCCCAGGCGACCCAGCGGTCCATGCCGGTCATGCGCGGGGTGCGATCCTGAGTGAATTCCGCCGACCACATGCCGAAGCTCTTTTCGAGCCTGAGCGACAGCAGCGCGTTATAGCCATATTCCCGCAACCCCAGCTCGCGCCCGGCTTCGATGAGGGTCCGGCGCAAGGCCGCGTGCTCGATCGCGCGACAATTGATCTCGTAGCCGAGTTCGCCAGTCACCGACAGGCGCGCGACCTTCGCCCGCACGAGGCCCACATCCAGCGTCGTCGCGCCCATGAACGGCAGGGCGGCGTTCGACACGTCCTGATGGGTGACGCGCGCGATGAGTTCGCGCGATTTCGGGCCGGAGAGCGCAAAGCCGATCACATCGTCGGAAATGTCGCGCACGCTCACGCCTTCGCGGGCGTGTTGGGCGAACCAGCGCATATGCCATTGGCGAAGATAGTAGGAGCCCTCGATCCAGAACGTCCCGTCGCCCCAGTTGATGATGGTGAGGTCGCCCTTGAGCTTACCGGTCTCGGACAGCATCGGCGCAAGCCGCGCTCGCCCGCGCTTGGGCAGACGAGCCACGGTCATCCAGTCGAGCCAGCTTTCGGCCTCCGGGCCTGTCACCTCGTAACGCGAGAACGCAGCGATATCGAGGAGGCCGACCCCCCCGCGCGCCGTGCGGCATTCGTCGCCAACAATGTCGAAAGCGTTCGACCGTTTGAGGGTCGGCTTCTCGTTGAATCCGGGCGGAGCGAAGAAGAGCGGGACCTCGAGCCCCCACGAATTCCCCCAGTGGCAGCCGGCGGCGGTCATCGCGTCGTAGGCCGGCGTCATCTTGAGTGGCCGGCCGGCGGGCAATTGCTCGTTGGGATAGGTCATGACGAAGCGACGGGCGTAGAACTCGCCGGTCGTCTGCCTGATATATTCGCGATTGGAGGCGTAGGGCCCGTAGCGGGCGATGTCGAGGCCGTAGACGTCCGTGCACGCCTCGCCATGGATCATCCATTCCGCCAGCGCCTTGCCGACGCCGCCGCCCTGGAGGAACCCCGCCATGACGCCGCAGGCGAGCCAATAGCCGCGTTTGCCGGCGACCGGGCCGATGAGCGGATTGCCGTCCGGCGAGAAGGTGAAGGCGCCGTTGATCCATTTGCGCACGCCAGCCGTCTGCAAAACAGGATAGCGGCGGTGAACGAGCTCGAGCTCGGCGGCGATGCGGTCGATATTCTCCTGCAGGAGCTCGACGCCGTAGTCCCAGGGCGCGCCGTCCATCGACCAGTGCTGGGGGTTGGTCTCATAAATGCCGACCAGCATGCCCTTCTGGTCCTGGCGCATGTAGGTGAACCCTTCGAGGTCCACCACCATCGGCAGTTCGCTATTCAGCGCTGCGATCTCGGGAATTGTCTCGGTCAGGAGGTAGTGATGCTCGAGCGGCGACAGCGGAAGGTCGAGTCCGACCATTCGCCCGACCTGCTTCGCCCATAAGCCTCCGGCGTTGACGATGTGCTCGGCGTTGATGACGCCCGCTTCAGTGATGAGGTCCCAGGAGAAGTCCCGGCGTTGCTTCACCTCCAGCACCCGATTGTGCTCGATCACGGTCGCGCCGCGTTTTTTGGCTGCGCCGGCGTAAGCCCAGACTGTCCCTGTGGTGTCGACATAGCCTTCGCGATCCGCCCACATGCCTCCGAGAACGCCGTCCACGTTGATGATCGGGCAGCGCGCCTTAATCTCCTGAGGCGTAACCAGGCGAACGTCGTCGATGCCGATCGCCTGGAAGCGACGATAGGACGCTTGCAGCCACTGCCAGCGTTCCGGCGCGGAAGCCACGTGAATGCCGCCGGTCATGTGCATGCCGATCGACTGGCCCGACTCGGCTTCGACCGCTTTCAGAAGATCGATCGTATAAGCCTGGAGGACCGCCATATTGGGGTTGGCGTTGAGCGCGTGAAAGCCGCCAGCCGCGTGCCAGGACGAGCCCGCGGTCAAGACCGAACGCTCCACCAGCGCAACGTCGCTCCACCCGTACTTCGTAAGATGGTAAAGAACGGAAGCTCCAACGACGCCCCCGCCAATAACGACGACGCGATAGTGCGCTTTCATCCGCGGGCCCCTGTACCCAAACGCCTGTGGGCCGATGCTACCGGACCCCTCGGCGCTCGTCTAGACATCCATGTCCAGTCGGGGTCGGCGTGATCTACTTTGTCGGCAACTGTGGCTTTTGTCGCCTTGTCGGGCACGGCCGAATATGCGTATGGATGGCGGCGGTCTGCGTCGGCTGCAACGCTCGGATTCGCCCACCCGATCCGTCTCCTTTGCGGTTAGAGAGGACGCATCGGCGCAATCCAAGGCTGTTTCTGCAGGGCCGGAGAGGGTCGTAATGTGTGTCTGGGAAGGGCGGCAAGCGGGATTGCCTGTATATTCGAGGGGCTTTTAGAAGCTCGGCGAGTGTGACGGAGCATCTGGAGACCAGGTGTTGTTCGTACGCGTGCATGCGTTCTGAGGCGAAGGGGTGGGATGAGGCGGAGCGGGGCCTTGACGCTCGGGGCGGTCCTGACGCTTGGCGGGGTAACCGGCGGCTGGGGGCAGGAGCTATCGGGCTCTCTAGCCGCGGCGAATACGCCGTCGTGGGATGCGTTTGTTCTGCCGACCCTTCCGGAGAATTGGGCTGATTTGCCTTTCAGACTGACGGCCTCCCAAACCGAGTCCTACAATTCCAACATCAACGAGGTCCCACTCGGCTCTTTCGTTCCGTCAGGCGAATCGCTTGGCGATGTCACGTCGACGACGAACCTTGGCTTCTCAACCAAGGCAAACCTCTACAATCAACAGCTATACCTCGACACGACGTTCGGTGTGATACGTTATCTTCATCATACCGGATTTAATTCAGATATTTACTCGGTAAGCGCCGGCGATAACTGGACCCTGACATCGCGCTGCTCAGGAAATCTTGGCGTAAGCCTCTCCAAGTCGCCTGTCGAAATCACCGCGTCGGTGATAACGGCGTCGGGAGTTGGAAGCGGCGTCAACTATGCGACGTCGAGCGCCTTCAACGAAACCGGAAAATGTGGGATCGCCAATGGGTATTCGTTGCTGTTCAATTCGGGCTGGTCCGAAATCACAAATTCAAATCCATTGGACGCGCTCAACAACAACCGGACGGTGATGCTATCCGCCGGCATAGAATACGCCAAAGGGGCGAGCACCATTACAGGGCTCGTCAACAATTCTGAAACCCTCTATAACCGCAGCGCCGCTGTGACTGTTGTCGGATTGGCGAACGTCACCGACTTTCACACCTTCACCCTGGCTTATACTCGACAAATCAACGCCAACTTTTCTGTGAGCGCGTCAATCGGATTGGTCGGGACGACGAACGCATTCACTCTGGGTCTGCCGAGGACGCTTCTGCCGATCTATACACTCGGGTCGACGTGGTCGCTGACGCCGAAACTGGCTCTGAATGCATCCGCGTCAAAAACGATTTCGCCTCCGACAACGGTGATCGCCAACGCCGAAACGGCCTACGATGCTCAGATGAGTCTAACCTATGCAATGACACCCAAGGTCGCCATCAATGTCGGAGGCTCGATCAGCTACACGAATGGGGCGTTCACGCCGGCGGTGCTGACCGACCTGGCGCCCGTGCTGACCGGCGCTTCGGATTTTTACAGCGTGAACGCCGGCTTGAGCTACACCATCACGCCGTTCCTGTCCGCCGGGCTGAACGCCTCATATACCGAGCGCGTCACGGACCACACGATTACTCCGCAAGATTTGGTGACCGTAAGTCTGAACTATAGACCGTACTAGCAGTCCGAAGTGGGAGAACGGAAGCGATGCTGACAACGATGCGAATGGCCCGGTCCAGGACGCCATGGCCGGCGATCCTGACCATTGTGGGCCTTCTCCTTCTGGTGGTCGGAGTGGTCGCTCCCGATTTGGCGCGCGCCGGCGGGCGGATCCTCACGCCGCAGGACGTCGTCTCCATTAAAGTTGTCAACCAGCCGGACATGGACACGACGGCTCGCGTCGAGACCGACGGAACGATCGACTTCCCTTACGTCGGCCGGATCAGGGCTGCGGGGTTGACCCAAGACCAGGTCGCACGGGCGATTGAAAGACAGTTGGCGTCGCGACAAATCGTCACCGAGCCACATGTGCTGGTCGAGATCTCTACCTTCGGCACGCAAGCCAGCGTGCAGGGCCAGGTCGGCGTGCCAGGGGTCTATACGCTCGATCGCCCGACGAATCTGACGCAGCTGATCTCCCGGGCTGGGGGCCTCAGGGATTCCGCCATTGGCGGAACGATCACGGTGCGCCGCGGTGCGACGATCAGAAGGTTCGACTCAAGGGACATCCAGGCTGGCCGTGGCCCTGGCGCTGAATTTCGGATCGCCAATAACGATGAGGTTTTTGTCGACCTGGCGCCGTTTTACTATCTTTACGGCTACGTGAACAAAGCGGGGGAGTACCCGCTGCTGCGTCCTCTTACGGTCCAGCAGGCGATCTCGGTTGCCGGCGGATTGGCGGCCGTGGGATCAGAATGGCGCATCAGGATCAAGCGCAAGTCAGGCAACGGCCAAACGTACGAAGTCCCCGCTTCGCTTGACGATCAGGTCGAGGCAGGCGATACGATTATTATCAGCGAGCGCATATTCTAGTCACCAAACTCTGCTATGCATGGTTTTGGATTTGGCTGGAGCGCAGGAGGCGGGTCGTGTCGGTAAGCCAAATTCTGACCATCCTTTTGCGTCGGGGGTGGATTGTCGTGCTGTCGCTCCTGACGACGACGATCGTGGCTGGAGCGGTGTTGCTGTTCGTGCCGGGCCGCTACGACGCGGTCGCGACCGCGAGCATCGACCCGGGCAACGTTGATCCGATCACCGACGCGACAAACGGCGCCGGCATGATCGGGCTGATGCAGGGCAACATTCTTGCGCTTGTCGGCAGCCAAAGGGTCGCGACAGACGTCGTCAGGCGATTGAATCTGAGCGAGAATCCTCAGGTTCAGGAAAATTTCCGGAAGTCCAGCTCATTTGGCCGCGAGAGCATCGATGAGTGGATGGCCGCCAGTTTAGTGGCGAATGTCAAGCCTGAGTTCACTATGGGTACGAACGTCCTGGCGATCAAATATAAGTCAGGCGACCCGAACCAGGCGGCGCTGATCGCCAATGCGTTCCTCGCGGCGACAATCGACGGCTCGGTTGCGATGAAAGCCGCTGAAGGCGACCAAAGCGCGCGGTGGTTCGCGCCGCAACTCGACGAATTGCGTAAGGAGTTGGAGGACGCCCGCGCGGCGCTGGCGTCTTTCCAGGCGAAGACGAATATCGTGGCCCCGAGCCAGGGCGGGGATCGCGAAACCAGCCAATACATGGCGATCAGCGACCAATTGTCGAACGCCAGGGGCGCGTTGACTAGTCTCCGGAGCCGCCTGACAAGTGGCTCGACCGACCTGTCGAACGATCCCCAGGACCCCGATCTGCAAATTCTCTCCGGTTTAAAAGAAAAGCTGGCGAACGAGGAAGGCAATATTGCGGCCTCCAAGGGCGTCCTCGGCACGAATAATCCGAAGATGGTGGCCGAACAGGCTAATATGGCCTCGGTTCGCAGGCAGATTGGCGAAGCCACCGAGAAGATGCGCCGACACCTGAAAGATCGCATCGACCTGGCGCAAACCCAGATCGATTCCCTCGAGGCCGAGCAAGCCCAAGCGCAGAAGTCGTTGATCCAGGTTCAAGCGCAGCGCGACCGGCTGAGCCAGCTGCAGCGCGATGTCGACTTCCGCGCCGAACAGCTCAACGCTCGGGAGAAGGCGGCGGAAGATGCGAAGCTGAAAAGCAAGCTGACATTTTCCGATATGACCGTTCTCGACAAGGCGTCTCCACCCGTCGCGCCCGCATTTCCAAAACCGTTTGTCGTGCTGCCTGTCGGGATCGCCGCTGGGCTCGCGCTCGGGCTAATCCTCGCGCTTCTCGCGGAAGCGGCAGATCGGAGGGTCCGCTTCCCGGTCGATCTGGAACATGCGGCCTCCGCTCCGTTTTTGGGCGCCCTCGACGGCGCGCGTCGCTCGAGGGCGCGCATTAGCGCGTCAAACCGCAGCCTGCGACCCGTATGAGTCGATGATACGCGACCGTATATTCCACGGTCGAACGGCTGTCGGGTCGCCACGGCTCCGCCCAAAGGCCCAGAATGGTTTGAAAAACAAACAAATTATGGGGTAACGTCCTTAGCGGGATCCCGTCGGGGAGTAGACGGATCCACACAGTTGAGTATTGAAAGCTTGAGCCATGGCGAGCAAACCGAGCTATAACAAGGATGTAGACAACATCGTCGCGGTGCAGACGTCGAAGGACCCGATCGAGCAGCAGATCTTGGCGGCCGGCAATCTGAGCGAGGCTCAGGTCGAGGCGATCCGCGGATTTCAGCGGCGCAAAGGGCTGACGTTTGGGGAAGCGGCGATCGCGCTGGGCTTGGTGCGCCGCGACAGTTTGTTTCTCGCGCTGTCGAAGCGCTACAATTATCCAGTTCTGAATTTCGGCGTCGACGAGGCCCGGTTTTCGCGCGAGCTGGTCGTCGGGTACCAGCCCTTCAGCGCCGCGGCGGAGGCCTTCCGCTCCGTGCGGTCTGCCCTTGCAACAGGGCCGCTGTCGCAGGGGAAGAACGCATTCGCCGTCATCGGGCCCCATGCCCGGGTCGGGGTGACCTATTTCGCCGCCAATCTGGCTCTGTCCTTCGCCCAGATGGCGGTTCCTACGCTCCTTGTCGACGCCAACCTAAGGAAGCCGAGACTCACGGCCCTGTTTGGCGTCGATCCGAAGACGGAGGGCTTAGTCGAGGCCTTGACTCATGGCGAGGCCGAACTGCCGCCCGTCACCATCGACATCGTCCCCGGTTTGTCGCTGCTCGTCGCCGGGGCGACCCCGCCCCATCCTCAGGAATTGCTGAGCTCCAAGGAATTCCTCACCCTATCGCAGAACGCCCAGCGCAATTACGGCGTGGTCATTTACGACACGCCTGCGGCGCTTGAGAGCGCCGACGCCTATGTTGTTGCGTCCCGGGTGGGCGCCGCTATCGTCGCGGCTCGGCGGCATCGAACGAAAGTGAGAGACATAACCAAAATCGCCCGAGCGCTGGAGGGCTTCCAGTGCGACATCGTGGGCACGGTTCTCTCGCGCTTCTGACGGCACAGCTCGTCCCATCGAGCCGCCGGCCTATCGCGCCAGCTTGTGCAGATAATCCCAAGTGTAGAGGCCGGTGTCGTGGCCGTCGTCGAACACGATCTTGATCGCGTAGTTGCCAACCGGCTCGATCGCGATGATGGCGACGTTCTCCTTACCCGTGACCGTCCTTTTCTGGCTCGGCGAATGGCCTTGCACCTCAGCGCTTGGGCTCTCCACCCGCAGCAGCTCGGCGGGGAGGCGGATGACCTGACCGTCGTCGAACGCGACTTCCAGCACGCGCCCTTTCTCCATCGCGGTAATATCAGTCGGCCAGGCCATCGCGGTTCACTTCACTCGAGGATACGGATGCGCGGCGCTGGCTTTGCGCCCGTTGCGCCGGTTGCGAGCGTGTCCGCCACCCGTCGCGCGATCTCGAGAAAAGCGTTGGCTTGCGGGCTCTCCGGCATGCTCGCGACCACGGGTCGCCCGTCATCGGAATTCACGCGAATGGTGATGTCGAGCGGCACTTCGCCGAGGAACGGAACGCCAAGCTTTTCGGCCTCCTTGCGCGCCCCACCGTGCGAAAAAACATCTGTTCGTCCGCCACAATGCGGGCAGACGAAATAGCTCATATTCTCGACCACGCCGAGCAGCGGAATTTTGACCTGGTTGAACATCGCAATGCCTCGACGGGCGTCGATGAGCGCCAGATCCTGGGGCGTCGACACGATAACCGCTCCCGCCAGCGGCACGTTCTGGGCCATCGTCAGTTGCGTGTCGCCAGTGCCCGGCGGCATGTCGACGACGAGCACGTCGAGTTCACCCCAAACGACCTCCCGCAAGAGCTGGTTTAGCGCCGAGACCACCATCGGTCCGCGCCAGACCACCGGCGCGCCCTCGTCGATCAGGAACCCGATCGACATCACCTTGACCCCGAAGCTTTCGAGGGGAATGAGCCTCTTGCCGTCGGGCGCCAAGGCTGGCTTGGAGTTGATCCCGAACAGCTTGGGCATGGAGGGCCCGAAGAGATCAGCGTCGAGAACTCCGACTGCAAGTCCGAGTTTGGCGAGGCCCACGGCCAGATTGCAGGCCACGGTCGACTTCCCCACGCCGCCCTTGCCCGAGGCGACTGCGATGATGTGCTTAACCCCGGGCAGCGGTTCGCTCGGGCGCCCGTGCCGGACTGGCGGCGCCTTGCTCTCATGGGCGTGCCCGGCATGGGCATGACCCGGCGATCCGCTCAGGGTCCGCGCCGACTCGGCGGTCAGTGTCACGACTGCGCCCGCGACGCCCGGAATTGCTCTGATCGCGGCCTCGGCCTGAGCCCGCATCGGCTCCATCGTCTTGGCCCGCGCCGGATCGATGGCGATCGCGGCGAAGACTTTGCCCTCACGAATGGTGATGCCGGAAATCGCCCCGGAATCGGGCAGAGAGGCGCGTCCGTCCGGGCCGGGAATCCCCGCCAGCGCCGTCATGATCTCGTCGCGAGAAACCACTTCAGTCCTTCCCGGCCGCGGCGGCGGTCTCGGCCGCCAAACAGGGCGCGGCCTCAGAGCGCCAATCGAGCTTGTCCCGCAACGTTACCACCGTCCCGACAATGATGATCGAGGGGCCGGTCAGTTCGGCCTCACGCGCTTTTGCGGCCAGCGTCGCCAGCGAGCCGATGACGACCCGTTGATCCGGCCGGGTCGCGTTGTCAATGATCGCCGCTGGCAAATCCGGGGCGGCGCCCCGCGCAATGAACTCGCGCATCAGCGCCTCGACGTTGCGCAGGCCCATATAGATCGCGACCGTCTGGCGCGGTTGCAAGAGCGCCGTCCAGTCAAGATCGATTTTGCCGTCCTTCCCGTGGCCGGTCACGAATACGCAGGCCTGCGCGTGCTCGCGATGGGTGAGGGGAATGCCGGCATAGGCCGCCGCGCCAATCGCCGCCGTGATACCGGGGCAAACCTGAAACGGGATGCCCTCCGCGGCGAGGGCTTCGATCTCCTCGCCGCCCCGACCGAACACGAAAGGATCACCGCCCTTGAGCCGCAAGACCCGCTTGCCCTCTTTGGCGAGCCTGACCATCAGCGCGCTGATGTCGCCTTGCGGCAGTTCGTGGTCCTCGGGCTGCTTGCCGACGTAGATGCGCTCGGCCTCCCGGCGCACCAAGTTTATCACGTTCGGGTTGGTGAGCCGGTCGTAGAGCACGACATCGGCCTTTTGCATGAGCCGGAGCGCGCGGAAGGTCAGAAGGTCGGGATCGCCGGGCCCAGCGCCGACCAGATAGACCTCGCCGCGCGGCGCCTCCGCGGTCTCCGCCACGCATGCGATGGCGCGGCCAAGTTCGGCCGAGGCGGCGTTGTGGTCGCCCGAAAGCGTCCGCTCGGCGATCGGTCCTTCGAGCACCGTCTCCCAGAATCGACGGCGCATGATTGGCGAGGCGATCGCCTTGGCCACCGCGCCGCGAAATCCGCCCATGAGGTCTGCAAGGCGGCCGTAAGCGGCAGGGATGGAGCTTTCCAGGCGCGCCTTCAGCATACGGCCCAGAATCGGCGAGGCGCCGCCAGTCGAAATCGCGATGACGAGCGGGTCGCGGTCGATAATTGCGGGCATGATGAAGTCGCAGAACTGCGGCCGGTCGGCGACATTGACCAGAGCGCCGGCTCCCTTTGCCGTCGCCCAGGTCTCCGCAGACAAGCCCTCGTCTTCGAGCGCGACGAAGCAGATCGCGGCGCCGTCGAAATCTTTGGGTTCGGGATCGCGAGCCTCATGGCGAAAGTTCGGAGCTTCGAGGAGCTCGCGAAAATCATCGGTGAGAGAGGCCGCGAACGTTGTGACGCGGGCGCCCGCCCGGATGAGATGCTCCGCCCGTCGCGCGGCCACCGCGCCGCCACCGACGACGATTGCGGCCTTGCCGTCAAGCTCGAGAAAAACCGGCAGATGGCGCATGGCTCAAGGAACGCTGAACGTCATTGGGCGACGTAACGGCCGGGTGGCGGGGCGGGCCAAAGGAGATACCGGGTTCATGGCGGACCGCGATTCTAGACGCTTCAGCTTCGAGATTAAAGGAAAACCGCAGTTCCGGATCCAAAGCTGGAGCCTCTCGTCCGCTCACCGCACATAGACAGCGCGATGGGGACTATTCAACGAGCGGGGCGGCTGCGCCCGGGGCCGCCGTCTCCTCCGCCAGCACGCCGCGGCGCTGGCGGCGCTCGGCGGCCTGGACCGCGAGGCCGACCGCCAGAATCAGCATCGAACCATTGAACAGAGGCTCGACAAAGAACGGCGCGCCGAGCTGGTTGAGGCCGGCGACGGTTACGGCGAGGACGGCCACGGCGAGCACCGTCCCCCAGACATTGACCCGGCCGGGGCGGATCGAGGTGGCGCCGAGCAGCGCCGCGGTGAAGGCGGGCAGCAAATATTCCTGGCCGACCGAGCTTTGGCCGACCTGCAGTTGCGACTGGAGCACGATTCCGGCGAAGGCGGCGAGCGTTCCGGCGGCGACGAAGGCGAGCGTCACGTATCGGTTGGCCGAAATGCCGTTGAGCTCCGCGGCGCGCGGGCTCGCGCCGAGCACATAGAGATAACGGCCGAGAGGCAGGTATTCGAACACGATCCATAAGGTGAGGCTGACGACCAGCCCATAGATCGCCGGCGCCGGCACGATCCACACGCTGCCGGAAATGGCCAGGAACTCGGGCGGCAGGGAAGCGAGCACCTGCTGGCCGCCGGTGTACCAGGCGTTGAGGCCATAAAGAATCGTGCCCGTGCCAAGAGTGGCGATGAACGAGTCGATCTTCACCCGGGTGACCAGTATCCCGTTCATGAACCCGACCGCCGCGCCCATGAGCAGCACCGCGCATACCGCCGCCGGCCACGGCAGGCCCTGGCCCTGCAGCCCAATCGCCAGCACCTGGGAGATGCCGACGTTGAAGCCGGCCGAGAGATCGAACTGGTTGGCGACCATCGGGATGAACACCGAAAGCGCCACCAAGAGCTGCACCGACTTGTTGCTGAGGATCGAGCGAATGTTGAAATAGGTGAGAAACGTGTCCGGCTTCAGCAATGAAAACGCGATGACCAGGAGCACGAACAATACCAGCAAGCCCCACACGGAGATCGCCCGGGTTAGCGCGGCGCCGAAAGAGCGGGCGGCGCCGCGGCTCATGACGCCGACCAACGGCCGGCGGTCGACTTTCCTCCGGACGCCGCCGAAGTCAGCGCGGCAACGGTCAGGGCGTGGCTCGGAATCTCCGCCGCCACCTGACCGCGATTGAAGACCAGCGCGCGATGGCAGATTCGCTCGACCTCCTCGAAATCGGACGAGATCAAGAGAACCGCCAACCCCTTGCGCAGCGAGGATTGCAGCAGGTGATAGATGTCGGCCTTGGCGCCGACGTCGACGCCGATGGTCGGCTCCTCGAGAATGAGCAGCCTCGCGTCGGCCTCCATCCAGCGTGCGAGCACCACCTTCTGCTGGTTGCCGCCGGACAGGGTCGCAACGGGCTCATCCACGCCAGCCGTCTTGATGGAAAAGCGCATGACTGCGGCTTGCGCTTCGCCAAGCTCCCTCGCTCGGGGAATCCATTCGAGCACCCCTCTGCCGCTCGCCGCCGGGTTCAGGTAGATATTCTCGCGTACGTCCAGGTTCGAAGCGAGGCCCTCCTCGGCTCGCCTGCTCGAGACGAAGCCGACGCCGCTGGCCATCGCTTCCGCGGGATTTGAGGGCGCGATCGGCTGGCCGTCGAGGATGAGGCGCCCGGAGGCCATCCGCGTATGACCGAAGATCGCGCGGCCGACCGTGTGATGCCCGGCGCCGCGCAAGCCCACGAGCCCGAGGGTCTCCCCGGCGGCGACGGAGAAGGAGACCGGACCGACGTGCTCGGCGACGAGGTCCGCTACCGAGAAGGCGCTCAGCTCGGAAGGCGGAGCAGGCCTTACGAAGGCGTCGCTCATCGAGCGCCCAACGATCATCTGCACCAGTTCGTCGGCATTGGTTTCCCGCGCTGCGACCGTCGCCAGCCGGCGCCCGTCGCGAAGAACCGTGACTCGATCGGCGATGCGCAGGACCTCGTCCAGCCGATGGGTGACGTAGACGACGCCGATATTGCTGGCGCGCAGGCGCCGCAGCGTCTCGAGCAGGCGTTCGACATCGGCCTCGGGAAGCGCCGCGGTCGGCTCATCCAATACGATGATGTCCGATTTGATCGCCAGCGCCCGGCCGATGGCGACGAGCGAGCGCTCGGCCGCCGGCAGTGAGGCGACCGGCGCCTCCGGATCGAGGTCGCTGCTCATGATCGCGAGCGCCCGCGCGGCCGCGCTTTTCACTCGCGGCCACGACACGAGGCCAGTCCACGACCGCGGATAGCCGGTCTGAATGGCGACGTTCTCGGCGACCGTCATCCATTCGACGAGCCCCAGATCCTGGTGGATGAAGGCGATCGGCAGAGGATCCGCTCCCGGTTGGGTCGGCCTTCCGTTAAACACAATGTCGCCGGCGTCGGCTTTGTAGACCCCGGCCAGCACCTTGATCAGCGTCGACTTGCCGGCCCCGTTCTGGCCGAGAAGGGCGTGAACCTCGCCGCGGCGGACGTCGAAGTCGACTTGATCTAGCGCAAGCGTGCCGGTGAATCGCTTGACGAGCCCGGTCATCACGAGCAGCGGCGCCGATCCCCCTTCGGAGCGGATTTGCTCAACACGATCCACGATCGATTCTACCGTCTGGGGCGGGATGGAGCGGGAATCCTGGCGGGAGCCGATCCCGCCCGGGCTGCCCAGAGCCTACTTCACGCCCCAGATCTCGAGATACTGCTGCTTATAGTTGTTGCTGGGAATGAAGGTGTTCTGGTCGCCGCCCTCGGAATGAATGTTGTCCCTGGTGACCAGGAATGGCGGCTGCACGAATCCGCTTTGCGGCTCGTTGTGGAACGCGCGGTTGAGTTCGTCGACCGTCTGCCACGCCTGGAGTTCGATCGGCTCGCTGACCGTGACCGTCTGATATTGACCGCCTTTGCGGATGCGATCGTAGGCCGAACGATTGCCGTCGGCCCCGATCAGCTTCACCTCGTCCGGCTTGACGCCGCCCGAGCGCAACACAGGTACGGCGAAATCCCAATCGTTGTCGCCGACGGACGTCGCGTAGAGCGGCAGACCGAAGCGCTGAACCCAGCTCGTGGTCAGCTGCGGCTGGCGCTGGGCCGCTTCGGAAGCGGGCGAGTTGACATAGTCGAGCACCTTGCAACCGGGGCATTTCTCGATCTCGTCCTTGGTCGCCGTCGACTTGACCTTGGCGATTGCATATTCGTTGTGGCTAAGAACGACGACATGCGCCTTGCCGTCCGAATCGGCGATAGCCCAGTCGGCCTCGGCCTTGCCGATCTCGCGCGGATCCTCCTGGATGTTGACGAACAGATGCAGGTCGGGCTGCGGCCCTGGCAGGCCTGCCGCATGGAGGCCGACGAATTTGATTCCCTGCGCCACTCCGGCCTTGATCGGGTCTTGCAGACTGGCGGCGTCGGCGAACAGCGCGATGCCATCCGGCTTGAGCGCGATCGCCTGATTCATGCCGGAGAGCCAGGAGGTCGGGCTGCCCTTGCCGTCGATGACCGTGACGTTCCAGCCGAGCTTCTCGCCCGCCTGCTTGATGTAGACGCCGTAGAGATGAGAAATATCGTTTTGCTCGTCGCCGGACAGGAACACGATCTTCTTGCCGGGCTCAGGCTTCGGCGCCTTGGTTGGCCCCTCCCAGGTGGTTTGCGGGCCGGCGTATTTGGCGACCGCGGCCTTGGCGTCGGAAACCGCGTCGGCGCGGACAGGCGCGACGGCGAACAGCGCCGCCAGCGCAACCGCGCCGCCTAACAGGGCATGGGAATTGACTTCAACCTTCATCGCGCGCCTCCCTTTTTCGAGTTCACGCTTTTGCGTGCAACCGGACCTTTATCTCGAATTGCCGTCTTGCGCCGCAGCTTGCGCGATTGCCCTGCTTCGCGATTCCTTCGATGTCGCGATTCCTCCGATGTCGAATGCGCCGGCGGCGTCGGCGCCTGCCGATGCGTCACGCCTTCGGGGATAGAGTCAATTCTATGAAAGGCGCATCGCGCGCGAGGGCCCCTCCCAGATCAGACGGACGCAAGGGCGGTCTGGTCTCAAATCAGATCATTACTGGGGAAACTATCCCGCGCATGAAATCAACGTCAATCGGCGATTCGGAAGAAACTAATACTTCTCCTGCCCAAACGGCTGCGCGCTCGTTAGAACGAGCACCTCGCCGCCGTCAGTGACCCGAGCCGTCCCGCATCCTGGCTACCGGAACTCTTACTGAATATCTGTCGCGCACGGCTCCTATCAGAGCGACGCCGAACAGCACGAGGGAGAGCGCGAGCATCAGCTCGCCGAAGAGGAAAGGCGGGCTATGATTCAACAAGACATTTAACATCATCGCGACTCCAACCAAGATCGCTAGGGTGAAACGCCGCGATAAAGACCGGGTTCCAGCAGCCCGCGAAAACGATCGCTTTTTCCTACCTTTTGCTAATCTCCGGCGCCTCTGCGCGAGACGGGGTAATGCGGGCGGCGCCCATGGCGATCGCCACGACTGAGCCTGAGAAGCAGGCGCGGCGGCGTCGCGATGCACCGAGCTTAGGTAGTACAGCGGCGGCTGGTTTCAAGGATGGCCGTTTTGAGAATGGACTCAATCCATGCGATCAGTTTCATTCCAGCAGCGAGCAGGCTGACATGAGTTCACAGAGCCAGATTTCCCAACGCGTCGAGACGACGCAGGCGAATTCGCTCGCCGACATGGTCTTCGTGCCGGGTGGCGAGTTTCGGATGGGCTCGGACGGGCACTATCCCGAGGAGGCGCCAGCGCACCGGGTCAGCGTCGGCGCTTTTTGGATCGACAGCGCGCCGGTGACGAACCGCCAGTTTCGCAGATTCGTGAATGCGACGAAGCATGTGACGTTCGCCGAGATCACGCCGAAGGCGGAGGATTATCCGGGCGCGCTGCCGCACATGCTGAAGGCGGGGTCGCTCGTCTTTTCACCGCCGAAAGAGCCGGTCGATCTCAAGGACTGGTCGCAATGGTGGCGTTTCAAATTCGGCGCCGACTGGCGACGGCCGTATGGCCCCCGCTCTTCGATCAGCGGAATGGACGATCATCCTGTCGTGCATGTCGCCTATCGCGACGCCGAGGCTTACGCCCGCTGGGCCGGCAAGGAATTGCCGACCGAGGCCGAGTGGGAGTTTGCCGCGCGCGGCGGGCTTGATGGCGCGGAATATTCCTGGGGCGATGAATTCACGCCCGATGGAAAACAGATGGCCAACACGTGGCAGGGCGCGTTTCCGCAGCAGAACCTGAAAGAGGACGGCTTCGAGCGCACCTCGCCGGTCAGGTCGTTTCCCGCCAACGGCTACGGCGCCTACGACATGATCGGCAATGTGTGGGAGTGGACGAGCGACTTCTGGTCGACCCGTCACCCGGCGGATGCGCCGAAGGCCTGCTGCGTGCCGCAGAACCCGCGCGGCGGCCCGGAGGCGCAGAGCTACGACCCCTGCCAGCCCGAGATTCGCATTCCGCGCAAAGTGCTGAAAGGCGGCTCGCACTTATGCGCGCCGAACTATTGCAAACGCTACCGGCCGGCCGCGCGTCACGCCGAGCCGATCGACACGTCGACGAGCCACGTCGGCTTTCGTTGCGTGGTGCGTGGGCCCTAAGTCGCTTTGGCGTCGAACACGATCAGATCGTGCTCCCACAGTCGCGTGAAAAATAGGCGGCCTTTCTCTTCTTCCATCCTTCCCGCGCCATGCAGGATCTCGCCAAGCGAGCGCTCGCCGTCGATCGCCGTAAACAGCCGCTCCTGAGCCGCGTCGATGAAGAGCGCAAGATCGGGATAGGTGTGCCTCGGATTGATGAGCGCGGCGGCGATTCCGCGCGGCGCGCGATCCTTGACGGTCAGCATCCAGGGGAGCCGTACGGGCACGAAACTGCGCCAGGCTTCGCCGTCGAATGCGATGGGCTGGGCCTCGCGTTCGCGATCGTCGCGGTAGGCGACGAAGCTGTGCCTGTCCATCGTTCCGCGCAGGAGCTCGATCGCCCCATGTTGAGCGGGCGGACGAAGCGCTGCAAGGCGCGCGCCATGGGACGCGTCTTCGATCGCGCCGCACTGCGGAAGATAGGCCGCCTGCTCGTACCAGCGCCCGAACTTGAGGCCGCATCGCTCGAGCCAATCGTAAATCTGCGGCACGGAATAGGCGCGTTCCTGCGGGTTCAGCAACGCGTCGGCGAGCGCGTCGGGTCGTGCAAAGTCCTTCGCCCGCTTGACGATTCCAGCGATCGGATGGTCGATGGGCAGCGCTTGCACCGTCTGCCCCAGGTCGCGCAGCTCTTCATCCCGGACGCCGATGCCCAACAGCCGGCAATAATCCTGCATCATGGTGATGCCGGCGCGCCCGTAAGGCGCGTAGACCATGATGTGCATTGCGCCATCCCGCGTAAGGACATCGCGCAGCGCGCGAAGACTGGCGTCCGGGTCGCTCAGGTGGTGGAGCACGCCCGTGCAGACAATCTGGTCGAAGGTCTCGCCAAGCTCCGCGATCCGCTCGATCGCCAGCCGGTGTAGCTGCAAGTTTCGGATGTGATGCTTCTGTTGAAGGTCGCGCGTATGGCGCAAGCTGGTTTCGCTGACGTCGATCGCGACGACACGCGCGTCAGGCTCCATAAGCGCATGACGCGCAGCCTGCGAGGTGCCGCAGCCCGCGATGAGGATCGTGCGATCTGGGCGCGGCTTCTCCAGAGGCCACAGCAGGAGAGACTGCGCGCGCCGCCGCTGCGGATCGCGGTAGCGATCGAGGCGCTGCTCAAGGCTGCCGACAGGTGGCGGATAGGGATGCGCTTCGTAGAACGCGCGAATCACTTGGGCGCGAGCGTCGCGCGTTGTCGCGTTTTCCTCCATTGTCGACATCCCCTATGCTTCCTGAGGATCCAGGCTATTGCAGGCAAAAAGCCGCTCGAAGGCGGCTTTGACATGCGGTCTCCCAGGGACTAATCGATACCCGGCGATGACCGTTAACATTGGGTGCGATCGCGGTCGCAAGATGCTAGCCTTGCCGCAAACGGATCTATTCGATGCCGAGCGTTCGCATTTGACTGACGCGCCGTCAAAAACCCAAGTCCTACAGGCGCGCATCGCGCTCTTGCTCGTGCTTGGCCTCTTCGCTCTCGGGGTGGCCTGGTATGGAGTTACTGAAGAAAGCCTCGGCCGTCTTTGGACCGACGTTCTTGATCGGCCCGGCGGGCCAATGACCTTTCGCTTCATCCTGCAGCCGGCGATGGCGATCATTGCTGCACTTCGCGACGGGTTCCACGACGCGCGACTCGGACGCAGGCCCTATATCTGGGCCTTGATCCACGGCGTTCGGGACTCCGAGGGGCGGAGGGGCCGCTTGTGGGAGGGCATTGTCGCGACGGCGCGCATCCTGATTCTTGGGGTCGTAATGGATATCATCTACCAATGGAAGGAGCTGGGCACATTCTACCCGGCCCAGTCCGCGGTGATCGCAATTCTGCTGGCGTTTATCCCTTATTTGCTTTTGCGCGGCCCCTTCGAGCGAATCGCGCATCATTGGGTCGCGCGGCCCGCATCCAATTGAGCCATGAAGTCGCGGAGAGGACGATGGCGAGCCCCGATCTGAAATTCGACACCAATACCGAGCTCTCGTCGCGGCGCACCGGCATGTCGTTTCAGCGCACACGAATGAGCGCCGACCGCACGCTGATGTCGGTGATCCGCACTTCCCTGTCGCTGATCGGTTTCGGCTTCACCATCGCGCAGGTGTTTCAGAAGCTGCGCGATCAGGATATCATCACCAAGGCCGCTGCGCCACGTAACTTCGGCCTCGCGCTGGTTGGACTGGGTATAGTGATGCTCGTTATCGGCATCGCCTATCACGTGCAGTTCATGTTGGGGCTGCGTCACTTGCGAGAGTCGATGCGGGAGGAAGGGCTTGTCCACGGCGAGACCATTTTTCCCCTCTCGTTCACTCTGGTTACGGCGCTTGTTCTTCTCTTGATCGGCTTGGCGGCGATCATGAGCATGGCGTTTCACGTTGGCCCGTTCAACTAGGGAAGCGCGTCACTCAAGCTTGAAAGTCGTTTTGCGCTTTCGTAAGGCGCGCCGGATCAAATCTCCCGGGCGAAATTCAGTTCGAAAGTAGGAGAAAAAAAAATGCCTAAGGCGCCTAAATCAAAGACGGACAAGCCGAACATTCTCGTCATCTGGGGCGATGACATCGGCATCGCAAACCTCAGCTGTTACTCACGCGGGCTGATGGGCTACCAGACGCCCAACATCGACCGTCTCGCGACGGAAGGCATGCTGTTCACCGATTCCTACGGCGAGCAGTCCTGCACCGCGGGCCGCTCCTCGTTCATCACAGGGCAGAGCGTTTATCGCACCGGCCTCTCCAAGGTTGGCATTCCCGGCGCGCCGGTCGGCATGAACGAGAAGATCGTCACCATCGCCGCCGCGCTCAAGAACCAGGGCTATGCGACCGGCCAGTTCGGTAAGAACCATCTCGGCGATCTCAACTCGATGCTGCCGACCAATCACGGCTTCGATGAATTCTACGGCAACCTCTACCACCTCAATGCCGAGGAAGAGCCGGAGATGGCGGACTATCCGAGCGACAAGGAATTTCCAAACTTCAAGAAGATGTTCGGGCCGCGCGGGGTCATGCATTCCTGGGCGACAGACACCGAAGATGAGACGGTGCAGCCGCGCTGGGGCAAGGTCGGCAAACAGAAGATCGAGGACACCGGCCCTCTGACAAGGAAGCGCATGGAGACCTGCGACGACGATTTCGTCAAAGAGGCCAAGCGGTTCATGAAAGAGGCCAACGATGCGGGCAAGCCGTTCTTCGTCTGGCTCAACTTCACCCACATGCACCTGTACACGCATCCGAAGCCTGAGAGCAAAGGGCAGGCCGGACGCTGGCAGTCCGACTATCACGACACCATGGTCGACCACGACAAGAACGTCGGTCAGGCGCTCGATTTTCTCGATGAGGCCGGCATCGCCGACAACACCTTTGTCATGTATTCGACCGACAACGGCCCGCACATGAACTCATGGCCAGACGGCGCCATGACGCCGTTCCGCAGCGAGAAGAACACCAACTGGGAGGGCGCTTTCCGCGTTCCCATGGTGGTGCGCTGGCCGGAGAAGATCAAGGCCGGTCAGGTCTCGAACGAGATCATCCAGCATCACGACTGGTTCCCGACCTTCCTCGCCATGGCCGGCGATCCGGACGTGACGGAGAAGCTGAAGAAGGGCTACCAGGCGATTGGCAGGACCTACAAAAATCACCTCGACGCTTACAATCTTCTGCCCTATCTGAGCGGACAGGAGAAAAAGAGTCCTCGCAACTTCTTCATGTATCTCAGCGACGACGGCGACGTGCTCGGCCTTCGCTTCGATAACTGGAAGATCTGCTTCATGGAGCAGCGGTGCGTGGGCACGCTGCAGGTCTGGGCGGAGCCGTTCACCAAGCTCAGGGTGCCGAAACTGTTCAATCTTCGCACCGACCCGTTCGAACGCGCGGACCAGACGTCGAACACCTATTACGAGTGGTTCCTGCGCCACGTCTACATGATTTACGGTGCGCAGGCGGTGGCGTCCCAATGGGCGGCGACCTTCAAGGACTTCCCACCGATCCAGAAACCGAACACCTTCACCCTCGACGCGGCGTTAGCGGCAATGCACGACGTCGCGGGCGGCATGCACTGACGGAACTCCAATGACGGTCGGGGCGCCAGTCCGCCCCGACCTAACCCGAAAACGTCGACAAATATACTTATAAAAAATGTGTAAATGGAGATGGTGCTGGAAGCCGGAAAGGTGACTCGCTAATCGCGCCGCAACCCGTTGGAATTGCTCAAAACGGACTCGCTAATGCGCCCCTGGCCGGGCGACATCAGAATCTGGCGGGGAGCGGCGCAAAGCGGCGGTGACCTATAGACCGCGACCTATAGGAACGCGGAACAGCCTGAGACTAGCGAGTTGCGGCGCGGCCTTTGCCGTTCCGAACTTACCTCACCAGGATGGTCCATTTTGCCCGTTGGAGCATGATAGGGTCCGCAGGCAATGAGCTCCGCACGTCTGCGCGATCTGCCAGCGGTTGCCGCGGTCCTGAATACGCCTGCTGCTGGAATCCTCATCGAGCGATACGGTCGCCCGGCCGCCACGGACGCTATTCGCGCGGCGCTCAACGACGCACGCGCGATGTTGCAGGCCGGAGGGCGTTCCGTCCCAGGCGGTGAGCGTATCGCCGCTCAGGCTCTCGCCTGGCTTGAGAAGGAAGGTCGCCCGGCATTGCGACCGCTGTTCAATCTCACCGGCACCGTGCTGCACACCAATCTCGGCCGCGCGGTGCTCGCTGAAGCGGCCGTCGGGGCGGCCGTCGCGGCTATGCGGAATGCCGTCGCGCTCGAGTTCGACTTGGAAACCGGCAAACGTGGCGAGCGTGACGACCACATCAGATCCTTATTGTGCTCGTTGACAGGCGCCGAAGACGCGACGGTCGTCAACAACAACGCCGCCGCAGTGCTCCTATGCCTGAACACGTTCTCCAATGGCCGCGAGGCGGTGGTGTCGCGCGGTGAGCTCATCGAAATCGGGGGCGCCTTTCGCATGCCGGAGATCATGGCGCGCGCCGGGGCGCGGCTTGTCGAGGTCGGCACGACCAATCGCACGCACGCAAAGGACTATCTTTCGGCGTTTAACGCGGAAACCGGCGTGATTCTTAAGGTCCACACATCGAACTATCGCATCCAGGGCTTCACCTCCGAGGTCGGAACGCGAGAGCTCTCGACGATCGCCAAAAAGGCGGGCGTCCCCCTGCTGCACGACCTGGGATCGGGCACGCTTGCTGATCTCACGACCTATGGGCTAAAGCGCGAGCCGACCGTGCGCGAGGCTCTGGCTCAGGGCGCCGACCTCGTCACCTTCTCCGGCGACAAGCTGCTGGGGGGACCTCAGGCGGGCTTTATCGTCGGCAAGCATGAACTGATCGCCACGATCAGTCGCAATCCGATGAAGCGGGCGCTTCGAGTCGATAAGATCCGCCTGGCGGCGATCGAAGCCACGCTTAAGCTTTATCGAGACCCTGATCGACTCGCTGACGATCTCCCAACGCTGCGGCTCCTCGCGCGACCGCGACAGAGCATCGAGGCGAGCGCGGCTCGTGTATTGCCCTATGTCGCCCAGGAGCTCGGCGATGCGTTCGTGGTCGAACTTTGCGAATGCCAGAGCCAGATCGGCTCTGGCGCACTGCCGCTCGAGACGATCGAGAGCGTGGGTCTTTCGATCCGAGCATCGGCAAGCGGCGCGATCGTGGACTTGGCGCGCAGGCTGCGGGGCTTGCCGACGCCGGTGATCGGACGCATCGAGAAAGACCGCCTGGTGCTCGACTTCCGCTGCCTCACCGAAGAACAGGCTTTCCTGTCTAATCTGGCGCATCTGAGAAACGACGCGGCGGCTTCGTCCAAGCCGCGTGCTTCGCCGGACGGACGGCCGTGATCGCCGGGCTCGCCGGGCATATCGACCACGGCAAAACGGCTCTGGTGAGGGCGCTGACTGGAGTCGAGGGCGATCGCCTCAAGGAAGAGAAGGCTCGCGGCATTACGATTGACCTCGGTTTCGCTTACATGTCCGTCGCGGCAGGGCGGCCGATCGGCTTTATTGACGTTCCGGGCCACGAGCGCTTTGTGCACACCATGCTCGCCGGCGCCGCTGGCGTCGACTACGCGATTTTGACGATCGCGGCCGATGACGGCGTGAAGCCCCAGACGCTTGAACATCTGGCGATCCTCGACTTGCTCGGCGTGGACCGCGGCGTTGTCGTGCTTACCAAAGCGGATCTGGCGTCTCACAAGCGTCTCGGCGAGGTCGACCGGGAGGCGCGAGCGATCATCCGCGGGACTACCCTCGCGAAGGCTCGCGTGCTGACCGTCTCGACGATGACGGGGCGGGGCGTCGACGCGCTGCGCGCCCACCTCGAAGCCGCGAGCAGCGCCACGAGCGATCGCTCTCAGGGGACCCGCTTTCGTCTTGCGGTCGACCGCGTCTTCACCCTGCAGGGCGTCGGCCTGGTGGCCACCGGCACAGTCTATTCCGGATTGGTGCGGGTGGGCGACCGACTCCAGATCAGCCCATCCGGGCTCGAGGTGCGCATTCGGTCCTTGCATGCGCAAAACAGGGCAGCTGAAACCGCGCGGGCCGGCGATCGCTGCGCGCTCAACCTCACGGGTCTGGGGGTCGGAAAGGAGGCGATTCGCCGCGGCGATATGGTGCTCGATCCCGGCCTTCATGCGCCTACGGACCGCGTCGATGCGATTCTGCGCCTCTTGCCGAGTGAGAAGAAGCCGCTCAGGCAATGGTTTCCGGTGCGTCTCCACCACGGCGCGTCGGAATTGAGCGCGCGCATTGTTCTGCTCGACGACAAGCCCGTCGCATCGGCAGAGGGGGCGCACGTCCAACTCGTGCTCGATCGGCCGATCGCGGCGGCAGCCATGGATCGCTATGTGATCCGCGACGCATCGGCGCAGCGGACCCTGGGCGGAGGCGTTTTCCTCGATCTTAGGCCGCCGGCGCGCAAGCGGCGCACGGCGGAAAGAGAGGCTCAGCGCGCGTCGCTTGCGATCCGCGATCCGGCCGCGTCCTTCGCCGCGCTCCTGGACTCGGCGCCGTTCGCCGCCGACCTCGCCGCCTTTGCGCGCGACCGCGCTCTCACGGCGGAGCGAACCGCCGAGCTTGCGTCCACCCTCAACCTCGTCGTTCTCGAAACAGCGGATTCGAGAATGGCTCTCGCGCCCGGTCAATGGAGCGAGTTCACATCCAGGGCTGTTGACCGGATCGCGGCCTATCACACCGAAAACCCTGACCTTCAGGGCATGGGGCGCGAAGAGCTGCGCATGGCGCTTAGCCCACGGCTACCGAAGCCAGCGTTTGACGCCGCCTTGCAGAAGCTCGCCCGCGTGAACGAGCTCGCCTTGGAAGGCGCCTTCGTCAGACTGCCCTCGCATGAGATCAGGCTGACCGCTGAGGATATGGACGGTTGGCAGATCGTCGCGCCGCTGCTCGGGGGAACGGAGCGGTTCCGGCCGCCGCGGGTGCGCGACATTGCGGCGGCGACCGGCCGGCTGGAAGTGGATGTTCGGCGGATTCTGAAACGTGCTGGCCGTATGGGGTGGGCGGACGAGGCCGCGCACGACCATTTCTTCCTGCGCTCGACAGTGGGCGAGATGGTCGCGATTGCCGCAGATCTGACCGCCGGGGCCGGACATGCCGGTTTCTCCGCCGCAGAGTTCCGCGATCGGACGGCGAGCGGGCGCAAAGTCGCGATCCAGATTCTCGAATTCTTCGATCGTCGGGGCGTGACCCTGCGCAAGGGGGATCTACGTCGGATCAATCCGGCTCGCCTCGACCTGTTTGGCCCCCGCGGCGAAACCTGTGACGATGGCCCCGGAGGAGAATCGTCCCCGGTGGGGCGCCCGGACTTCAAATCCGTGTGGGGCGGCGAGCCTGTCCCGGGTGGGTTCGACTCCCACTCTCTTCCGCCAGCCTGCAAGCCCGCAGGCTCTACTTCACCACGATAACCGGTTCGCCCCGCTCCGCCTTCCCGATGATCGCCGCGCAAGGATCGCCTTCCCGGATGCGCTCCAGGATGGCGGGCGCGGCTTGAGCCTCACAGGCGACGAGCAGACCGCCAGAGGTCTGCGGATCGGTCACCAGCAGGCGCCGCCAGTCTTCGAATCCGGGCGGCAGGACGACGGCTTCGCCGTAGCTCGCCCAATTGCGGTGTGAGGCGCCGGTGACGAACCCGGCGCGGGCGAGAGCCTCGGCCAGAGAGAGCCGCGGCGCGTCGTCGACGTGCAGGCGGAGGGTCAGGCCCGCGCCCCGCGCCATTTCGAGCGCATGGCCGAGCAGGCCGAAGCCGGTGACGTCGGTCATCGCATGGACCGCTTGGTCGCGCCCGAGATCGGCGCCGACCGCGTTGAGGCGCGTCATGAATCCCAGCATCTCGCGATAGCCCTCATGGGAGAGCGCGCCCTTCTTAATGGCCGCCGAATAGATTCCGACGCCGAGAGGCTTGGTCAGGATGAGCGCGTCGCCAGGGCGAGCTTCCGAGTTGCGTCTGAGCCCCTTCATCGAGACAAGGCCCACGACGGCAAGTCCGTAGATCGGCTCGGGCGAATCGATGGAGTGCCCGCCCGCTATGGGAATTCCCGCTTCCGCCGCCTTAGCCGCGCCGCCGCGCAGGATCTCGCGGATCACGCTGGCAGGCATTTTGTCGACTGGCATGCCGAGGATCGCCAGCGCAAAGATGGGCTTAGCTCCCATCGCGTAGACGTCCGAAAGTGCGTTGGTTGCGGCGATTTGGCCGAAGTCAAACGGATCGTCGACCATCGGCATGAAGAAGTCAGTGGTTGCGACAATGCAATTGTCGTCGTCGAGGCGCCACACCCCCGCGTCGTCGCCGGTCTCCGTGCCGACGATGAGGTTGACGAAGGGCGCAGCCGTGGGCTCGCCACTCAGCAGTTCGCGCAGCAACGCGGGCGACAGTTTGCAGCCGCACCCGCCGCCATGGGCGAGGGAAGTTAAACGGATGATGGGAACGTTCACGAGCTTCGTCCTCCTCCATTCTTGGCTGCCCACGCCGCCGACCCGGGCGTCGTGACCTGGATGCAACCTCCGCAGGAACTGCTTTCGGCCTAGCGAGGGGCTGACCGATGCAACGATACGCGCTGCACGGCGATCAGTGGAATCGGATCAAGGACATTCTGCCGGTCCTCCACATTCGGATCGCGCGGCCTCGAAACCCGCGCGGCGCTTCCGCTGCGCGGACCGTACTCGATTGCCTGCCGATCATTTGACCCGAAACAGCCTGGCCGCTCGCGAAAGAGCCGACAAACAAGGTCGCCGGACCGCGGCGCAGAGACAAAGGTCAAAGTCGCCGCCAAAGCCGCACGCTGAAGCCGACCGGCGCTTCTATGTTACCCGCCGCCCGCATCGCCGTTGGTCAGCGCGGCGAGCCGGGCTTCCTCTTCCGGACTCAAAGCAGGGGTCGCGCGGGGCGCGCGGCGCCGCGCGTATAAAGCGGCGGTGACGCCAAGGCCAAGAACGATCGCTGGGCTCAGCCACAACAAGAGGGTGTCCGCCTGAAACGGAGGCTTGAGCAGAATGAAGTCGCCGTAGCGGGAGACCAGATAGGCGCGCACCGTGTCGTTGCTCTCGCCCTTGCCGATCCGCTCGCGAATGAGAAGGCGAATGTCGCGCGCCAGCGGCGCCTCGGAATCATCGATCGATTCGTTCTGGCAGACGAGGCAGCGCAATTCGCTGGAAAGCGCGCGCGCGCGGGCTTCGAGCGCCGGATCTTTCATCACTTCGTCCGGCTCCACGGCGAGCGCGGGACCGGCGAGGCAGGCGAGGAGGGCGAGTCCTGCTCCCAAGGAAGCCAGTGTTTGCCCCCACGACCTCGTCCTGAGGAGCGGCGCCGAAGGCGACGGGTCTCGAAGGACGGTCCCGCGGGCGCCATTGGGGCGACTGGAGCGTCCTTCGAGACACCCGCTTTGCGGGCTCCTCAGGACGAGGCGATCACGCAATTGGGCAAGCCAGCGCATGCGTCTACTCTGCCGGTTGCGCCAGCGCGCGGGCGCCAGCTTTCGCCCTTTTGGCGACACCGAAGCGAAGGCGCCGGTCGGCGAGCGACAGCCCGCCACCGAGCGCCATCGCGGCGGCGCCGAACCAGATCAGGGTCACCAGCGGCTTCCAGTAGAGACGGGCAGGCACGGAGCCGTCGGGCGCCGGGTCGGCGATCGCGACATAGACCTGGCCGAAATCAAGCGTCGCCAGACCCGCCTGAGTGGTGGTCATCTGGCGGGAGGCGAATTGGCGCCGCGCCGGCTCAAGCTGGGCGACGACGGCGTCGCCGGAGCGCACGGTCACGGATGCGACCGATTCCTTGTAATTCGGCCCGACCTGTTCGCCGACCGAATCGAGGGTGATCGAATAGGGACCGACGAGTGCGGGGACGCCCTTGTGCAGGCTGGCGATAGTCTCGGCTCCGAAGCCGAGGCCCGAGAGTCCAAGGAGCGTCACGCCCAGACCGAAATGCGCGAGCGCGGCGCCGAAGAACGACAGCGGCAGGCCGAAAATACGCTTCAGCGCCACGCCAGCCGTCAGCCCCGGGCGCCACGCGCGCATGACGACTTCGATCAGCGTGCCGACGATGACGAAAATCGCAAGCCCCATGGCGAACGGCGCAAATAACGGCGCGCCGCTGAGCCACGCCGCGCCAATGATCGCGGTCACGGCGCCGATGATGATGGCGAACGCCAGCCGCTGCACGACGCCGAACAGGTCTCCGCGCTTCCACGCCAGCGAGAAGCCGAACGGCGCGGCAAAGCAGGCGGTGAGCAACAGCACGCCGCAGGTCAGGTTGAAGAAGGGCGCGCCGACGGTGATCTTTTCGCCCGTCAGCTGCTCGAGCGCGAGCGGATACAGGGTGCCGAACAGCACGGTCGCGCACGCCGTCGTCAAAAGCAGATTGTTGACGACGAGGGCGCCCTCGCGCGACACCGGTGCGAACAGTCCGCCCTGCTTGAGCATGGGCGCACGCCACGCAAAGAGGGCCAACGAACCGCAAATGAACATCACCAGAATCGCGAGGATGAAAACGCCGCGGCGCGGATCGTTTGCGAAGGCGTGCACGGAGGTGAGCACGCCCGAGCGCACGAGGAACGTGCCGAGCAGCGAAAAGGAGAAGGCGAGGATGGCGAGAAAGATCGTCCAGACTTTCAACGCGTCGCGCTTCTCCATCACCGCGACGGAATGGACGAAGGCCGTGCCGGCGAGCCATGGCATGAGGGAGGCGTTCTCGACCGGATCCCAGAACCAGAAGCCGCCCCAGCCGAGCGTGTAATAGGCCCAGAACGAGCCGGCGGCGATGCCAAGCGTGAGGAAGCTCCAGGCGACGAGGGTGAACGGCCGGACGAAGCGCGCCCAGGCCGCGTCGATGCGCCCCTCGATCAGCGCCGCGGCGGCGAACGAATAGACGATCGAGAAGCCGACATAGCCGAGATAGAGCAGGGGGGGATGGATCGCGAGCCCGGGGTCCTGCAGAATTGGATTGAGGTCGCGTCCCTCGAAAGGCGCGGGCGTGAGCCGCTCGAACGGGTTCGAGGTCAGGAGAATGAAGGCGAGGAAGGCGAGGCTGATCAGGCCCTGAACGGCGAGCGCGTCGGCGCGTAAGGCGCGCGGCAGCGCGCGGCCAAACAGCGCGACGAGCGCGCCGAAAATCGCCAGAATGAAAACCCACAGCAGCATCGATCCTTCGTGGTTTCCCCAGACGCCGGAGATCTTGTAGATCGCGGGCATTGCGACGTTGGAATTCTCGGCGACGTTGAGAACGGAGAAGTCCGAGGTCAGGTGCGCATTGACGAGCGCGGCGAAGGCGACCGCGATCAAGGCGAGCTGGATCAGCGCGGCGTTGCGCCCGACATTCATGAGTCCGTGGTCGCCGATCCGCGCGCCCCAGAACGGGATCAACGTCTGGGCGAGCGCGGCGGCGAACGCCAGCACAAGAGCGAAATGGCCGATCTCGACGATCATTGTGTAGCCGTTATTCCTTCCTGCCAGCGCCCCTGTTTCTTCAAGGCGTCGACGACCTCGCGCGGCATATAGCGCTCGTCATGTTTGGCGAGAATCGTCTCGGCCCGCATCTCGCCTCCCGGCTCCAGAACCCCTTCGGCGACCACGCCCTGGCCTTCGCGGAACAAGTCCGGCAGCAGACCCTGATAGGCCACTTTGAGATCATGCGCGCCGTCGGTGAGGACGAAAGCGACGTTTTGGTCTGCGGATTTGACGACCGAGCCCATCTTGACGAGGCCGCCGATGCGCAGGCGCGCGCCCGGTGCGACCGCTTTCTGGGCGACTTCGGACGGACTGTAGAAGAACACGATGCTGTCGCTCAGCGCGTAAAGCGAAAGACTAGCCGCCGCGCCGACGACGGCGAGCGCTGCGCCGATGAGAGTGAGGCGGCGGCCGCGGCGGGTCAATTGGCGTCTCCGAGGCCGAGGTTGTGCGCCAGCGCGTCGAGGCTCGCGACGGCGTTGGCGTCGGGCGCGAGCGCCTTGCGCGCGCTGACGAGAGCCGCTTTGGCCTTATCGGCCTCATGCAGCACCGCATAGGCGCGAATAAGGCGCGACCATTCGTCGACGCCGCCGCCATTGCTGGCGAGCCGGGTCGCGAGTCGGTTCACCATGCCCTCGATCATCGTCCGCTGCGCCGCGGGAAGGGCGGCGGCGTCCTCCGCGGGGGGCAGTTCGCCCTTGAGCGCCGCCAACCGGGCGTTCACCACGCTCCGCCAGGGCGCCTCGGGCGGCGAATCGGCGAGCAGCGACTGGTAGTCCCGGATGGCATCCGCCTTCTTGCCGTCCTGTTCGGCGGCGAGCGCGAGATAGTAACGCGCCTGCGGCTGGCGGGGCTGATCGGTCAGCGCCCGATCGAACGCCTGGTGGGCTTCGTCCGTGACCACGCCCCCGGCGCCCGCGACCAGAGCCTCGCCGTAAGCCGCGCGGCGCAAGGGGTCCTCGCCTAGAATGCGCAGGGCCTCCGCATAGGCGTGCGCCGCATCGTCATAGCGGCCAAGGCGCATGTAGACAGGCGCGATGACCGCCCAGCCCTTGCCGTCGTCGGGCCTGGCGGCCAGGCGCGCCTCGACCGCGGCGATCGCCGCCTCGATCCCGCCCGTGGTCTCAAGCGTGGGCTTGCGGCTCGCCAGCGGCTCGTCGGGCATCGAGGGCCGGCCGAGGCGCGCATAGAGGGGAAAGGCGATTGCCGGCAGTCCGACCGCGATCAGGACCGCGGCCGCCAGTCGATAGCGCGGCGCGGGCGCGGCTGCTTGTACGGGGCTGGAGGCTGTGGCGATGAGGCGACGCGCAGTTTCGGCGCGGGCGCTTTCCGCCTCACCCTGCGGCAAGAGGCCACGATCGATATCGCGCCTGATCTCCTCGAGTTGAGCCTTGTAGAACGCTGCTTCGTTGACCGCCGGGTCGCAATTGGCGCTCGAGGAGGCGCGGAACAGCGGCCAAGCCACCGCGAGGACCACGCAAGCGGCCATTCCTGCAAGGACGAACCACACCATCAAACGAACCTCGGGCGCCCTTCACGGCAAGGCGCAGAAAAGTCGGCGCTTTGTTATCGCAAAGCAAAGTTGCGGTCTCGTCAAACCGACGCAAGCGGCCAAAGTCAAACTTGGACAGTTTCGGAATCTAGACCTCGTTAGCGGTCTGATCGTGGCGGCGACCTGTCTTGAGGCTCGCATCGGCCGGCAAGTTCGACACATAGCATTTCTGCTCGCCGGTCGATCGGCGTTCGCCGATGAGCCATCCTCTCAGACAGGAGACCACATCACGACCGCCCCGCTTCTCCCGCGAAAGCAGGTTCGTTAATCTTGAATCTCAACAACCCCTAGTCGAAGACCCGGCGGAACACCGATCCCGCCACGCGCCAGAGTTGAATCGACCCGAGCGGCTTCAAATACCCGCCGGCATAGAAGTGCCGGATGGCGCGAACGCGCGACCTCACCGAGTGGTCGAAAACGACCGCGAACGCATCCGCTTCACGGCGGACGATCTTCGCCGAAACGCGAAAGCTTGGGAGCTCCAGTTCGATCGTGTCTCCGGGCGCGCCTGGAGGAACGCCAAAAATGCGCGCGCCGGTGATCGAGAAGTCGGTAAGTTGCATGAGCTGCGCGCGATCTCCCGTCCGCACCGACACCAGCTCTCGCGACGCGAACCGCTCGGCGCCGCGCTTGCGCGGCCGCTCGACGCAGACAAAGCAGAGCACGACAAGGACAATCAGATTGTACCACGTCCAGGCAAGCGCCGGGCTCGAATAGTGGATCTCGGCTGCCCCGCCATTGACGTAGAAAGCCCACAGGAGCGCCGCGAGCGACAGCACGATCAAGCCCACGAAGGGGCGCATCACCCCCCATTCGACGAAGCCGCGATTGCGATCCCCGCCCTTCGCGGTGACCTGGAATTTCTGCCGTTGCGGCTGAGCCAGGCCAAACAGGGCAGCCTTCAGGATCTGGGGCATCACGATGATCTGGCTGACGTCGAAAAGGATCAGCGTCACTCTTCCCCCCGAGAGCCAATGCATCACGAGGCCGCACCAGAACCAGTAGGGCAGGAAGCGGATCGCGAGATCGTAGAGCGAAGCGTGGAAGGGATGGAGGCCGAAGGCCAGCGAAACGGGCGGAATGATGAGGGCGACGGCCCGTGACAAAGGGACCGCGGTCCAGTTGAGAAACACCTCCGTCAGCGACAGACGGTCGATGAACGCGAGCGGCGAGCCGAAAGACAGCGGGCCGCTGCGCCCGCGCGCGATCTGCATGAAGCCGAGACACCAGCGGCTGCGCTGGGCGATGTATTCCTTGAGGCCCTCGGGCGCCAGGCCGTAGGTCAAGGGCTCGTTCAGATAGGCCGTCAGAAAGCCCTTCTCCTTGAGCCGCAGGCTCAGGAGATAGTCCTCGGTCACCGAGTCGACAGGGAAGCCGCCGATCTCCATCAGAGGCTGCATGCGGATGATCGACGACGTGCCGCAGCAGAAGGCGGCCGACCATGCGTCCTTGGAAGGCAGCACGATATCGAAGAAGTAGCGCTGCTCGTCCGGCCAGAACTTGGTTGCGCCGAGGTTGATCTGAATGGGATCGGGATTGATGAAATGCTGCGGCGTCTGCACGACCCCGACCGCGGGGTCGTGAAACAGCGACATTGCGCGCTTCAGGAAGCGCGGCGTCGGGACGAAGTCCGCATCGAGGATGGAGACGAAATCGGGAGGATCGGGCAGCGCGCTGATATGCTTGAGCGCCTGGTTTATGTTTCCGGCTTTGGCGTGCGCGTTGTCCGACCGCGAAAGGTAGTGGCAGCCGAGCTCGGCGCAAAGCGTCTTCACCCCATCCCGGCGACCATCATCGAGCATCCAGACGCGAAAATTCGGATAGTCCATGCCGAGCGCGCCGACGATCGTTCGCTCCAGGATCGCCTTCCCTTCATTGTAGGAGCAGATGAGCACATCGATTGAAGGCGGTTTCGCCTGCGAGGGAAGCCAATCCGTGTTCGCGTCCGCTTCAGGCGATCGATCGCGCGTTCGGGCGAGGAACATGAGCGAGAGCGCGGCGGTGAGGATGCCGACGAGCTCGGCTGTGAGAAAGACGAGCGCAAGCCCATATTCGAAGCTGAAGGCCGGCGCGGGCAGCGTCTCCGTGGTCCGCCACCAAGCGTATTGCGCCATCATGGCGAAGCTGCCGGCGACCATGAAGGCTCGGCCGGTCGCCACGGGCTTCGGCCAGATCGCCGCGCAAGCAAAGAAAGCGCCGAGGGTCGCAAGCGCCGGCCGGGCGGCCGCGATGATGGAACTGTCGATGACGCCAAACACGGGCTTCAGCCCCTTGAGATCGAGCCCTTGAGAGGCCCGCGGCTTTCGCTTCCCGCGTGCGTGGAGGCCGCGTCGTCCTCTCCGAAGGTGACCGTTCCGGTTCGACCGATCGAGCAGCCGGCTTCGCCCATGTCGTCCATCGCGATCGTCACATAAAACGGGCTTTTGCGCATGGTGATCGGCGGAACCGCAAGATTCCCCGGCGCCCCCGCGGCGCCGGTCAGATTGATGACGCTCCCATGATAGGCTTTGCCGTCCTGGAGTGGCTGAAACGTTGCGGGACTCCCGACTTCGAGACGGTTGTAGACCCGTTCGTCGACGCTCGCGCTGACGATCGGGTGCGAGCAGTTGAGCACGCGCAAGAGATCCTGACCCTTGTTCACATACTCGCCTGGGCCAACCAGAATCTCCCAGAGCCGCCCTTTGGTCGGCAGGCCGACCAAAGCTTCGGATCTGCGCCGGTAACGCTCGTCCTCCGCCGAAATCTGATCGCCGACGTCCCTGATTTGAGTTCGCACGGCCGCGAGCTGGGCGTCGAGTTCGCCCTTTTTGAGCTTGAGCTCGGTTTCACGTTGAGCCGAGCTTGGGGCGTCATTGTAGCTGTCGCCGATAAACACCCCGTCAGCGATCGCGTCTCGCTCGACCTTCGTTTCCTCGAGGCGCTTCTCAGCCGCAGCTTCGGCCGAGGTCGCGGCGCTCCATTCGTATTGCACCCGATCGCTCTCGGCCCCTGAAATGTCGCCCGTTCGCTGCAGATGGTCGCTGCGCCGCTTGCTCGCTGTGGCCTGCGCTGTCTTTGCGGTGGCGGCCTGAAGCTCGGCCGTTTGCGCCGCGAGCCTTGCGTCGATCAGCTTGAAGCGCCCGGTGCGGTATTTCTCCGCCTGGACGTCGATGGCGTCGAGGGCTGTCTGCGTCAATTGAGATTCCCGCTCAAGCGTCTGCTTTTGCGATTCAAGCGTATTGAGTTCGCGCCGAAGCTCGTCGAGGCGGCTTCGGTCGGCGTAGGGGTCGACTACGACCAGTCTTGGAGGGGCGGTCGAGCTCCAGCTTGCGGTCTTCTCGGCGGGGGTTTGAACGATCCCCTCGATGGGCGAGCGGATCGTCTCGATGCGGGCGTTGACGATCGCCTCGACGCTCGTCGTCGCGAGCATAGCTCGAAGCGGCGCCCAGCCGAAGGCGACGACGAGCCCGACCCCAAGAGCGATCTTGACCGAGCGCCGAATTGTCGTTGCATAAGCGAAACCTGCCCTTTTCGGCGCCGCGTCATTGGCGATCGCGACGTCTTCCTCGGCGCCCGGTAGAAAGCTGCGCTCCAGGATGGATTGGACCGATCGCGCGTCTGCAGGCTGGGGTTTCGCTCTCGTTCCGTCAGTGCGCGAATCGGGCGCCTCCTTGACGGCGTCGCTTCGCGCGCCCGGGACAGGGCTAGGCGTCCCAATCGGGGCGTCTGCCGCAAGTCGCGAGCCTTGTGCGTATCTGGAGTTGGACGACGGCATTGAGACGACGCGAAGTTAGGGTGGAGGCGCGCGGCGGCGACAAAATTGGCGAACCGCGTCGCGCGTTTTGAGCGACTCAAGACCATCCGAGCCGGCTCATATTTGCCGGCTATCCTCTAAAGAAACAAATAACTAAACCGCGCAGATAATAATGATTGATCGCGGTGGCTCACGCGCTCTTCTCGAACAATTCGCGCCCGATCAGCATGCGACGGATTTCGCTTGTTCCCGCGCCGATCTCGTAGAGCTTGGCGTCGCGCAACAGGCGCCCGAGCGGATAGTCGTTGGTGTAGCCGTTTCCACCGAGAACCTGGATCGCATCGAGGGCGACGTGGGTGGCGCGCTCGGCGGCGTAGAGGATCGCGCCCGCCGCGTCCTCGCGGGTGGTCTCACCGCGGTCGCAGGCCTTGGCGACGGCGTAGACGTAGGCCTTCGCCGCATTCATCGTCACGTACATGTCGGCGAGCTTGCCCTGCACCAACTGGAATGTCCCGATGGCCTGGCCGAACTGCTTGCGCTCGTGGACGTAAGGCAGGACGACGTCGAGCGCCGCCTGCATGAGGCCGAGCGGCCCCGCAGCCAGCATCACGCGCTCGTAGTCGAGGCCGCTCATCAGCACGTTGACGCCCTTGCCGACCTTGCCCAGCACGTTCGCGGCGGGAACTTCGCAGTCGGCGAAGATGAGTTCGGCCGTGTCGGAGCCGCGCATGCCGAGCTTGTCGAGCTTCACGCCCGACGAAAAGCCCTTCATGCCGCGCTCGATGATGAAGGCGGTGATGCCCCGCGCGTTCGCCGCGGGATCGGTCTTGGCGTAGACGACGAGGGTCTCGGCCGAGGGGCCGTTGGTGATCCACATCTTCGCGCCATTGAGGACGTAGCGGTCGCCCCTCTTGTCGGCGCGGGTCGTCATCGACACGACGTCAGAGCCTGCGTTCGGCTCCGACATCGCGAGCGCCCCGACATGCTCGCCGGAGATCAGCTTCGGCAGATAGCGCGCCTTCTGCTCATCATTGCCGTTGCGCACGATCTGGTTGACGCAGAGGTTCGAATGCGCCCCGTACGACAGTCCGACCGAGCCGCTCGCACGCGAGATTTCCTCCATCGCCACGCAATGATCGAGATAGCCGAGACCCAGCCCGCCATACTCTTCCGGCGCAGTGATCCCGTGCAGGCCGAGCGCCCCCATCTTCGGCCAAAGGTCGGCGGGAAAGAGGTTGTCGCGGTCAATTTGCGCGGCGCGCGGGGCGACCTCCTTCTCGGCGAACGCCCGGGCGCTGTCGCGGATCATCGCGGCGCTCTCGCCGAGGTCGAAGTCGAAGGCGCGGGGCGTGTTGGGGATCATGGGCGAGGCGCTAGGCAGGGGAAGCGGGGAAACGACCTTGTGCGCGATCGGCGGCGCTGTCCAGCCTTTCGCGCAAGCCAGGCGCAGACGGGGGGAGCGCGGCGCCATTAGCGAGTCCGAATCGAGACTTTTCAAAGGGATGGGGCGTGATTAGCGATCCAAGCGCCGGACAGGGGCCAGAGCGACAATATTGAACATGTATAATTTGTTCAATAGACCTGTCACATATGGCGGGATCGCGCGGACCGCCGAGCGGGGGCGCGCCCCCGCCAGTCGGGCTCCGGCGCGAAAGCGCGTGGGCTGCGCCATGAGAGCCGACGGGCGCGTTGGGGATCGCGGCCCCTTGGGGGCGCTCGCGGCCGCAAGACCGGCCCATCCTCGCTCGTGCAAGGCTAGGCCGGTCGCAAGTCCAAGACCTTACTGGCGGGCCTTACTGGCAGGCGTCCCAGAAGCCCTGCTGCCGGCTCGGGTCGGTGTAGAACCAGCACAAGCCCGGCCCTGGAGCGGCGCCGGCCCAGGACGCCGCCGCCGCCGCGCTGACGAAGCCGAGCGCTGCGCCCGCTGCGATGGCGCCGCCAGGCGCCCAGCCGTACCCGGGACGAGTCCAACCGCCATAGCGATAAACCCCGCCGGCGCGATAGGCGCCGCCGCGATAAGCTCCGCCGTGGTAGGCGCCGCCGCGGTACGCGCCCCCGCGGTAGGCGCCGCCGCGATAAGCGCCGCCGTGGTAGGCGCCGCCGCGATAGGCCCCGCCGCCACGGTGGGCGCCGCCACGGTAGGCCCCGCCGCCACGGTACGCGCCGCCACCGCGATGGGCGCCGCCGCCACGATACGCTCCGCCTCCGCGGTGCATTCCCCCGCCGCCGCGATGCATGCCCCCGCCGCCGCGGTGTCCGCCCCCGCCGCGATGCATGCCGCCTCCACGACCGCCCCTCACCTGAGTGATAAGGCCGTCGTCCATGTGGGCTGCGGCGCCCGGCGGGGCGAAGATCTCGAGGGCTTCAGCCTCGGGTAAACCAAGACAGAGAAGCGAAACGCCAAGCAGCGCGTTTCTGGCCAGACGTGTCCATCGCATAGGCGCCTCCCTTTTTATCACGGGGCGCGACCAAGCCGCGGATTGGATACTCCAGCATCCGCGCGACGCGGTCGCTCGACCCGACAGTGATACTCTACCTCAGCCGCGCAAGACTTTCCAAGAGCGCCGACGGGATTCGAGACTGGGGCCGCCAGTGAGCATTTTGAGGTCGAGCGGCGCAAAAGAAGCCGGACGGCGCAAGTGGCTTCCTGGTCTGGCTAGTCTACAAAACTACGAATCCGGATGGCTCACGCACGATTGGGTCGCCGGAATGGCGTTGACGACCATGCTCGCGCCGGTCGGCGTCGCGTATGCGCTCGCGTCTGGCGTCGGCGCCATCTACGGCCTCTACGCCACCATCGCTTGTTTGCTGGCCTACGCGCTTTTCGGACCCAGACGGATCCTGGTTCTCGGTCCCGACTCTTCCCTGGCGGCGGTGATTTTTGGGGTCCGGGGCGATCCTCATCATCGCCGGGATCGCCCGGCTCGGTTTCGTGACCGAGCTTTTGTCGAAGCCGTCGACGAATATGAGCAGGGGCGCAGGTCGATCACCAAGCCACGTTCTAACCGGCAGGACAGGCGCCGCCGCTGCCGCATTGACGGCAGATCCGATCAGATCGGAGTTCGGCCGAGCCCCCTGCGGGCGGCAAGAGCGCCGGCGTCAAGAAAACTGGTCAGTAAAAGCGCCCAAGTCGCACAACGAAATTGGCCGCCGGCTCGCTTGGGGAGCGAACGGGCGGCCAAGTTGCGATTGAAAGAGGGAGCCGAATTTCTACTGGCAGGCGTCCCAGAAGCCGTTGCGGTAGCTCGGATCCGTGTAATACCAGCACAAGCCCGGTCCAGGCGCCGCGCCCGCATAGGCGGCCGCCGCCCCTGCCGCGAGCACGCCGACAGCGGCGCCGGCCGCGATCGCGCCGCCCGGTCCCCAGTGATACCACCCGGGGCGGGCCCAGCCGCCATATCGGTAGCCGCCGCCCCGATAGACCCCGCCGCCGCGATAGACGCCGCCCCGATAGACCCCGCCGCCATGATAGCCCCCCCCGCGGTAAGCGCCGCCGCGGTAGGTTCCGCCGCGATGGTAGACGCCGCCGCGCGGACCCACAGCGGTCGCGCCGCGGTGGACCATCACCACCTTCGAGATCATGCCCTCGCCCGGCTGCGCCACCGGGTTCGACCCCTGCATTTCAAGCGCGCCGGCCTGCGGCAGAGAGAAGCCGGACAACGCGATCGCCACGCAGGCGCTCTTGACCAAACTCGATCGACTCATGGATTTCCTCCTTGCGCGCCCCACCCTGCGGCCCGCCCGCGACGCGACTTATCGCACAAAACCGCCGCCGACGCGACGGCCCCGCCCGCGGCCGCGCTGTGATGGGCGCCGTCTCAGGCGACAATTCGCGACGCCCCTCACGTCGCTGTCGCGCCCGCCGTCGTCTCTGGTTGAGCGGCGCCATCTTTCTGCGAGCGCAGGCGAGCCGCGCCCGACGCGGTGCTCAGGCTGTGCGCCGCGTTGATGAGCGCGAGATGCGAGAACGCCTGCGGGAAGTTGCCAAGCTGACGGCGCTCACGGGGATCGTATTCCTCGGCCAAGAGCCCGACATCGTTGCGCAGCGCCAGCAATCGCTCGAATAGCGCGACGGCTTCATCGTAGCGCCCGAGCAGCACATAATTGTCGACCAGCCAGAAGCTGCAGGCGAGGAAGGCGCCTTCGCCGGGCGGCAGGCCATCCACTCCGGCGCCCGTGTCATAGCGCAGCACGACTCCGTCGTGAAGGAGCTTGCGCTCGATTGCGGCGACAGTGCCCGCGACGCGCGGGTCGTCAGGCGGGAGAAAGCCGACGATGGGAATGAGCAACAGGCTCGCGTCCAGCGTCGTGTCGCCGAACGACTGCACGAACGTGTTTCGCTTGGGGTCGAACCCATGCTCGCACACTTCCGCATGAATCGAATCGCGAACCTCCCGCCAGCGCTCCAGAGGCCCATCGAGCCCGAATTCCTCGATCGAGCGCACCGCGCGATCGAAGGCGACCCAGGCCATGACCTTCGAGTGGGTGAAGTGGCGGGGGCCCCCTCGCACTTCCCAGATGCCTTCATCGGGGTCGCGCCAGATTTTCTCGAGGTGCAGAACGAGGCCGCATTCCAGCGCCCAGGTCGCCTCGTTGGCGCACAGACCCGCGCCGCGCGCGACATAAAAGGCGTCGAGCACTTCGCCGTAGACGTCGAGCTGGAGCTGCTTGACCGCCCCATTCCCGATTCGGACCGGGGCGGCGCCTTCGTAGCCCGGCAGCCAGGGAATCTCGTATTCCTCGAGCCGCCGTTCGCCGCCGACCCCGTAGACGATCTGCAAGTCGTCCGGAGATCCGGCGACCGCGCGCAGGAGCCACTCGTGCCACGCCTTTGCTTCGTCCAGGATGCCCGACCCGATCAGCGCGTAAAGGGTGAAGGTCGCGTCCCGAAGCCAGCAATATCGATAATCCCAGTTGCGCGGGCCGCCCAGTTGTTCGGGCAGGGACGTCGTCGCAGCCGCGACAATGCCCCCGGTCTCCCAGTGCGCGAGCGCTTTCAGGGTGAGGAGCGAGCGCAGAACAGCGTCGCCCCAGCTGTCCGCCGGCTTGAAGGCGGCGGCCCAGTCGGTCCAGAACGAATGGATCTGTTTGCGCGCTTCATCGAGCTCCTCGCCCGATAGGGGAGGGGGAGCGGCCCGGAACGACGCCGACCAGTTGAGGACGAAGCTCGCCTCCTCCCCCTCGCGGACGGTGAAATCCCCGACGGTGCGAAGATCCTCACCGTGCGTCTGCACGTTGGTGTCGAGCAGCACTTTGTCGGGGCCGGCAATGAATTGGAGGCGCCCGTCGTCCTGCTGACTGACCCACGGCACGATCGCGCCATAGTCGAACCGCACGATGACCTCGGTCCGCATGGAGACCTCGCCCTGAAGGCCCTTGACGATGCGCACGAGCTCGGAGGAGCCGTTGCGCCTGTACATGAAGTCGGTGAGGGAGACCGAACCCTCCGCGGTTGTGAAAATTGTCTCGAGGACCAGCGTGTCGCCGACATATCGCCGCGCGCTCCGGGCGTCCTTTTGGGTCGGCGCGATCAGCCACCGTCCGTGTTCCGGGCCGCCAAGCAGCGCGGAAAAACACGCGGCGCTGTCGAACCGGGGCAGGCAGAGCCAATCGATCGAGCCGTCGCGCCCGACCAACGCCGCGGTCTCGCAGTTTCCGATAATGGCGTAGTCTTCGATTCTCAACGGCATCGCGGGTCTCCCGTGGGCGCACGCGTGGGCGCAAAGGGCCGCCTATACCAGACTTGGCGCAATTTCGCCGGGTCGAGCGAATCGGGAAACGCCGCGCGCCAGGTGGATATTTGGCAATCCGGGCAAACTTGGCGCTTGAGAATCGCGAGCCGCGGTCCACAAGCTGCACGGCCCTTTGCCCGCGCTGGAGTCGCCATGTGGTCTCGCCTGTTCGCTCTCGCCCTGCTCCTCATGCCCGCGCCGGCCCTGGCCGACCTCAAGGAGAAGATCGCGGCCCTTGCGCCATCGGCGGCTGTGCTCGTCGTGGACGCCAAGGGCGACGAACTGTTCGCCCAGAACGCCGACCAATCCTTCGTTCCGGCCTCGGTCGCCAAGATCGTGACGGCCTGGCTCGCGATGGAGGTCCTTGGCGGCGACTATCACTTCGAAACCCGCTTCTACCTCGACAACAAGCGGGTGCTCTACGTGCGCGGAGGCGGCGATCCTTTTCTGGTCTCGGAGGAGCTCAAGCCGCTCGCGGCCGACCTGGTCGCCAGGATCGGCAAGGCGCCGATCGCCGGCATCGTGGTTGACGGCGGCTACTATCCCTCGAACCTCCGCATTCCGGGCATTGAGGACGACGACGAGGCCTATGATGCGCTGAACCTGGCGCTGGCGGTGAATTTCAACACGGTCTACGCCGTGCGCAGCGGAAACAAGGTGCGCTCCGCCGAGGACCAGACCCCGATCACGCCGATCGCGATCGCGCGCTTCCGCGCCAAGGGCCCGGACGGAGAAGGCCGCATCAGTCTCGGCGAGGACCCGGCGCTCGGCCTCCGATACGCGGGCGAGCTGATCGGCGCCTTCATCGCGCGGGCCGGCGGCCGCGTACAGGGCCCGGTCTCAACCGGAACGGTTCCCGAGGGGCTGAAGCCGGTCTATGTCCATCGGCAGTCGCGCGCCCTGTCGGACATCCTCGCCGAGATGCTGCTCGACTCGAACAACTTCACCGCCAACCAGGTCTTCCTCGAGATCGGCGCTCACCGTCTCGGCGGGCCGGTCAGCCTCGAGAAGTCGCTTCAAGTGGCGAACGCAATGCTCGCCGCGAATGGCTTGGCGGGGGATATCCATCTCATCGAGGGGTCGGGCATCAGCCGCGACGACCGCTTCACGCCTCGCGGCCTCACGAAGGTGCTGGCGCTCTTCGCGCCCCACGCCGATCTGCTCCACGGCCATGACGGGGGCATGGACAAGACCGGCACCATGGCAGGAGTCCGCACGCTTGCCGGTTATGCGGACACCGCCGCCCACGGGCGCGTCCATTTCGTGATCTCGCTTGCGGGCGATGACAGCGAGATGCGCTTCCGGCTGCTGCAGGCGATCGAGTCGGAGCTTTAGAATCCGAACGCGTAGGCTTGTCCGCCGCTCGCGGCGTAGAGGCGGTCGCCGGCGGCGATGATCGTCTCATACCGGCGGAAGCCGCGCATAGGCTCCGGCGGGCAAGCGAGGAGTTCGCCCGTGTCGCCGCGAAAGGCGTAGAGCCGGTTGTCGGCCTCGGCGCCGACGATGAACACGATTGGATTCGCGGTCCCGTCCGTGGTGGTGACGATCGGCGATCCCCGATTGCCGGGAACGGCCGCGCACCAGGCGGTGTCGATCGAAGGCTTGGGATCGACGCTGATCTTGAGCGCGACAAGTCCCTTCCCCGCCTTGTCGGGGGGACAATTCGCGCCATAACCCTGCAGTGCGACAAACACCGAATTGCCCGCGCGCCAGACCGCGGGCGAAGTCATGGTCACGTTCGCCATGACATGCGCGACCGAAAGCGGGTGGCCGATCCCGCCAAGATTGTCGCGGTCGAGCAGGTAGGCGTCGCCAGACTTGCCGATGGCGAAGATGAGCCTTCGAACGCCTTTGGCGCTGGGAACGTCGAGCGGAATCGGGGCGGTCCCGCCAAGGTCCCGATCGGTTCCATCGAGGAAGCTCCAGTTCGAGGGGGCGAAATAGTCGCGCGAGTCGACCGGGTGGGCGAGACCGGGGCCCAGGCGAAGCACCGCTTCGCCGTCGCCCCAGGCGCGCGCGTTGAACGTGTTGCCGGTCGCGACGAACAGCGACTTGCCGTCGCCGACGACTCCGCCCTGTCCCCAGATGCCTCCGCCGCGCGCCCGGGTCGCGAAGCTCTCGACCTTGGCCGGATCGGTCTGGGAAACGCCGACGACGAAGCCGTGATAGTCGCCGCAATCGCCATAGTGCCCGCTATAGGGGACGAAGACGCGACCGGCGAACAGCGCCAGCGCCCCGCGCTCGTTCTGCACTGACGGTATAAAGCTTCCTTTGAGCGCCGCCGCCACATCGACCGGCCAGCCGGGCTCGCTCGATCCATCGGCGAGGGCCAGCGCATGGATCTCGTGGCGCGGCTCGTTTCCGCGCATGACCATGGCGTCGAGATAGAGCGTCGCGCGCTTGGGATCGATGACCGGCGCGCCGGTCACGCCGAGGGTCGGAAGATTGCCGCAAGGGAGCGCAGAGCGCGACACGGGTTCGCCGAGCGTGCGCTCCCAGATTTGCGCCCCGCTCTTGGCGTCGATCGCGTGGACCTCGTCCTGGTCGGTCGCCACGATCAGCATGGCCCTGTCCGATCCGGGCTCGCGCCACAGCAGCGGCTGCGCATAGACGGCGCCGCGAAATGACGCATGGAACGAGGCGTCGAGATGCAGGCCCCGCGCGCGCTCATAGGTGAGACCGGGGACGACATAGAGGCCCGAGCGGTCGAGCGCGTTATGATAGGTGAGCACGGAGGGATCGGCGCGAGCTGCGCCGGCGACGGCGAGCGTCGCGGCGAGCGCGCCGGCGAGTAAAGCGATGCGCATCGTGAACCTTAGGAAGCGGCGAGCCGCCGAGGGCCGCCGCGCCATTATCGGCTAGCGGCCCTTGCGTGTCCACGCTTGGGCGCGCGAGCGCGAAGACATGGCCGCCGCGACGCTTCCGGTCGTCCGCGCGGGCTTCGGTTCTGTCAGACAGGCAGCCGTTCGAGATCGGCGATCAACGAAGGGCCGGTCGGCCGCCATCCGAGCTTCTTCTGCGTCTTCTCGCTCGAGGCGGGCATGTCGCGCGCGGCCAAATGCGCAAGCCAGCCGAAATAGCCTCCCGCTTCTTCCGGCGTGATCGATTTGGCCGGCAGCTTCAGGCGTCGGCCAACGGTTTCCGCGATATCGCGCGCCGCCACGCCTTCCTCTCCGACCGCGTTATAGATCGCGCCCGGCTCCGACTTTTCGATCGCCAGCCTGTAGAGCCGAGCGACATCGGATATGTGCCCGGCGGCCCAGCGGTTCCGCCCCTCTCCGACATAAGCGAAGACGCCCTTTTCTCGCGCGATGGCGATCCAGGGGGAGATAAGCCCCTGCCGCTCTGGATCGTGAACCTGGGGCAGGCGGACGACGGATGTGTTCACGCCATTCGCGGCGGCCTCGGCGGTCGCCTCTTCGGAAGCTGCGCGCGGGAAGTCATTCGCGCTGATCGAGGGCGCGTCCTCGGTCGCGACTTGACCGGGCGCGACCCTGGCGATCGCGGTCCCGGAGGTCACGATCAAATGCCGGTCGGAGCCTTTGAGGACCGAGCCCAGCGCCTCAATGACGCGTCGATCGGTTTCGCAATTCGCCGCGAATTGCGAAAAGTCGTGGTTGAAGGCGAGGTGAATCACGCCGTCCGAGCGGGCGGCGCCGTCCTTCAGGCTGTCCGGATCGTCGATCGACCCGCGATAGGCCTCGGCGCCCGTGGCGGCCAAAGCCGGCGCCTTCTCGTCCGAACGATAGACGCCGATCACCTGATGGCCCGCGCCGATGAGTTCCTTGACGACGAGCGAGCCGATGAATCCGGTCGCACCGGTGACGAATATGCGCATGAGGAACCTCTATGGGTTGTCGAGTGATTGAGAAATCGTTCTAAGCCGCGGCGGCCGGAGCGACGGACCGGAAATAATGAGCATCCACGTCGGCGATGAGGCCTGGACCCTCGGGGCGCCAACCCAGCGCATTCCGGGTCCATTCGCTGGACGCCGGATTATCGAGACCGACGAAACTGCTGATGATCCCGAAATGCTTGCCGGCCTTTGCGGCTGGAATGCCGGCAGTCGGGATTTTCAACCTGGCCGAGATCAGGGATGCGATCTCGCGGAAAGGGATTCCAACCTCATCGACGCCGTGGAACTTCGCGCCCGCTTCTCCTTTTTCAAGCGCGAGCCGAAAGAGGCGCGCCACGTCGGACACGTGCGCCGCAGGCCATCGGTTTGCGCCGTCGCCGATATAGGGCGAAACGCCTTTCTTCCGCGCTGCCGCGATGATGCGGGCCATGAAACCGTGATCCCCGGCGCCATGCACGGACGGCGAAAGCCGCACGATTGAAGAACGGACGCCGCGTGCAATCAGGCCCAGTGCCGCGGTCTCGGAGAAAGCCCTGTTTGGACCGGTCGGCGCATGGTTGTCGCGTTCGGTCGAGACCTTGCCCTGCGGCAGTCCGAGAAGCGCCGACGCCACGACCAAAGGGCGCCTGGAGCTTTCGAGACCGGCGCCCAAAGCCCGGATGGCCCCCGACTCCGTTTCCGCAAGGATTTTTACGAAGCTCTGGACGATCCCGCCTGTCAGGGCCCCGGTGAACAGTCTGAGGCGGGTCGGCATACTCATGTTCGACAATCCGTGGATGAAGGCCAGGTGGATCACCCCGTCCGACTCCGCTGCGCCCTCGCGCAGCAGGGCGTGATCCTGAAGTCTTCCAACACGCGGCCTGGCGCCGACCGCTTGCAGCTTCCGCGCTCCATCCGTCGTTGTCGTCAGTCCTGTGACCTCATGGCCTGACGACAGCAAATCCTTCACGACCGCCGAGCCGATCCAGCCTGTTGCGCCAGTGACAAAAACACGCATGAACTGTCTCCGGTTTTCGTTGGAGACAAATCTGTGCTCCTGCGCTATTGTAGTAAAGTAGTGATCTTATCGTATTATAATGGCTAACAGGATGAGCGAACCCGCCACGAACGAGAGTCGGCTCGGCGGCTATCTGAAGGACCGGCGCACGAAGCTCGATCCGGCCGCGTTCGGCTTTGCCGCGGAGCGGCGCCGCACGCCCGGCCTGCGCCGCGAGGAAGTGGCGCAGCGCGCCAATATCAGCCCGACCTGGTACACGTGGCTCGAGCAGGGGCGTGGCGGAGCCCCCTCGGCCGACGTGCTCAACCGGATCTCGCGCGCCCTCATGCTGACCGAGGTCGAGCGCGAACATCTTTTCCTGCTTGGCCTCGGCCGTCCGCCCGAAGCGCGCTACCGCAAGAATGACGGCGCCACGCCCCGCCTGCAGCGCGTGCTGGATGCGCTGGACCCGAGTCCTGCGCTGATCAGAAATGCGAAATACGACGTCGTGGCCTGGAACCGGGCGGCGACTGTGATGCTCGTCGACTACGGATCGCTGCCGCCGGATGAGCGCAACATCCTGCGCTTCATCTTTCTCGATCCGCGCGCCCGCGCGGCGCAATACGACTGGGCGAGCGTGGCGCGGTTCGTGTTGGGCGCCTTCAGGGTCGACGCGGCCCGCGCCGGCGCCGCGGCCGAGGTCGAGCCACTCGTCGATGAGCTCCGCCGCCTCAGTCCCGAGTTCAAGGCGATGTGGCGCGACAATGATGTTCCCACTCACCATGGTGAGGCGGTCAAGCAGATCCGGCACCCGGTGCTCGGCGCGCTCGCCTTCGAATTTTCGACGTTTGCCGTCGATGGGCGAACAGACCTTGCCATGGTCGTCTACAATCCGGCGACGCCCGAGGACGCCGAGCGGATCAAGTCGCTGCTTGACTGACGGCCTTCGCTGGAAGCAAGGGAGCGCCCATGCGGGACGAACACGGCGGCGGGGGCGAGCTCAGGCGTTTCTCGTCGGATGGCGTCGACATCGCCTTCATCGACGTCGCCCCTCCGGCGGATGACCTTGGCGAGCCGATCCTGCTGATCCATGGCTTCGGCTCGAACCATCGCATCAACTGGGTCAACCCGCGTTGGGTCGAAACTCTGACGCAAGCCGGGCGCCGCGTCGTGGCGTTCGACAATCGCGGCCATGGCCAGAGCGCAAAGCTCCACGCGCCTGCAGACTATCATCCTGATCTCATCACCCGGGACGCGGCGAACCTGCTCGCGCATCTGCGGATCGAGCGCGCCGACGTGATGGGCTATTCGATGGGCGCGCGGATCGCGAGCCTGCTCGCGCTCGCCCATCCTGGCCTTGTGCGCTCGCTCGTGCTCGGCGGCCTGGGCGACCGGCTGGTGCGCGACGAGGGCTTGCCAGCGGCGATCGCCGCAGCGATGGAGGCGCCGTCGCTCGACGACCTCGCCGACCCGACGCAGCGGCTCTTTCGCGCCTTCGCCGAGCAGACGAAGAGCGACCGCGCCGCGCTCGCCGCCTGTGCGCGCGGGTTCCGCCGCCGCCTGACGTCGGAAGAGGCGGCGCGCCTAATACAGCCGACGCTGGTCGCGGTCGGCGAGCGGGATACGCTGGCAGGCGATCCCGCGAAGCTCGTCGCCATGCTGCCACAGGGGGAGGAGCTCTCGATCCCCGGCCGCGATCACAATCTCGCGGTCGGCGACAAGGCTTTCAAGGCGGGCGCGCTCGATTTTCTCGCTCGCAGGCCATGAGCGCTCCGCAGGCTCGCGCCATCGACTAAAGTCCTAATAACAAAGCAGGTGACAAGAGAGCCCGAAACGTCAAGACTGCGACCAGCGATCCGCCTCGACGAGCGGGACGATGACGGGAACGGGAAGCCCATGGAGCTGGCCGAGGCGAGAGCCGAAGGCGCGGGTCATGATGCGGACCTCCAGGCCTCCGCTCTGCTGGCGGTTCAGGGGCTGACGATCCGGTTCGGCGGCGTGACCGCGCTTGACGACGTCTCCTTCGCGGTCGCGCGCGGCGCGATCTGCGGCTTGATCGGCCCGAACGGCGCTGGCAAGACGACGCTCTTCAATTGCATTTCGCGCCTCTACGATCCGCACGCCGGGTCGATCATATTCGACGGGCGTCCGCTTTTGAGCTGCACGAGACACGAGCTCGTTTCGCTCGGCGTTGCGAGGACGTTCCAGAACGTCGCTCTTTTTGCGACCATGACCGTGCGCGAGAACGTGTGCGTTGGCGCGCACGCGATGGGAAACGGCGGATTTCTGGCCAATGCGCTGAACCTTCCGCTCGCAAGGGGCGAGGAGAGAAGGATCGCCGAGCGCGCCGACGCGCTGATCGAGGAATTCGACCTCAAAAGCGTTGCGGACCGTCCGGCGGGCGCGCTGTCGTTCGGGGTTCGCAAACGGGTCGAGCTCGCGCGCGCGCTCGCCAACGCCCCTAAACTCTTGCTGCTGGATGAGCCGGCCGGGGGGCTCAATCATTCGGAAGTCGACGGTCTCGCCGACGAAATCCGCGCCATCCGCGACCGGCGCGGCGTCGCCGTGCTGCTGGTCGAGCATCACATGAATCTGGTCATGCGGGTGAGCGACCAGGTGGTCGCGCTCGACTTCGGCCGGGTGATCGCCGATGGCAGGCCCGACGAGGTTCGCGCCAATCGCGAGGTGGTGCGCGCTTATCTCGGGAGCGCCAATTGAGCGCGCCGATCCTTGCGGTGAAAGGTCTCGAAGCGTGGTACGGGCCGGTGCGGGCGCTGCACGGGCTCGATTTCCTGGTCGAGGACGGCGGCGTCACCGCCTTGCTTGGCGCCAACGGGGCCGGCAAGACGACGATCTTGCGGGCCCTGAGCGGGTTGATCCGCCGCACCGGCGACATCCGCTTTCGCGGCCGCCCGATTGGCGCGCTGGCGACTGAGGATATCGCGCGCCTCGGGATTGCCCACGTGCCCGACGGGCGCGGCACGTTTCAGGATCTCACCGTCGAGGAAAATCTGCGCCTCGGGGCCTACGTGCGGTCCGACCGGCAGGGCGTGCGCGCGGATTTCGAGCGCATCTACGGCCTCTTTCCGCGCCTCGCCGAGCGGCGTCGACAGCAGGCGGGAACGCTGTCGGGCGGCGAGCAGCAGATGCTGGCGATCGCGCGCGCGCTGCTCATGCGCCCGAGCCTGCTCATGCTCGACGAGCCGTCGTTCGGGCTTGCGCCGCTGGTGGTTGCGGAAATCTTTCGCGCGCTAGGCGGCATCAATCGGCAGGAAGGGTTGAGCCTCCTGATCGTCGAGCAAAACGCCTCGCTCGCGCTTGATCTCGCCGACCGCGCGGTGCTGATCGAAACCGGGCGGGTGGCGCTGAGCGGCCCCTCGCAGGCGATCCGCGCCGACGACGCCGTGCGGCGCGCGTATCTCGGTTACTAGGGGAGCGCCTGGGAAGCGTGGGCGAGTTCCTGCATCAAGTGGCTTCCGGCCTCGCGCTCGGTGGGGTCTATGCGATCATGGCGCTGGCGCTGGTGATGATCTACCAGGCGACCCAGCTGATCAATTTCGCTCAAGGGGAAATGGCGATGTTCTCGACCTATTTCGCCTGGAAGCTGATGGATTCCGGCTGGCCGTACTGGGGCGCTTTCGCGGTGACCATCGTCGCCTCGTTCATCGGCGGAGTCCTCATCGAGCGTCTGGTCGTGCGGCCTTTCGCCAACGCCCCAGTGCTCGCTTCGGTGATCGTGTTCATCGGGCTCGCCTTCATCTTCAATTCGCTCGCCGGCTGGCTCTATGGCTATTCGGTGACCTCGTTCGACTCGCCGTTCACCGGGCGTCCGTGGTTCGGCGCAGGCTACATGTCGGCGCATGAGGCGGGCTCGATCGTTGTGACCTTGTGCGTGCTGGCGCTGGTTTACGCGTTCTTCCGCTTCACGCCGCTCGGCCTCGCCATGCGGGCGGCGGCGCAGAATCCGGTGTCAAGCCGGCTGGTCGGCATCCGGGTCGGGTGGATGCTGGCGATCGGCTGGGGGCTCGCGGCGGCGATCGGCTCGGTCGCCGGCATGATGGCGGCGCCGATCGTCTATCTCGATCCCAACATGATGGGCGGCGTTCTGCTCTACGCCTTCGCCGGGGCGGTGCTCGGCGGCGTCGACAGCCCGTTCGGCGCCGTCTTTGGCGGGATTGTGGTGGGCGTGCTCGGCAACCTCGTGGGCGCCTATGTGGTTGGCGACGAGGTCAAGCTCTCGGTCGCGCTCGCGATCATCATCGCCGTCCTGGTGTGGCGGCCCTCCGGCCTGTTCGGGCGCAAGCTCGTGGCGAGGGTGTGACGATGGCCGAGCCCGGCCGCGCCCTCGGCGTCCTTGTCGCCATCGCAGTCGGAGTCTTCGCGCTCGCCTTCCCGTTCGCCGCGTCGGGCTACCATCTCTACCAGGGCGCGCAGGTGCTGATCCTGATGATCGCGCTCATCGGCCTCAACCTCCTGACGGGGTTCAACGGTCAGATCTCGCTCGGGCACGGCGCGTTTTTCGCCATTGGCAGCTACGGCGCCGCGATCCTGATGGTGAAGGCCGGCCTGCCGTTCTGGGCGGCGATCCCGCTCGCCAGCGTTGTTTGCTTCATCGCCGGCTTCCTGTTCGGCTTTCCTGCGCTGAGGTTCGGTGGGCTTTATCTCGCGCTCGCCACTTTCGCGCTCGCGGTCGCCACGCCGCAGATCCTCAGCTACAACGGGATTGATGCGCTCACCGGCGGCTCACAGGGCCTCACGATCGCCAAGCCCGCCCCCCCGGTCTGGACTGGGCTCAACTCCGACCAGTGGCTTTATCTCGTCTGCCTCGCTTCAGCTGGCGCGCTCTACTGGGCGGCGCGCAACCTCGTGCGCGGGCGGGTCGGGCGCGCGCTCATCGCCATTCGCGATCAGCCGATCGCGGCCGAAACGATGGGAATCAATGCAGCGCTCTACAAGACCACCTGCTTCGGCGTCAGCGCGCTCTATGCGGGCGTCGCGGGGGGGTTGAGCGCGATTGCTGTCGGCTTCGTTTCGCCGGAAAGCTTCGGGCTCGCCCTCTCGCTCGCCTTTCTCGTGGGCATCGTCGTTGGCGGCCTCGCTTCGCTGGGCGGCGCGCTGTTCGGCGCCTTGTTCATCGAGTTCGTGCCCAACATCGCCGACCAGCTCACGGTCAGTTTCGGCGAAGGCGCCAAGGCCCTGCCGGGCGCAATTTACGGTGTATTGTTGATTCTGGTTATGGCCGCGATGCCGACTGGAGTAGCGGGCGTGGCGCAGGCGGCGGCGCGAGCGCTCATGTCGTCTTGGCGGCCGAGCCATGAAAAAGGCGGCGTCAATGTCGCCGCAAATTGCCAAGGTAAGGGAGAAGCGCCATGATCAATCGACGGACATTTCTGCAATCGAGCGCCGCCGTCGCGGCGTTCGCCGCCAGCGCCGGTTCGGCGCGGGCCGAGACGCCCGGGATCACCGACACCGAGATCAAGATCGGGCAAACGATGCCCTATAGCGGGCCTGCCTCCGCTTATGGCGTGATCGGCCGCACCGAGAGCGCCTATTTCAAGATGATCAACGATCAGGGCGGAATCAACGGCCGCAAGATCAACCTCATCAGCCTCGATGACGCCTACAGCCCGCCGAAGACGGTCGAGCAGGTGCGGCGCCTGGTCGAAGACGAGAAGGTGGCGTTCCTGTTCCAGACGCTTGGCACGCCTTCGAATCTTGCCATCCGGCCCTATTGCAACGCCAACAAGGTGCCGCAGCTGTTCGTGGCGACCGGCGCCAGCGTGTTCTCGGATCCTGAGCATTTCCATTGGACTATCGGCTTCAATCCGAGCTACCAGACGGAAGCTCGCATCTACGGCAAGCACATTCTGGCGACCAAGCCGAACGGCAAGATCGGCGTCCTCTACCAGAACGACGGTTTCGGCAAGGAGTACTTGACCGGCTTGAAGGACGGTCTCGGCGCGGATCACGCCGGCATGATCGTGAAGGAGGCTTCCTACGAGACCTCCGAACCAACGATCGATTCGCAGGTGGTGACGTTGCAGGGCTCAGGCGCCGACATTTTGCTCATCGCCGCAACGCCAAAGTTCGCCGCGCAGGCGATCCGTAAGTCCTACGATCTCGGCTGGAAGGGGGTGCGGTACGTCACCAACGTCTCGGTCTCGGTCACCACCATCCTCAAACCCGCCGGCCTCGAGAAGTCGAAAGGTCTGATCACCGCCTATTACGGCAAGGACCCGACCGACGCGCGCTGGAAGGACGATGCCGGCATGAAGGAATGGGCGGCCTTCGTCGGCAAATATATGTCGTCGAAGGAACTTAGCGACGCCAACGCGTCCTACGCCTTCGGGGCGGCGCAGACGATGATTCAGGTGCTCAAGCAGTGCGGAAGCGATCTCTCGCGCGATAACGTGATGAAACAGGCCGCCAACCTCAAGGATCTCGAGCTTCCCCTTTTGCTGCCCGGAATGAAGATCAACACCTCCCCGACCAATTACAGCCCGATCCGCCAGATGCAGCTCGCGAGCTTCGACGGCCAAAGCTGGCAGCTGTTTGGGGAGCTGCTGATGGGATGATCGCATTGGGCCGCGCATTCCTCCGCGCGCGGCCTGAAGCTTTTGCTTCACCAAATTCGGGCGAGGACAGCGTCGAACACCGCATCGGCCGATACGATCGCGATCCCGCGGCGAATTGCCGATGCGGCGAGCAGGCGATCGAATGGGTCCCGATGTGACCATTCCATCGCGCCAGCCATGAGACTATCCGCGGCCTCGAGCGCGGTTGCGATGCCGCGCTGTCCTTCAAGGAGATCGGAAAGGCGGTCGACATACGGCCCCATTTCCGGCCATTTGCCGAGTCGGACTTTCTGGGCGATCTCGAAAAACGAGATGGCGCTTACGAGAATTGTCTGGGCCTTAGTCAGTTCGCCAAGCGCGCGATCTGTGATCCGGCGATCCTTTGTCAGCGACCAGGCCCAGACGTGGGTGTCGAGCAGGAGGGTCGTCAGCGCAGACCCTCCCAAGCGGCGAGTTCGTCTTCGTCCATTGGCGCGAGAAAGTCAGGTCCGTCTCCCAAGGCGCCCGCTGCGAGAACGCCGAGCTTGAATTGTCCCTGAGGAATGGCGACGAGGCGAACCACGGGCTTGTCGCCCTTTGCGATCACCACCTCTTCCCCAGCAAGCGCCGCCTCGATAAGCTTGGAAAGCTGCGTCTTTGCGACGTGAATCGTTACTGTTCGCATGCCTCGCCCAAAACACTAGATTAGCTAATTTAGCTAACCCGGCTAATCTAGTCGGCGCCCGCTGTCAAGCGTCGCTCACGCCCATTGCTTGAGCAGAGCGAAGCGGTCTGGTTTCTTGGCGCGATGGCGGTCCATGCGGCTGAGGGCGTCGCGCAGGAAAGCGACGCCTTCGGCGAGATACGGCCCCTTGTTGAGCATCACGCATTCGGCGGCTCGCGCCATCGCCGTGTCGCTCATCTCGGCGCGGCTCGCCACGCCGTCGCGCACGAAATTGTCGAGCACCTGCGTCGCCCATATCACTGGCGTGTGCGCCGCCTCGCACAGCCACAAGATTTCTTCCTGCATTTCGGCGAGCCTGGCGAAGCCGAACTCGGCCGCGAGGTCACCGCGCACGAACATCACCGCGGTCGGATTGTGCGCAGCCGATTGAAGGACGAGGGAGGGTAGATTGCGCATTGCGAGCGGCGTCTCGATCTTGAGCACGAGCCCCGGCGGCTCGCGCTTGGGTGCGCGCGCCACCAGATGGTCCTGCAACAGTTCAATGTCGTCGACCCGCTGCACGAACGAATAGCCGATCAGGTCGGCGTGCCCGGCGATGAAGTCGAGATCGCGGAAGTCCTTCGAGGTCAGCGGCGGCAGATCGAGTTCGGTCGAGGGAAAACTGACGCTCCTGCCGGGCTTCAGCCGCACGCCCTTCTCGCGCGCCGCGTAGACTTCAAGCTCGGCCCGGCCAATCGATTTGGAGACAACCCGGGCCGCCGCCCTCCCGTCGTCGATGAAGACGTCGGCGCCGACGGCGAGCTGGTCAACGAGTTCGGGAAAGTTGAGCGAGAACGCGATCGGCTCCCTGGTCTTTTCGCGCAGTTCGTCGATCAGGACGATCCGGTCGCCGCGCAGGAGGCGCGTTTTCGGCGGCGCCTTCAGTCTGAGGATGCGGCACTTCGGGCCGGCGATGTCCATCATGACCCGACAGGGGCGCTCGCGTCGCGCCGCGGCCCCGCGCACGTTGTCGATCATTCGTCCCCACATTTCGGAATCGTCGTGGGCGCAATTGATGCGCGCGCAATCCATGCCGGCTGCGATCAGTTTGTCGACGAATTCCGGCTCCGCCGCTTCGGTTGGCAGGGTCGCCATCACCCGGGCGCGCGGGCCGCCCCTCTGGCGCTTGCCGAACAGCCGGTCGGCCTCCGTCTCCAGCTCCGCCGCGTCCGTCCTCGCCAGCGTCGGCGCGGGATAGGGCGCGTTGGGTTCGCCGGTCAGGCGCTTAAGCGTCGCAATAAGCGCATCGAGCGCCTGCGCGACATGGTTCTCGCTGCGGCCGAGTGAAGAGAGGCCCCGCGCCGCGAGCCGGCGCTGCAAGTCGGCGAGGTCATGCTCGCGCAGCGCGACATAGAGGGAAATATTGAGAACCTGGGGCGTGGACTTCGAGTTGCCCCCATCGACGCCCCACGCGATCCTGAGTTCCGCGGCCTCGTCCCCGACAGCCTTGCGCAGCGCCTTCACCTCAGCGAGAAGGGCGCGGAGTTCTTCGAGGTCGCTTCCGGGTTTTCCAGCCATGGGCGCCGCTTCGCGTGAGCGAATCGTCGGCGGGATCACGCATTTCCCTGCCGGACCGGTCTTTGACGCGCAAATATGACGCCTGTGCAACAGGGGTGGAACGTTGCGTCAGCGAGAAGCGATTATAGAAGAGGAATTCGATCAAGCGGCGCGTACGGGGAAATCGTGATGACGATCCAGTTTCACGGCAGAGTGGCCATTGTTACCGGCGCCGGATCCGGTCTCGGACGCTCCCATGCTCTTGGGCTCGCGGCGCGTGGCGCGAAGGTCGTCGCCAACGACCTCGGCCGAAACGGCGTCCCCTCGGAGAATGCCCTGAAGGTCGTGGAGGAAATTCGCGCAGGCGGCGGGACAGCGATCGCCGACCCGGCCGACGTCGCCAATTTCGAGCAGGTCTCCGCGATGGCGGCGCGCGCCGAAAAAGACTGGGGCCGCGTCGACATCCTCGTCAACAACGCCGGCGTGCTGCGCGACAAGACCTTCGCCAAAATGGAGATGGCGGATTTCGAGTTCGTCCTTCGCGTGCATCTGATCGGCTCGGCCAATTGCGCGAAGGCCGTATGGGTTGGGATGCGGGAACGCAATTACGGACGCATCGTGCTCACATCGTCGGCGTCCGGCATCTACGGCAATTTCGGCCAGGCGAATTATGGGGCCGCAAAGGCCGGCATGATTGGGCTCATGAACGTGCTGAATCTTGAAGGCGTGAAGAACGACATCCGCGTCAACGTGCTCGCGCCGACGGCGCGCACCGGCATGACCGAGGGCCTGCTCACGCCGGTCGCTGCTGAGTTGATGACGCCCGAATCGGTGACGCCGGGCGTGCTCTTTCTTGTGAGCGAAAACGCGCCCTCGCGCGTCATCTTAGGCGCGGGCGCCGGTGTCTTCGCGGTGACGCATATCGGCGAGACGCCGGGCGTCTATCTCGACGAGAGCGAGCGCACGCCGGAGACGATCGCGGCGCGCTTCGCGGAGATTTCCGATTCGGCAACCGCAGCGCCGCTCAAGGACGCCTTCTCGCAGACCATGAAGTTCGTTACGACCGCGGCCAAGGCGAAGGGACTGAAGCTTGAGTGACGATGAGGCGGCTGATCGCTGAGCGCCGCTATCAATTATGATGCCTCCAAACGCGATAGCTCCGCAAGGTCATCCATCCACTTGCGATTCGATGACGTAGGTCCCACAGTCAACGTCAGCAAATATGAGTTCGCGTTGCTGCGCGTATCAAGGAGCAGCAACTCTCCCGCGTAGCGTCTTATCAGGCTGAATACGCAGCGATCTGAGTTGGCTGAATTGGATGTTAAAGCGAAGAACGAACTTGTTAATTCTTGGTTCTGGCGCGCGGGAGCACGCGTTGGCTCGCGCGTGCGCTAAATCCCCTTTAGCCGGCAATCTTTTCGTAGCTCCAGGCAACCCCGGTTGCACTGCTGTGGCCCGGACTGTGCCGTTGAGTCTGGACAAGCATGCAGACGTGATCGCCTTTTGTCAGAGGGAAGACATTGATCTGGTGGTGGTTGGGCCCGAAGCACCCCTGGTGGCGGGATTAGCCGATGACCTGTTAGGCGCTGGCATATCGTGCTTCGGGCCAACGAGAGATGCGGCTCGGCTCGAAGGATCGAAGGGGTACGCCAAGGACTTCTGCCGGGAGTTTGGCATACCGACAGCCGACTATCGGCGCTTCCAACATCCCGATGAGGCGAAGCGCTATATCCGCAGTCGTGGCGCGCCGATTGTCGTCAAAGTTGACGGGCTGGCCTCGGGCAAAGGGGTCGTCGTTGCGAATACGGTTGACGAAGCCGAGGCCGCAATCGAGGCCGCGTTCGAATCTCCGGGAGCCGAAGTCGTCGTTGAGGAGTTCCTCGAAGGTGAGGAAGTTTCTTTCTTCGCGTTGTGTGATGGCGCAGTCGGGATCCCGTTTGACAGCGCCCAGGATTATAAGCGCGTCCACGAAGGCGATAACGGTCCCAATACGGGTGGGATGGGCGCCTATTCCCCGCCGAGCATTATGACACCGGAACTGGGTCAGCGCGTAATGCGTGAAATTGTGGAACCGACATTGCGAGGAATGTCTGAACGAGGCTCGCCGTTTCGAGGGGTGTTGTTTGTAGGTTTGATGATCGGCGAGTTTGGGCCAAAAGTGATCGAATTTAATGTTCGATTTGGGGATCCTGAAGCGGAGGTTATCCTGCCGCGCTTAAGGGACGACCTGCTGTCTCTGTTAGTCGCCTGTGCGAGCGGCGCTCTGCGCGGCGGGCCGCCGAGGTTTTGCTCCGATGCCGCGCTCGCGGTCGTGATGGCGGCGCAAGGCTATCCAGCCGAGCCGCTACGCGGATCCGAGATCAAAGGACTCGACGAAGCCGGGGCGCTGCCAAGAATTGCCGTTCTTCACGGAGGCACGCGTGAAATCAATGGCGCAATCTACTCGGACGGGGGACGAGTCCTCACAATTACCGCGCTCGGCGATGATGTTGCTGACGCACGGAAACGAGCCTATGCGGCAATCGAGCGGATAAAATGGCCGGAAGGATTTTTCCGACGCGACATTGGTTGGCGTGCGACAGCTCGGGATGGCAAAAAGTAGGCGCTGCGGACAGGAGTTGGGCCCGAACAGCAGATATTCTTTGGCAGGCTGCTGAAGAAGTGGCACGGAAGGGCTCTGGTGTTTGCCTTTGGGGCGTGATTCGCTGGCGTCGGCGAGGCGAATCGCGGGCGATGCGGGGCTGACCAACGCGGCGCTGGCTGAGCTCGATGGCCGGGTCAGTCAGCCGTTCCGCCGGGACGGTCAAAAGCCGCCAGCGCGGCCAGGATCAGCGCCGGCGCCGACAGCACGAGCGCGCCGAACCGCGGCGTCGCGGCGCCCGACAGAAGCGCGCCCCCGAGGAATCCGGCCCAGATGCGCGCCAGCATCATGGCCCGGCGCAGATGGGTGTCCCACGGCCCCTCAGCGTCGCCGAGAGGCGCGCGCCGGGCGGCAAACGCCAGATGCGATCCGACGCGGCTCAGCGTTCCGGTCACGAAGGTGAGGCTCACAGACTGCGCGCCGACGCGCGAGAAGGCGCTGTTCATCACCCCCATCACGAAGCTTATCGCTGCGATCGCGCCGCCTCCGGACAGCAAATGAGGTTCCGTGAAGCCGATGATCGCGGCGAGCCCGGCTGCGACCACGCCGAACACGGCCCGCCGCGCGTAGCCGCCCGCGGACTGCACGAGTAGGGTCCCGGCGAACGAACCGATGACAAAGGAGACGATCGCGAGGCCCGAGAGCGTGGCGACGCCGAACAGGCCCTCCGCGGTCTGGTAGCCGGTCTGCGTGGTGTTCCCGCTCATGAACGACACGAAGACGCCATAGGTGATCATGCCATAGGCGTCGATGAAGCCGGCGATGAGCGCCAGAGCGATGGCCAAGAGCTCTGCGTTTCGAGCGTTGGCGCGCGGCGAATGCGCGCTGTCATCGAGGGCTCCAGATTCGGCGATCGAAGAGCCTCCCGGCGCCCGCTTTGTCAGTTCATCGGCCATGACCGCACTTCGAGCTTGTTCCGTGAGATCCCGCAAATCCGGGCGCATCATAGCCGACCCCGCAGGACGCTTCGATGAGACGGCGCCGGGGCAGAGCCGTCCATGAAGCCGACCGTGCTCCGTCCCTCGAGCCCTTACGCCTCGGGGGCTCGGCTTGACCCGGCGGGCGTTCGCGCCGCAAGCTCTAAGGCTGCCCGGCCATGAGAAGCGGGGCGGCGAGGGAGGGTCCAATGGCGGAGAGCGTCTACAAAGTGGTTGAACTCGTGGGCACGAGCTCGGAATCGTGGGAGAAGGCCGCCGCGGCCGCCGTCGCACGCGCATCGAAGAGCCTGAGGGACCTGCGCGTCGCCGAGGTCGTCGAGCAGGACCTGGTGATCGAAAACGGCAAGATTGAAGCCTATCGCACCAGGCTCAAGGTCTCGTTCAAGTATGAAGGCAAGGACTAAATAACTCGGGCGCCGGTCGCCGTTCAGGAACCGCGATGACGGCGCCCCCCTAAAACTCGACTTCGAGCTCCTCGATCGCCTCCTCTTCGGCCCCCGCGGCGGCGCGCCACTCCTGCATCGCCGGCAGGTCCCACACGCGCTCGGCGTAGGCTTTCAATTCGCCGTCGAGTTTGATTCCATAGGTGCGAAAGCGGCTCACCACCGGCGCATACATCGCGTCCGCCATACTGATCTTGCCGAACAGGAACGGCCCCCCATAGGCCTGCAGGCACTCGCTCCAGATGATGACGATGCGGTCGATGTCGGCGCGCGCCTTCGACCAGATCTTGAAGCGTGGGAACTCGGCCTTGATGTTCATCGGCAGCGCCTGCCGGAGCGAGACGAAGCCGGAATGCATCTCGCCGCAAATGGACCGGCAGTGCGCGCGGACTGCCTGATCCTTAGGCAGAAGTCCGGCTTTTGGCGCGATTTCGTTCAGGAATTCCCCGATCGCCAGGGTGTCCCAGACGCGAACGCCCTTGTAGGTGAGACAAGGGACGAGGATCGACGGCGACAGCAGCAGAATCTCGGCCCGAGCGCCCGCGTCGTCCGGGGCGACAATGATCTCCTCGAAATCGATCCCAGCGAGCTTGGCCATCAGCCAGCCCCTGAGGGACCAGGAGGAGTAATTCTTGCTGCTCAAAGTCAGCGTGGTTTGCGACATTGAGGCGGTTCCCCCGCGGATAAGTAAAAGAAATCAAGCCGATCGGAATTTAGCAAAGGACGTGCCACGAGCCGCTGGCATATGCTTTGCTACCTTAGAGCGCGCAACGAAAGAGTGGACGCCGGTTTTTCGCGGATCAAAACGCGCGAGATCAGGGGAGCCAGAGCCTGCTGCGATTCGATCGAGTTGCGGGGGACGCTAGCGGGCCAGAGCACGGGCGATTCATGATGTACGACGCATATCAGGGGATAGCCGACGTCGGCGATCGCGTGCGTCTCTTGGCCCGGAACGCGCACGGGATCCTGTCGGCGTGGTCGGCGCAACCGACCGCATCGCCATGGGCGCGGATGAGCGCCTATTACGAACTGGTCGCCCTCGCCGGTTTCACTCACGCGCGCCCCGACTACGCGATCGACAGCGTTGAGATCAACGGCAAGCCCGTATCCGTCGAGGAGAGCGGCGTCATGTGGACGCCGTTCTGCCAGCTGCTTCGCTTTCGCAAAGCCGGCGGCGCGGACGATCCCAAGATCCTTCTGGTCGCGCCGATGTCGGGCCATTTCGCCACGCTCCTGCGCGGCACGATCCGCACGCTGTTGCGCGACCACCAGGTGTTCATCACCGACTGGATCAATCCGCGCAACGTCAAGCTCGAGGCTGGCGGCTTCACGCTCGAGGACTATACCCAGCATCTGATCGATTTCGTCCGCTTCATCGGTGAGGACTGCCATATCGTCGCCGTCTGCCAGCCGACGGTCTCGGCGCTTGCGGCGACCGCGGTCATGGCGCGCGACCGCGATGGGGTCCAGCCGGCGAGCCTCACCTTGATGGCCGGACCCATCGATGCGCGCGTCTCGCCGACCAAGGTCAACGAACTCGCCCAGGAAAAGCCGATCGAATGGTTCCGCTCGAACATGATCGGAACCGTGCCGGCCAAATTCGAGGGGCGGGGGCGGCGCGTCTATCCGGGGTTCCTTCAGCTCTGCGCCTTCATGAGCATGAACGCCGAGCGGCACTCGAAGTCCTTCGTCGACCTCTTCCACCATCGCGTCGCCGGCGACATGGAGAAGGCGGACGCGATCCGGGACTTCTACAGGGAATATTTCGCGATCATGGACATGAGCGCGGACTTCTATCTCGAAACCGTCGATCAGGTGTTCCAACGCTATCTCCTGCCGCTTGGGAAGATGCGCTACAAGGGCGAGCCGATCGACTTGCGTGCAATCAAGAAGACGTTCCTTTTGACGGTCGAAGGCGAGAAGGACGACATCTGCGCCGTCGGCCAGACGCTGGCCGCGCAGGACCTGTGCTCGGGGCTGCGGCCCTACATGAAGACCCATCACTTGCAGGCCGGCGTCGGCCACTACGGCGTCTTCAACGGCAAGCGCTGGGAGGGGCAGGTCTATCCGGTGCTCCGCAACCACATCCAGGCGAGCTGCTGACGGATTGGACGCTCGCGTTTCAGCGGGCTAGGAACGACTCGCGCGGCGATTCGCTGCCGTATGCAATTGGGCTTGGGGTTACATGATCGGAAAATTTGGTTTTCGGCCCGCGGCCGGCCGCGCTCGCGCTTGCGGGCTGCAACTCGGCCTCGACTCCGATTCCGATCCAGGCGCCGACCGCTCAGAGCATCGCGGGCCTGACCCCCTCGGGCAAGGTCACAATGACGCAGGTCTTCGCTGGCGGCATTGGGGTCGGAACGGGCGCGCTGACGTTCAACGGCAAGACCTATCCCTTCAAGATGCTTGGAACCGTCGTCGGGCCGGGCAGCATCGCGAAGATCGCTGTGAGAGGCGATGTCTACAAGCTTGACGATCCCTCTGAGTTTTCCGGCTTATGGGTCGAGGGAACGGGCCCGGTCGGCCTTGAGACTGCGCAGACGAGCGACCTCTGGCTCCAGAACAAGGCCGGCGTCGTCATGCACCTCACGGGAACGCAAACCGGCGTGACGCTGAGCCTCGGTAAGGACGAGATCTACATCAGGCTCGGCCAATCGAACTAGCGCTGGGAGAGGCAGGTCTATCGGGTGCCGCGCAACCCATCCAGGCGAGCCAGTAGGCGAAGGAGACGGGACTTCAGGGAGCCCTGACGGCCCGGGCGCCCGCGGCCCAGTCGAGCCCCTGTTCGAGCCGGTCGTTGCCCCAGAAGACTTCGCCGTCTTCCGTGATGAGAGAGGGCGCGCCGATGATTCCGATCTCGACCGCGCGGGCGCATTCGGCCTTGAGGAGCGCTTTGGTCGACTCGCTTTGGGCGCGCTCGAACGTGGCCGCCGGATCGACCCCGCACGCGGCCAGTAACGCGCCAAGAATCGCGCGATCGCCGATCGCCATGCCTTCCGCGAATTCGGCGGCGAAGACGCGGCGCGAGAAATCCGCGCGCGCGGCGCCCTCGAGCGTGAGCGCGACCCGCGCGGCGAGCAGGCTCGGCTGTGGAAAAGGTTCAGGCCGCCTGAGCGGAACGCCCATCGCCGCGCATGTGCGCTGAAGATCGCGCCACATGTAACGGCCTTTGGCGGGAAAAATGTTGAACGGCGAGTCGCGCCAGCCTTGCGCCGCGAAGATCGGCCCCAGCAGGAACGGGCGCCAGACAAGGCTCACGCCGCGCTCATCGGCGAGCGCGGCGATCCTCAGCGCCGCCGGATAGGAATAGGTGCTCGCGAACTCGTACCAGAATTCCGCGCTCGGCATCGCGCTTCCTTAAAAGACTGCGCGACTTTGACATGGGCCGGGCGGGGCCGGAAGGCCCAAGGCCGCCCGCGATAAAAAGCCGCCCCATCGGTGGGATGGGGCGGCCTTTGGCGTTCGCTCGGCGATCAGTTCTTCGGCGCGTCGGCGGGAGCGGCCGGCGCCATGGCGCCTTCCGCCGGCTTCTTCATTTTTTTGGCCATGTGCTTCTTGGCCATGTGCTTCTTGTGAGCCTTCATCGAGTCCTTGGCCGGCGCCATGTTGTCGGTGGCGGCCGGGGCCGCGCCGGCGGCCGGCGTCGTCGTGTCAGTCTGGGCAAGCGCGGCAAGAGGCGCCAAAGCGATGGCGGCGCTGATCCCGATCGCGGCGAGTGTCTTGTGCATTTTACATTCTCCCTGTCGTCGTTCGACTCATGGCCGTGACGGGGCGAGGCAATGCGCCCCTCAACATGAATTGGCAATGAATGCAGAATGGCCGGAATTAGGCGCAGTTCCGCAGGCGAAACGCGCAGTTTGACGCAGCGGCGGGCTCTCCCTATGTAGCTTGAAGGGCCGCCATGTCGCACAATACGTTCGGACATCTCTTTCGCGTCACCACGTTCGGCGAAAGTCACGGGGCCGGAATAGGGTGCGTCGTCGACGGCTGTCCGCCACGCATCCCCCTGGATGTGACTGACATCCAGGCCGAGCTCGATCGCCGGCGTCCAGGAACGTCGCGCTTCACCACCCAGCGGCGCGAGCCGGACGAAGCGCGCATTCTCTCCGGCGTGACGATCGAGGAAGAAACCGGCCGTCAGGTGACGACCGGAACGCCGATTGGCGTGTTCATTGACAACGTCGACCAGCGATCGAAGGACTATAGCGACATCAAGGACAAGTACCGTCCGGGCCACGCCGATTACGCCTATGAGGCGAAGTACGGCATCCGTGACTATCGCGGCGGTGGCCGTTCCTCAGCGCGCGAGACGGCTGCGCGCGTCATCGCCGGCGCGATCGCCCGCAAGGTCATCCCCGCCGTTCGCGTTCAAGGCGCGCTCGTGCAAATGGGCAAGCTCAAGATCGACCGGACGCGCTGGGACTGGGACGAAGTCGGCCGCAACCCGTTCTTCACCCCCGATGCCGCGGCGGCCGAGCGTTTCACCAATTATCTCGACGAAGTGCGCAAGGCGGGCTCCTCGGTTGGCGCCGTGATCGAGATCGTCGCCGAGGGTGCGCCGGCCGGGTGGGGCGCGCCGATCTACGGCAAGCTCGACGCCGAACTGGCCGCGGCGATGATGAGCATCAACGCGGTCAAGGGCGTTGAGATCGGCGACGGTTTCGGGGCGGCGGAGCTCTCGGGTGAAGAAAACGCCGACGAGATGCGCTGGGGCAACGAGGGCGCCCCGCGCTTTCTCTCCAATCACGCCGGCGGCGTTCTCGGCGGCATCTCGACCGGACAGCCGATCGTCGCCCGCTTCGCCGTCAAGCCGACATCGTCGATCCTCGCGTCGCGCCGCACCATCACGCGAGACGGCGAGGAAACTGACATCGTCACCAAAGGCCGCCATGACCCTTGCGTCGGCATTCGCGCCGTGCCGGTCGGCGAAGCGATGGTCGCCTGCGTGCTGGCGGATGCGTTCCTGCGTCACCGGGGGCAGGTGGGCGCATAAGCCGACCCGCGTCGCGCGTCGCGTCTCCAATCCCAACGCAAGAAGCGGAGTGTGACGCCCCCGCGCAACGCCTAGTCCTTCGCTCGGGGATCAGCGAGCGACTTCGATGATCCTCGGATACGAGCGAGAGGATCCATTTCCATGAGCAAGCAAAACGACAACAAAGCCGTGGTGGGCCGATGGTTCACCGAATTCTGGGGCAAGACCGTCAATCTCGCGGTCGTCGACGAGATCGCCGCGCCGGACATGCTCTTGAAATATTCGCTGCACGCGCCTCGCCGCGGACGCGACGACATAAGAGCGTTCATTACCGACTTTCGCGCGGCGTTCCCCGACCTCAACTTCTGGGGGACCGCCGATCTGATCGCCGAAGGCGACTATGTGGTCGGCCAGTGGGAGGGCGGGGGAACCCACACCGGTCCTGCCTTCAAGGACTTCCTGGTCGGAAGCCTCCCCGCCGCCACTGGTCGCAAGATGCGCTTCACCGGCATCACGGTTCTCAAGGTGGTCGACGGCAGGATCGCAGAGGAGGTCGGCCTCGACGACGGCGTCACCGCGCTGACCCAGCTCGGTCTCATCAGCGCCGCATGATCGAGCCGTCCAGAACGTCCATGTCGCGAATGTTTTAAGAAAAGCCGGGCGCCAAGGCGCTCGGCTTTTTTGTGCGGGCGCCTGGAAAAGCAGGCTCGATCCCCCCCTCGATTCCGCATATTCGAGTTGCGCCTTACGGTACAATGGCCGGGTCGGTTCATGGCGCCGTCACCCTCGATCTATTTCCTGTGGGGACGCGAATCGGAGGTTGGGGAAATGTCGGAGCACCATGGCTATGGATTCACACGCCGCGGCGTGCTGACCGGAGTTGCGAGCGGCCTTGCGTTGGCGGCAACGGAGTCGCAGCGGGCTCAGGCGCAAGCGGCGCCGGCGCAAGTTGCCGGCCGAGTCTCGGGCCAAGATTCGGGACAAGTCTCGGGAATCGTGTTCGAGGACAGGGACGGCTCGGGCGTGGCCAGCGCAAATCCTGGGCTCGCCGGCGTGCTTGTCTCGAACGGCCGCGATGTCGCCGTGACCGGCGCCGATGGCCGCTACATGCTGCCGCTGCCGGACGAAGCGACGATCTTCGTCATCAAGCCGGCGGGGTTCATGGCGCCGGTCGAGCGCGAGACCAATCTGCCGCGATTCTACCGCCATCACTATCCCAAGGGCTCGCCGGCGGAACTCAACCTGCGCTTCGAGGGCTTAGGCCCGACCGGGCCTCTGCCCGCATCGGTGGATTTCCCGCTTCGCCGACAGGACGAACCAGAGGCGTTCAACGCCGTGATGGTGAGCGATCCGCAGCCGGAGACGGGCGCCGAAGTCGACTTCGTTCGCGAAGACCTGATCGAGGCTCTGGCGGGCGCCGACGCCAAGTTCGGCCTGACCGCCGGCGACATCATGTTCGACGATCTCTCGCTCTATCCGCGGTCGAACGCGATCATGGGCTCGATCGGGCTCACGTGGTGGAATGTCGGCGGCAACCACGATCTCAATCTCGACGCGCCGGACCGGCGATATAGCCGCGAGACCTACAAGCGCGTGTTCGGCCCGAACTACTACGCGTTCTTCTATGCGAAGACGCTCTTCCTTATGCTCGACGACGTCAATTATCTCGGGCCCGACCCGCGCAGGCCCGGCGGCAGGTACGAGGGCCGGTTCGACGAGGGGCAGCTTGCGTTCGTGCGCAACGTGCTCAAGCACACGCCCGGTGACACGCTGATCGTCATGGTGATGCACATCCCCATCCGCACCTTTTTGGGCGACGAGCCCTATCAGAATCTTCAGGGTCGCGAGGCGTTCTTCGATCTGTTCGAGGGGCGGCGCTTCGCCGTCAGCTTCGCCGGCCACACGCACACGACCGAGCATCATTATTTCGATGGGTCTGACGGCTGGAAGGGCGCGGCGCCGCTTCATCAGCACATCCTGACGACGCTCTCGGGCTCATGGTGGAGCGGGCCGTCCGACCATCGCGGCGTGCCCTCGGCCGACAGCCGCGACGGGACGCCGAACGGCTTCCATATCCTGTCGGTCGACGGCAACGGCTATACGACCCGCTTTGTTCCGGCGAAGGAGCCGAACGGAAGGCAGATGCGGCTTTCGCTGCTCAGCCGCTCTCATGGAATCGGCAAGGACATCGACCGCGATTTCCGTCAGGTGCGCCTTTTGGGCTCCCCCGTCCCGCGCGAGGCGCTGAGCGCTTCCACGCTCGTCGCCAATGTGTTCGACGGCGGCGACAAGACGAGGGTCAAGATGATCATCGGCGACCTGGCGCCGATCGAAATGATCCGAAGCGCCCGACCCGATCCCTTTGTGCAGGAAGTGTTCGCCCGCAACGAGGCCACGAAAAAAGCGTGGGCGAGCGCCGACATTTCCTCGCACATCTGGACCGCCCGCCTGCCGCGCGACCTCAAGGCCGGAACCTATCAGGTGATCGTCGCGGCCACGGGAGAATACGGACAGCCGTTGAGCGGGCGCCTCGCGCTCGAGGTGAAGGGGTAGGGCGGGACGGCGAGCGCCGCCTCGCCTTTAAGTCCGCGTTACGCGCTCAGCAGGGGGCGCACCAGCAACGCCAGCGGCCGCACACCCGGTGGTGCCACGGGCCGCAGAACCGGCCCCAATGAGGACCGCAGGCGGCCTTTTCTACGGGGGTGAAATTCTTGGCCGGCGCCGCGAGCGCCGCGGGGCCGCGCTCCATCTGGGCGCTCGCGCCCGAAATCAGCGCCCCGCCCATCGTGAGCGCCGCCGCGCTCGCGAGCGCAATCGCCAGTCTTCGCATGCCTCGTCCTCCTCGATCCGTTTCGCCCCGAGGCGACCCGCGCGCCGCTCAAGCCGGCGTCCGCCGCGGGGTCGCTCCGCAGCGCCAGTCTCCGCCGGGCCTCGCAGTTTTCGCAACCCTGCAAAAGTGTTGATGGATAACCGCTTGGCGTTTTGCAGCGGCGTTCGGGCGGGGCGTCAGCGCCTCGGGCTGTCGCGCCGGAGCAAGCTCACGAGCTCGTGTAACTGATCGCGGAGTAGAAATTGTGCCCGTACATGGCGATCGCCCGCGCTTTGTCCAGACCGTTGATGATCCTACGGGCGTTCACCCAGTCCTCTCTCGTCGTGCTGAAATAATCGCTCAAGGACTTGCCGGTGAACAGTCCCTTGAACATGCCAAGGAACATGATGTTGGTCGCGTTGCCGACCTCGAGCGCCATCTCGGGATGGTCGACGAAGTCGACGCCCAGCAAGTCTGACATGGTTTTGTAATTGCGCTCCCAGGTCAATTGCACGAAACCACGGCCATAATAGACGGCGCCGGTCGCCGGATCAGGCTTTCCGTATGGCGTCCCGCGACCTTTGCCGTATTCCTCGATCGGCTGCATGTGCTGGTCGGTTTCATGGTACGTCGTTGCCAGCGCGTAGGCGAGCCAGCGGTCGTCGCTGTTGGCATATTTGGCCTCCCAACCATCGAGAATCGCATTCATCCCATCGACCTGCGATTGCTGGAGGGTGTTGGCGAACATCACCCGGCGCGCCTGAGTGAAGAAAAACCCACGATTGATCCGAGCCATTCGAGCCCCCAAAAGACAGGCGATATCATTTGTGATTATCAGCATATTATTCTCACCTCCTAAATATCGCAAGAAAATGTTCCGTATTTGTTCTAATCAGCGTTAACCGTGGATCTCGGCGCCGGGAGTGGCTAAGGCTGCGGCTGATTGGCTCGCCTTCGCCGGATGCGAGGCCGGGATTAGGGAGGCGCCCCATGGTGCGGCTGAACGAAGTGCGGAGGAACGAGGTCGCGGTCGCGGCGCCGGCGGCTTTCGACGCCGGCATCGTGTTCATCGGAATCATCCGCACGCCCTGGACGTCGCGGCTCGAATGCCCCCGGCAGGGCCGCGCCGACGGGCCGATCTGCCGCGTCGAAGTCGCCGACCCCTGGGTTCAGGCGCTCGACGGGATCGAGGCGTATGAGAGGATCGAGGTCCTCTACTGGCTGCACGAGTCGCGCCGCGATCTCGTGCGGCAAAGCCCGGCCAATGACGGGGCGACGCGGGGCACGTTTGCGCTGCGCTCCCCGGTGCGCCCGAACCCGATCGGCACGGCGCTCGCGACGCTGGTCAGGCGCGAAGGTGCCGCGCTGCGGGTCAGGGGGCTTGACTGTCTCGACGGCACGCCGTTGGTCGATCTCAAGCCCGACCGCTGCCAGTTCACGCCCCTTGCTCCGCCGCAAGCGGGGGATTTCGAGGCGGGGTGAAGCGGCGCCGCTCTCCCCGTCAGGGAGCCGGAAAGGCCCGGTTTGCGAGTCCATTTCGAGCGATTTCAGAGACTTGCGACCCAGTTAGCGAGTCGCTTCGGCGTCCGCTTGGGCCTGCGGCGCAAGGCGCGCCGGGTCGGGACGAAGGCGGGAGCCCGGCCAACGAAACGGCAGGGTTTCGCGTCGATCTCAAGCCATTGAGATGATTGGGGGAGACGAAATCAGCCGTTTCGCGGTATCGTTTGTTTTCAAAGGCTAGGAGAGCATTGGTTTCGCCGTTTTCGCGGATCGCGTGATTTCAGCGGCTTGGCTCGTCCCTCCGTTTCGGCAGTGGCAGTTTTCGCGCCATTGGCCGGCGGCGCCCGCGCGCACGCTCATTGGAGAACTTCTGAAAAACAGTATTAAACCTGATGGGCGCGATGGCAAGGAAAAGTCGATTCTGGGCGGGGCTCGTCGAGCTGGCGCCGCCTTCGCCCTCTGGAGCGCCTTCGAGACTTAGCCTTCGGCGGCCCTTGAGGCGCGAGGGCGGGTATGGAAACGGGTCGTTAACGATTGAGGATCGTGCCCTGACCTTCGCCTTGACTCTCGCCTTCCTTCGGTCCAAAACAAGAACATAATGCGAACTTACAGGACGCGGACCGAATGTCGCCAGGCGGCAGAGCGGAGGGGATGGCGCGTCTCAGGCGCGTCATCGCCGAGATCGAGGCGGAAGCCGGCCCGGCGGGCGGCCCCCCGGGCGACCGGCCCGCGCGGCGCCTGCCGCTCGCGCGCGCTTTTGATTCCGCGCTGAGCGGCGGGCTCGCCGGCGACGCCCTGCATGAGATTGTCCCGGCCAAGCCTCAGGACGGGGCGGCGGCGATGGGCTTTGCGCTGGCGCTCGCCGCGCGGTTCTTGAGCCGGCGGCCGGCCTCGGCCCTCATCGTCAGCGAAGGCTTCGCCGATCAGGAGTCGGGCGCACTCCATGGGCCGGGCCTGGCCGCGCACGGGCTTGTCCTAAGCCGCCTCGTGTTCGTGCGCGCCCCCGACGCGGCCATGGCCTTCTGGGCGATCGAGGAGGCGCTTAAATACGGCGCGCCGGCCGCGGTCGTGGGCGAGATCTGGAATCTCAAGGGCTACAGCCTCGCCGCCTCGCGCCGCCTTCTGCTCGCGGCGCGGAAGGGCAGGGTCCCCGCGCTCCTCGTCCTCGCCAGCGCCTATGGCCAGGCCGGGCGCCTCTCGAGCGCCGCCGAGACGCGGTTCGAGATCGCCGCCGCGCCGAGCGCGCGAATTCCGGCCGCCGCCGGCCCCGACCTGCCCGGGCCCTTCGCCTGCGGGGCGCGGCTCGTCAAGGCGCGGCTCGCGCGGGCGGGGCCTTTTCAGGCTTTCGATGCGGATCGCGTTATTCGTCTCGAATGGCGAAGCCAGGACCTGACCTTCAAGGACCTGACCCTCCAGGATCTGGCCCTCAAGACCACGACTTTCAGGGATGCGGCCTTTGACGACCCGGCGATTTCTCTCCCTCTGGCTGCCGCGTCTGGCGACCGACCGCGCGCGGCGGCTCGGAGGCGTCGATGAGCGCGCGCCGCTCGCGGCGATCGCGAAGATCGACAATGCGCAAAGGCTCGTCTCAATCGACGCTCAGGCCGCGCGGCTCGGCCTCAGCGTCGGCCTTTCGCTCCCTGACGCGCGGGCCCGCTTTCCGGCGCTCGTCGCGGTCGAGGCTGAGCCAGCGGAAGAGGCGCGGCTTCTCGAGCGCCTGTGCGACTGGTGCGCCCGCTATACGCCGCTCGCCGCGCTCGACGGACGCGACGGGCTGATGCTCGACATTTCCGGCATCCCCCATCTATTCGGCGGCGAAGCGGCGCTGATCGAGGATTGCCGCGCGCGGCTTGCCGCGCAAGGAATCACCGTCCTCATCGGCGCCGCCGGCAATCCGCGCGCCGCTTCGGCGCTGGCGCGGTTTTCGCGCGAGAAAATCGCGCCCGAGCCGATGAGCGACAAGGCCTTCGCCAAGCTCTTTTTCGATCTGCCGCTCGCCGCGCTCGGCCTGGACGAGAAAACCACAGCCGACATGGCGCGGGCGGGGTTGAGGCGCATCGGCGATATTGCGCTGAGGCCCCGCGCCCCGATCACGGCGCGGTTTGGCGCTCTGCCCATGGCGCGGCTCGACGCGCTCAAGGGCCTCGAGCGCCCGTCGATTTCGCCGCGCTTCGCGCCGCCCGATTTCTGCGCCGAGCGGCGGTTCGCCTCGCCCATCCAGACGGCCCAGGCGATCCAGGCGAGCTTGCGCAAGCTCGCCGACGATCTCATCGTGCTGCTCGAGCGGCAGGCCAAGGGCGCGCGGCGGATCGAGCTTGCCCTCTATCGTGTCGACGGGCATGTGCGCCGGATCGTTATCGGCGCCTCCCGGCCGCTCAATGAAGCGCGCGCGATCGTGCGGCTCTTCGCCGAGCGGCTGGAGAGTCCGGACGAGGACGCCATCGACGCCGGCTACGGCGTCGATCTCATGCGTCTCGCCTGCCTCAAGGCCGAGCCGCTCGCGCCCTCCGAAGCCGAACTCGAGCGCGCGCATGAGGCCGAGCGCGCCCATGCGCTCGCCGAGCTTCTCGACCGGCTCTCCGCGCGGCTCGGGGCCCGCGCGGTGACGCGGCGCGAGCTTGTCGAAGCGCACCTGCCCGAACAGGCGGAGGCGTCCGCGCCCGCGACGCTGGGGGAGGCGCGCACGCGCGGCGAGGAGTCAGGGGGGAAGGCTGAGGCGGGCGCGCCGGCGCGGCCGTTGCGCCTCTTTGCTCGCCCGGAGCCGATCGAGGCCCTGGCCGAAGTGCCCGACGGACCGCCTTTGCGCTTTCGCTGGCGCCGCGTCCTGCATAATGTCGCCGCCATGGAGGGGCCGGAGCGCATCGCCGCGCCCTGGTGGCGGCGCGAGGCCATGCCGACGCGCGACTATTTCCGCGCCGAGGATACGGAAGGACGCCGCTTCTGGCTCTATCGCGAGGGCCTGTGGGGTCGCGAGACGGCGCAGGCGAAATGGTTTGTGCATGGGCTATTCGGGTAAGAGACGGGTCCGGGCGGGCGCTCTTGACGCGCGAGCGCTCGCGAACAACATTCGCCCCGGCCCAGGAGCCCGGTTCACGAAAAACCGGAAGCGCGGCTCACGAAAAAGTTGAAACCGGGTTTTTCGCGGATCAAGGCCGCGCGAAATCAAAACACATTGAGCGGCAGATCGAGAGCGTCGAATTGCAGTCCGGCAGGGCCATTCTGAACGTCCGCCATCTGACGACCTACCGCTACAAGCGGCCGGTCGAGTTCGGCGACCACCGCATGATGATGCGCCCGCGCGACGGGCACGATCAGCGCCTCCTTCTGTCGGAGATCGACATCGACCCCGAGCCGCGGCGGCTGCGCTGGCTCTACGACACGTTCGACAATTGCGTCGCCGTCGCCTCGTTTTCCGGCGCCTGGACGTCGCTCAGAATCGAGAACCGGTTCACCGTCGAGCGGATCGTCGACGAGCAGCCGGGCGGCGAGATCGACCCGCGGGCGCAGTTCTATCCCTTTGCCTACCTCGCCGAGGAACTGCCCGATATCGCGCGGGCGATGGAGCGCCTGTACAGCGACCCGGCCGGGGATCTCGACCGCTGGGCGCGCCAGTTCGTGACGCCGGGGGCGACGACGCCCACAAGCCATCTTCTGATGACGATGACCTACGCGATCAAGGAAGGGTTCTCCTACGAGCGGCGCGAGGCGGCCGGGGTCCAGACGCCGGTCCAGACTCTCGACCGGCGCCGCGGCTCCTGTCGCGATTTCGCGGTTCTGATGATGGAGGCGGCCCGCGCTCTTGGCGTCGCCGCGCGCTTCGTCTCCGGCTATGTCTATGTTCCGCGCGGCGAGGACGAGCCGGTCCGTCTGGGTGGCGGGGCCACCCACGCCTGGTGCCAGATTTACCTGCCCGGCGCGGGGTGGATCGAATTCGACCCGACCAACGGCCTGGTCGGCGGCAAGGATCTGATCCGCGTCGCGGTGGCACGCGATCCCGCCCAGGCGGCGCCGCTGACCGGCGCCTATTTCGGCGATCGCCGCGACGAATTGGGTATGGAGGTGACCGTCGAGGTCACCCAACCGAAGCAACCCGAGCCCGTCACGCTCGCCGGCGCCTAAACGTCGCGCCCCTCGTAGTCGAAATGCCGGAAATCGGCCGATATGTCGCCGCCCGCGGCGCCGAAGGCAACCATGCCGACGAACGCTCCGGTGAACGAGCGGTGCTCGCCGCCGCCCGCTTCGTCCGACAGGATCGACGCGTCGAGGACCGGGCCGACGCGACGCCACTCGCCGTCCACGGCATAGGCGAATTCGAGGCTCGCATAGTCGATCGCGACCGCGAGGCGGACCGGCCCCTCGGGCGGAAGCGGAACGGGCGCTTCGAGCGGGAAGGTGAGGCGCCCCTCAGGATCGCCTTCCGAGCTCAGGATGGTGAGTGACCGGCCGACGGCTTCGTCCCAGCCGACCGCGAGGCAATGGAGCTTGGTGCGGTTGTAATAGGCGGTAAGGCCTGCGGCCTGCTGGAAGGCATGAGGATGGAAGTCGAGCTCGGTCTCCGCCCGGTAGACGAAATGCTCCTGCCGGCGCGCGACCAGCGCCTGCTCGAACCACGAGCCCAGCGACTCGCGCGCGTGGAGACGCAGCCAGCCGGGCCGATCGGAGAGGGAAAAGATGCGCTCAGGATGCGGCGTTCTCAGCCACTGGAAATCGAGCGGCAGGCCGGCGTCCGGCGAAAACGAATAAGTCTGGCGGGCCAGTCCTGGCTTGCTTGGGGCGTCGAACGGGGCCGGGACATCGAGGGCCGGGACCTGGCCGCCCTGGGCGAGATAGAGCCAGCCGTCCTCGCCCCACACGGCCTTCTGGATTGCCGTCTCGCGCCCGAGCGGCGAGCGCCTCAGGCCTTTGAGCGGCCTTGAGCAAAGGTGCGTGTGATAGACCTGTCCGTCCGGCGTCTCGACGATCTGTCCGTGTCCGGCGCGCTGAAGCGGAGCGTCGGGCGCGTCCTTCGAGGTCAGGAGATGGACGCCTGGATGAAGCTCATAGGGGCCCTCGATAGAGCGGGAGCGCGCCATGGTGACGGCGTGATCGTAGCCGGTGCCGCCCTCGGCCGTGGTCAGATAGTACCAGCCGCCGCGCTTGAAGAGATGCGGGCCTTCGACGAGGCCGAGCGAGCTCCCGGTGAAGATGTTTTTCGCCGGGCCGGTGAGCCGGCCCGAAGCCGGGTCCCATTCCTGGAGGAGGATGCCGAAAAACGCCGGGTGCTTCAGATGCGCGCCCGCTGGGCTGCGATGGTTCCAGATCATATTGACGAACCACTTGCGTCCGTCGTCATCGTGAAACAGCGACGGATCGAAGCCGCTCGAGTTGACGTAGATCGGATCCGACCACGGCCCCTCGATCGAAGGCGCCGTGACGATGTAGTTGTGCGCGTCCTTGAAGTCGCCGTCGAAGCGCTTGACGTCGGTATAGACGAGCCAGAACTTGCCGTCGGCGTAGGAGAGGCACGGCGCCCAGACGCCGCAGGAATCCGGCTCGCCGCGCATGTCTAGCTGCGAGGCGCGCTCGAGCGGGCGCCGCACGAGCCGCCAATTGACGAGATCGCGCGAGTGGTGGATCTGCACGCCCGGAAACCATTCGAAGGTTGACGTGGCGATGTAATAGTCCTCGCCGACGCGGCAGATCGAGGGGTCCGGATTGAAGCCCGGCAGGATCGGGTTGCGAATCATGGTCACGGGCGCCTGTTTCAGCGCGCCGCCCAGAGCATGCCGCGTTCGAGAATCGTCTTCATCTCGGGCACCGCGAACTCGGCCGTGACATGGCCGAGCGAGGAATAGAACACGCGTCCCTCGCCATGCTTGCGCTTCCACACGACCGGCATCACGACGCCCTTCGTCCAGGGCGCGTGCTCGCCGGAGAACGTGGTGGTCGCCAGCACTTCGTTCGAGGGATCGACGTGCATGTAATATTGCTCGGAATGATAGGGGAAGCTGGAGATTCCCTGCATGATCGGGTCGCCAGGCTTCACGACGTCGACCTGATAATCGATGACGTTGCCGGGATGGGCGACCCACTGGCCCCCGCACATGAACTGATAATCGACGCTGTCGCGAAACGCGTCGCCCATGCAGCCGTGATAGCCGGCGAGGCCGACGCCGCCCCTGACCGCTGCGGTCAGGTTTTCGACCTCCTCCTTTTCGATCTTCGACATGGTCACGATCGGCACGATGAGACTCATGTCCGCGATCGCCGGATCGGCGAAGGCCTCGGTGGTGTTTTCGACATAGACCTTGAAGTCGTGCCCTTCGAGCATCTTGGCGACGATCTGGGCGCCGATCTCCGGCTCATGGCCGCTCCAGCCGCCCCAGACAATAAGCGCTTCCCTCATGCGTTCCTCCGTTCGAATGTCTTAGTCGAGTTCGCCGACGCTGAGCGTGGCCGGCAAAGGCGCGGGGCGCTCGGGCCGGGTCGATATCTGGACGGCTTCGCCGGCGTCCGACGAGGTCTGGAACGCCTCCATCACCTCGAGCACATGGAACGCGAGTTCTCCACTCGCGCGATGCGGCCGGCCGGTCCGGATCGCCTGCGCCATGTCGGCAAGGCCGAGGATGCGATAATTGCCGTCGGCGTAGGGGCCGAGGGTGGGGATCTCGCGCCAGTCGTCGGCCGCCGTGGCGAATTCGACCTTGCCGTCGAAGCGGTTGGGATCGGGAACGATGAGCGAGCCCGCCTCGCCGTAAAGCTCGATCGGCCCATGCCTGTGGCGCGCGACGTCGAAGCTCATCGTCATGGTGACGGCGGCGCCGCTGACGAAGGTCAGGATCCCCGCGACATGCGTGGCGACCTCGACGGGAATGCGCGCGCCGGCAAGCGGCTGGCTGGTCACGATGCGCTCCGATCTCGTCCGGGTGGCGACGCTGCTGACGCTCGCCACCGGCCCCAGAAGATTGATCAGGTCGGTGACATAGTAAGGCCCCATGTCGAGCATGGGGCCGCCGCCCTTGAGGTAGTAGAATCCCGGATTGGGATGCCAGCGCTCGTGGCCCGGGCACATGAAGAACGCGGAGCCGCCGATCGGTCGGCCGATCAGCCCCTCATCGATTGCGCGGCGCGCGGTCTGGTGTGAACCGCCGAGAAACGTATCGGGCGCCGAGCCGAGCCGCAAGCCTCTCGCGGCCGCAGCCTCGACCAACCGGCGCGCCTCGGCGACCGTGACGCCGAGCGGCTTTTCCGAATGGACGTGCTTGCCGGCAGCGAGGGCCTTGAGGCCGACCTCGACATGCGCGTTCGGCACCGTGAGGTTCAGGATGATCTCGATGGCCGGATCGGCGAGCAGCGCGTCGACCGAACGCGCTGGAACGTCGAATTCCGCTGATCTCGCCTCGGCTGCCGCTAAATTGGCGTCCGAGAGCGCGATCAGGTTGAGGATCGGGAACTTCTTCGCCGCGGTCAGATAGGCGGAGCTGATGTTTCCGCAACCGATGACGCCCACTCCGACCGGTCGCATCATAGCTCTCCGAATTGTGGGGCGGGCGCCTCGCGGATCGGCGCTGGCCCAGTCGTTCCCCAGGGCGCGCCATAGAGATCGCGCAGCGTCATCGCCGCTGCGCCGCGCGCCCAGATGCTGTCGTCCCACTCACGCACGACAAGGTCCGAGACGTCGGCCAGGCTCGGTGGCAGGAGGGTCGCGACCGTCTCACGCAAAGGCCGGATGAAATGCTCGCTGCTCGCCATCGCCCGGCCCGTTATGATGACTTTGGGCGGGGCGAAGAGGGTAATGAGATTGGCCACGGCGCAGCCAAGCGCCTCGCCCGCGGCGGCAAGCGTCGCGAGAGACGCCTTGTCGCCATCGTCCGCTCGCCGCAGCAGAAGGGCCATGCCGCGCCCCGAAGGAAGCGCGGCGTCGCTCTCGCCAAGCACTGAGATTTCAGAAGCCATGTCGCCAAGTCGGCCGCCGCCGTTCCCCGGCGCTCGAACCATCAAGTCGCCGAGGTCGGGAGAGAGGCCATTCGCTCCGCGAAAGAGTTCGCCATTGTGCAGGATAGCGAGCCCCAAACTGCGCTCGACGCTGACAACCAGAAAATCGTTGAGGTCACGCGCCTGACCGAACCAATGCTCAGCAAGCGCCACAAGGTTGGCGTCGCTGTCGATCGACACCGGGACACCGAGCCGCCGCGTCAATTCCGCGCCCAAGGGCACGTCGTGATCGCCGAAGATCGGGCTTTGTCGGCATACCCCCGCCGATCGTTCGACGACGCCTGGCAGCCCGACGCAGACGCCGAGAACGTCCGACATTTCAAGGTCGGCGTCCTCAATGCAACGCCGCACACCGTCCTCGACGAGGTCGGTTATGACGGCGGCCGTCTGCCGGTCGATGCGGATCGGCAACGACAGAGAGTGAAGGATATCAGCGCAGAAATTGGTGACAGCAACCGTGATCTGGTCAGGCGCCAGGCGCACGCCGACCACGTAAGCCGCGTCCGGATTGAGCTGCAGCATGACGCGCGGGCGTCCGCGGCCGGCGTCGCGCAAGGCCCCCACCTGCAGCGAACTGATGAGCCGGTCGTCCAAGAGGGCGGCGGTGATCGCGGAAACCGTGGTCGCGCTGAGCTCCGTGAGCTGGCAGATCTGGACGCGAGATACCGGCCCGTGGCGACGGATCGCGTCCATCACGTGGAAACGGTTGATCGCGCGCATGAGTTCTGGGTCGGCGGTCTTCATCGGGACGCGGTTTCGCTCGCCACTACAGTTCGCGCGGAGAATTACCCGGTCGCCACCGCCGAGCCAAACGAGTGGTCGTCCGAATGACCACTCACCTCGCTTGACAGCGACGCGCCTCGGGATCAGAATTAATCCGCGACACGGATAAATTCAATTTCCGGCAAAGGCAATAGGGAGAAAACCATGCGCGCGGCTTCGTTCGCTTTAACTGCGCTGTTGATCGCAGGCTTAAGCCCTCCAGCCTTCGCCGATACGACCGTTTCGATCGTGCATGTTCAGGAAAGCGCGTCCGCTCGTGCGCTTTGGGATCGTATCGCGAAAGACTACGAGGCCGAGCACAAAGGCGTAACCGTCAATTTCAAGTACACCCCAGGGGAAGCCTACAAGGAAAAACTGACGACACAGCTGCAATCCGACTCGCGGCCGGACATTGTGTACAGCTGGGGCGGTGGGGTGATGGACGCTCAATACCAGGCAGGATTTCTGAAAGACATCACGGCGGAAGCCGCGTCCTTCGAGGGAAATCTCGCCCAACCGGCCGTGAACGCGTTCAAGATCGACGGCAAGACGGTCGGCGTCCCCTTCGACACGGGGCTCGTCGGTTTCTATTACAACAAGGACCTATTCAAAAAGGCTGGCGTCAACGCCGAGGCGATCAAGACCTGGGACGATTTTCTCGGCGCGATCAAAACGCTCAAAGCCGCCGGCATCACGCCGCTTATCAACGGCGGCGGCGATAAGTGGCCAATGCACTTCTATTATTCGTATCTCATCATGAGGATTGGCGGCGAGAACGCGCTCTCCGACGCCAAAGCCGGAAAGAATGGCGGCTTCAAGAACGCGACCTTTGTCGAGGCGGGCAAGCGTCTCAGAGAGCTCGCCGAGCTCGAGCCGTTCCAGCCTGGCTATCTCTCAACGAAATATGAGCAGGCCGCCGGAATGTTTGGCGATGGCAAGGGGGCGATGGAACTCATGTTCGAGTTGCTCCCAGCCCTGCAAGGCCCAAATTCAGCCAACGGCAAAGGGCAGCCGGAGGACAACATCGGCATCTTCCCCTTCCCCACTCTATCGGGCGGGAAAGGAAAGGCGACGGACACGCTCGGGGGCATCCACGGATTCCTCGTGACCAAGAGCGCGCCTCCGGAGGCCGTCGACTTTCTCAAGTTCTTCAGCCAGGAAAAATACGCCAAAGAGGCTGCGGCGGGCGGCGGCTACATCCCCATCTACAAGGGCACGGCGACGGCGATCACGGATCCGCTCTTCCGGCAGATCGCCGACATCCTGTCCCAGAGCACTTATCATCAAAACTTTCTCGACCAGGACCTCGGTCCATCCGTCGGCCGGGTCATCAATGATGTCTCGGTATCGGTCGCGGAGGGCAAAATCACGCCGGAAGCCGCAGCGGCGGCGATCCAGGAGGCTGCCGACCAGCAATAGCTGTGGCTTGAAATTATAGCGACGCCGGTGCTGGAGGCTCTCGACGTGGGCAGGTCTTGACAGGCGCTCGAAAGAGATGAAACATTAAATCCGCATCCCGCACAAAAGCAAACAATTGCTTTGATCGTGGGCTTCTCTAGGGAGGAGATCTCGATGAGCCTTCGTCATCTCGCGTTTCTCGCGGCCTGCCTGGGCGCTCTGAGCGCTCCAGCCTACGCCGAAACGCACGTTACCGTCCTTCATGTCAGCGACAACGCCGCGCAGAAGGCGATCTGGGATCAGATCGCCAACGATTACAACAGCGCGCATCCGGGGGTGAAGGTCGAGTTCAAATACCTCGAGAACGAGGCGTTCAAGGCGAAGCTGCCGACCATGCTGCAGGCCGACGAGTCGCGTCCGGACCTCTTCTACAGCTGGGGGGGCGGGGTGATGCAGGCGCAGGACAAGGCCGGGTTCCTGAAGGACATCACCAAGGACGTATCCGGGTGGGAATCCGATCTCACGCCGACCGCAGTCGATGCGTTCAAGGTGGACGGCAAGGTCGTCGGCGTGCCGTTCGAGGTGGGCGAGGTCGCCTTCTATTACAACAAGAAGCTTTTCGAGAAGGCCGGCGTGAAGGCCGAGGACATCAAGAGCTGGGACGATTTTCTCGGCGCGGTGAAGAAGCTCAAGGCGGCCGGCATTACGCCGATCGTCGTCGGCGCCGGCGAGAAGTGGCCGATGCACTTCTACTATTCCTACCTTGTGATGCGCATCGGCGGCGAGCACGCGCTTGCAGACGCCAAGGCGGGCAAGGATGGCGGCTTCAAGAACCCGACCTTCGTCGAAGCCGGCAAGCGGCTTCGGGAACTCGCCGCGCTCGAACCTTTCCAGCCTGGCTATCTCTCGACCAAGCACGCCGAATCGTCGGGCATCTTCGGCGACGGCAAGGCGGCGATGGATCTGATGGGCCAATGGCTGCTCAGCATGCAGGGGCCGAATTCGACCAGCGGCAAGGGTCTGACCGAGGATGACATCGGGATCCTGTCGTTCCCCATCCTGCCGGGTGGCAAGGGCAAGGCGACCGACACGCTCGGCGGCATCAACGGCTGGCTCGTGAGCAAGTCCGCCCCGCCCGAGGCGGTCGACTTCCTCAAATTCTTCAGCCAGGAGAAATACGCGAAGGAAGCCGCGGCCAAGGCCGCCTACATTCCCGTCGTCAAGGGTTCGGAAAGCGCCTTCACCGATCCGTTGTTCAAGCGCCTGGCGGACGACCTCTCCAAGACGACCTACCACCAGAACTTTTTCGACCAGGACCTCGGTCCGTCGGTCGGACGGGTGATCAATGACGTCTCCGTTTCGGTGGCGGCGGGCCAGATGACGCCGGAAGCCGCGGCGGCAGCGATCCAGGATGCGGCCGACCAGCAATAGGCCAAGGCGCAAGCGCTCGGCCTCGCCGTTCAACCGCGAGGCCGAGGCGCGTGACGCGACTCGAGGCGCTCTTTCTTGACCGTCGTGACCTACGCCGAAGCCAAGCCGACCGCGCCGGCCTACGCCACGCCCGCGCGGCGGATGACTGTCAACGGCTGGGCGGTCGTCGTCATCTTTCTGCCGCCCGCGCTCCTCCTGTTTACGGTCTTCGTCTTCCTGCCAATCGTGGAGGCCGGCTGGTACGGCTTCTTCAACTGGAACGGCTACGGGCGGCCGGAAAGGTTCATCGGGCTCAAGAACTACGGCTACCTGTTCAACAATCCGACCTTCGTCCGGTCGCTAATCAACAACGCGATCATCATCGTCTTCTCTCTTCTCATCCAGCTGCCGCTGGCGCTGGCGGTTGCGGTGATGGTCGCCGGCCGGATCGCTGGCGCGGTCTGGTTCCGGATGATCTTCTTCCTGCCCTACGTGCTCGCGGACGTGGCGGCCGGGCTCATCTGGCACTTCATGTTCGACGGGGACTACGGGGTCCCGAGCGTGATTACGACCTGGCTCGGGATCCATCCCTATTTCCTGCTCGCCGACAAGACATGGGCGTTCTCGGCGGTGCTGATCGTCATCTTGTGGAAATATTTCGGCTTTCACATGATGCTCTATATCGCCGGTCTGCAGGGAATCGACGGCGCGCTTCTGGAAGCGGCGGAAATGGACGGCGCGACCCCCTTCCAGCGGTTCTGGCACATCACCCTTCCGCTGCTCGGACCGATGATCCGGCTGTCGATCTTCTTTTCGGTCATCGGCGCGCTGCAGCTCTTCGACATCATCGTTCCGCTCACCGGCGGCGGTCCGTTCGAGACCACCAACACGATGGTCTCGTTCCTCTATTTTTTCGGGCTCACGCGGATGCGGATCGGTTTCAGTTCCGCCGTCGGCGTGGTGCTCTTCATCATCTGCGTGGCGTTCGCTTTCGGCTACCAGCGGATCGTGATGCGCGATGACTGACGCTGCCGACGCCGTTCGATCGCCAGGACGCCGGGCGGGCGGGCTCGGCTCGATCGCCGCCTTCGCCGCGCTCATCGTGCTCGCGGTCGCGGTGCTATTCCCGGTGCTGGCGACGGCGCTCAACGGATTCAAGGACCTGAGCGAGTTCCGCACCAATCCGTTCGGCCTGCCGCACGTGTGGATGTGGAGCAACTACTGGAGCATCCTGACCGGCTACCGCTATTGGCAGGTGCTCGGGAACTCGCTGATCATCGCGTTTTTCACCGTCGCGCTGACGCTCGTGCTCTCCGCGATGGCCGCCTTCACCTTCGCGCATCTGCGTTTCTTCGGCGACAGGTTCCTCATGAGCTACATCCAGCTCGGGCTCCTGTTCCCGCTGGCGACTGCAATCGTCCCCATCTTTATCAAGGTGCGCGACCTCGGTCTCCTCGACTCCCTTTGGGGCGTCATCCTGCCTCAGGTCGCCTTCTCGCTGGCGATGGGGGTCCTCTTGATCCGCAACGCCTTCAAGCAATTGCCGGGCGAGCTGCTTGACGCTGCGATGATGGATGGCTGCGGCTACTTCCGCTACTTCTTCTACATCACCCTGCCGCTATCGGGGCCAATCCTGGCGACGGTCGCGATCATCGCGTTTGTCGCCAGCTGGAACGGCTACCTCCTGCCGCTTATCGTCCTCAACAGCGAGTCGCGCTATCCCTGGACGCTCGGCCTCATGGCCTATCAGGGGCAGTACATGACCTCCTGGCAGCTTGTGCTCGCCTTCATCACGCTCACAATCCTCCCTGCGATCCTCATGTTTCTCATGGCGCAGCGCTGGATCGTCGCCGGACTGACCGCGGGCGCGGTCAAGTCCTGATCGAAAGGCGCCGCGCTTGCGTCGGAGGGCGAGCGCCTTTATTCAAGTCGTGCGGGACTCTCGGAATCGGGGTTGGGAGTGGGGGCAGGGCGGCTAGCCGTTCTTTCAGGACTCGTGTGCGCTGCGCTGGGGCTTCTGCCGGCGGCCGCGGCCGACATGTCTTCTCTGGGTATCGACAATTCGATGCCGGCGCCGGCGCCGGTCATAGCGCCCGGGCCCAGCACCTACATCAACTTTCTCGACGAGATCCGGGTCGGCGCCTATGCCCACAACTGGATCCACGACGAGGGCTCGCCGGTCGACGTGTCGGGCGAGATTCTTACTTCGCCGATCGGCTATCCCAACAATATCGGGGGCCAATGGTTCTCCTGGTTCTTCAATCCGCGCATCAACATCGGCGCCATGATCAACACCGGCGGCAAGACGAGCTACGGCTTCACCGGCCTCACCTGGCGCATTCCGATCTATAAAGCCTTCTTCTTCGAGGGCGAGTTCGGCGCCGCGGTCAACACCTCGCCCCTGCGGGACGAGCCGGACCGCGTCAACACCGGCTGCCGCTGGGACTTTCGGGAATCGGGCGGTTTCGGCTACCAGTTCAGCGAGCACTGGGATCTTATCGCCAACATCGAGCACATCAGCCATGCGAGCCTGTGCACCCATATCAACCCCGGCCTGACCCAGGTCGGCGCGCGGATCGGGTATAAGTTCTGAGGCGCGGCGCATCCTCCGGCGGCGCGAATTCCTACCGAACCTTCCAATCCAGATGGCGCCAACCGTGGACAAAACGCTCGATTGCGACCGTGTGGGTCGGAGGCGGCGTAGAAGATCAGATAATGTCCATGCACCGCGATCCGCACGCCCGCTCCGTACATTTCGCGCAAAGGGTTATGAGCAGGGTGCTCGGTCAATAGGCGGCAATGAGTTCGCAATTCGTCAACGAAGCGTAACGCGGTCTTCGGACTGTCCGCGGCAATGAATAAAGCAATCTCTGTGAGATCGGCCTCGGCGAGCTTGGTGAATTCGCATCTTCTCCGAGGCAATCAGCGCGCCAGGCGCCGCAGCTTGTCCTCTGCGCGCTCAAATACTTCCTCGGCCGGGGAAGTCTCTCCCGCAGCCCGACCCTCATCAATTGTCCGGCGGATGTCTTCGACGCTCAGCTGAGGCGTATGCGTGTTCTGGTCGCGACGGATCAGGTCGCGCACGTAGTCGCTGACGCTCGAATACTCGCCGCTTTCGATGCGCCTCCGCACCCATTCCTGCATAGAGTCCGGGACCGATATGTTCATCGAAGCCACGAGACGCCTCCTGACCCTCAAGATGACATCCGTTGGCAAAGTGCGCCATGGTCGGCCTCACCAGTCCAGCGAAAGCAAAAAATAAAAGCCTACCACCCAACCTTGTCGTCCGGGCCGCCGAAACGCGCCGGCATCCCCTTATAATGCGGAAGGTCGTCGACGATCGGCCGGACCGCGAACTGGCACTGCACGTGAAACGCGGGCTGGAATTCGCCCGCCGGGAGCAGGAACCCGTTAACGCCTCTTAAGCTCCGCCCGAGGACATCAATGAACAGGCGCGTGCCGCATTCGCGGCAGGTGAAGCGGGGATTGCGCTTCAGTTTCCAAGTCAGGGGATCGCCTCGGACGACCTTCACGGAATCTGCCGGATAGACGGATTCCGGAACATAGGCGCCCCCGTGCACCGCCTGGCAGTCGTCGCAATGGCAGAAGAACTGCACGATCGGCTCGGCGGAGATTTCAATCTCGACCGCTCCGCAGCGGCATTGGACATTGGTCATGCGTTTGGCTCCGGTTCAGGACGCGGCTTTGCTACAGCCGGAAACAGTTCCGCAAATGGTCGAAGCCGCGCGATCTGTTCGTCGGTCAGCTCCGGGTTGTCCGGATCGCTGGCGATCATGCGTTGAATTTCCGCCTCTTCGGCGTCGGTTAGGGGACGCTTGGACGAGAATCTTTTCGACGTCATCGTCTTCGCTCCTTTCGACTTGCCGGTCGCATGGAAATCACGGAGATAGCCTCGCCCAAAGGTCTGAAGACCACTGTGACCGCGATTCGGGTGTCCCCCGTTCTCTAGCCTTTGTTCTCCGTTGACTGCGGATTGGGGCGCCCGGGCGTCTGAAGATCGATCAAATCCGACGGCAGCTTTGCACTCGCCTGTAGGACTTCGATACCAATCAGCCGGCCTTCAAGATCGAAGTCTAGATTAATCTGACCATCCACCTGGGAGGGATCACAAGCGTAAGTGAAGCCAAACCGCGAGGAATCGGCGTCTGCGAGATATAAATACGCCGCATCTACAGACGTATCGTATGTCACCTTCAGCCCTTTATATGTTGCCTTCATCGCTTTTCCGTGTCTCAAACAAAATCTTTTTGTATCATTAGCATGTCTTGCGCTGCTCGCTCCTCAATCGCGCCCTTCCGCATCGCGCTGATTTCGGATAGGGAGCCCAGAAGGCCGATCCATAGATTCCGTGAGCTGCGAGAAGCGCGCCCTTCCGGCCCATTAGGCCCGCGAAGGAGCCTTCTCTTGCGCTCGCGCCTGCCGGGCGGCAAGGAACCCAATGCCCAAACGGACCGATATTTCCACCATTCTCATCATCGGCGCCGGCCCGATCATCATCGGCCAGGCGTGCGAGTTCGATTATTCCGGGACGCAGGCCTGCAAGACGCTGCGCGCGGAAGGCTACCGAATCGTCCTCATCAATTCCAATCCCGCCACCATCATGACCGACCCTGACATGGCGGACCGGACCTATATCGAGCCGATCACGCCCGAGATCGTCGAGAAGATCATCGCTAAGGAGCGCCATGCGATCCCGGGCGGCTTCGCGCTGCTCCCCACCATGGGCGGACAGACGGCGCTCAATTGCGCGCTCTCCCTGCGCAAGATGGGCGTGCTCGAGACTCATGACGTCGAGATGATCGGCGCCACAGCCGATGCGATCGACAAGGCGGAGGACCGCGAGCGGTTTCGCGAGGCGATGACCAAGATCGGCCTCAAGACGCCGCGCTCGCATCAGGTGAAGACATTGTCACAGGCCCTGACCGCTGTCGCCGACATCGGCTTGCCGGCAATCATCCGCCCGAGCTTCACCATGGGCGGCACCGGCGGGGGCATCGCCTACACGCGAAGCGAATTGATCGAGATCGTCGAGCGCGGCATCGACGCTTCGCCCACCGACGAAGTGCTGATCGAGGAGAGCGTGCTCGGCTGGAAAGAGTTCGAGATGGAGGTGGTGCGCGACAAAGCGGACAATTGCATCATCATCTGCTCGATCGAGAACATCGACCCGATGGGCGTGCATACCGGCGATTCGATCACCGTCGCTCCCGCGCTGACGCTGACCGACAAAGAGTTCCAGATCATGCGCGACGCCTCGATCGCGGTTCTGCGCGAGATCGGGGTCGAGACCGGCGGCTCGAACGTGCAATTCGCGGTCAATCCGGCCGACGGGCGGATGGTGGTGATCGAGATGAACCCGCGCGTCTCGCGCTCGTCGGCGCTGGCCTCGAAGGCGACCGGGTTTCCGATCGCCAAGGTCGCGGCCAAGCTCGCGGTCGGCTATACGCTCGACGAGATCGCCAACGACATCACGGGGGGCGCGACGCCGGCCTCGTTCGAGCCGACGATCGACTATATCGTCACCAAAATCCCGCGCTTCGCGTTCGAAAAATTTCCCGGCGCCGAGCCGACGCTGACGACGGCGATGAAGTCGGTTGGCGAAGCGATGGCGATCGGCCGCACCTTCCCTGAATCGCTGCAGAAGGCTTTGCGCTCGCTCGAGACCGGCCTCGACGGGCTCGACGAGATCGAGATCGACGGACTGGGCCTCGGCGACGATCACAACGTGCTGCGCGCCGCAATCGGCCAGCCGACGCCCGATCGCCTGCTCAAGGTGGCGCAGGCGATGCGCCTGGGGATGGGTGTCGACGAGATCCACGAGGCGAGCAAGATCGACCCCTGGTTCCTCGAACGAATCGCCGAGATCATCGCGCTCGAAGGCAAGGTGCGCGCGCATGGGCTGCCGCCGGACGCGGGCAATATGCGGGCGCTCAAGGCGAGCGGCTTCTCGGATGCGCGCCTTGCGGCGCTTGCCGGCAAGGACGAGGCCGACGTCACCGCGGCCCGCAGGCGCCTCGGCGTTCAGCCGGTGTTCAAGCGCATCGACACTTGCGCGGCCGAATTCGCTTCGCCCACGGCCTACATGTATTCGACCTACGAAGCCCCGTTCGCCGGCACGGTCCGATGCGAAGCCGACCCTTCGGAGCGCGAAAAGATCGTCATCCTCGGCGGCGGCCCGAACCGGATCGGGCAGGGGATCGAGTTCGATTATTGCTGCTGCCACGCCTCGTTCTCGCTCCGTGCGGCGGGTTACGAGACGATCATGGTCAACTGCAATCCGGAGACCGTCTCGACCGACTACGACACCTCGGACCGGCTCTATTTCGAGCCGCTGACCGCCGAGGACGTCTTGGCCATTCTCGACAAGGAGCGCGAGCGGGGCACGCTCAAGGGCGTGATCGTGCAGTTCGGCGGCCAGACGCCGCTCAAACTCGCCCATGTCATCGAACAGTCCGGCGCGCCGATCCTCGGAACCTCGGTCGACTCGATCGATCTCGCCGAGGACCGCGACCGCTTCAAGCGCCTGCTCGACAAGCTCGGCCTCAAGCAGCCGAAGAACGGCATCGCCTATTCGGTCGAGCAGGCTCGCCTCATCGTCGCCGACCTCAAGCTGCCGCTCGTGGTGCGCCCCTCCTATGTGCTGGGCGGGCGGGCGATGGCGATCATCCACGACCAGACCGCGCTCGACGATTATCTGCTTGGCGTCCTGCCGAGCCTGGTGCCCTCCGACGTCAAGGCGCGCTATCCGAACGACAAGACCGGCCAGATCAACACGGTTCTCGGCAAGAACCCGCTGCTGTTCGACCGCTATCTTGCCGACGCCATCGAGATCGACGTCGATGCCTTGAGCGACGGCGAAACGGTGGTCGTGGCCGGGATCATGGAACATATCGAGGAGGCCGGCATTCATTCGGGCGACAGCGCCTGCTCGCTGCCGCCCCGATCGCTGACGCCCGAGACGATCGCCAGCCTCAAGGATGAGACGCAGAAGCTCGCCCGCGCGCTCGAAGTCGGAGGCCTCATGAACGTGCAATATGCGCTCAAAGGCGGCGAGATCTACGTGCTCGAGGTCAACCCGCGCGCCTCGCGCACGGTGCCGTTCGTCGCCAAGGTGATCGGCAAGCCGATCGCGGCGATCGCGGCCCGGATCATGGCGGGCGAAAAGCTCGCCTCGTTCGATCTCAAGCTCGAAAAGCTCGATCATGTCGGGGTCAAGGAAGCGGTCTTTCCGTTCGCCCGCTTCCCTGGCGTCGACACCGTGCTGGGGCCGGAAATGCGCTCGACCGGCGAGGTGATGGGCATTGACCGCTCGTTCGAAATCGCCTTCGCCAAGAGCCAGCTCGGGGCGGGCTCGCGGCCGCCGACCTCGGGCGCGGTGTTCGTTTCCGTGCGCGATGCGGACAAGGAGAAGATCGTCGAGCCTTTGCGTAAATTGCAGGCGCTCGGGTTCAAGATCCTGGCGACCGGGGGGACCCAGCGCTATCTCACCGCCCACGGGCTGAAGGCGGAGAAGGTCAACAAGGTGTCGGAGGGCCGCCCGCATGCGGCGGACGCGGTGCGCAACGGCGCCGTGCAGCTCATGTTCAACACCACCGAGGGGGCGACCTCGCTCTCCGATTCCAAGCCTTTGCGCCGCGCCGCCCTCTTGCAAAAGACGCCCTACTACACCACAATTTCAGGGGCCATCGCGGCGGCCGACGGAATACGCGCCGTCGCGAGCGGCGAGCTCGAAGTCAGGGCGTTGCAGGATTATCTGGCGTGACGGCGAAGAAAGACGCCGTGGCGGCAATATTTTTTTACGGATAGGCAATGGAAAAGCTACCTATGACGCCCGAAGGGCACGCAGCCTTGGAGGCGGAGTTTGCTCGTCGCCAGCAGGTTGAGCGGCCGCGAATCGTCGCCGCGATCGCCGAAGCGCGGTCGCACGGCGACCTGTCGGAAAATGCCGAATATCACTCCGCCAAAGAGGCGCAATCGCACAACGAGGGCCGGATCGTCGAACTCGAAGACCTGTTGCAACGCGCCGAAGTCATCGACGTGGCGAAATTGAACGGGACGACGATCAAGTTCGGCGCGACCGTCACCCTGATCGACGAAGACACCGAAAAAGAGCACAAGTTTCAGCTCGTCGGCGAGAGCGAAGCGGACGTGAAGTCGGGCAAGGTCTCGATCACCTCGCCAACCGCGCGCGCGCTGATCGGCAAGAAGGCGGGCGATAGCGTCGAAGTGAATACGCCCGGCGGCGGCAAGAGCTATGAAATCGTCAAGGTGGCCTATATATAACCGCCCGCTCTAAACAACCCGCGAGCGGGCGCGGGCGACCCGAGGAGAAGTTTGAGTCATGTCCGCGTTTCGCTTGACCCGCCGCGCTTGGCTCATCGCTCTTGGGGCTCTCGCGCTCCAGGGCTGCGCGAGCGCGATCCCCACGGTCGCAACGAGCAGCGTGCGCATCCGCGCCATCAAGGTCGACGTGTCCCCGATTCGCGCCAGTATGGGGGATCCGACCGCGGCCTGGGTGGAGCAGGCGTTGCCTGGAGCGCTCGCCAAGGCGCTCGGCGTCTACATGGCGCCCGGCGACCGCTCTGGGGACACGCTGGTGGCGCGCATCGACTATCTTTATCTCGGGTCCAGCAGCGGCGGTCCCGGCTTCTTCAACCAAACGCAGGACACCATCGTCGGCGCCCTCATCCTGAGAGGACCGCGGGGCCAGGTTGTCGCGAACGTGCCGCTGCGAGCGATCGATTCCTATATCCCGATGGCGGTCGATCAGGCCCTGGTCGAGCGGGCGCTGCAAGGCCGCGTGGTCGACCTTGCGCAGGCGTTCGCCGGGTGGGCGCCGAGGGAGCTCGGTCTTTAGAACATTCGCTTCGGCGATCGTTTTGCTCGGACGCCGCTTGCGCCTCGTTTCGGCTGGCGCGGCGCATCGAAGGGAAACAGGATGGTCGCCATCTCCATGACTCGCAGGGCCGCGCTCACCGCTCTGGGGGCAGCCGCGTTTTTTCCGGTGTTCGCGCCTCACGGCGCGGCCGCCTATGCTGGAGTCAGGTTTAGCGGGATCAGGGTCGACGTGGCGCCCGTGCGCGCGACCATGGGCGATCCGACCGCGGCTTGGATGGAGCAGGCGCTTGCGCAGGCCCTGGCCCAGAAATTGTCGTCCTATCTCGCGCCGGGCGACAGAAGCGCCGGGGTCCTCGAAGCCCGGATCGACTATATCTATCTCGGCCCGAGCAGCGGCGGGACCGGGCCGGCAGGCGCCTCCCAGGATACGGTCGCGGGGACCCTGATCGTCCAGGGGCCGCGAGGCGGAATCGTGTCGGAGACGCCCCTGCGGGCCATCGCGTTCTACTATCCGAGCGCCCCCGACCAGGCGATGGTCGAGCAAGCCTATTACTGGCGTGTGGTCGCCCTGGCGCAGGCGTTTGCCGGTTGGGCCCCGAGGGAGCTCGGGCTCTAGGAAACAATCTCGATCGTGCGCTGGTGGATAGCGGTCGTGGGCGGGAGGCGAACCTTTCGCACCTGATTTCAGCTTGTCAGTCGAAGACGCCGTGATCTAGGAAACAGCCCTTGGGCGTCTTCAAAGTTGCCTTTCGCAACTACGATCCGATCAAGGTTGCTATAGCCACGGCATGAACGCCTCATAATTTATGGGTTGATCGCAATGGTCACGACAGCAGGTCTCGCTGAAGCGCAGTCCACAGTCCCCGTCACCGTCAATAATTTCGTCAGGGCAGAGACAGATAATTATATCGCGAACACCGCGAAGGAAGCTGGCGGTCTCGGCAAGTTCAGTCACAATCGCGAGCCGGCCTCGATCGATAATCAAACGGTGATCCGGCTTAATCGCGACACGCTCTATTCTTTCGGCGTTTTCGACCTCGCCGCTGGACCAGTCATGATTTCGCTGCCGGATGCCGGAAAGCGATTTATGTCGCTGATGGTCATTCTATCATTCGAAAGGGTACGTCGAGGATGGCCCGCCCGTTGGCAATTTCGGCGCTTCGTCCGGCTACCCGATGTCGAAGAGCTTAGGGCTGCCGAAATCTTGAATTATGATTATGGGATTACGGCGGGGATTACGGCGACAGTTTACTCAATCCCCAATTGAACATGCCGCGCATGAAGAGCGCCGGCGATACTCGGCGATCTCCGACCGTACCGCCGGCCTCGCGCCGGCAATTCACCCCTTACTGACGGCGGTGGCGCACAGCGCAAAAATAGGTATGTATGTCAAGGCTTTACACTTAAATGGGTCGTGTCCCATCTGATGGTGTAGCTGTGCGGGAGCAAGGCGCTTGCGAAGCGCGCTGTTGATAGCGCTGTAGCGAGCGAGCGGCTTGCGGCGGTCACCGGCGGTTCGCCGGTAGGATCGGGTTGCGAATCAACGAACG
>DASXES010000087.1:0-32117 GCA_036489975.1 Roseiarcus sp.
AAGCTGGAAGAAGATGTCGGTGTCAGGCTTCTGCACCGGACGACGCGCAGCGTGCAGTTGACGGAAGACGGACGCGCATTTCATGCCCGTGCCCGCGATTTGCTTGCTGACGTCGATGACCTGCACTCGATGTTTGCAGGTGATCGCGTGGCGCTTCGCGGGCGTTTGCGGGTTGATCTGCCGAGCGAGCTGGCGCGCACGACTTTCGTGCCGGCCTTGCCGGATTTCATGGCGACTTATCCCGAGTTGGAACTGGAAGTGTCGAGTACGGATCGGCAAGTCGATCTGGTTCAAGAGGGGTTCGACTGTGTATTGCGGCTCGGACCCATCGGGGACGAGACGCTGATTGCCCGCCCGCTGGGCAAGTTGCGCATGGTCAACGCTGCCAGTCCCGTCTATCTGGCGCGCTATGGCGTCCCTCGATCGCTGGAAGATCTCCAGCGTCAGGAACATCGGACAATTCATTTTTCGACGGTGCTGGGCGCAAGATCCCTAGGCTGGGAATATCCGGACGGCGACAGCTACGCGACGCTTCAGTTGCCAGGTGCGCTACACGTCAACAGCGCGCAGACGTACGACGCCGCTGCCCTCGCCGGCCTTGGCCTGATTCAGGCGCCACTCTTGGGGATTGGCCAATATTTAGAGAGTGGAGCGCTTGTGGAGATCATACCCGATTTTCGTCGCCGGGCGATCCCCGTGTCCCTCGTCGTGGCACATCGAAGCAATCTGTCGCGCCGAGTCCGCGCATTCATGAGATGGATCGAAGATGTGCTGACGCCGTATCTGGAATAGCGAGATTGCCGGTCAGCCGCGCAACGCTGCGGCGAGGCGCCCGCACGCGGAGCGCGCCGTTCATTGCGCCAGGAGGGTGCTTCCGCGGCGCTCCATCTCAGCCGGATCGAGGTCCTCTCGCCATGACAACAGCACCCAAACGTGGCCAAAGGGATCACGCAGGCTGGCCGAGTTGGCACCGTAGAACATCTCTGTCGGCGGCTGGATCTGCCCGGCCCCGGCCTTGACGGCGCGCTGGAGCAGGGCCTCATTGTCGTCGGTGAAAATATGGAGGCTGGCCGTGCAGCGCCCGAGCTTCCGGGGCTCGCCGTAGAGCTTATCGTCGGGGTCGCCGATCATAAGCACGGAGTTGCAGATCGAAATCTCGGCGTGCAGGATTTTGCCATCCGATCTGGCAATCCGGAACACCTCCTCAGCGCCAAACGCCCGCTTGTAGAAGGCGATGGCATCCGACGCGGGAGCAGCATAGATGTGAGGGACGATTGCGTCCCGATAACGGTCCGGCCGTAGAGCCATCCGATCCTCACAAAACCATTTGATCGTAACGCCCCTCGACCTGTCGCGGTTCCCTTATGTGTCTCCGCGCTGAGATCAGTTGCGACGCACGGCAATACGCCCTGGAAAAAGCTCTGCGACCGCTCTGATTTTGATCAGTAATATACCGGAGAATGGGGCTGCTAAATTGTTACCTCATATCCGAGATCGAGGTCGCTCGCCGGTCTGCCGCCTCGCATTCCAACATTCGAAGGATCTACTTCGATCAAAATGATCTTGACGTCGTGCTCCGACACCCCGAACTGCTCGAGGTTCTCGACGAGGGCACGATAGAGCGTCCGCTTCACCTCGATGCTTCTACCGACAAACATGGTGATTTCGATGTGCGTGAACCGCTCGCCTGCCCAGCGCGGGATTGAGAAGCTTTCCGGCGCATGCTCAATCAGCCTCAAGATCTTGTCACTTTCCGGCGTTTTCAGGGTCGTGACGATGCCGTCTTTGATCGCCTCGATGAAATCGCCCTTGCGCGCGCCCAGCCAATCGCCTCGCACTTCAATCAGCACATCAGGCATGGTCTCCTCCTCTGTGACATGAGATCGGTCTACGCCAATCCTCGGAGTGCGAGATACAGTCCAAGCAGCAAGAGGCCGGCAAAGAACACTGTGCGAAACGTAGAGGGAGCGATGCGCTGCCGCAGCATCTGGCCGAGCTGCATGCCGCCCAGCGCCGGGAGGAGCGCCAGCGCGGAGAGACCGATGGACTGCGTCTGCCAGGCGTCGACGCGCAGCAGCCCCAGCGCGAGCGCTATCGTCGACACGGTGAATGACAAGCCCAAAGCCTGAATCAAGTCCTCCTTCTCCAGGCCGATCGCCTGAAGGTAGGGCACAGCAGGAATGACGAACACGCCGGTAGCACCGGTGACTAGACCCGTGGTAACTCCAATGATGGGCGCCAACCACGTTTCCCGGGTTCGCGTTACCGTAAGCTTGATTCCGGACAGTCCGACGACGGCGTAGAATGCGAGCGCGGCGCCGAGGCAGGCCTCCGCCAACCCCGACGCGTCACCAGCCAGAACACCCGCGCCCGCGACCGTTCCTGCCATCACGCCCAGCATCATCGGCCATAGTCTGCGGGCCAGCTCACCGAAACTGGGTCCCGCGAGCAGCTGCCAGACGTTGGTCACGAGCGATGGCACGACCAGGATCGCGGCGGCCTCGGCCGGTGGCAAAGCGAGCGCCAGCAGGCCCATAGCGACGGTCGGCAACCCCATGCCAATTACGCCCTTGACGAGACCAGCCAGCAAGAAAACGCCGACGAAAAGAAGCCAGAAACCCGTTGCCATGGCCTCGAGACTCACCGCGATCGAGGCAAAGCACAATGCGGAAGCGGCAGACCCAGCCTTCGGGCTGGCCGAAGGCTGGGGAGTGGCTTATCTATCGCCTTATGCGCTTCGATTTGACGGATTTGCGCCTCGTTCTGAACGTCGCCGAAGCGGCGAGCATCACTCATGGCGCCACGCGCAGTGGCCTGTCGCTCGCTGCGGCAAGCGAGCGAATCCGCGACGTAGAGCAAGCGCTCGGCGTCACCTTGTTCGAACGCAAACGACGCGGCGTCAGTCTAACGCCGGCCGGCCAAGCGCTAATCCACCACGCCCGCGTGGTGACGCAGCAACTGGAGTTGATGCGTGGTGAACTCGGAAGCTTCGCAAAGGGACTGCGTGGCAGCGTTCGGCTACTCTCAAACACGGCCGCGCTGCAGGAATTCCTGCCGCCTCTGCTCGGTTCGTTCCTGTCGGCCCATCCCAACATCGACATCGCGGTAGAGGAGCGCCCGAGCCCGGAGATCGTGCGCAGCATCGCCCGCGGAGTGGCGCACATCGGCATTGTTGCCGATGCTGTCGATCCTGCTTCGGAGCTTGAAACCTTTCCCTTCGCAGAGGACCGGCTCGTCCTTGTGGCACCGGCGAAGCATCCACTCGCCCATCGTCGTCGCGTCGCCTTCGCTGACGCTCTGGCCTACGACTTCGTCGGCTTGCCGACGGGTGTCGCGCTGCAGGATCATATCGACAGCAATGCATCTCGCGCTGGCCGGGAGTTGCGGCTGCGTGTCCGTCTGCCCGGCTTCGACGCCATATGCCGCGTCGTCGAGAGTGGCATTGGACTCGCGGTCGTGCCGAAGACGGCTGCGACGCGCTGCCGCCAAACTTTGTCGATCCGCGTCGTGCCACTTACTGACGCCTGGGCGCTGCGCCACCTGCGCCTCTGTGTAAAGGATGCGCGCGCCCTGCCAGCTCACGCGCAATGGCTCCTGACTCATCTCCGCGCGCATGCGAGCTAGCTAATCGATTTGGAACCCCTTTAGGGCGTTGATTTATATCCGTGACGGATATAGAGTTGAGCCATGAGCACGGCCGGTCCCGCACCACCAGCGCGCGCAGTCTTGGACGTATCCATAGGCCTCGTCCGCATGGGGTGCGACGTCTGCGAGGTTATGTTCGCTTCAAGCAGGCTTTCGCCAGTCAGGGTCAACGGATGAGAATTCAACGACGGACCCTCCTGGCGGCTAGCGGGGCGGTCTTGGCGTTGGCGGCCACCCGGACCGTCCGGGCGGCGGCGGGCGACCCGAGGGCGAGGTTTGTCATTGGCGTCAGCGGACCCGCGGACGGACCCGCAGCCAAGTCCTGGGGAAGGCTGACGGCCGAGTTCGAGAAGCGCGGCTTTCCGACCACTTTCGTGTCGGTCATCGCCCCCCTCACCACCTTCACGGCCAACGAGATGCGCGCCGCCCAGATCGTCGCGGCGCTCAAGGGCGTAGAGGAACCGGTGGTGATCCTCGGAGTATCGAACGAAGGCGCCGTCTTGCCGCTGGTTGCGGCGGCCCGTCCGGTGCGCCGGCTCGTCTACGTCAACGCGACCATCCCTCAGCCGGGAAAGGCGTTCATCGAGATTTGCAACAGCGAGGCCGTCGCCGTTCCGGGAAGTATCCTGGACAAACTCATCAAGGGCGCGCAGCGGGTCACGGATGAATTCCTGAGGCTTCGCGGCGATCCGCAGGCGACGCCGGCCCAGTGGCAAACGCTGCGCGATCAAATCCACGCCTCGCCGTACGCTCGATATATGCCGAACTTCTATGAGGTCTGTCCGCTCGACAAAATGCCGACGGTCGAGAACATGGATCTTTCCGGCGACGCGGACGACCAGATCCGGCCCGAATGGGAGCAGGCGGCGGCGCGCCGGGTCCTCGGCGTCGAGCCAGTCATCATTGCTGGCGCCGGCCATACGACCATCGTCACGCAGTATGCGGCTCAGCTTGCGGACACTTGTATCAGAGGTCTTTGATGGCGAAGCCAGGTAGTGCAGTAAAGCAAACACGATGAGCGACAGAAGGTTCAAAATTTTCATCACGCTTATCGGCGCAGTGTGCAGCTACGTCGTCATCAAACGGTTCCTTGCTCCTGATTCACTGACTCTGCGCAATGCTCTAATACAAGGCTTCTTCGTCGGATTCGGGTTGGCGGTTGTCACGATTGAGGTTCTCGCGCGGCTAAAGACCACGAGGGTCAATGGGTGGGTGACCGCGTTCGGGTGTGGCCTGCCGAGCAACGGCATGTTCACGCGAGCCGCGCACATCCGGATTTTTCCCGGCCCGATAAACACGCCGCAAGAGGCGATGTACTGGAAGACGAGCGTCGATGGCGCGGGCCGCATGCTCTGCGGAAAGCACGACTACATCATGCACTTCCCACCGGGAGGGCTGCCGCCCAACGACGCGTTCTGGTCGCTGACCATGGCCGACGCAAAGGAACGCTTCGTGGCGAATCCGCTCAATCGGTACCTGGTCGGCGATCGCTCCGGCCTCGTCGCAAACCCGGACGGCTCGGTGGATGTGCATATCCAAGCCACCGCTCCGGCAGGGCATGAATCCAACTGGCTGCCCGCGCCCTCGGGCAACTTCAGACTTTGGCTGCGCGCCTATATGCCCGGCGCGACCGCTATCGACGGCAAGTATACGCCGCCGCCGGTTGTGGAAATGAAGTGATGACTCATATGCGATACGAAAATCTGCTCATATTCTGTGCTGTCGCGGGAGGGGCATGGTTCCTCATCATCTATTTCTGGCCGCAGATCTTTCTCAACATATACAAGAGGGCCCTCCTCACGAAGGGGTTCGAAGGTCCAATCCCGATCAATACGCTCGCGACTGAACCTCAAGCGCTTTTTGCGGATCCTCTCCACCCGCCAGCCTCTGCTACAAAGTTGGCGACCACTGGGGCGATCCACGACACGCTTCTTACGGCCGGCGTGTTAGACCTGAGGCGTGGACCGCAGGTCCTGCATGTGCCCGAGATGGCGGATCGCTATTACAGCGTGCAGTTCACGGCTCCGAACAACACGGTCTTCGCCTACGTCGGCAAGCGCGCCACAGGCACGCACGCGGGCGATTATCTCATCACGGGACCGGGTTGGAAAGGACAGGCACCGAGCGGGATGAAGCAGATTTCGTCGCCGAACAATTCGGTATTCGTCCTCGGCCGCATCCTCGTAGACAGCGACAGCGATCTTCCGACGGCTTACGCGCTTGCGAAACAAATTCAGGTCGTCCCACTCACCATTCGGCAACCCAACCAATAACGGGATGGTGCCACGACATCCGTCTGGACCTGCGTGGCCAACCGTCGTGAGTTGTTGGGTATCCCTCCGGCGGCTACCGCCTGGCAGCGAACAAGCCGTCTCCTTAAGTGGCGACTTAACTGTGTGGTTAAGATGACTCATGAACGGTGTGTTTGAGATCATCACGGGGGGAACGCAGTCGTCGCCGGCGCACCGAGGAGAAGCGTCCGATTGTGGAGGTGTCGATGGAGCGCGGCGCGGTGATGCGGATCCTTTATTTCAGCGATGTTCACCTCGAGGTGCGGGAACGGCAGGGGGCCTCGTCGTGGATCGGCGTCCTGCCGCTCGGCTTCGGGCCGGACCTGTCCGCGTTCGTAGGCAGGGTGGATCTGCTTGTATTGGCCGGCGACATCGGCCGGTTGCGATCGACCCGCAACGTGTCGCCGCTGTCCTACGCCCAACAGGCGGCCGCCTTTCTCGGCTGCCGCGTCATCCTGGTGCCGGGGAACCACGAGTATTACCGCGGCTCGTTCGACGGCGACCGCGCCGCGCTGTTGGCCGCGGAAATCCCAGGCGTGACCGTGCTCGACCGGGGCGAAGCAAGGATCGGGGCGCTGCGGGTGCTGGGCGCGACCCTATGGACGGACTACGCCGTGACCGGCGACCCCGCGGCGGCGATGGCGATGGTGGCGACCGCGGGCGAAATCTACGATCACCGGCTGATCAGCCGACACCGCGATGGTGCCGCCTTTGCGCCGGCAGACGCGCTGGCCGAGCACCAACTGTCGCGTTCCTGGCTCGCCGCCAAGCTCGCTACGCCGCACACCGGGCCGACGCTCGTCGTCACGCATCACGTGCCGCATCCCGCGGCCTGCCACCCCGTCCATGGCCTCAACGAACTGGCCCCCGCCTTCTGCTCGGATTGCACAGAGTTGATCGCGGCAGCTGAGTCCGCCGGCACGGTGGCATGGATTTACGGCCATCATCACTGGAGCCAGGCCATCGAGGTGCACGGGCTGCCATTGCTGTCGGCCCAGCCCGGCTACCCGGGTGAAGACAGCGGCTGGACCGGGCCGGGCGGTTTCGACATTTAACCGTTTAAAGCTAACCTTAAAGTCCTGGCGCGCAGGTTCCGATTGTTGGCGCCATTCGACGGATCGAAATCCGCGACCACCCCCTGGGCTATCTCAGCTTGCTAGTCAGACGGAGCATTGACTATATCCGTGACGGATATATCGTGCGCGCATGCGCAAGTCGACACCGACAGGTCCGCTTACGCCGGCGATCTTCCGTATCCCGCTGGCTTTCCATTGTAGTGAAGCAGTCCACGCTGCGCTCGCAAGTCTCAAACGCTGGCAGGGGGCTCTTGGCTTACCAACCGCCAAGCGCAACCTGACGATCGGTGCGGTGACTGTCACACTTGGCAGTTGCGCGGGAATTCTGGCTGGTTGTGCAACTGCGGACGTGGCCAGCATTGCTTCGATCAACACGTCAACTCCGCGTCCGGCCGAAATATTGGTGGACGTTCAGCCAGCGTTCAACTCCAGCAATCCAAGCGCAGACCTCGCGGCAGACGTTAGCGCGAAGCTGCAATCAGCGCTGATCGAGAAGCTCACTAAGGCTGGCATTACTGCCGAAGCGTATGCCCCAGGCATGGCGCGTGCCGGTGCCGCAACGCTCCACGTGGCCATCACCGGCGCTGTTCCTGGCGATACAGCGGAGCGGATCTTGATCGGGTTTGGAGTCGGACAGGCTAAGCTGCAGGCAAGCGCCGAGCTTGAGACTGTCAAAGTGCCGCCTGGCCAGTCGATGACGAATTTCGTCGTCTCCAGCAACAGCGGCTACCAGCCCGGAATGATCATGCCTGCCGGTGTCGCCGGGGTGACAGGCAACATGATTCATTTTGCGATTGGCGGCGGAATCAAGCTCGCCACAAGTAGTCACGGGGGTATGAGTGCAGTCGTCGACGAAACGACGACAGCCATCACGCGTCAACTTGAGAAATATTACGAACAGGTCGGCTGGATTTGGCCGAGGCATGGTCGGCACGGATTTCGCCGAGGCATGGTTGAGGAACTTTGGCGGTAGATGACTGAACAGGAGCGGTTACGACCAAAATGTCCGCGTCGCAGACGCCGGTTGCTTCTTGATTGCCGTTTCTTATGTGGAGCTTTCTCTGCACAAGGCTTGGCACCAGTGCGCACTCGAAAGGAACCCGCGCGTGGCGTCGGTCCGCAGTCTCGCAGAAAAGGATGTTGACTATATCCGCCACGGATATATCATGAGACACATGAGCAAGTCTAGCCCCACAGGGCCACTGACGCCGGCGGTGTTCCATATTCTCCTGGCTCTCTACGGTCGGGACCGCCACGGCTACGACATTATGCAGCAGGTCAAGGAGGACTCTCAGGGCGCGGTGAAGATGGGTCCGGGTACACTTTATGGATCGCTCGACCGCATGATCGAAGCAGGGCTGGTCCTCAAGAGCGACACCCGGGATCCGCGCCGGATCTATTACAAACTCACCGCACTCGGGCAGACGGCCATGAGAGCGGAAAGCAACCGGCTGTCGGCCGTGGCTGCGATAGCCCATCGGCAGTTAAAGGCGACGTAGCCCCATGGCACACATAGAGCAGAATGGAACGTCTCGGTCGCTGGCAATCTATGGAGTGCTTCTGGAACTCTATCCGCGACGGTATTTGCAGCGGCACCGAGCAGAGATGCTGCAGAACTTCCAGGATCTCGAACAAGCATCACCATCCAAATCAGCGCTCTGGCTGTTTATCGGAAAAGATCTCTTGGTCAGTCTTCAGTCCCAATTCACCAGGACGCTTTGGGGACAGAGCGCAATGGTCGTCTTAGTTCTCGCCGTTGTGCTGGTATACACGGAGCACCATGCTGTTGCGCGCCGGCACCCAACCGAGGCCTGTTGTTTCGGCTACATTCTCGGGTGGTTTGCCGGATGGTTCGGCAAACAGTGGCAAGCCTCTTCGATCAGCCGTGCCCCGAGCTACATCAGGTCGTTTCTTGCACAAGCGATGATCGTCGTAAGCGCACTCGGCCTCGTGATCGCCGTAGCGGAAGCCGGCTCGCCCACCCAAAGCCACGTCATCATCTGGACCCTTTGCTACGGGGTTCTGCTCGCGTGGGGCCCTGGATGGCTCGGAAGTCGCCGGCAAGCACGCGCCTGACGGATTTGCGTCGGCCTGCGCACGGAGACCTGTCGGGAGGTACGGTTGAAGGCTCCTGCTACTTCCTCGACGGCGGCGCGCATGCGGGCGAAGGGCAGGAGCGCTGCGCCCGATGGATATTGGTGACCTGCGCTATCTGGTAGTTTCGGCCGACGCGGGAAACTTTGCCCGAGCCGCTATCATGCTCAGTCGCAATGCATCAACGCTCAGCCGCCGGGTCAGCCGCCTAGAGAATGAACTCGGACTGCCGCTGTTCGAGCGCAGCCATAGCGGTGTTCGACTGACATCAGCCGGCAAGGCAGTTCTGGTCCATGTGAGACGGGCGTTGGCGGAAATTGATGCTATCAAGGTGGCCGGCCTCCAGAGCGGGGCCGCGGCTATCGGTGAAGTTCGACTTGGCGTTCGGATGCCGCCGATTGGAGATCCGATTTCAGGACTCCTGGCGAGATGGCGAGAAAACCATCCGGGCATCAATCTGAGAGTGGCTGAGCTTGCCGATCGGGATATCGTGATTGCTCTCGAGGAACGCCGTTTGGACGTAGCGTTCGTTCCGAGCTTCACGCTGTGGCCACATGCAGCCGCTTTGCAGATCTATCGGGAACAGATTGTGGCTGCTCTTCCCGCTGGCCATTGTCTCGCGAGGCGGAAGACGTTGCAATGGACGGCTCTGCGCGAAGAGACAATCCTGGTGCAGGGCTGGGACGAGAGCCAGGCGCAGCGCGAATTCTTTGCGTCGCTGCTGGGCAGCGGCGTGAGATTTCAGACGCACGGAGCGAGCAAACAGTCTGTTCTTGCGCTCGTTAAAGCGGGCTTTGGAATAACGTTGGCCGCGAAAAGCCAATCAGAAGTCAAGTTTCCGGGCGTGGTGTTTCGATCAATAGCAGAACCAAACGCATGGTTTCGCGTCGATCTTGCGTGGATGCCGGAAGCTGAGGAGCCCGTGGTTGGCCGGTTTGTCGCATTCATGCGCGATGAATCGAGATCACTCTGCCTTCTTTGAAGCAGCCTGTTTTCTTGCTTTCCCAAACGCACGATCGGTCGCCATGAAACGTGCGAGCATTGGAGCAATCAGCTTTGTCGGCTCGATACTCGGTTGTCCTGTCTCTCGGCATAGGATTTCGGAGTATCTGAGAAGATCGCGGTGTACCGCGGCGGGCAATTCGAAGCTGATTTTTACTGGCTTATCGTCCTCCAGAGCGTTCAACTTCAGCTTGTTCATGCGTGGGCTCCATCATCCCTTGTAAGGTTCAAGCACGAGGTCATGGGTGACCAGCACTCGCACCGGGAAGCCAGGTCGGATCGTGATTGTCGGCTGGATGTTGAGCGAGCGGCTGACGACTTGCTGCCCAGTCTGATTGATGCTCTGAGACATTCCTTGCTGGATCGCTTCGGCAAGCGAGCCGTTGTTGTTGCCGCTCATGCCGGCCTCCGAGCCGACGCTCAGGACGGTCGAGAGGATCGCCGCCTTGAAGAGCATGCCCCAATGGTTATCGACCTCGTCTTCAAGGCCTGCATAGCCCTCGGTGTCGGCGCCGGGCTGCCGCTCCAGCACGATCGATTTGCCGTTCGGCATGATGAGCCGATTCCAGACGAGCAAGGCGCGCGATTGGCCAAACGCAATCTGCGCGTCGTACTGGCCGACGAGGCGCGATCCCTGCGGGATCAGCAGGGTCTTTCCTGTCGGGCTGTCATAGACATCCTCGGTCGCTTGGGCAGTCACCTGGCCAGGCAGGTCGGAGCGCAGGCCGGTGATCAATGATGCCGGAATCACGGCACCGGCCTGCAGCACATAGGGGCTCGCTGGCGGTTGGACGCGATCCGGGCTGGTTGTGCGTCGATCGATATTCCCGTTGAGGAAAGCGAGTTTGTGATCTTGGGATGTCAGGTCGGCGGATCCGCTATTTGCGGCCGCCGCAGTCGATGGAGCGACCGCCGGTGTGGCCGGAGGCGCGGGAATCCGAGCTTCATTGCTCGTGGCGAAGAGGTGGCTCACCCGCGCCGCTTCTTGTTCCTGCGCGATACGCTGTTCCTCGGAGCTTGGTCCCGCTGCCGGCGTCGGCATGCCCGGCGCGGGCGCGCCGGCACTCATGATCGGCCGCCCAAGGTCGCCGGGAAGCGGTGGCCCAAGCAGGGGAGCAGGTTTCGGCAGTCCCGTATAGTCGCGCGGCAGATTGGCGAGACCGTCCGGCGTGTTGCGATTGTTGGTGTTGTAGAGCTCGGAGCCGTTGGTCTGATGCTGCGGCTTGAGCGCGAACAGCAGGGCGCCGCCGATGCCGATCGCCGCGGCCGCGCCGACGCCGAGGAGCACCTTGCGGGATAGCCGTGTGACGGGCGCCCGGTTCGCGCGCAGTCGCATCTCCTCGGTCGGCCGCCCCCCTGCGCTCGGCCCGTCGTCTTCGTGGGGCGAATCTGTCACGAGCGAGGCCTCCCATCGGTGCGGACGATGCGCACGACGTCCTGATGCTTGCCGCCAAGCTTGAGTTCGGCGGCGGCGAAGAGCCGGTCGACGATCATGTGGTTGCCCTTGACGCGATAGTTGACGAGCTGGCCGTCGCCTTCGGCGCCGATGATCCAGAGTGGCGGCAGTTCGCCTTGCGAAATGCCGCTCGGAAACTCGATGAACACCTGGCGGCCATCGTCGAAGGCGCGCAGCGGCCGCCAGGCCGGATTGTCGCCTTCGATGCGGTAGCGGAAATTCAGCGCGTTGATGTCGACGCCGGTTGCGACAGGCGCCGCGGCGTCGGCCGCCGCGTTCTGCCGGCGAAGCGCGAGGAGCTGATCCTCGGCATAGGCCCACGAGACCGAGGCCATGTAGGTCTTCTCGTCCGAATGCAGCTCGAGGTGATAAGTCCGGCGGTCCGTGTTGATGACGAGATTGGTGACGAGATCGGATCGCGTCGGCTTGACCAGGATATGGATCCGCTTCGCTTGCCCGGTTCCGCTCTCGGTGTCGCCGACGATCCAGCGCACCGTGTCGCCGGCGGCCACGGGTCCGGAGCCGACGAGCTGCTCGCCGGGCTCCAAGGCGATGTCGGTGACCTCGCCGGGCGCGGCATAGACCTGATAGAGCGCGCCGTCGGAGAAGGGGTAGACCTGGATAGCGTTGAGGTAGCCGGCGCGCGTCGGCTGAATGCGCGCCGCGCCGTTGGCCTGTTCGACACGCGCATGAGGGTCCGCAGATTCGGGCGGCGCCTTCACGTTGCCCGGAATTGGCTTGAGCTGCCCGGGCAGCGGCAAGGGCTTCGGCAGCTCGACGATCTGCACAGGCTTCGGCGGATCAGGCTGAAGCGCCGCCGGCTTCGGTGTGTTGTCGTAGCTGATCTCGGGGGGCTTCCACGCGGTCGCGCAGGCGCCGAGCGAAACAGAGGTAAGCAACAGGGTTGCAAGCGAGGCGATGCGCATCAGCCGAGCTCCTTTGACCAGTTGAGGGCGTGGACGAAGACGCCGAGCGGATTCTTCTTGAGCCGATCGGCGTCGGTCGGCGTCTGCACGACGATGGTGAGGATGGCGCTCCAGCGTTCTGTTGCGGTGAGCGCATCGTCGACGTAGCGGTGTTCCAACCACTCGACGCGGAAGCTGTTGTCCGAGGCGCGGATAACGCTCGCCACATCGACAGATACCTGCGCCTTGCCGATCTTGGAGAATGGATCGTTGGTGCGGGCGTAATCGTTGAGCGCCAGCGCCCCCTTGTCCGTGACGTAATTGTAGGCCTCGAGCCAGTTCTGGCGCAGCACGACCGGGTCGGCGGGAATGCCACGCACCTCGGTGATGAAGCGCGCGAGATGCCAGGCGATCTGCGGGTCGGTCGGCTGATAGTCGGCGACGGCTGGGGCGACAGCCTGCGCTTGCCCGAGCTTGTCGACCTGGACCACCCAGGGCGTGATCGTGCCACGCGCCGACTGCCAGACGAGGCCGGCGGCGAGTGCGCCGCTTAGTGCGAGTGCGCCGAAGAAGGCGAACCGCCAGTTCTTCGCCTGGACACGCGCCGACCCGATGCGCTCGTCCCAGACCTGGCCGGCCCGCTGGTAGGGCGTCTCGGGCTCGGGCGTCTTGCCGTAGCGCACGGTAGGGCGTCGGAACATGGGTTTATTCCCCTTCGGAAAGGTCGACCTGGCTGCCACCGCTTGGCCGGTCGCCGGAACGGATGGCATGATCAGCGGCAGTCACGCCGCGGTTGATGGACTGGCTGCGCTTCATGCGTTGGGCCCATGCCGGAGGGCCGTCGGAAGCTGTGGAGGAACCCGCGCCGCCAGCGGCGGCTTGGGACCCGTCGCGCATCACGGCGCGCTCGCCGGAAGCGAAGCTCTCTTTCAAGCCGGCTGCGGCGCGGCGCAGCGGGCTCATCGCTGCGGACCCTGCCGCCTGGGCGACACCCGCCGCACCGCCGGCGCGGTAAGCAGCCGTCGCACCACCTGCGACGGAGGCTCCCGCGCGAGCCGTCCCGGCGATCGCCCCACCGGCGGCCGCAAGTCCGCCCGCGGTGGCGGCAATTCCGGCAGCGCCGATACCCGCCGCCGCGAGTCCCGTACCGACGGCGGCGCCCGCGCCGAGCTGCGGTCCGCCGGCGATCAGGCCATTGGCGATGCCGGGGCCGAAGATGGTGAGGCCGAGCAACGAAAGCGCCGCGAGGATCAGCGTCAGCGCGTCGGAGATGGTCGGCGGATTGTTGAAGCCGCTGGTGAACTGATTGAAGATCGTCGAGCCGATGCCGATGATGACGGCGAGCACCAGAATCTTGATGCCGGACGACACCACATTGCCGAGCACGCGCTCAGCCAGGAAAGCCGTGCGGCCGAAGAGTCCAAAGGGGACGAGGGCAAAGCCGGCGAGCGTCGTCAGCTTGAATTCGATCAGGCTGACGAAGAGCTGGATGGCCATCACGAAGAAGCTGATCACGACGATCAGCCAGGCGACCAGCAGGATGACGATCTGCACTAGGTTCGCGAAGACGCTGGTGAAACCCATCATGCCGGAGATCGCGGTCAGGATCGGCTTGCCGGCGTCGATGCCGACCTCGGCGATCTTGCCGGGCTGAAGAAGCTGGGCCGCGGTCATCGTGCCGCCGCCCGCCTCGATGCCGAGGCCCGCGAAGGAGTTGTAGATGATCTGCGCGAGGCTGTTGTAGTCGCCGATGATGAAGGCGAAGACGCCGATATAGAGCGTCTTCTTGATCAGCCGTGCGAGCACGTCCTCGTCGGGCGCCATCGCCCAGAAGAGACCTGCCAAGGTGATGTCGATGGCGATCAGAACGCCGGCGAGCCAGCGCACGTCGCCTTGCACGAGACCAAAGCCGGAATCGATGTACTGGGTGAACGTCCCCAGAAAATTGTCGATGACGCCGGTGCCGCCCATCGCGCTTACCTGTCGGATGATTTCGGTGAAGGGGCCGGCGGGGTCACGGCACTGGCGGTGGGCGGATAGGTGAAGAAGCGGCGACGGCTCTCGGCCCAGGCGGCTTCGCAAGCCGCATCATCCTTCGCTTGGGTTGCGAGCACCTGACACCGCTGAAGTTCCTCTGTGAGAGGATCAGAGCCCGCCGCTGGGCTCACATGCAGGCCCTGGACGCGCGGTTCGCTTGTGTGAAGGTGCAGCGCCGTGGCGACGATGGCGGCGGCGACCAGGGCGAAGCCAACGGTGCGGCCGATCGTCGGCATGTTGAAGAGACGGCCGCGCATTAGTGGAACATCTGCGCGGAGCCCGCCTGATAGCCGGACCCGTAGTTGAGGAAGCTGTTGGTTTGCGCCTGCGCCTGAGCTTGGGTTTCGAGCGTGCGCGCGGCCTCAAGACTCTGCGCCCGCGCGATGGACGCCATGAGCGCCGTGAGATCGGCGAGCTGCGTGGTCTGAAGCGCGACGAGCTGGTTGCCGGATTGCGCAGCCTGAAGCGCGCCGGTGGCGGATTGGCTCGACGAGACGAGTGCATTGATCTGCGTGCGTGTGGTGTTGAGATTCGTGACCACGCCGGCCTGTACGCGCATGGTGTCCTGGAATCCCGCGAGCGCGTTCTGCCAGCGGGTCTGGGCATCGGTGAGCAGCTGCTGCGAGGAGGTCGAGCCGGAATAGGCCTGCGGATAGGTCTGCGTGAAGGCCTGGTCGATCGTGGTGACGCTGTAGGCGATGCGCTGCGCCTGCGCGAGAAGCTGCTGGGTCTGGGTGATCTGCTGCTGGAGCTGGGCGAGCGAGGAATAGGGCAGGCTCGCCAGGTTGCGCGCCTGATTGATCAGGGACGTGGCCTGGTTCTCCAGCATCTGGATTTCATTGTTGACCTGCTGGAGCTCGCGCGCGGCCGTCAGGATGTTCTGCGCGTAGTTCGTCGGGTCGAAGACGATCCACTGCGCGTGCGCGGGAACGCTGATGGCGGCAATAGTCAGGGCGGCGACGCCGGCGACGAGGCCAGCGCGTAGGCGACGCGTAATCATGATGAAATCTCCTCGTTGCGGGTGAGCATCTCGGCCGCCCAATCGAGGTCCTTGCGGCGCAGCCATGCGGCCGCGAATCCATCGCGGCCATGGGCGGCGAGGATCTCTTCGATAGCGGTCTGGTCGGTCTTCGATGATGCGGCGGTGAAGGCGAGCGCGACCTCGGAGAGGCCGAGCTCGAACAGGCGGTTGCCGCGGCGCGACTGGCAGTAATATTCGCGCTTGGGCGTGGCGCGGCTCAAGATTTCGATCTGGCGATCATTGAGACCGAAGCGCCGGTAGATCGCCGTGATTTGCGGCTCCAGCGCGCGCTCATTAGGTAGCAGAATCCGCGTTGGGCAGCTCTCGATGATGGCGGGCGCGATGGCGCTGCCATCGATGTCGGCGAGCGATTGCGTGGCGAAGATGACCGAGGCGTTCTTCTTGCGAAGCGTCTTCAGCCACTCGCGAAGTTGTCCCGCAAAGCCGGGATCGTCCAGCGCGAGCCAGCCCTCGTCGACAATGAGCAAGGTTGGGCGGCCGTCGAAGCGATCTTCGATCCGGTGAAACAGATAGGAGAGCACGGCGGGCGCCGCGCCGGCGCCGATCAGGCCCTCGGTCTCGAAAGCCTGTACCTCCGCTTCGCCAAGGCGCTCGCTCTCCGCGTCGAGCAAACGTCCCCATGGTCCACCGACCGTGTAGGGCTGGAGCGCCTGCTTCAGCGCATTCGACTGGAGGAGTACCGAGAGGCCGGTGATCGTCCGTTCCGACACTGGTGCGGAGGCGAGCGAGGTCAGGGCCGACCATAGATGTTCCTTCAATTCGGGGGTGACGGTGACCGACTCGCGGCCGAGCAGCGCCGCCACCCATTCGGCCGCCCAGGCGCGCTCGCCGGCGTCATCGACACGGGCGAGTGGCTGCAAGGCGACGGGCGCGTTGGCGTCATCGACCAGCCCGCCGCCGAGATCGTGCCAGTCGCCACCCATGGCGAGCGCGGCCGCGCGGATCGAGCCACCGAAGTCGAAGGCGAAGACCTGCGCGCCGGCGTAGCGGCGGAACTGCAGCGCCATCAGCGCCAGCAGCACGCTCTTTCCGGCTCCGGTCGGCCCCACGATCAGGGTATGGCCGACGTCGCCGACATGAAGGCTGAAGCGGAACGGCGTGGACCCTTCCGTCCGCGCGAAGAACAGCGGCAGCGCTTGGAAATGCTCATCCCGTTCCGGCCCGGCCCAGACCGCCGAGAACGGCATCATATGCGCGAGATTGAGGGTCGAGACCGGCGGCTGGCGGACATTGGCGTAGACATGGCCCGGAAGCGATCCCAGCCAGGCCTCGATGGCGTTGACGCCCTCGCGCATGCAGGTGAAGTCGCGGCCCTGAATTGTCTTCTCAACGAGGCGCAGGCGCTCATCGGCGACACGCGGATCCTCATCCCACACGGTGACGGCGGCGGTGACATAGGCCTCGCCGACGAGGTCAGTTCCGAGTTCCTGCAGCGCGGCGTCCGCATCGAGCGCCTTGTTGGCGGCGTCGCTGTCCATCAGCACCGACGCCTCGTTGGTCATCACCTCCTTCAAGATCGCCATGATCGATTTGCGCTTGGCGAACCATTGGCGCCGGATTTTGCCGAGCAGCTTGGCGGCGTCGGTCCTGTCGAGGCAGATCGCGCGGGTCGCCCAGCGGTATGGGAAGGCCAGGCGATTGAGGTCGTCGAGCAGGCCAGGCCAGGTCTGCGACGGGAAGCCCATGATCGTTAGCGTGCGCAGATGCGCACGGCCGAGGCGCGGCTCGAGGCCACCGGTCAGGTCCTCGTCGGCCAGGATGGCGTCGAGATACATCGGTGTCTCGGGCACGCGTACACGCTGACGGCGCGTCGAGACGCAGGAATGCAGATAGGTCAGCGTCTCGTCGTCATCGAGCCACTCGGCCTCCGGCATGAAGCCTTCGACCAGCGCGAGCACCCGATCGGTGCGGTCGACGAAGCCGTCGAGCGTCACTCGCCAGTCGGCCGCGCCTTGCGCGCGGTTCTCGTAAAGCCAGGCCTCGGCGCGCGCAGCGTCATCGGCCGGCGGCAGCCAGAGCAGCGTGAAGAAGTAGCCGCTCTCGAAGTGCGCGCCTTCTTCCTCGAACTGCGCGCGGCGCTCAGCGTCGACCAGCGCCGATACCGGATCGGGGAATTGCGTGAGGGGATAGCTATGCGCCGGCACGCGCTGAGCTTCGATGAACACGGCCCAGCCCGAGCCGAGTCGGCGCAAAGCGTTGTTGAGACGCGACGTGATCGCTACCAGTTCGGCCGGCGTCGCGGAATCGAGATCAGGTCCGCGAAAGCGCGCGATGCGCTGGAAAGAGCCGTCCTTATTGAGGATGACGCCCTTCTCGACGAGTGCCGCCCACGGCAGGAAGTCGGCGAGGCTCTGCGTGTGGCGGCGATATTCTGCGAGGTTCATCATCGGGCGAACCTCACGAGACCAGGTGCTGCGGGTAACGCAGGTGCCGGCGCACCACGTCGACAAAGGCGGGATCGCGTTTGGCGGCCCACACCGCTGCGATATGACCGATCAGCCAGATGAGGCCGCCGACGATCCAGAGGCGGAGCCCAAGCCCGACAGCCGCAGCGAGTGTGCCGTTGACGATCGCCACCGCCCGCGGTGCACCGCCGAGCAGGATCGGTTCGGTCAGGGCGCGATGGACGGGCGCATAAAAGCCGGTGATGGGCGCATCGTGCTCCATCAGACCGTCACTCCACCGCCGAACTGGAAGAAGGTCAGGAAGAAGCTCGACGCTGCGAAGGCGATCGACAGGCCGAAGACGATCTGGATCAGCCGGCGGAATCCACCGCTCGTCTCGCCGAAGGCGAGCGTCAGACCGGTGACGATGATGACGATCACCGAAACCACCTTGGCGACCGGCCCTTGGATCGACTCCAGGATCTGATTGAGCGGCTGCTCCCAGGGCATGTTGGAACCGGCGGCATAGGCCGGCGCCGTCATCAGTGCGACAACGGCAAAGGCCGTCACAGCCGTTGCGCGGTCGCGAATACGAGAAAGCAGCATCATCACGGTTCTCCTACGGGGGTGAGGACATAATCGCCGGTCGGGCCGAGGCCTTTGACCGTGGCGAGCTCAGCAAGTCGTCGCGCGGAGCCGCGGCCGGCGAGGACGGCGATGAGATCGATGGTCTCGGCGATGAGCGCGCGGGGGACGGTGACAACAGCTTCCTGGATGAGCTGCTCGAGGCGGCGCAGCGCGCCGATGGCGGAGCCCGCGTGCAACGTGCCGACGCCGCCGGGGTGGCCGGTGCCCCAGGCCTTCAAGAGGTCGAGCGCCTCGGCCCCACGCACTTCGCCGATGGGAATTCGATCGGGCCGCAGGCGAAGGGCCGAGCGCACGAGATCGGACAGGGAGGCGGCGCCATCCTTGGTGCGAAGCGCCACGAGGTTGGGCGCGGCGCACTGCAGCTCGCGCGTATCCTCGATCAGCACCACGCGGTCGCCGGTCTTGGCGACCTCCGCGAGCAGCGCGTTGACCAAGGTGGTCTTTCCGGTTGAGGTGCCGCCGGCGACGAGGATGTTCTTGCGCTCGCGCACCGCGACGCGCAGTAACTCGGCCTGCGCGCCGGACATGATGCCGGCGTCAACGTAGTCGCTGAGGGTGAACACCGCGACCGCCGGACGCCGGATGGCGAAGCACGGCGCCGCGGCCACCGGCGGCACCAGGCCCTCGAACCGCTCCCCGCTTTCCGGCAGCTCCGCCGAGACCCGCGGACTGTTGGCATGCACTTCGACGCCGACATGGTGGGCGACGAGGCGGACGATGCGTTCGGCGTCTGCTGCCGTGACGCGGCAGCCGGTGTCTTCGAGGCCGCCCGACAACCGGTCGATCCACAAGCGGCCATCGGGATTGAGCATCACCTCGACGATGCTGGGATCTTCTAGATAGGCGGAGATCGCCGGCCCGAGCGCGGTGCGCAGCATGCGTGCACCGCGGGTGAAAGCTTCCGATCGGAGAGAAATCGTCGTCACTACAAACCCCGCAAGTTCGCCTCAATCGGAGGCGCATTGTCAGCGGGGTTAAGTAGAAAGAGCCGGAACTGGGTCTATGCAACAACGGCGATGAGGCGGGAGTGCTCTGGGATAGAAAGACAGGCCGGCGGGATGGCCGGCGGTCAGGAGTCTTTCGCCGGAGCGTCCTGTTCCGGACCCGAAGCCGACCATTCGTCGTGTTGATCAGTGAGTGCAACGGCTCGGTTGGCAATGACTTGTCGCCGGATGCACGTCGATATTCGGCCACGAACAGGCCGTGCGGCTCTCGTCCCGGGGACTCCAAATGCTTCTTGCGATGCGGGGACACGTTCGCGCCGGTGTCCTGCCAGCTGGCCCCTCAACGCCGTTCGTTCAACGTCGACCAAACCAACCATCAGCCGTATGGTCGACGCTGCGCCTTCGTACAGATGCGAGGGAGGAAATGGGATGTTTCTCACCAGTTACATTGCCGATCAGATTTGGCTACGCATGTATCCCGTTCGACTGGCGGGTACGAGGTTCGACGCACGTATGACGGCGATCCGACTAGCCTCTGGCCAGATCATGCTGCATTCGCCCTGCGACATCACGGCGGCCATAGCCGAAGAAATTTCGGCGCTCGGTCCGGTGGCCCACATTGTCGTCCCTGGAAATTTCCACCATTTGCACGCAACCTCGGCGCAGTCCGCTTTTCCGGATGCCAAGACGTGGATCTGCCCGGGCATCGAAAGGAAACGGCCCGATCTGAAGTACGATGGCATTCTCGGCGATCTAGCGCCTGCGGAGTGGACAGGGGAAATCGACCAGGTGCTGGTACAAGGCACGCGCATCATGCGCGAGGTTGCGATGTATCACCGCGCCAGCCGGATTCTGATCCTTGTTGACCTCATCGAGAACTTCACCGACGCGACGCCCAACATTGGGGGCGCATTGAAGTTCTGGTTCAAATATGTGCTGCGCATGTGGAACAATCCTCGTCCAGCGCCAGAATACCGAATGGGTTGGAGCGACCGCCAGGCAGCAGCGAAGTGCCTTAGGCGCATATTGGCGCGGGACTTTCGGCAGATCGTATTGTCCCATGGCGACCTAATCGATCACGACGCACATGAAGTTGCGGCTGAAGCCTGGTCTGGAGTCCTCGGACGGTAAGAGCGCTATCTATGGACTATCCCGTCGACTGGTAGAGGCACTGAGGCGTGTGTCTCACTTGGTCAGTCGCGGACTGCATCTAGTGTCCGCCTATGGCCCAGAAGTGACGTCCTGGCTCACCTCGTCGGCAAGCTTGCGCCCGCGCGCCAGGCGCCGGCCGAGCGCTTCGACAAATCCCTCGTAGCGTTCGCGCCCTTTCGTCTGTGCGGCCGCGAGTGCGGTGTCAGGCAGCGCCGGGGTGCTGGTCAGCCAGAAGCGCACAAAGACCGCCAGCGCCTCGTTCGAGATGTCTACATGGCGCTCGATCCGCTCCAAGTGGCGATTCATGCGATCGAGCCGACGCGCGAGCGCGGCCTCCAGCCGATCGGCGCCATCCGGCGACAGATGCGAAGCGAGCGCCGCCTCGACGATGAGCGCCTGCGGCACGCGCTTGCGAGCCGCATAGTCAGCCAGCTTGCCAGCGAGATCGGGCGGAAGGCGGAATGTGTGCTTGGTGCGCATGGGCTTCACATCTGCATGTCGTCGCCGGGATCGAGCGAGACCTGGCGGGCGACGGTTCCGAAGGTGCGCTGCATGATGCGCTGACGCTGAGCCTCGTCGTCCGGCTCCTGGTCCGCTGGCTCGAACTCATGAACTGGCTTTGGAGGTTCAGGCACGATCTCCTCGTGCTCTGGCAATTCCGGTTCGCGCCGAATGCCGGCGTTGGCGGGATCTTCGGTGTCGGATGCGGCAGGCGCGACGACAGCATCGGCCCAATCGCGGTCGGACGGGATCGGAGAGCGTTCGTTGGTCGATGGAGGTTTTGGATTGGTCACCGAGGGCGGCGGGAGGATGCGCACCTGCATCTCAGGGTCTTCGAAGTAGCGCGCTTTCTTGGCCCGGATCGGCGCGCAGCCCGACATGAGAACCAGCTCGTCGTCCGGCGGGAGTTGCATGACCTCGCCGGGCGTCAGGAGTGGCCGTGCCGTCTCCTGGCGCGAGACCATGAGGTGGCCGAGCCACGGGCTGAGCCGACTGCCGGCATAGTTCTTCATGGCGCGCATTTCGGTCGCGGTGCCAAGCGCGTCGGAGACACGTTTGGCGGTTCGCTCATCGTTGGTGGCGAAGCTCACGCGCACATGGCAGTTGTCGAGGATGGAGTTGTTCTGACCGTAGGCCTTCTCGATCTGGTTCAGAGACTGCGCGATCAGGAAGCTCTTCAGCCCGTAGCCGGCCATGAAGGCTAATGCACTTTCGAAGAAGTCGAGACGGCCGAGTGCTGGAAACTCATCGAGCATCAGCAGCAGTCGATGCCGGCGGCGCTTCGAGTCCAGTTCCTCGGTGAGGCGCCGGCCGATCTGGTTGAGGATCAAGCGGATGAGAGGTTTGGTCCGACTGATGTCCGACGGCGGAACGACCAAGTAGAGCGTCACCGGATTCTCGGCCTCGACGAGATCGCGGATGCGCCAATCGCAGCGTGCCGTGACGGCGGCGACAACTGGATCGCGGTAGAGCCCGAGGAATGACATGGCGGTCGACAGCACGCCGGAGCGTTCGTTCTCGCTCTTGTTGAGCAACTCGCGGGCGGCGCTGGCGACCACGGGGTGAACGCCCGGCTTCCCCAGATGCGGCGTCGTCATCATCGCTCGCAATGTGGTCTCGATCGGCCGGTTCGGATCGGAGAGGAAGTTGGCGACGCCGGCAAGGGTCTTGTCCTTCTCGGCGTACAGGACGTGCAGAATCGTGCCGACGAGTAGCGAATGGCTGGTCTTCTCCCAGTGGTTTCTCTTCTCAAGCGCGCCTTCGGGGTCGACCAGCACGTCGGCGATGTTCTGGACGTCCCTCACTTCCCACTCGCCGCGACGGACCTCGAGCAGCGGGTTGTAGGCCGAACTCTTTGTGTTGGTCGGATCGAACAGGAGCACTCGGCCGAAGCGCGTGCGCCAGCCGGCGGTCAGGCCCCAATTCTCACCCTTGATGTCATGGACGATGGCCGAGCCCGGCCAGGTCAGCAGCGTCGGGACCACCAGGCCGACGCCCTTGCCGGAACGCGTCGGTGCGAAGCACAGAACATGTTCCGGTCCGTGGTGACGAAGATAAGCATCCTTCCAGCGGCCGAGCAGAACGCCATCGGGATGAAGAAGCCCTGCCTTCCGAATCTCGCGTGCCTCCGCCCAGCGCGCGGAGCCGTAGGTCGTGACCTTCTTCACTTCGCGCGCACGCCACACCGACATGGCGACCGCCACGACAAACGCACCGACGCCACCAGCGCCCGCAATGAAGCCGCCGGTCACGAAGATTTCGTGGGCGTAGGCGTCGTAGGCGAACCACCACCAGAAGAAAGAAGGCGGCTGGTACATCGGCCAGCCGAACAGCACGAACCAGGGATGGCCGAGCTGCGGCTGAAAGGCGAGTTGCCAGGCTGTCCACTCTGTCGCCGCCCAGATGAAGCCGAGCACCGTGGCGCAGACGAGCAGGACTTGAACCCAAAGAATCTTTGTCGCGTTCATGGCGACTGAAGACGAGACCTGGTCGTGTCGTGAAGGGCAACGTCAAATTGAGGGCGGTCGGGGCGCCGGGCAGGATGGGGTAGAAATCGGTCGGTCTTTCTCTGCCGAGCGCGAAGCATTCACGCCGGATCGGCTTTTCTGCGACCACGGTCCGGATTTCTGGCAGCGGCGGTATCGATCGGCTCGGCATCTCGATGCTGTTCGCGGCGGTCGTCGCTTTGCCGATCGGGATCGGGGATGCAGCGCCCGCCTTCATACATCCCGTTTTGCTCCTCGCGGGCGTCGGGGTCGGAATATCGTCGTCGGTCATTCCCTACGTCACCGATCAACTGGCAATGGCAAGGCTGCCGCGCGCCACCTTCGCGCTTCTTCTGTCGATCTTGCCGGCGACCGCCACAGCAATCGGCTTCTTCGTGCTGAAACAGGTGCCGACTCTTCCTGAGCTCGCAGGCATCGGTCTGGTTATCGTGGGTGTTGCCCTGCACCGTGCCAGGGTCGCCGACTGACACCGGCCGCCCCAGGTGTCCGACCGACAATAAGGGCTACAGCCCGAGCCCGCGATTGCGACCAAAACTCCAATCAACATTACCGCCCGGCGCGATGACGCCGCGGACATGCCGGCCGAGTTCCTTTTCCAATGCGGGACGCCACGGCACGAGCTGGAATCCAAGTCCGTCATCGATCATGGCGAACCTACCGGAGGCCAGCGTCATGCGCTCGCGGTAGACGCCGGAGACGCGTTCGCCCTCGTTCACAGGCTGGTAGGCGAGCCCCGTCTCGGCCGACAGCTTCGTCGCCGCATCCTCCAACTCCCTCCGGCGCAGAGTCGCGAGGAGATCGCGGGCAAACACCACGCGCTGGCCTTGCCGGCGCGCGAGGCCTTCGACGGCCAGATGGTCGATACGCGCCTCCATCGCGTCGCGCACCTCGGCCCCGAACCCTCCACCGCTGAGCGGCGGGTCCTTGGCGAGAAGCTGGCGGTCGAGCCAGGTCGCGCCCGACGCCGTAACCTGCGCCTCGACTGAGAGATCGGAGCGCGTGGCGAGAGAGAGGCGGCGGTGACCTTTGGCATCATCATAAGCCCGTGCTTCGACGATGGCCCCCGCTGGTGCGTCGCCAGTCATTTCGAGATCGGAAAACTTGAGGTGATGGGCGCGTCCGTCGACGCCGGCGACGATGGCATAGGCCGTCCCCTTCAGCTCATCGTCGAGCCCGCGTTTGACCAGCCGACCGAGGACCGGGTCCGAAGGCTCCTCGCCATGCAGAGCAAAGACGCTGACGTCTGGCTCGCGCCCGCCGGCGCTCATGGCCTGGTGCATGGACTTGATAATGTCGCCCCGGATACTGAGCTGGCAGAGCGTCTGGTTGAGGCCCGGCTTCAGCGTCCAGCAGGCGGGTCCGATGGGATCGGCGAGGCCGAGCCGTTCGAGCTTCGCGGCCCTTCCTAACAACAGATGACGTAGTTCGGGATCCTCGGCATTCGGGCCGGGCCTCAGATCGGCCACCCCACCAGATTCATCAGAGATGTCGCGCAAGGCGCGGTCGAGGCTGGTCCAGCGTTCCGCCTCAACTTCCTTCTCCAGTGCTGTGCGGATCTCCTCTTCGCTGCGTGGCCCAAGCTCCATCGTGACGCGTTCAGCGGCGCGATCGCGAAAACCCCGGCTGATGTAGTCGCGGCTAATGACGAGGTCCTGGCCATCGTCGGCGCGGCCGCGGATCAGGACGTGGACATGGGGGTTGTCCGTGTTCCAGTGATCGACGGCCACCCAGTCGAGCTTGGTGCCGAGGTCTTTCTCGACGTCCTGCATCAGCTCGCGAGTGAAGGTCTTGAGGTCTTCGAGCTCCGCCGCATCCTCGGGCGAGATGATGAATCGGAAGTGATGGCGATCATCCTCGCAGCTCTCGGCGAAGGCTCGTTCGTCTGCTGTGTCGGAGGCGGCGTCGAACAGGCGCGCATTCTCGCCGTCGCGCGTCACGCCCTCGCGCTTCAGGTAGGCGATGTGCTTGGGCAGCGGCGCCGAGCGGAAGCGCGTGCCCTGATGGCGCACGACGCGCGCCTTCATCACCACGCGCCGGGCGTTGGAGCGCAGCCGGATCGAGACCGCCGCGCGTCGGCCGCGGCCGAACCGCGAGCGGCTGTGGCCCTGGCTCGATCGGAAGCTATTGCCGACATGCCCGGCCTTCTTCGCGGCCCGCATGACTTCGCCGACAAAGGACTGCGGGCGTTTGCTTCCGCGGTTGCCATGCTGGATGCGCCCGGGCCGGACGCGCAGGTCGTCGTCGCGCGTCGTCATGAGCCGAAATCGCCGTGCGATGCAGACCGACGGCGCTTGGAGCATTGAATTCGCTGGGAAAAATGCAGAAAGCGCCAGCAGGGGGTGTCCGTCGTGCGGGCAAAATCATCAATCTTCCCAACCACATAAGCCGCGACGAAGGCCGGCCTTTTCCCTTGCCGTCCGTTGGTTGGGTTCCTGTGCGCACGGTCCCTTACACACAAACCGCCGCTACCGCCGTCCACAGCACGATGGCCACCGATCGCACTCATTGCGAGCGCTCCCGGTTCGACCGGGCGACGAACAATCCATCCGACTGCGGCGCGAGGCCCGTCCAATCTTGCGTCGGACGGTTGGTCGACTGCGGCGGCGTTGCCAATGGTGTGTTGTCTGACGGACTCGCAAGGCGCGCTGGAAACAACGATGCTTCCGTCCAGGACTTCACCACAGCGGCGAGGATGACCACGTCGTCCGCTGAACGTCCGCCGACAATCGGCGCGAGACGGATGAGGTAAGCGCGCGTCTCAGCAGGCAGTGGCCGGCCGGTTGCGAGATGGTCTTCCCAGCGCCCGGGACCGGCATTGTAGGCTGCGAGGAAACCGGGAATGCCGTAGCGGTCGTGCAGCTCTCGCAGATAAGCCGCACCGGCGATGATGTTGTCGTGCGCGTCGTAAGGATCGGCGCCGAGGCGGTAGCGCTGGCGCAGGCCGGCCCACGTCTCCGGCATGATCTGCATGAGACCGATAGCGCCCTTCGGTGAGATGGCGTGCGCATCGCCGAAGCTCTCAGCGTGCATCACGGCGCGTATCCAGGCCGCCGGAATGCCGAAGCGCTGCGAGGCTTCGGCGACGAAAGCTGCGAAGGGCGCATAAGTCGATCGCAACGCCATGGGGCGAGCTGTTGCGGGCTCGGCGTCGGCCGCAGGACAGCCGATCATCGCGAGGACGGCCAAGCCGATGCACGCCGAAAAGCGGTGGCGGCGGCGGTAGCTGTCCGGTGGCTTGCCGGCAATCGGAACGGGCATGGCCGGTACGGAGGAAGAGTTTTGGCGAGGCGAGTGCCGCAGGATCGAGATCGGCGGATGACGGTCGGGCACGGTCAATCCTCCTCGCGTGTCCAGAGTGGATCGGCCCGGCCGGCGATGGTGTTGGCGGGAAGTGGACCGAAATAGCGGCCGTCGAAGGAGTCCTCCGACTGCCAGTTCATCAAGAAGACCTCGTCGCCGCCGACAACGCGGCAGCCGTGCCACGTCGGTAGCGCGTGGCCATTTCTGTCGCGGTCGAGCGCCTCGCCCATGGCGATTCCGTCGACGGTGATCGTGCGGTCGGAGCGGCAGACGGTTTGGCCTGGCAGGCCGAGGATGCGCTTCAGCATCGGCACGCCCTTAGGCAAGTAACGGCGCTGATCGAGGAAGCTCGCCAGCGCCGCGGGCGGCTGGATCACCACCAGCTCGGTGACATGCAGAACGCCGGCCGGGCGAATAGCGTAAAGGCCGATCGGCACGCTGGCGCTGGCGTTCCAGATGAATCTCGGCGAGACGGGAAAGATCGCGGCGATGGCGAAGCCCAGCAGCGCAAAATACGTCGTCATGACGTAGCCAAAGCGCGTCATGACAGCACGCTGCGCCGCAGGAGCCAGGCGCGGTGTTGGTCGCGGCTATAGGGACGCGGCTCGTATCCGGCGCCGAGGCGGTTGTGGACATGCCGCCAGTGTTCGTGCGCCGCGTCGGCCGGATCGATGCCGATGGCTTCGACGGCGTCGATCGCCGCGAACACGCGCTCGACCTTGGGCCAGCCGCTGATGCGCAGCAGGATCTCGCCGCCGGGACGCACGAAGGGCAGCGTCTGATAGGCTTCGCCCGGCGTGACCGACCGCACGATGTCGATGCGTGAGACGACGGTGCCGAAGTCGTTCGAAGCCCAGCGGACGAAGGCGAAGACGGTGTTCGGCGCGAAGCTCAGCACACGGCGGCGGCGATCGATGATCGTCTCGCCGGCATCGCGGCCGAACCTGATCCAGTGTTCGACGCGTTTCTCGAGCCAGGTGAGCTCGACGGCCGTGAGCGCGTCGGGCGACCAAGACGGTGCCTGCGCGAAGGCGGGATTCGCCATCATGTCGGTGCTCCATCGGTTGCGGGAAATTCGCGGGCGAGGAGGCCGCGCAGCATGTCGGCGACGGTCTGGCCACGCTGGAAGGCGGTGATCTTGATCCGGGCGCGCTGCTCCGGCGTCACATCGACCGTCAGCCGCGCGGTGAAGAGGTCGCTGGTGCTTGGCGCCGTGATCGAAGGCTCGGGCGCACGGACCCAGGTCTCTAGATCACCCGGGCGCGATGCGAAGCCGCGGCTGGCTGGCCGCGCACTCATCGCACTACCCGATCGACTTCGGCCGCCAACGCGACGATCTCGCGCACCGCGTGAAATGCGGTGTCGATGTCGAAGACGAGACGACCGGTGCGTGCGGTCTCGGCGAAGGCGACACGCTGGCCGATGCGGGACGCGAGGACCGGCGGATCGTGATCGGCGAGGCCCGCTGCGGTTTCGCGGGCGATCACGGTGCGTGCCGCGCAGCGATTGAGCACGAAGCGGGCGACGATCTGCGGGCGGAAAATGCGTGCTTTTTGCAGCAGCTTCAGCATCTCGGCCGAAGCCCAGCCGTCGAAGGGCGATGGCTGCGCCGGGATCAGGACGAGGTCGGCGGCGAGCAAGGCCGAGCGCAGCAGGCCGGCGACGCGCGGCGGGCCGTCGATGACGACATGGTCGGCGTCGCGGGCGAGTTCGGGCGCTTCTCGATGCAAGGTGTCACGGGCGAGGCCGATGACGCCGAACAGACGTGGCACGGCCTCCTTGGCGCGCTGCGCCGACCAGTCGAGGGCCGAGCCTTGCGGATCGGCGTCGATGACCGTGACGCGCTTTCCCTGGGCCGCCCAAGCGCCCGCGAGGTGCAGGGCGAGCGTGGTCTTGCCGACGCCGCCCTTCTGGTTGAGGAGCGCGACAATCATCGCTGCTCCTCCTTCCCGGTTTTCCCCCGCGAAGAAGCGCCGCCAACAACAGAAGAGTTAGAGTCTTCGTTAGACTCTAAGTTAGGCGGCTCGGAAACATTTGACCCACTTGGAGAAAACGCCGCTTTCGGTTCCTGATAGCACGAGGGCGCGGTTCCTGATGGCACGTGCCTCGCGGTTCCCGATAGCACGACCGCTTCCACAGTCTGTCCACAAGCCCTCGTGGACAAAGACGTCTCACTGACGAAGGCGAGCAACTCGCGGCCGCCGCTCGTGTGGTCGACGCCAAGGCGATAGCCGGGCAGCGGCTGGCGGCGCGCGATGTCGCGCAGTTCGAAAGCGAAGCGCTTGAACGGCGAGAGGCTCGCCGACTTCATGTAGAGATGTCGGAAATCGAACCGCCAACCTGCACGCTGCTTGCCGGCATGCTTGCGGACCAGGCGGTAAAGCCAGCGCTCCAGACCGCCGGTCAGCGCGAAATAGGCGCGGTCAATCGTCAGCACGAGCGCATCGTCGAGGACGGCGCGATAGAACCAGTCCGGCACGATGAGATCGATGCCGGCGGCGTGGCCATGCGCGTCGGCGTGCTCGGTCCATTCGTTGATCCAAGAGAAGCGGTGCATGCGCCGCTCGCTCGCCTGGCGCAGCGAGGTGGCGACGGTGGTGGACTGCAAGCGGTCGAAGGCGGCCTTCAGACGATGATAGTCGCGCGCGCTGGTGCCGCGGCCGATGAACGTCAGGATCTCGTAGGGCGTGGCGGCCATCAGGCGCGACGTGCGCAGACCAGAGTCGCGCGCCTGGACGATTTGTGACGCAGCCCAGATCAGGACATCGGCGTCCCAGATGGTCGCCATGCCATGCTCGGGCACGGCCTCGACGCGAATGGCGATGTCGTTCACTCGGTAGTCGATTGGCGTCGTGCGATGCGTCTTGGCGAGCGAGAAGAACGGATAGGCCATGAGGTCCTGCGCGTCGCGCGGCGCGAGATCGCCCGGCAGCGCCCGAAACAATTCGAGCTGCTCGCGTTCGGAACGGGTGCGGTGGCGCGTCGACATGAGCGATGTCAGCGGCGCGGCTGGCGGGCTTGTTCGAGTTCTGCGGCCGTGTGACGCCGCGCCGGCAGCACGACAACCTTGCCGGGATCGGAGGTCGACGCCTTGGCGGCGGCGTCGACCCAGGCCTGAAGATCCTCGATGCGGTAGACGACGCGCCCGCCGAGCTTTGAATAGCGCGGGCCGGTGCCGTAGATGCGGTGTTTCTCAAGCGTGCGGATGGAGAGGCCGACGAAGCGCGAGGCTTCGGGCGTGCGCAGGTAGCGCGGCGGCAGACCTGCGAGATTGGTGGACATGGGATACCTCCGTGATCGTGTCGGCGTCCGTCGGATGACGGCGGCTGTCAGCGATCACGGTGGCGGAAGGGGGCCGGTCCGAAATAGGGCGATCTCGCAGGGTGGCGAAAGCGCATCCGGAGGGACGGCGCGCTACAGGCTGCGGCGATAGGGATGAAGAAGAAGACGGCGATAGCCGCCGCGCATCATGGAGAATCCGAGCCGAACGAGCCGGCCGGTCTGGTCGCGCAATTCGTGGGAAATCCAGTCGCGCTTGGAGATGGGGGCGGTATCGAACAGAACGCCGGCGATCTCGGGGTAGGTCGCGCGTTCAAGCCGGCCATCCAGCGCGCGCAGCGCGAGGATGAGCCGGCCGCGTCGTTCGGGCGTGAGCGCGCCGGGGTCGGGGCCTGGCGTGCGCCCGGTCAGCGCGCGCCACAAGCGGAGCGCGGCGGCGGCGCGGATGTCGAAGAGCTGGTCGAGCGGCAGGAGGACGGCGACAGGGGGGCTGACCTGGTCCTCGCGGTGAAGCCGCAAGCGCGCTCCGCGCAGTTCAAGGACCTGATCGTCGTCTCCGATAGCGAGAAGAGTTTGGAGGCCGCGCGCGTCGAGGCCAAGCCGAGGATCAGAGAGGTCGTCGGGGAGTGTCGTCAGGGTCACTACGCTCGGAAGGGCCGGGGGTATCCAGAGAACGGCGCCGTTTCGTGCGGGGTCTAGGCTGCGCTTGAAATCGTACCCCCCAGCGCCGGGCGAACGCGTCCGCCTCAGCTGCATCGAGTGTTCGCTTTCGGCTGCTGCGCGCGAGGCGCGCGTGGTCGCTTAGAAAGTCGGGATTCCGCAGCAGGAATTCATAGGCGAAGGCAGGCGCGTCGAGCGGCAGCAGATCCTCATACGCGCTCGCCGATCGCCAATCGGCGCGAGCCATGGGCAAGGTCTCCTCTCACCAGTAGCCGTGTCCACGGCTCAGAGATAGAATGCACGCTGGGGTGGTGCTCCGAAACGCACAGGATTCGCAGCACGCGCTGCACAACCTGCACGGAACTCAATGGGGTGCGCCTCCCTGGAGAAGGTGCCGATAGCCCTTCTCTGTCATCCACCGGGCACGGGCGAGATGGCTTTCCCACGCCCGCCGCGCGCGATCATGTTCCTGTGCTGGATCGATATGCAGGACGATCTTTGCAACTTCCTGCCAATCCGCGCCGTCAGCTTCCGCATCGAGCAGGCGGAGATAGGTGATGGCGTGCCGCTCATCGTAACCGGTCAGGATAGCGGCATTTGGGGCGACGTCATCCACTGGCGGGTCCACGGGCGGCGACTGCATCGGGGCTCCTCAGCGATACGGTTTCTCAAACGTTAACACAAACCGCTTTCATCGTTTCAAGGTCGCCGGTCTTTTGGTTGGCCGCGTTGCCGGCTCTGCCTCATGGAGCAGCATGACGCCGCGACCGCGGTCGGATTCGACAAACAGGATCCCGGCGGCTTCCAGGACACGACGCACCTGATCGCGCGTGCCGTCGTGAACCTGGAGGTTCCTTTCGGACTCCAGGCGCTTCAGGGCGGTCAGGGCCACCAGGGCTTTTTCGGCGAGCATCTCCTGCTTCCAATTCAGCAAGGCTCGCGCGGCCCGAACTTGTCGGCCGGTGATCATTCATGATCACCTCCGACAGACGATCTGCGCGCACCAGAAATACGACTATAATAGTCGTTTTCCGGTGCCGCAATGGCGCTGCGAACCGTGTTTTTGCCGTCTACGAGGGTCGGCGGCCGGTTTGGGGCGACTGATTCGCGGATCGGCGGCGGTGTTCCTCGGGAGGCTCCCAGCAACGCAAAGCCGAACGAGAACAGGCGGCTGGCGGCGCGGCTTGGACCCATTGGTTGCGCGAAAACCCCGCCCAGGGGACCCGGGCGGGGCGTCGAGGATGTTCGGCTTAGTCGCCGTTGCGCTTGCTGGGGCGCGACCAGATGAGGGTGTAGCCTTCGCTGTCCTCGTCGTCGAACAGGTTGGCGAAGATCGGCGCGTTGAAGGACGGATCGTCGAGCTTGAGCGAGAGGTAGTCGCGGCCTTCGTTGGAGCGCTTCGACCAGGCAGCCCCGATCTCGGCCCGGCCCACATAGACCCGGTGGCTGGGAGCGTTGTCGTTGGAGCGATTAGTCTCGGGCACGATGCGCACGCCCTTGGTCTGGAGGCTCAGGGTGACGATCTCGCCCTGGAAGTCGCTGCCGACCTTCTTGAAAGAACCGATGTTAGCCATGTCACTTCTCCTTGCTGTTTTCGAGCCCGCGACCACCGCGGCCTCGATGGCGATCGACAGGCCGGGGACGATCGACGACGCACCCGCTCGCGGGCCGGAGCGCAGCGGAGGATGACGGCGG
>DASXES010000034.1:0-37439 GCA_036489975.1 Roseiarcus sp.
TGGCCGCTCGCCGGCGCGCGACGCGAAAAGGTCATCGTCCGACGTTTGAGATCAATCGAAGTCAATTGAAAGAGCGAACTACGCCGCAGCACTCTATGGTATTCTAGGTTATCCGGCGCAACGCTATCGTCGCGCCCACTCGATTATTTTGAGCGATCGTAACGCGTTGATCTGACGGAGAAAGTTTCTTTAGCGCACGACAAAGAACCGTCTCCCCGATCCGTCAGAAATTTGCGCTCTTGATTTCAAACGGGAATTTCTGCGATCCGCAATTTGCTCGGTTTCAGAGACTATCGGTATCGATCGGTCGATTCTCGAAATCTTCCGCACGAGCGGCGTCGCGAGCTTGGCGAAAAAAGACCGTCAGCCATAACGAGTGGAGCATCCAGCCTTGAGTGGCGGGTTCCGCCGATTGCAAGGCGGCGGCCTGGTTTAATCGGGCGACCATCTGTAGCCGGACCCAAGCAACACTCAAAACCTGAAGCGAGAACGGTAGTCTTGCGGCGTGACAGCTAGCAGGCGCAGGAAGCTCCGGCGCATTGTTTCCTCCGCGCCAAAACCGCAACGCTGCGCGATCCGTTTGACCGGCAGGCGTGACTCCGAAAGCAGACGCCGCGCCGCTTCCACCCTCAGCCGCTCAATGGCGCGGGCCGGCGTGTGCCCAGTCGCCTCCGCGTAGTGCCGGCTGAAACTGCGCTCGCTCATCCCCGCATGATCGGCCAGGATCGAAAGCGAAAGATCGCTCGCCAGATGCCCGTCGATCCAGTCATGGAGTGCGCCGAACTTGTCGTCCGCCGCTTGCAAGGCCAGGGCAGTGCTGAATTGCGCCTGTCCGCCGGGACGCTTGAGGAAAACAACCAGGTAGCGGGCGACCGCGAGCGCCACGGAACGGCCGAGGTCTTCTTCCACGAGCGCCAGCGCCAGATCGATCCCGGCCGTCACCCCGGCCGAGGTCCAGACCGGACCGTCGCACACGAAAATCGGATCGGGCTCGACGCGCACGGCCGGAAAGCGCTGAGCAAGTCTGGCGCAGTCCTTCCAGTGAGTCACCGCGCGACGCCCGTCCAGCACGCCTGCAGCAGCAAGCAGGAATGCGCCGGTGCAGACAGAGGCGACGCGACGAGCCTGGGTCGCCCGCTGCCGCACCCAATCGACCAGTACCGGGTTTGTAGCGGCCGCCTCCACCCCCGGCCCCCCAGCGACGAGTAAGGTATCCAACGCCTCACTGCGTCGGCTGAGTGGACCTGCTGCTAAAGCCACCCCTGCGGAGGACGTGACGCCTTCGTCGCCTTGCGTCACGAGCCTGAGCCGGTAGGGCGGCGCGCCTCCGGCATTGGCGATGAGATCGTTGGCGGAGGCGAACACCTGAACCGGCCCCGCGACATCGAGCAGTTGCACCGCCGGAAAGGTGAGCATCTCGACGGCCCGGATCGGGCTTGGCGAGAAACGAGGGGACTTTGGCATTTCCGCCAAACTATGCCCGGCTAGGTTCGCCTTGTCTACCGCTGATCTTGAACCTGGAGATGATCATGATCCCTCATAATACTCACCTGCATATCGGCTCCCTCCTGTTCGAGGGCATCGATCAGATCGACCTGACAGGACCGTTCGAGGTGCTATCGCGCATCCCGAACGCGACTTATCGCATCTACGGCAAGACCGCAGCGCCTGTTCGCGACCTAAAAGGATTGCGGCTTACGCCTGATGCGACTCTGGCCGATGCGCCACCGCTGGATGTCCTCCATGTGCCGGGCGGCTACGGCCAGGAGGCGTTGATGGAAGACGCCGAGGTGCTGGGTTGGATCCGGCAGCAGGCGGCAGGCGCGTGCAGCATTTTCTCGGTGTGCACGGGCGCCCTGATCTGCGGCGCGGCCGGCTTGCTCAAGGGACGCCGCGCGACGACACATTGGGCGTCCTTTCACCTGTTGCCGTTCTTCGGTGCGATTCCCGTCAACGAACGGGTAGTTATCGACGGCGCCTGGGTCTTTGCCGCCGGTGTGACGGCCGGCATCGACGGTGCCTTGCGCCTCGCCGCAGAGTTGCGCGGCGATGAGGCTGCACAGGCCATCCAGCTTCACATGGTCTATGCGCCGGAACCACCCTTCGACAGTGGCACGCCCGAGGCGGCGCCAGCCGCGATACTGGAACAGGCTCGGCGATCGGTGCGGGCCATCACTGCGCAGCGCGAGCAAACGGCGCGACGTGTCGCTGCCAAACTCGGCGTCGCCGTTCCTGCCGCGGGCGGGGAATGACCTCGCCAGCGCAAGGCTCGTTTGGCGAGAAGCGAGGGCTTATTGGCACGCCCGCCAACCGTCTGGCTCCTAAGTTGGATTGCAGCGGAGTCACTCAAAGCATCCGCCGCCATGACCCCACGGGAACATCAATAGAGGCTAACTCACATGACGAACTTTCCGGTTCACACTATCGAAACCGCACCTGAACGCTCGAAGCCGGCGCTGCAGCAATTGCAGTCGGCGTTCGGCATGATCCCGAACATCGCCGGAGCGATGGCGACGTCTCCGGTTCTCATCAACAGCCTCGTCGCTCTGTTCGGGAATGTGCATGGCGGCAGCTTCACGGAAGCGCAGGTCCAGACCGTTCTACTCACCGACGCAGTCACCAACGCGTGCACCTGGGCCGTCGCATTCCACACGGCATTGGCCCACAAGGAGGGCATCGATCCGGCGGACGTTCAGGCTATTCGCGAGGGTCGCCTGCCGAAGGACAGCAAGCTCGCCGCGCTCTCGGCTTTGGCGAGAACGATGATCGAAAAGCGCGGACGTCTCGACGATCAGGATGTTGATCAATTCATCGCGGCCGGCTTCGGCAAGGATCATGCCTTGGAGGTCGTTGCCATCGTCGCCGCATCCACGATCACGAATTACACCGGCAGTATCACGAAGCCCCCTCTGGAGGCTCCGTTTCAGACACACGCCTGGCAGGATTGACATATCCAACTGGAGGAAGGGCAACGATCATTCACAACGCAGGCAGCGAGGTCCCGATGTCCAAGCATATCGTCAACACGAACGGCTCAGCCCTACATGTCACGGAAAGCGGCGTCTTGGGCACGACCTCGACATCGAGCAGTACGTGTTCGATCTCTGTGGTGTCTAGTTGACCCATCACGTCTCGCGTCGGTTCCTTGCCGATCCCCGTGCAGATCACCGCGCACATCTGGCTTTCGACACATTGATCGCTTTGATCGCTCGCGCTCGGCGCGAGCCCGGAGGAAACCCATGACGCTCCAGCCCCGCCCCGCGATCGAGATTCCACAGCTGATAGCGCCGCTCTTCGTCGCAGGCGTTGCGATCCTGCTCCTGGCCGCGTTACGCGAACCCACCCGCCAGAGGCTCTCGGCAATCATCGTCGCAGGGGCGGGAGCCGCATACCTCTCCGGGGGTTTGGGACCATGGGAGTTCGCCTTCTGCGCCGTCATGACCGTTGTCGCCTTCCGCGGTCTCACCGACTACCGATGGATCGGCGCCGGGTGGCTGATGCACTCGGCGTGGGACGTGCTTCATCACCTGTACGGAAATCCGATCATCCCGATTGCGCCGCTCAGCTCCTTCGGCTGCGCGGTATGCGATGTGGCCTTAGCGATCTGGTACTTCGCGGGTGCGCCGTCGCCATACCCTTGGGCCCGTGCGCGCAAAAGGGGAGACCCGATGGACGATTACGTCAAAGTCCTTGAACGTATCTATGATCGCTTTAACGCGCGGGACATAGACGGCGTGCTGACCGTGCTCACCGATGATGTCGCCTGGGCCAACGGTATGGATGGTGGCTACGTCTATGGCCGCGAGGCCGTACGCGAGTACTGGACGCGCCAGTGGACCATGGTCAGTCCGCACGTCGTGCCTGTGGGCTTTCATCGAATTGCGGATGGCGCGATCATCGCAGAGGTTCGGCAATCCGTCCGCGATCTCGAAGGCAAACCGCTCCAGGGGCAGACGCACGGGCTTAAAGACAAGACGGTCGGACACGTTTTCCGTCTTCGAGAGGGCAAGGTGGCTCGCTTCGACATCCAGGAGTCTGCCTAGCGCGAGATCGAGCGAATTGCGGCCGACGGTGCCATTCGGGTAGCGTCTCAGTTTGGATTTCGGCTCTCACCCTTTTGCGGTCGTTCAAAGCTTAGCGACACCCATTGCAAGCACTCATTCCGCAGCTGCTCATCAGCTGATGAGGCGAGCCTCCCGCACATAGTCGAAGCCGCCCTTGCCCGGCCAGGCTCGCCCGTCAGGATAGCGCAATTCTATTCCGGCCAGATCCCTTTCATCCGCCAGGCGCATATTGACGCCCATCTGGACGTTCCCAAACTTCGATACGGCGCTCGCGGTCAGAATAAAGTGCGTCGTTGAACCGCAATTTGCACAGAACTGGACTTCCGCAGCCGGGTCTTCCTTGTCTCCCCGGCTATATCCTTTCGTTGTTCCCTCGATGCCGACTTCTGAGGGATGGAAATAGGCCCAGCGGGCGCCTGATTTGCTGCAGAGCGTGCAGTTGCACTCGTTGATGAAGTCCGGTCGCTTTGGAACATTGATGCGGACTTGACCGCAGAGGCAGGAGAGCTTCAGCATTTCCATGTCATAGCAGGAGAACCGCATGTCCGATAGCAGCTGTTCGGTTTCACTCCTAAAGTTGAAATTCAAACTGAGACACTGCCGCCATTCGATGACCATTGACTTCTATCGCTGGGGACAACACCGCGACCAATACGCTGCTCTATCGGTGAGCAGATGCGGGCCGGTCGGCTTCGGGTTCAGTGTGACTCGGCCAACGCCACGGCATCAGCGCCAGCAGCAATTCGAATCGGACACAATGGGTCGTTTGCCGCACGCCACACCGCTTCTGCCACGTCCAGCGCACGCGTGACCTCGCGCCGTTGCTGCATCCTCGCAAAGACCTGCGCCGCCAGCTCGGCATAGGCCTCGGGAATGTTCATTCCCATCCAGGCACGAGCATTGTCGCCGAACGCCGTCTCTGGCGCCGCGCCCGGAAGGACCAGTCGCGCACGCACACCAAACGGCTCCAGCTCCAGCGCCAGAGACTCGGTGAAGGCGTTCACCGCCGCCTTGCTGGCCGTGTACACCGAGAGCAAGAGCAGCGGCCTCAGCGTCGTACTGGAGGAGACGTTGACGACCATGCCCGAGCGACGTTCCCGCATCTGTGGCAGTACCGCCTGGGTCATAGCGATAGTGCCGAATGTGTTTGTCTCGAACACCGCGCGGACCTTGCCCATCGGCACACCTTCCAGCGCGTTGAGTAGGCCGATGCCGGCGTTGTTGACCAAGACGTCGATCGGCCCGGCCACCTCCACAGCGCGTGCGATGCTGCCCGAATCGGTGACGTCGAGCGGTAGAACGCGCAGGCGCTCGGACCGGGGCAGCACGTCCTCTCGCGGCGCGCGCATGGTGGCGATGACCTTCCAATCTCGATCGAGGAAGTACCGCGCGGTTTCGAGGCCAAACCCGGACGAGCATCCGGTGATCAGGACGGTTTTCATGAGGACTCCTGGGCGTTTGCTGTCCTGAGAGGGTAGATCGCAATAGCCGGACTTACTACAATAGGAAATCCATATATCGTTTGCAGGCGTCCGAATATGATCGACCCGCTCGCCGAGATTGTTACGCTGCTTCAACCCCGAGCCCCGTTCTCGAAAGTCGTCAGCGGCGCAGGTCGCTGGCGTGTTTGCCGCTCGGAAGCCGGGCAGCCCTTCTATTGCGTCGTCCTCGACGGTTCGTGTCGCCTTGCGGTCGACGGACATCAGTCGATCGCACTTCAGACGGGCGGCTTCATCTTGATCCCCTCAGCATACCGCTTTGCGATGTCGAGCCTCGAGCCGCCGACATCGGAGGACATCGACACCTCGCCCGTCGCGTTGCTCCATGGCGAATTCAGACTTGGCATTCAAAGTGGCCCGCCTGATGTGCGCTTGCTGATCGGCCACTGTGCCTTTGGCTCGCCGGACGCGGCTTTGCTGGTTTCGCTGCTCCCGCAACTCGTGCACATTCGTGGCGAGCCGAGGCTGGCCACCCTCGTGCAGCTCGTGGGAGAAGAATCTCATGAGCAGCGGCCCGCACGGGATGTTATCCTGGCGCGCCTCCTCGAGGTTCTACTCATAGAGGCCCTCCGCTCCACGGCGGGAACCGCAGCTTCACCAGGCCTGTTGCATGGGCTCGCCGACGCACGCCTTGCGGTTACGATACGACGAATGCACGAGAGTCCGACTCAGCCGTGGACAATTGCGCAACTGGCGAAAGAGGCGGCTCTCTCCCGCTCGGCGTTCTTTGAGCGATTCAGCCGCGCCGTGGGCGTCTCTCCCATGGCATACCTGCTCGCCTGGCGCATGGCTTTGGCAAAGAATCTGCTGCGGCGGAAGGAAGGCAGTATCGCTGAAATTGCGGAACGCGTTGGCTACAGTTCCCAAAGCACATTTAGCGTCGCATTCACCCGCTATGTCGGACAGCGGCCCACCCGGTATGCGCAGGAGCAGACGGAATCGTGATGCTTGTAGCCTTAATCCACGCACCCACACCGGAGGGCGAAGCGACCAAAAGCCGCTTCTTTCCGCACGGCCAGCATGCAATGGCTGCCGCCGAGAGACCGTCAGCGCTTAGCCCCATCGGCATCACCCTTTTCGAAATCGCCCTCAGTCTGAGCCATGGTATTGGAGACATGCGCGAAGCACACGACGGATCGATGCATGGCAGTGGCGAACGCAAGAGCGCCGCTGCTTCCATTTCCACGGCGAGCACGCCGTGTGCCCGAGCCGCATCGATCGCGGCCTCAGTCTCCCGATAGGGAGCGTCGGTTGTCCAGCGTGGCCGCTCGCGGGACGCGAGGCGAAAGATGATCGTCCAGCGTTTGAGATCAATCGAAGTCAATTGAGGGAGCGAACTACGCCGTAGTACTCCATGGTATTCTAGGTTATCCGGCGCAACGCTACTGCCGCGCCCACTCGATTCTCTCAACGCATCGTAACGCGCTGATTTATAAGCGCAAAATATTCCTTCCGACGGTCTAAATCCGACTGCCAGTCCGTCAAAATTTTTCGCTTTTGATTTCAAAGGGAAAATTGCGCGATTCAAATTTTGCGCGGCTTCGACAACTATCGCTATCGATCGGTCGATTCCTTCCGGCTTGCCTCCCGAGCACCGCAGAGGGGCACGAGGAAAAAAGACCGTCAACTCCTATAGCACGATCTATTGTCTCCTGCCACATCAGGAGGCTCTACCTGGTCGCACGGGTTGATGGTCGATCACGATCCTGACCAGAGGTCGGAGATTCTTGCTCACAATCGCCGTCTGATCGGATTGCTTCCTGCCTACGTGTGAAATCGGAACGAGGGATTCGGCATCACGTTGTCGGAAAGCTCCGTCATTATCTCCCCCACCTTCTTCGCGAACAGCAGAGTAACGGGCAGGCGCGTGATGCCGTCGCTGGAATTCCAATTCATCTTAGACAACATGAGTATTTCTCTGGACCGCGCTTCGATGTCCGTCGGGCCTGCCGATCCGATCTGGATCGGAGCCGGAATGTGGGCCCCCGGAAATTCGTCCCACCAGGGCACGTATCCGCTCGTAAACAAATAGGACTCGCCTTCGATCTGGCAGAGCGTACCGCGCCAGGGCTCTTCGGTGCCCTTTCGGACGAGACGGAAGGACGTTTGTCGTAGCCAAACGAGATCACAGCTGGGAACGATGCCCTTGGTCCCGTTGCGGAAGCCTTCCTCCTCCTCCGGCTGGTACATCGAAGTCTTGTGCACGACGACGCGTTTCGGTTTCACGCCTGTACGCAGTTCATAGCCGTGCAGTATGTCCCGCATCATCGCGAACGCTTGGTCCTTATTCAGATAAGGCTGACGGTCTCTCCGCTGGTCGTGGTCGATGTGGGCGCCTTTCAGGCAGAACGGTTCATGGTCCGACGAGAACGCCTGTGCCACGCTAGCGTAGACGAGGTGCCCCCCACGCTTCTTGAGGTGGTGGAACGATACTCCGATGAAGCAGACCCCTTCAGGCAGATCGGCCGGCCGCCAGGGCAGACCGCCGGCCTTGTAGTAGAGCGCCGTCGCGAAATTCCACATTCGCGTGGCTTGGCTGTGGCCTGTGTCTTCAGGTCGGTCGATTGTGCTCCGGCGTAGCACCTGGATTGGCACTGCATTTTCGTACTTGTGCACTTTCGCCTTGAGCGCGCGATAGAACGAACGGAAGAGCAGGTCTTCGGCGGTCGTGCGTAACGCCTCCGCCTCCGCAAGCTCCTCTTCCGTCGGCGCGAACAAGTCGCCCTGCAGGCTTTCCTCCTCGCGCTTGAGGATTTCCAAGGCCTTGCGTTCCCTCGCGGAGAGTTCAGGGTTTTGGACGCGCAGATCACCCAAGGCATCCGGTATACAGACGACGATGCAGTCCGGACGGACGTCACCGAACATGCTGCTGATGGGGCCCTCGAAGAGCTCCACCAACGTATCGAACTCGGTGGCCCTCATGTGCTCGCGGAAAAACCGGTCGTGTTGGGACTTGTCGATCGTTCTCACGAACTGAGCGTCGATCTCAAACTTTGCTCCAAGCGCCTTCTCACACCCTGGCCAGTCACGGAAACGTCGCGCATTGCGCTCCCGAGCCGGCCGGAAGGCCGCCGACGTCGCGATCCAAGCGCGCGCCGCGTTCACCTCGTCGGCTAACCCGACTAGGCCCACGCGAATGGTCCGCATTCCACGGTGGTCCGCAGGACCGTTCGCCGCGAGTGCCCGGCGAGGATCGACATCCCGCCGCCCGTTGCTAAACTGCAACTCGGGCTCAGGCAGGCATTTGATTTTTATCGCCGTCGCCATCAATCAGCCCTTCCTCTGGAACGTCGAGGGAAACAAATGCGCCTTCGAGCAGCAGATCCTCGACCGGTCCTTGCCCGAGGTTCAGCACGGGCGCGCCCTGAGAGATAAACCGGGCCCAAAATGTGAGGTCGCTTTCGACACTTTGGTTCCGGTCGTACTTCATCCGCCGCGTGGCTTTCGCCGTCCTGGCGTAACCGGGAAGCGGTGTCTGCGCGTCTGGACCGGTAAACATATAGAATGGTTTCACCCGGACACCCCACAGCGATCCGAGTCGCGCAATCTCGTAGGCGATGCCCTCGTTCTCAAACCACACGCGCGGCCGTTCCCCGCGTTGCTTCACGACCTCCCGCTCCACTCCGCGCCGAACCGGCGTGTCGTAAACCAGCAGCCGCGGCCCGCGCTCGCCGAAGAAATATGCGCGCCTGTTGGTGCGTCTCTCGGTTTCGATCATCAGGCCGCGGTTGTGCAGCCGCCGCAGCTGGCCTTCGAAGTGCTTCCGGAGTAGCCATGATAGCACTCGCGCTAGATCAGGATCGGTTTCGATCTCCCCTCTCGGGCTTTCCCGAACCATGGCCTCGATCATGACGGGTTTGAGCACCGCATGCAGTAACGCAGCCGGCGCAAACGACCAAAGTTCGTCTCCCCACACCAACACCGTGCCGATCTCGTTGAGAGGCACGTGGCGCGAAACCACTTCAAGCGTCCCGGACACCCTTACTCTCGACACTACCGCGGGCAACGACGCGAATGGCATCAGGTTCAAGATGTATGTGCCGATCGGTCGCGTGTCACGGGCGACCAAGGACGACTTGCCCGACGCTCTTGGCTGATAGATTTCCACCCGGAAGTCGTCCATTCCCGGCGGCACGCTGAAGACCGCCGTGCCGTCACCTTCCTTTGCGAAACTGAGCACGTCGGACAGACCCGTACCGGCCCGCTCCATGACACTCATACCGAAGAAGACGTCACAGAGCGCGCGGTTGCGCGGCGAAGTTAGCTCGCGAATAGGATCGAACTGGCCATGGACATCCATCTTCACTTCCTCGGCTACGCCTTCCGGCAGGCGTCCCGGGTTCAGGAAGATTATTCGGTCGTTCGGTTGAGCCTCGATGGTAGCGGGCCGCACATCGGCATAGTCGCGATGAACAAGAAGATTGACGCAGAGCTCGACGAGCGCCCGCTCGTGGTAAGCCCGCCGCTCCTCGTGACGATCGCGCACCTTGACCTTGAGCGTGGGGTTCACCTCCTTCTGCTCAGCCCATTCGAGCAAATCCTTTCGCTGCTGGAGCAGATTGCCGGTGATGACCTTGCGCTTCTTGGCGTCGATCGTCACGGTCACGACGGCATGCGGTAGAAATCGCTGCGGCTCACGGCCGAAGAGCAGAATGGCCGCGATGCTGGGGCGTTCAACACCGTCATCGTCGACCAGGAGGCCGAGCTCCCGGAGGAACGGCCTCAGGGTCGCGGCGGACGGCTCCCGAAGTCCGAGCTTCTGTGAGTATTCATGGGCCGTACCCAACGCGAGATCCAGGTCGAGATCAGCGACCGTCGAGCCCTCCATCGGCCGATCGTCGAAATCCCTGGATTCCGCGGCCGCTGGCGCACCCAGCGTTCTCTGTTGGCGTGCCAGCTTCTTATCCAGGTCGGCGAACAGTTCGTCGAACCCATCGATTTCGCAGAGCTTGAAATTGCCGCCCAAGCGCTGCCGAAGCGCTTCAACATTCGGATGCAAATCGCCGCCAAGATGGCACCAGAAGATGCCTTTCTTGAAAGCAAGATCGCCCGCCTCTCCCAGTAGGCACTTCATTATCGAAGGCTCTGCGCCGCGGTAGCCGACCACAATGAGCGGCGTCGATTGCAGCAATGGTAGCACGACCCCGACGAGTTTCGGGTCGAGTTGCTGCACCTCTTCCGTCAGGTTCTTGTCCGTGTACTGCTCCGCCCTTCCGTGCAGCCAGACGATCTGCGCCCGATTGAAGATGTCAAACTCGCGGAAGTCATCAGGTCCGCGGTTGACTTCCGCGACGTGACGAATGTGAGGACGCTTGTCGTTCAGCGCGCGCGGCAGACAGATGTCGAAATTTGTAGTCAGGATCGTGCCGATAAGCCCCCTAAGCACGAGTTCGGAGAGATGGCGATAACCGGCGCCGATCTCGCCATCAGGCGCAATGAGGTCGAGTAGAACTTTCTGCCGATACGCCTGCGGGGTCAGCAGGTGCTTTACAGCGAGCGGGAAATTCTCGGACAGCCTAGCGGGATCGCGGATGAACCAGGTCTGGTCGGCAAGCCACGCCAACCATTCGGAAGTCTTGACCTGTTCTGGCAGCACCTTTCCACTGATGCGCTCCGCGTAATAGCGCCGCGCGATGCGCTTGACGCTCTCGTTGGCGAGCGGCACCCCAGATGAGAACGACGCGCCCGCTCCCAATAAGACCGTTGGGCGGGCCTCGTTTTGGGGATTGAGAATCGATACAAGCTCGCGCAGGGTATCTTCGTGACTCATGGCGTGTTCTGCCTCGAATCGGCATTGCGGAACAATAGGCGAACGTACCGCAAGATGTAGCCGTGAGGGAAGCACTATCCGCAAAATATAGGGGTAAGGGAGCCTCATCCTCTTGGGCTCACCCCCGCTCTGCGCTTCCGGTCATGCCGGATGCGTTGGCGCAAGGCAGTTCGCCGCAAACCACTGCCACCGCTCCGGCAAAGACACCGATCCGCCAGCGAACGCCCTCTTCCCAGTAGGAAAATTGTAATCTTGGTGCTACATAAAAGCCAATTTCAGTAGCACGAAGAACGCAAATGCCAACGCCACACCACCCACCCGCCGCGGTGCGGCGCGTCCTGCGTAAGCTGGGCGCGGATATCCACGACGCCCGTCGTCGCCGGCGACTGCCTATGGCCGTGGTGGCCGAGCGCGCCTTCACGTCCCGTTCGACCCTCCAAAAGGTCGAAGCGGGCGACGCCAATGTTAGCATCGGCATCTATGCCGCCGTCCTGCAGGCGCTTGGCCTGCTCGATGGCCTGAGCGAGATCGCCGACATCAGCCGCGACAGTGTCGGCCAGGCCCTGGCCAGCGCCGACCTGCCAAAGCGTGTCCGCATCAAGCGCACTCCAGGGTCGCCGGACCATGGCTGATATCGAAGTCCACATCGACCTCGAAGGACGCACCCGTCCCGTCGGCTTGGCCCGCAGCAACAGGGTGCGAGGCAACGAAACCGTTGTCTTCGAGTACGCGCCAGAATGGCTCGTCGATCCGGATCGCTTCTCGATAGAGCCTGCTCTCGCATTGACCCGCGGTGGGTTCGCGCCGCCGGCTGGACAGGCCATCTTCGGATCCATCGGCGACTCGGCGCCCGACACCTGGGGGCGCCGCCTCATGCAGCGCGCCGAACGGCGCCTCGCCGAGCGCGAAGGCCGCCCGGTCAGAACCCTCTCCGAGAGCGACTATCTTCTCGGCGTCGCCGATGAGACCCGCCTTGGCGCGCTTCGCTTCCGCTGGGCGGGCGAGGACGTGTTCCAAGCGCCGCTTCGCGCAGGCGTGCCCGCCCCGATCGAGCTCGGACGTCTCCTTGCCGTGACCGAGCGCATCCTGCGCGATGAGGAGACTGACGAGGATCTACAGATCATCTTCGCGCCCGGATCGTCGCTTGGCGGCGCGCGCCCCAAGGCGTCGGTGATCGATCAGCACGGGCGTCTCTCCATCGCGAAGTTCCCCAAGGAGACCGACGACTACAGCATGGAGACATGGGAGGAGATCGCCTTGCGCCTCGCCGGGCGCGCCGGCATCGCCACGCCCAACCACGAATTGCTGCAGATCGGCGGCAAAGCGGTGCTTCTGTCGCGGCGCTTCGACAGGGCCGGCGCCATTCGCATCCCCTTCCTCTCCGCCATGGCCATGACCGGGTCGAAGGACGGTGAGCGCGGCAGCTATCCCGAGATCGTCGATGCGCTCACGCAGAACGGGGCTCAAGCGAAGACCGACGCTCAGGCGCTATATCGTCGCGTGGCCTTCAATGTGCTGATCTCAAATGTCGACGATCACCTCCGCAATCATGGCTTCCTCTGGCTCGGCAAGGCCGGCTGGTCGCTCTCCCCTGCCTACGATCTCAACCCCGTGCCGACCGACCTCAAGGCTCGTGTGCTGACGACGAACATCGATCTGGATGAAGGCACCTGCTCGATCGACCTTCTCGAAGCGGCTTCAGAATATTTCGGTCTCGGCGTCGCGGCGGCACGAGCCATAATCAAGGAGGTCGCCGTCGTGACGTCGACCTGGCGGGAAACCGCGAAGGAGGCAGGCGCTCGCTCCGCCGAAGTCACCCGCATGGCCAGCGCCTTTGAGCACGACGATCTCAAACGGGCGCTGGCGCTATGACGCGGACCTTCATCCATAGCTTCGATCCCGCATCTGCGAGCCCCGTTTCAAGCCCGACCGTCGATCTCGAGGTTTCCGAGATTGAGGATGCAAGCATCCGCGAGGTGCCTCAGACCCCCGACGCCGCTTACCGCGACCGGTCCGGGCACACCCTTCATCTTCAAGGAGCCTCTGGACAAGCACGCGAGGTGAACCCACCACCAACGTCGTCGCGATGCAGCTCGAATATCCGGCTCGACACGAACCTCAATCTCATAAAGCTCACGCCTGCCGGAGTGCGCCAGCCCACGCTCAGCAACGCCGACGACTGCGTGGTCATTGCCGATCACGAAAAGGATTTTGAGGACGTCAGTTTTGAATGCGCTCTAGGAGCTCACGGCCATTAGCTCGATCAGATCAATCGATTTGCGTCTTGTAGACGACCTGGTCGACTTTGTTCGAGGGCGCGGTTTCGTGTTGGACTTTTCGGATGCGAGCTTCTCACAATTCTTCGCCACCGAACTCCAGGTCAACATCGACGACCCGAATTATGCGGAGCATGGTGGCTCGAAAGGCAAGCGGCTCCGTTGCTTCCTGCAGAAGTGCCACGACCCGACGGCGGTCCGAACCCTGCACGCCCTTTGGGAACATCGCTGCGAGCATCTAGCCCGCACTGGCCAAAAGGACCCGGTGCTAGAAGCCGAAGCACGCTTTCGTGCGCTCGTCGATCGGCTCGGGGGAGGAGCCGCGACATCGCCGGCGCAGGCGGCCACAACGATGCCGGCGACAGATCCCATCAAGATCGCCAAGATCAAAGCCGACCTGATCCAGGTTACGTCGCTTTCGCCGCAAACCCGCGGGTACGCGTTCGAGGGGTTTCTCAAAGAGCTGTTCGATGCATTCGGCCTAGTTGCTCATGATCCCTTTCGGCTTCGGGGCGAGCAGATCGACGGAAGCTTTCTCCTTGGCAGCGAGACTTACCTACTGGAGGCCAAGTGGCGCGGCCAACCGATCGGTGTCGCCGAGCTGCACACCTTTCACGGCAAGATAGAGCAAAAGGCCGCTTGGACGCGCGGCCTCTTTGTCAGCAATAGTGGATTCACCGAAGACGGACTTACGGCGTTCGGCCGAGGCAAGCGCGTCATCTGCATGGACGGCTTGGACCTCTACGAAATGCTCGACCGCAAAATCTCTCTCAACCAGGTCCTTGAGCGAAAGGTGCGAAGGGCCGCCGAGACTGGCCTGCCGTTCCTCCGCGTTCGCGATCTCTTTCTGAACTGACTGGGAGGGCGCGGATGGTCCAGTTTAACGATTGGTGCAACTCGGCCGATACGCCGGTCGGGAATCACCACGTCCGCGTCATGACCGGTAGGCCTGCTGATGCGGCCACCGGCGTTCAGGCGACCGCCGCCGCCGTACCGGCTCACTATGCGGCGGAAGAGCGCGTCGCTCGTGCGCTGGCGCGTCTCGGGAAGCCCGAGGCCGCCAAGATGATCACCGACCTCTTGCCTCAGACGCCGCAGATCCGGTCGGGCGATCTCGGTGAGATTTACGCTACTGAGTGGATCGACGCACAAAGCGGCGGCTATCGCGCGCCCATCAAGCGCCTGCGCTGGAAGGACCACCGCAACATGGCAATGCGCGGTGACGACGTGATCGGCATGATCCACGATCCCGCAACCCAGCGGCTTCGCTTTCTGAAGACCGAGGCCAAGAGTCGGATAGAACTCCGTGCGCAGACGCTGACAGAAGCGCGCGCTGGATTGGACAAGGATGGCGGCCTTCCGTCCGCACATGCGCTGTCTTTCATTTCGGCTAGGCTGTTCGAGCTCGGAAACGACCTTCCCTTGGTCGACGCGATCGATGACGCTCTCCTGCGACATGGCATTCCTGTAGACAGTGTCCGGCATCTGCTATTCACGTTTTCGGGCAATGCGCCGCAGGCGCTCCTGGCGCAATCGCTACAAGCCTATCCTGGCCCCGTCGGCCAATGGGGCGTCGGCCTTCATGTCAATGGCCATGCCGCCTTCGTCGGCGCCGTCTATGCGCAGATAATCGCCGATGCCAACCAACCCTGACGCGATCAATACAGCCATCAATGACGCTACAGCTACCGGATTCCGCGGCCGACTGATTGCGCGTGGCCAGGCCCGCGCCATGATCTGGCGCGAAGGCGTTCTGCCCGCGGGCGCCCCGGCTTTCTCGCCGCAGCTCAGCTTCGACCTCCACAGCTACGCCTACGCCCTTCTCGGGCTAGGCTTGCGCCTGCTTGAGATGGGCGGCGACCCAAGCCAGGCCCACGTCGCATTCGAACAGGCGGCATCCGCTCTGGAGGCGGTCATGGCGAAAGGCGACCGCCAAGAGGTCGACCGCGATTTCCACTTTGTCATGGCCGCCGCGAGCTATCACCTCGCGCACCTCTCGGCCCGCGCTTATTCATTGCTCGCCATTGTAGCCGCCGACGAGAATTTTTCGCCCATTGAACAGTCTCTCGCGCTGCTCATGCGCCGAGATATCACCGCTTTACGCGCTCAGGTATACGCCTTCCGCCTCGACGGACGAGGCTCGGACGCCCGGATCACCGGTCTCATTCAGGAGCGGCTTGGCCAGCAAGACGCCGCAGGGGATGCCGAGCGAGATGGCCGCGACTTTCTGTTCGAAGGGCTCGATCTCGCCCTGACCGACAGTTTCTTCGGCGCGTTTGCCATGTTCCTACTGGCGCTCGACCGAGGCGAGCGGGCGCTTGTTGATCGCGCCATCGGCCAACTCCGCGAAAGCCTCGGCATCTGTGCCGAGTTCAACCTTCTGCCGCAATGGTGGGCACACTGCGTGGCGATCCATCTGCTATCTGATCTATGGTCCAACACCTTCCACGAGAAGCTACCGCTGCTCCCCGCCGGCGGCAGTCCCGCACCAGCATGGCTGGGCCTGCGTGAACTACTCGTCGCGTCGCTGGGGCGCCGTCCGAAGGCGGAGGTCGACCTGTGGCCCTCCCAGATAGCGGCCGCTGCTCGCGCCGTGGACCAGTCCGACGACCTGGTCGTCTCGCTGCCGACAAGCGCCGGCAAAACGCGCATTGCCGAACTCTGCATTCTCCGGTGTCTCGCCGGCGGCCGCCGCGTCATGTTCGTTACACCGCTTCGCGCGCTTTCCGCTCAGACCGAGTCTACTCTCCAGCGCACTTTCGGTCCGCTCGGGAAAACAATCTCGGCGCTCTACGGCAGTATCGGCGTGTCCGGGTTCGACGAGGATGCGATCCGCGAACGAGATATAGTGGTCGCCACGCCCGAGAAGCTCGACTTTGCTCTGCGCAACGATCCCTCCCTGCTCGATAACGTCGGCCTCCTGGTCTTCGACGAAGGCCATATGATTGGCCCAGGCGAACGCGAGGTTCGGTACGAGGTTCAGATTCAGCGCCTCCTCCGGCGCCAGGATGCGGATCAACGCCGAATTGTGTGTCTCTCGGCAATCCTCCCAGATGGTGACCAGCTGGAGGACTTCTCCGCATGGCTCCGCCGCGACCGCCCCGGCGGCGCAATCAAACATGACTGGCGACCAACTCGGCTGCGCTTCGGCGAGGTCATCTGGAATTCCCCAACCGCCCGGATGAACCTTCGCGTGGGCGAAGAGCGCCCCTTCGTGCCTCGCTTCCTCGCCGGAGCGGCACCACCTCTCTTCATTCGGCCCAAGAGGCTGCGCACACGACTGTTCCCGGACGATCAGCGGGAGCTGAGTCTTGCCACCGCCTGGCAACTCGTAGGCGACGGCCAGACGGTCCTAATCTATTGCCCGGAGCGCCGGAGCGTCGAACCGTTCGCCGTGGTCATCGTCGATCTGCATGAACGGGGTGCGCTGAGGTCCTTGCTCGCCGTCGATCCGGCTCTGCTGCAAACAGCTATCGCCCTCGGCGAGGAGTGGCTCGGCACCGATAGCGATATCCTCAAATGCCTCCGACTTGGGGTAGCGCTGCACCACGGCGCGTTACCCACTGCCTATCGCAAAGAAGTCGAACGCCTCCTGCGCGACGGGATTCTGAAAGTTACGATTTCGTCCCCAACGCTTGCCCAGGGGCTCAATCTTTCGGCGACCGCGATCGTAATGCATTCGCTCTACCGCAGCGGTGAACGGATCAAGGTTTCGGAATTCAAGAACGTCATCGGCCGAGCGGGACGCGCGTACGTCGATGTCGAAGGCCTTGTGCTCTATCCCATCTTCGAAGACACGAGGAACAAGAAGCACAACGAATGGGTCGTATTGATCGAAGACCTCGGCGCGCGGGAGATGGAGAGCGGACTGATCCAGCTTATTCTGGCTCTGCTCACGCGAATGCATGCCCGCATCGGCGGAGACCTCAATCACTTGATGGATTACGTCGTCAACAACGCCGCCGCTTGGACCTTCCCCGAGGTCCCGGGCGAGAAAGCCGACAAGCGCGAACGGGCGCTGAAGGAATGGGAGCGGCATCTCGCCACCCTCGATACCGCGATCCTGAGCCTGATCGGAGAAACAGACGTTCCCGATGACGGAATCGAGCCGGCGCTGGATGCGATCCTACAGTCGTCCTTGTGGCAACGGCGGCTCCTCCGAGTCGACGATGCGTCTCGGAATGCCTACCGATCCGCGCTGCTGACCCGCAGCCGCTTCATCTGGGCTCGCTCCACGCCTGCCACGCGCCGGGGTTATTTCCTCGCCGGTCTTGGCCTTGAGGCAGGCCACGCTCTTGATGCCGCAGCACCGGATGCCAATCTGCTTTTGGTCCAGGCCAACGCCGCACTCTTTGAAGCGGACGCAGAAGCCGCGATCCAGGCCATCACCGCGCTCGCTGAACGCGTATTTGCCTTTTATCCATTCACACCCGATCCGTTTCCCGACAACTGGCGAGCCATCCTGCGGTGCTGGCTGCTGGGACACTCGCTCGCCGGCATCGTCGCCGGCCAGGAGGGCGATGCCCTGCAATTCATCGAGGGTGGTCTCGTTTATCGCCTACCGTGGGCGATGGAAGCATTGCGGGTTCGTGCCGCCGCCAACGGCGACGTCGTCGGACAGTTCGGGCTTGCCTTGGACGATTTCGAACTTGGATTGGCCGTGCCCGCGGTCGAGACCGGAACGATGAATCGCTCCGCCTCTATCTTGATTCAGGCCGGATTCAACTCGCGGCTCGCCGCCATCAAGGCTGTGAACGATACGGGCGCGACATTCGCGACTGGCCAAGAGCTGCGGATGTGGCTGCGATCGCCAGCCATCGCCGCTTGGTCGGCACAACCCGATTGGCCGACCCCGGAGACCAGAGCTATGTGGCTCGAATTCACCCAGGACTTCGCGCCGCGTGATAACCGCACCTGGGCTGAGAGGCGCTATCGCGCCAATGTACAATGGAACGCGGCGCCGGCGCCGCATGGCACGCCCGTCGCCCTTCATCATTGGAATGACCAATCAGTGGTCCTATCGGCGGACGGCCTCGCGCTCGGCGTACTCAATCATCCACTCAACCCGAATCGGCGCGGTCTTGTCCGCGCCGCGGTCGCTCCAGCGGTCGGTCAGATCGACTTGAGCTATCTCGGGCCTGACGATCTCTGGCTGACTTAACATTGCAGAGCTGGACGCTCTGGACCGCCGACGCCGCTTATTCCCCGTCGGGATCAGCTCAATCGCGTTGGACGCTCAAATGGCATAGTTAAAGTGAAGGCCGGAAGAAATCGTTCTCAAGGGATCGAATTATGGAGTACTTTCGGATTGATGAGAGCGGATACACGGGGTTCGACCTTCTGAATGCAGAGCAGCGTTTTCAAGGTGCGGCGGCGATCGCCATCAGCGACCTGATGAGCTCGAAGACCTTTCCCGCGGGCGGGATGGCGCAGATTTATCGGCCGGCGTGAACACGTCCGAGAAAGCGCGCGACCCAATGGACCCGGGTCATTAACCGACCTCTGCGAAACCACCGTCGCAGAACCAGCCGCTCTCTGCCCAAGCTTCATAGGTGGCCCCACGCCAACCATTGAGGCGCCCCGCGAGGCAGCTTTCCGCGTGCTCTTCAAGATAGAGCCGCACTTCGTCGGCCTCCCCAGTTGCATGGATGGCGGCCAGCAGATGTCGAATGTTGAGGAGCTCCTCTGCCGCCTCTGATCCATACAGAGCCGACAAGTTCAAGCCTCGAAAATGCCTTCGAACGCGCTCCGCGAGAAGCGCCTCCCATGCCGCTGGCGGTTCAACCCGAAACCGGATCGATGCCGGCGCAACCTCCAGAACCTCGGCGAACAACCACCTTTCGCTGTCCACGTCGTCAAAATAGGGATGGATCGAAACGTCTTCCGGCGCATTCGGCACCCGCGCAAGCTTGGCTTTGTTGCAGTCGCTACACGACGGAACGAGGTTGAGTGGCGCCACGGCGAGCGCCGGGTAGTGCGCCTTGGGGAGATGATGATCGAGAGTCGTCACCGCGCGGTGGGCGCACAACGGACAACGTCCCTTAGCTGCCGCGAAGATGTCGTCATAGATGGGCCGGCCCGGCGTATTCTGCTTCGCCATGCGATCCGTGTAGACAGCTTCCATCTCGGCCGTAGTCACCGTGCCGTTGACCAGCGGGTAGCGGACGATCTGATCCAGTGTCTGAGCCTCGGCGGCGATCTCATAGGCATCCGACGCGTCGATGATCGATTGCGTCGCGGACATCAGCCGCGCCTTGAGCGCCGGAGTGCGGACGCGACTTATACATGCCGCAAACGTGTCCTCGGCCGAGTACGCGGGATGGTCGAGCTTCAACATCAGGCATCATCGTCGGTAGTCTGAGCGGCGATGAGTGCTCGGACAATGGCCTTTGCCTCTCCGCCAAGCTCGCCGCCGAAGTGTTCGACGATCTCGTCGTAAGTATCGCGATCGGACACCGCATCGCGCAGCATCTTGTGAAACCCGGAGTCGGTGACCTCCAACCCAAATATCTCGCGCGTGAGGATCCCGACATTCTCACCGAAGGTCTCGATCTCCGGCCGGTCCGCCTCGACGCGAACGTTGGTGCGGCGAACCTTCCAGACGCAACTCTTCGGCACCTCCTGCAGCACGACCGGGGAATGCGTGGCGATGATACCTACCCCGTTCCTGTTGATGAGAAGATCCGATAGTGCGCGCACGAACGCCGACAGCAGCGGCGGATGTAGGTGAGCCTCCGGCTCGTCGAGCAGAACGAGCGTGCGTTCCTCGACGGTCTCGACCAGGCGCGTGATCGTCAACAGCACGATTTTGTGCCCCGAGCTCAGCTTGCCAAACAGCGCGCGCGCGCGCGTCCGAAATTCCTTTTCCGGTAAGTCGTTGCCGGCGAGCGACGCGACTTCGGCGTCCTTGAAGATCGGGTCCGCCTCAAGCATCTCCAGCGCACGCCGCCATCGACTTGCGCGCGCGCCCTGTCGGCAGAGCCAGACGCTGCTGCCAAATACGGACGACAACTGATCCGGCGTCCGAGGTGGGTGAGGCTTGCCGTCCTCGCCCAACCCCGTCCGCCGAAGTCCGATGTAAGCGTACTGGACGCCACTTGACTTGTCCTGGCGGCTAGGCAGTGGGCCAAAGGGATCGAATGCGCTGAACGTTACGGACACGAGATTGGCGAACAGACGCTCATCGAGCAGGTCTTCCGTCGTGCCTTCGAACGAGCCTACATCCTCGTCTTCGCTTTCGGCGCCAACCAACGCCCGCGTCATCCCGTTCAACAAGCGAGTCTTGCCCACGCCGTTACGGCCGATCAGCACATGAATATTGGTCGGCGGCTCCGACTCCGGTTCGACCTCGAACTCGAGGCGAACTGGATTGATCCGCGACCGAGCCGGCTTTGGCGCCGTGTAGCTGAAATTGTAACGAGATAGACGGGCGCCGCCTCGAGTCATGCGATGGAATTGCCCCTGGACGCTCGCCGGCGTGACGGCCCTCAGCAGGGATACGCCCGTGACCTTCTCGTTCAACGCGCGTTGGAACAGGTCCACGTCAAGCGAGACGTCCTTCAGCGCTCGTAATATTCGATCACGCTCTTCGGGACCAAGCGCGTTGAGTGCTTCATAGTAGCTGTCATCCTGACCGAGCGAGAAGAAGCGGTCGTCCAGTGCATCGAAGTTCTGAGGGATCTCGGCCCGGCGCTGACCTTCCTCCATCCCGAACTGCCCGATCTTGACGCTGCCGATCGAGTGTCGCTCGCCCGAATCGTCGTACACGATGAGGGTGTACATGGTGTTGTACTTGAACCAGTCGTCCCAATTATCGATGAGGAGAAAGGCCCTCGATTCCGAATGGGCAGGAGTGCGCACACCATGAGCTAAGACAGTGAAATACATCCTTCGCCCCCTGTTCCTTCAGCCACCGCTTTTTGATTCGAACAGCTTCGCGATGTCGGTCATCGGCCGGAACAGCCTCAGATGTTGATCCGGAAACGGCAGGAAGCTCTCACGCTCATAGAAGCGGCGGGCTGCATCAGCCTTTACGTCGACGATAACGGCGAACGATGCGATTTCGCTGCGGACTGCCCGAAACAGAGCGTCGGCAAGCAGGAAGCGACCGTAACCCCGTCCACGATAGTTTTGGTCGACAGCGAGGCGGCCCAATAGCGTCGCCGGAACGAGTGGATACTTGGGAAGTTTACGCGTGATGTCGACCGGAAATTCGGTAAGTTTCACGCCTGTCGCCGAAAGAGTGTAGTAGCCGCCGATGGCACCGTCTGGCAGCACAAGCGCGAATGGCGCTGCCATGTTCTTGCGGGCGTCCTGCCCGGCCTGGCTGCGGAAATAGCGATCAAGTGGTTCGACGCCACTGACGAATGAGTTGCGATCGTGATGCGGACCAAGCGCCTCGACCCGAAGCGATCCCTCCGGCCCGCCCTGCACAAGCTATACGCCAGTAGCTTCGCGATAACGGCGCACCGTGTCACGCAAACGATCGTTGACGGGCTTTGGATTCAGCAACGCATCGACAAACGCCTGGCTGTCGCGCACCGACAGTTCGAGCTGCTGGTGTTCCTCAATTGCCCGCCGTGCAGCATCCTGAACGCTGGTCAGTACGAAGTCTGTGACCGTCCGTCCCTGCAGGGCCGCCGCACGTTCGATAAGCGTCTTCTGCTCCGCCGTCACCCGTGTCTCAAGACGCTGTGCGCGGGTCCGACCGCGGGCTGATTTCGAGGCTACGTTTGCCATGGGCAATTTCTCCTGCCTCAAATGTACGGCCAATGCCCGGCCATTTCAAGGCCCAGCACGACTCACCGGTTCCGTCGAGAAAAAGCGCCGAAAAGGCTATAAATTACCCCCTTACAGTACGTTTTATAGAACTGAGCCGACCCAGAAAAGACTGTCAGCGCTAGGGTTCAAATCTGACGGTCTTTCTGTTTCGGCACAGGTGCGCTTTAAAAAAGACCGTCAGAAATACCGTCAAATCGTCCGGCGCAAACTGCCTGACCTTTCAAAAATCTCTTCGTAATCAACATGTTGCAAAGACATAGCGCCTGAACTGACGACGTAGCGTCATGATTCCGTAATTTTATAAGCTATTGAATTATAATGATAATTTCATTGAACTACCCACCTCTCACTCGCACTGATTATCTCAATGCATCGTAACGCGCTGATTTATAAGCGCAAAATATTTCTTCTGACGGTCTAAATCCGACCGCTAGTCCGTCAAAATTTTTCGCTTTTGATTTTAAAGGAGATCGCGCGATTTGGCTTCAGCGCGGTTTCGGCCACTATCGACAACGATTGGTCGATTTTTTCTCGGACAGTCCCAAACCGAGCGAGGCCGGCGAACTCAAAAAGACCGTCACGACGCTTCTATCACACGAGCCCACCACCGAACAGGGGGTAGTACCGCAGTCAACTCCGCCTGCCGGCATCTCGGCGCCAAAAGCCCCACCAATTTGGGTCGCGCTGGTGCCAGTCGAAAAGAGAACCCGCAAGTTGGCGAACTGCAGGATCGAACGCGTCGTTGTCACGAATAGCGGAGAGAATACGAGGGCTTTCGGCGCTCTGGCCGAAGAGCGGCATCAGACTGTAGCCGAGGCTCGGCCGCTCAAAATCGCTGTCCGGCAACATCGAAAGGAGTTTGGCGATCTCATCAGTGCCAAAGGTCAGAACCTTCGCAATCGCCGGAGCACGAACGTCCTTGGGAATCTCATCGGAATAGTAGCCAATATCGTCGTGGCCTAGCAGTTTCGCCAAAGCAATGGGGAGATTGACTGTCAGTCGTTCAGCAGGCCTCGACCTAAATGCCTCGATCAGACACTCCCAAGCCGCGGCCTCGCGATAGTAGCGCGCACGGATCGCTCGAACACCAATGTCATGGGTCTGGATGTCATCGGCCATGACCCACGAACATAATCGTTCGAGTGGAACGCTCGGAGCCTCCCCAAGAAGCGTCGGAATCAAAATTGATACCAAGTCCATGTCGTTAAACTGATTCCAGAGTCCCTTGGCGAAGGTAAATGTGGTGCCCTTCTTCGGATTTGCCGCTCGAAATTCGCGCGCAGCTGTCTGCAAGTCTATCCACCAAGCGGATTTTTCGGCGGGGTCATAGATGACGCCGAGCGTAATAAGATCATGTTCAGCCCAGAAATAGATGTGGGCGGCCGTCGCAGGCAGACCGCAGGTAGTTGGCGAAACGTAACTTGCACCAGACTTAATTTGAAACGCGATTTCGCGTGGTCGAACCTGACCATCCACAACCAGCATCATTGTAGCGTCGTGTCCGAAGTCGTGCTGTAGATTGATTTCTTTCAGGAGACAGCCCCCACCCTCCACTACACTGCGTACATAGTTTACCCCGGCACGCTCGGTGATGAGGTTCCCGCGCGTTCTCATTGGGCATACCGAACGGGTGTTGTCGGTAATCCAACCTCTTCCTTCGAGTGTGCGTGAACTAGCACCATAAAGCAGCCCACGGCCGTATGTGCGCCCACCACTCTGCTGGCGTCACAATTCGCAAAGGCACTTGCCGTAACAGATCCCGCTTGCTCACGATTGTCGCCCAGTCGCGAGTACAGAAGACGTCGCAACCGAATCCTATTGCGTTTCCAATCAACTCGCGATCGGCTGCGTCTGGCAGAGCAGCTACAAAAGGAGCCTCAATTAGCTTGCGCCCAAAATCGGCGGCATATCTGCGATCAATGTCATCAAGGTCTTGGTTTACGATACCGAACGCGTATTCCAAGAGATCGCCTCGAAGCGAGCTATCCCTGGTGCGAGAGATCTCATCAAGCGTCTTTTGCGATCCCAAAATATCCCAGTTGGCCCGTGCACCGACATAGAACACGTGCATAAGCGCCTCGATGTCCGCTGCCAACGTGGGATCGGTGTCGACTGGGATTGGCGCGTGATCGAAAACACGCTCGCAGTGCTTCACCAGCACGTTGATCACATTGGTGTCTAAGAACACACGCTTTGGAATTCTTTCAAAGGGAAAGCGCTTACAATCCTCGCTATGCTCTCCGGTGCTCCGGTAAAGCACATACTTCCGCGTATTCTGATCCCAATGCTCGAGCGTCATAATGCCACCGCGATTTGCGGGTTGATCCTTGTCTCTGAGCGACCAGGTAGCGGGCGCGCGCAAGCGGTCGGGCATGCCTCCAGCTTGATCGTCTCTAGGAGCCGCACGGAAATAGAAGCCGAACCGCATACACGATCGAGCGCTGCGCTGGCCGCCGCGTTGTTCAGCGCCTCCGCCAATGAATCAGGTGACGCCGCATCGAGCGAATTTGGCACGAGTAGGATGACGTGATTTTCCGCAACGACACCGCCGTGCTTCCTGATAAAAGCTTTTGAGATGGAAGCCGCATTGAGCCTCCGCTTCTGGCCTCGCGACGATGTTCGCTGAACGGCTATGCATGCAGTGCGAACCACATAGGGCGCATCCGTAGGTGCATCAGCCCAACCGTAGCCTTTGAAGGCCGCACCCCGTTCGAAGTCGAAGGTTCCCTCGGGAGTGATCGCTTTGGCCCATATGAGTGGATACCGCCCCTTGGCTGCTCGCTTGTGCAGACGCTCCGGTTGGCGGTTGGCCACAAGATAGCCGACAGTCGCCCGATACCCCCAGTCCTTGAGTGTGGATGAACGTACCAGCTCGACTCCGGGCAGTCGCCAAGGCGCTCCGTTTGCCTCGATGTGTGCAACGTCCTTGGAAATGAACTTTCCGTCCCGACGAAAAACGCCGCTTGCCGCCACACTTGCAGGCGGTTCGGCCAACGCCTCCACTCGCCGCCGCAAAACTACGAAGCAAGCGTCTTGGATCGCATCTAGGAAAACATCGCTCCGCTTTTCGATGAGGTCCACGACTAGGACCTCGGCGAGCTGCAGGACTCGCTTGCGAAAAGACCCAAATTCCGGACCGCCCAAAAAGGACGCAGGAATCACGTAACCAATCATGCCTCCTATCGGCACTTCCGCGAGAGCTCGTCTTACAAACAGCGCGTAGAGATTGACCCTACCGGAAGCGATCTCGCCAAAAATCGGCCTCGACAAGCGCTTGTCCGATCCGCCCAGACGAAGAAATGGTGGGTTCCCTATCTCATGATCGATGTCGTCGCGCGAAGAGAACTTGGGATCGAGACTGTCGCCCACTTTTACCAGTCTCAGTCGCGCGACCGACTTCGGAGCCAGTTGAAACTCGAAAACTAGCATTCGCCTTAGTAAGGCGTTGGCGATCGCAGCAAGATCTGGCTCGATCTCCCGGCCGACCAAGTGAACGCGCAGCCGGCGCACGATCTCACCATCAGCGAGCCCCTGCTTCTTCCAAGCCGATACCTTGATGCGAGCAAGCGGCACAAGAAAGGCCGCACCGCCAGCCGCGGGGTCTCGGAGCCGATGCGCGATGGGATCCATCCCATAGGAAGCAAGGCGAGAGACAAGATGATCTACCAAGTGCGGCGGCGTGAAATACGCCCCTAGCCTCTTGCGACGGTCCACCGGGATCAATGTCGCATACACGCTGGCGACGGCATGATCAGCCCAAGCGGCCGGAAGCGCCTCAAGGAGTTTGAGAAGGTCGCCGGGCTCGCGTTTGATCAGGCTGAGGCACGCCTGCAAGGCCTTCGACCGACTTAGCTTCTTTTTGCGAAATGCGGCAAGAAACTTGTCGAACGCCGGAATCACGTCGGCCGATCGTGCCAACGCTATAGCACCGGTGGATGGTTCCGGTGGGTGGATGTTATTTGCAACGACTGCCACGATATTGAGCGCCTCCCTCAGATACTTCGGGCCAGGGACGGCACCCGAAGTGGCGTGGCGATGCGCTCCACGCCTCTGACAATACTTGCGACGACGCGCGCCGCGCGACCGTCTGTGAGAATTCCGAGTTCCATCGAATGCCGCGCGAACGCAGTCATATTCGCACTTCCAACATAGGCAAGGTCTTGATCCGCTAGGAGGACCTTTGCATGAAATGTCTCGTAACCACCGTCGACCGGCAACGTGTAGTTCAGAACATCGACGTTCAACTGACGAATGTGAGCCCAGCCTCGATCGACGGCGGCCCGAGCAGAGCCAGACCTTCGAATGATGAGGTGCCGCTGGCGCGCCGGTGTGCGGCGGAATAAATCAAGTGCGATAATCAGACCCTCGTCGTTCAGGAACGGCGTCATAATAGTAAAACTGCTGGCAGCGGCATCAGCCAGCTTTTCAAACGTATCTTTGGTCGGAACCAGCGCGGCATAAGCCAATCCCGTCGTCGGCAACGCTGCTCCGATTGCACTCGGCCAGGGAGGCATCGTCACAACGGTTGTCGCCATGCCCTCATCCGGCATGATCGCTCGCATCGCGGCGGCGCCGTCGAGGAATGACGCAAGCCCGGATGGCATCTGCCCTGGGCCGATTTGCCAGCCGGTACCCGTGCGGCTCAGCCAGCCGCGGGTAACAAAATCCGATGTGGCCCGCTGAATCGCAGCAGCTGGCCAATCCGCAAGGTTGTGGACGTCGATGGCATGACCTTGTCGGCCCGCCATCACGCGCGCAAGGGCCGCCGCTGTCGAACAGTCCGCGCCGAGCCCGAGCACCAGAGACCGAGCCAAGTCAGCGCCGATTGGCGCCGCCCAAGTCATTGGGCCTCCGCATGGGCAGGCGGTGGCCGCTCTGCGCGACGTTCCGCAACGGTGTAGTACCCGCTCAATACATCACCCGGCATGTCCCAACGGGGCGCTCCCCGTCCGATAAGCACTGATCGAGACAAGAGCTCGTTCCGAGTTAGGCAAGCACTCTCCGGGATGAGTACGCAGTCAGGACACGCACCGCCGCGGTGATTGCAAACACTTTCGGAACCGCATCGAAGACTGGCCGGATTGATCATGCGGTCGAGGACTTCATTGCCAAACGCCGGATCCCCGCGGTCACGCCACATGGACGACAGGTTGCCCAAATCCATGGTCATGCCACGGCGGTAAACCAGGAAGGCCAAATCAGGGACAAACAGGTGCTCGCCGAATGAGCCGAGATCGAGACCCGACATCGAGGCCGAAACTCCAATCAGATGATGCGCCATAGTGTGCAGAAGCGTGTAGACGAACGGATAAGCCTGCCGTGGAACTGCGCCTTCCCGTCGGTACTCATCGAGGAATCTCGAGAAACGGGAGACCGGATCATTTTCGAGAGCGGCGAACTCTTCGATGAGGCTTCCGCCGAGTCGAACGCCTGGGGGTGCGGGCGCGACAGCAACTCCGTTCTCCAAGAGCCATTCGCGCACCGTCACTTCGTCGAGCCGCACATAAAAACCTTCATTAGATTGCAGAAGGCAGAGCACGGGATGACGAGCCGCGTCGCCAACTTCGACGCGATCAAATAACCGAAGCCGTACCGGCATCTCGGCGTCGCCAGCCTTGTCGCGTTTGACCGTGGGCGAGGACGAAGTTCTCGTATAGGCAAACGTGTACTCGCAGATTCGGACGTCCCTTATCAGACGCATTTCCGAAATACCTAGCAGGTCCCGACGGCGGCGAACTTCGACTTTCAGCCGATCGATCTCCCGCTCCGACAATCCATCGGGGATGAGGAACGGATCGAGGATCGTCACGTCGACGGAGACCTCCTTGCCGTCATTGAGTTGACCACCGCGCAGCTTCTCCTGCAGCAGCGTTTCATGTTCCACGGCCATGCGAATGGGGTCGAACCGCCTCACATATCGTTGCCGCTCCCGGCATGCGGTCGCGATCCCAGGGGTTGCTTGCTGACGGCCTGCGAAAACCGTCGCGTTCCATTCCTCGTCCCGCTGGGCAAGCGTCGCTCGCGAGGCTTCGATCATCTCGCGCGGAGTGGTGCCTCCCGTCTCGAGCATTTCGACCAATGCCCGCATATGCACATAATTTTCCCAATCCGCGCCCCGACCGGCGGCTTGCAGCAGCACCGCTTTTTCCGCGTCGGTAAGGTGCGTCGGTGGATAGCCATACGTGGTGGCGACAAAGCTCTCGAGCTGGTTGATCTGTGTCGCACCAAGCAGCGAGACGTACATGTCCTGGTCAAAAACCAGAAGTCGGTCGCCATGGGGGTAATAGGCCGCCGACGCCCGATAGGAGACCGGCTCCATGTTGATTTCGGCAATGATGGCCTGGTTCTGGTCAAGAAGTGGACCGAGGCTCTCCAGCGTGCGCAGATCGCGTTGCAGGATCTGTCGCACCGTGCGGCAGGCCACGCATTCGAAGTGCCATCCGGCAAGCGCTCCTGGTGGCCGTCGCAAGAAGAAACGATCGGATTCGCAGGAGCCGCACCGCGCGATGTCGCGTGCTTGCCCGTTCGCAGAGTCCCAATATCGATAGCTCGGGCTGATCGCCTCTATCTCGCCCGACCAGTGAGTCAGCACCACGTCAATCTGCTGCCAATCGTCTGCGCATCCTGCGGCACCCGTCGGACAGGCTTGATGGAAGCGCGCCGCTTCTTCCGCCACGCGGTCCAACCGGCGACATTCGCGGTGCAGTCCGCAACGCGTACAAGAAAATGCGAGCGGGAACGGCACATACCCAACCACGTCCGGAACCTGGAAAACGAGATCACCGAGCCGAACGCGAACCGCCTGATCGCTCAGCACGCGATTGTCCACTGCGAGGGACGGCGGCACGGGATGGCGTAGATTTTGGCCCCGCATGGCGCGGTCCGCCCATGCTTCAAAATACTCCTGAATCTGTTCTCCGATCATGCGCTGCGTAATCGGCCGCAGCTCGGCGTTGCGGTTTCCCGATGCCGACAAGGCCATGCAAGCACCCGAGCCGCCCTCAAACGTGAAGAGACTATGGGGTGCGTAGCTGGTCGCGAGCTGCCCGCGCGAGCGCTGCATCGTTGGAGGATTTGTCATGTCAGGTCTCCCCGTCCAATTCACTGGATGCGGAGCGCCTGCCGCGGGAAACGCCCCGGTTGCGCACCATGGCCATGGCCTCACCGACCTCCTCCCAGGAGAGGGGCTGATTGCGCTGGGTGCGATTTGAGGCACGAATCCGACCGGCCGCGTCGACATCGCGCAGACTGGTCATCGGCCGTTGCAGACCGCTGAGCGGGTTGCCCCAAAACTCGCTGAGCCGGCCGGTGAAGTCCCCGCTCGCGATAACGGCTTGAATCCGGGCGGCGGCGACCCTCACAAGATCGGCATAGTAGACCGGATTGGTTGGGGCCCCCGTCGCTGCGCCAATCCCAACCGCCTCGACGACAAATGCGACGCAATCGTCGAACGATCTCCCATCCCGCAAAAGGCGTTCCACCTGTTCGACGGTCGTAGGAACCATCGTTTGCGATTTTTGTTCGGAGGAAGCCGCCAAGAAGCGCTCCTGATGGCGCACGCCAGCCAGCCACATTTGAACGAGCGACGGTATTGTCCGGTCGATGGCACGATCGGCCCACCGCTCCACCGCCGGCGGGGCGATCATCCGTTCAAGGAGCCGGTGAAAGGACTCGTGAACTTCAACGACGAATCTGTCTCGCCGCGTCTGCGGGGTCGGAACCAGCAACGAAAAGCCGACATGTATGCGCCCGATGCGCGATGACGCTTGGATGTACTCCGCGATGTCAGACGGCATGCCGGCAAATGCCATCGCATTGAACGTTTCGACGTCCACGCCGTGTGAAATCGCCGAGGTGGCAACGATTCCTCGCAACGCGCCGCTGATGTCGTCGCGCATCGGGTCGAAGGCGCGTTCCGCCCTTTGGATGACCGACTGGATTCCTCCGATGTCGACGCCGCCGGAGATCAGATCCATTTGAAAGGCGGACAAAGCGTATTCAGGTCCCATTGCCGCATGCGCTTCCCGCACTTCGGTTTCCAAAGCGGACAGGATCTGATCGCCGCCCTTCTTATTTGTCACATAGGTGAGCTCAATTCGATGCAGATCGACCAACGCGGCGAGCCGGTCGAACCGCCCGTTCGTGGCTGCCGCGCGCACGGCCGCGCGACGCGCGTCCGACCACCTTGCATCGGAGACGCTTTCCTCGATTTCAGCAGCCGCTCGCGCTTGGCGCGTGACATCCGTCGACGCCAAATCCCGTTGCCATCGTGTGATCGTAGCGGCATGCGCCGCAAGAACCGAAAGTGTCGTGACCGTGTGCAGGCGCCCATTCGTCATCAAACTCGCGTACACACGTCCCCAAGGGGCCGCCGCCTCTCTACCGCGCGGCGTTCCAACTGCATCCTGCCGTGCTGCGGCGGCTTCACCGCCCGGTTGGAAACTCGCCATGCGGGTGTAAAACCCGCTATGCAGACTCGGCCCGGGATGCGGGAACTGGATCACGCGGCGCTGATAAAGCGCTCTTGTGTGCTTGGCGACATCCGCCGCCGTCGCGGTCGCGCCGATGACATGGGGCAGTCGCGGACGGTCGGGTGCGCCGGGAACATGACACACCCTCTGACCGAGCAGACGCGACAGCCGCGACAGCCAGGCGAACAATCCGGTCTCGAAGATGCCGCCGAACGTTCCCAGACTTTCTTCCAGGAGATGCATTTCATCCTGGACAATGAGGCTCGGGAATGGATCGAAGAATACTTCCGCACCATCAGAAAACGCGGGCGCAACACGCTGATATCCGGCCGGCGGCGGTGCACTTGTCGGCGCGCCGCTTGGCATATGCAGCAAGCCGCCAGGACCGCCTTCGATCCACCGCGCCAGCCCAAACATTCCGGCGATCCGGTCGACGGTAGTTGTGCTTTGGCCAAGTAGAGCGAGCTTGTCGATCGTTCCCAGAAGTACCGAGGGGGCATGACGATAAATATCGCTATCTGCGAGCAAGAATGGCAGCGGTTCGCAAGCGCCAGCCTGCTGAATCCGGTTCCACTCGCAACGAACGTTCAGACACACGATACCGAGCTGATGGTGCCGCTCTGGAAAGAGACGCAATCCCGTTCCGTGATCCGATCCGCAGAAAGGACAGACCGGCAGCTTGTTCCAAGCGGTCTTGGCCGCGACGTATTCCCGGTCGATCCTTTCTTGGCTTGCCAGCAAAGCGTCCTCGCTCCGCGCCCGGGGCTGATTCCACACCGGCACACAACGCAACGCGTCAACGAGACCGCCAGAAGGCTTCTCCGTTGCATTGGGCGTGTTCGTACCGCCCACCCAAAAGCCAATCTCGAAAGGGCTTCCCCCGACCTGTTCGGTTCGGCGGACTATCTCTGCGCGTGCCAAAAGCCGCGCCAATCGCTGCGCCTGCTGTACCGTCAGCAGACGCAGCGGGTAGTGCATCATCGCGGTAATGCCGCGGTGCTTGCCTCTCAGCCGATCCAGAAACAGGGCGTAGATCAGCGTGCCGAAAAACGCCTCGGTCTTGCCACCGCCCGTCGCCATGTAAAGCAGACTTGCCGAATCCTCGTCGAATGCGGCGTCGAAGCTCGCAGCGTATTCGGGCAATCGCGACGCGAAGGTTGGAATGTGCGCCAAGACGAAGGCGAGCTGAAAGAGCCTCCAACCCGCAGGCGGTTCGCCGTCGCGCGACGGCGCTGCGGCGGCAAACGTGCGATTAAGGAGCAGCCAAGCGCGATAAGGCACACCCGCCGCAGCGCTTCTGTCATGGCGCCAAGCTTGCTGCGCCGCTGCAAGGACATCGACTCCGGCTGCTATACGCGCCGCTTCGCGCCGCCATGCTCGAAGATCGTCTTGGAATCGATTCTGTTGGGCGGCCTCGTCATCGAGACTACCTTCCTCGCCAGGGACCGAAAGCTCGGTCTCGCGCGCAACCACATCGATCCAATCCCTCATCGCCCGCGGCAAAGCGGCAAGTTCATTTACGTCAGCCGTGTCCAAGCCCAATTGTCGGTAGGACGTTGGAACGGTCGGGATTTCCGTCGCCTGGGCGCGCGGCAGTACGTATCGCGGCATCCATGTTGTTCTAAGCGCGCGCACGCCCTCGCGCGTTCCAAGATCGCAAACACCCCCGTTCACACCGATGGCCGGCATCGTCATGAACCCGGCCAAATGATAACTACGCCGGACACGTTCGAGACGCATCGGACCGAGCGCGTCGTTCGGCAGCTCGACGATCAGATCGACATTAAAAAGCCCACACTCCTTTGTGGCATCGCTCTCCCGCAAATTCTCAAGCGCGATCCGGACCGAAAAAGTCTCCCGCTGGAGCGGATCGTGGAGCGGCTGCACCAGGACTTGCGCGTCGAAATTGGGCACGAGGTCCGATGTATTCGGCGCAACCGTCCGGGCATTGGCGAGAAAGCGATCCCAAGCATCGGGCTCCCAAAAAGCTTCGGAGGGAGGGTGAAGCTTCCGCCAGGCCTCATTTTGACCGCTCGGCGACGCGATCCAGTCGACATAAGCGGTGCGGATCGAGCGGAGCAGTTCTGTCTTGTGGTTCTCCGCGAGGGCTTGCCATCGAACGGGGTCGCACGGCAGAGGAAGCTCAAGCCTTGGCACGTCAACGCGGAGACGAATCCATTTTTGGGGAATGTCGTAGCGCCGAGACAGGCGGTCGGGTATGCGCAGCCGTCCACCCAGCACCTGGGACGGTGGCACGCCTTCTTCGACCGCAGCGTCGTCGCGATCATCCCCACCGGGCAGACGGGCCGCTGGAGGGACTCCGACGCCAATCGCAATGTATATCTCGCGAGAGATAGCGGCCCGGCGAACGGCGCGCTCGCCCGAAGGCGTTCCCCGTGGAATTTCCGCCGAGGCGCGCCGGCTGATTTGATCCTTAGCGTGCTGACGCGCCGCATCATTGAAGTCGGCACGCGGAATCAGACGGCCGTCGCGCCCGAACAGCTCGGCCGCACTCGGAAGCGCCCGCACATAGACGGACAGATTCGGCAGGACGCGCAACGCACCGACTGCGGGCCGAACGCGAAGGTCTATGCCATGCGCTGGAATCTTGATGTCGCTGGATTCATCGTCCCCGTCCTCGTTCAGGCGTGGCAGGATGAAGGCGCTTGCGAGGACACGCGAAGGCTTTTCGCCAAGAATGACAGCGCCGTGCACGCCCTCGCCCGAGGCAACGCGCCTAGTGCGTTCGAGAACGGCATCGCAAACTGCCTCCTTTAGTTGCTGGCGGTCGTCCGATGGCATCCCATCGAGTGCGCGCGGCTCAGCCACAGTTGTTGCTCCCGGCAGTCGTCACGCTAACCTCCACAACTTCATCCACCGTATCGAGCACAAGCTGCCAAAGCCCCGGCAACATCTTCCATGCCGCCGCCCCCGCCGCCGTACCTTCCGGGTCGAGAATGAATTGGACAACACGCTGATTGAATAGAAAGCCTTCATGCACTCTATAGGAGCGTGCCGGAACAATCGCTGCGCGCCAATACAGGTCCGCTGAATGCGCATCCACGCCGACGGCCTGCATGAACACGCGGAAGCGGGACCAATCGCGTGCCGCACGGGGTTGTCTGCCGCCATCGGCCTCTCCCGGCGCCTTGTCGGCGGTTAGCCAGCGCGCAACGTTTTGGAGTTCGTGCGCCCCGATCGCCGGATCCAGCGTCCGCATCGCCGTCAGAATCTGACGCGCTTTCTCCTGGTCCGAACTCCCCGCCGCTGCAGCTCGTATCGCCGCTATCCGGCTGTGATACAATCCGAGCTGTTTTAGGCTTTCCCTCGAGCCTGCGATCGCTTGCCGGATTGGCTCGCGAACCGAGGCATCAAGGACCAGAATCCGGTCGCCCCGTCGAACTTCGCGCGCCTGCGTGCGTTCGAACGGCCGCGCTTCGCCGGGAGAGAACTCCAGAACGTCGCTTGTCGGCCGGTACGCCAAGCGGTGGCTGCGGCTGGTGGTGAAATGCAGGATCTCTCCCCTGTAAGCATCGCCGGATCTGGTGAAGTCGATCTCGCCCTCCGGCATCGTCGCAACGACACGAAACTCAGCTTCCGCAAGATCAAGCGTTTCGTTCGCGCCGCCGCGTTGAAGCGCGGCTGCCATCGCGCGGGCACGCTCCGCAATCGGCGCAAAGGCCGCTATTCGGCTAAGCGGTGCGATTTCGGCCGAAAGCAGCGCGATCCCGGCCGCATCGCCCAGCAGCAACACCCGCTGCGGCGCATCTCGCGCGGTCAGCAGAGTCCGAACCACCTCCGGTGTCGGCCCCACGACTATGATTCGGGTCGGGCGGCTGGATGTGAGAATGCCCAACAGACCACGCGCGTCCGCAATCTCACACCGCACGCCTAAAGTTCTATCGGCGCTCAGGTACACATCGGCTGTGCGGCGATCAGGAATGATCAGCGCCGTCGTCTCGCTATTCCAGGCATTGTCTTGAAGCAGCTGCACCAGCTTCGCAGAAACCGGCGTCTCCTCATCCCACGCCGTCACGCGGGTCTCGATATCGCCAATGAGCCGTCGCGCTTCAGTCCCAAACTCCGGCGCCAAATCTGCCGCCGCCGCAAGTGGGCCGAGCGCCATCTTCGGTCGAAACAAACCCCTGACCGAAGCATCGACCTCATCGTCGCCATCATGGAGGATGTCGGCGATTTCGCGCGCCTGCCGCAAACCGATTGGCAGGGAGGCGGATCTCCGCACAAAGCCGAGCGCGCGCGAGACCGCATCTGCTGCTGCCGCTTGTCCGGCCTGGCGAAAGCGGCGGCCGAGCGCCAGAAGATCATTGCGCACGGCCGCCAGCGAGGCGTCCTTGATATCGGCCTCAAAAGCTATCGGCGTCAGCTCGCCATGCAACACCGCAGACGGTCCGAAAAGACCCGGCTCCGGTAAATATGCGCCTACTTCAAGCGGCATACGTCGAACAGGACGCACCGCTGCATTGGTCGTTCGAAGCGTCCGCACCGCTTTTCGGAGCGCAAACGCATCCTCGCACAGAACGACGACGGGAGGGCGGCGACCCGATGCGTGTTCAAGCGCCTGCAAGACAGTCGCAAACCGGGCTTCCCAGTCATCCGGAAGTTCGGAACGTCCCGTGCGCGTCACATCGACAATCAAGGCATCGAGCGACTTGGCGCTGAAACGACCGAACTTGAGGCACCGGTCGAGCGCCTCCAATTTCGTGGCCGCCGGAAGACCGAAGATCGCGAACGGGGTCTTAGTGGGATCGCCGACGGCGGCGATGTGGCCCTCTAAGCCCGCGTTCCTGTCGCCAATGTGAGTGTAATCGCGGACCCGTCGGAGCACCTGCTGCCCATCGGCAGCGTATGCTGGGGCTCTCGCGCCCTCGCTTGGCGCGAAAACGGACGTGGTCTCCAGCAAAGTCGGGCTGTGGACGATGATATTCGCTCGGCCGGTTGTGGCTCCGTTGCTCGCCGTGCCGCCCGCTGCCGTCAGATCGCGCAATCGCATCTCCAGCAGATTGAGGGAGTTGTGCGCCAGGTCCGGCTGTGCCCACGCCGCGCCCTTATGCATTTCGTCGGCAGCCCGCGACGCTGCCTGCGCAACATCTGCCGGATGCACGAGCACGGAGCGTGCTGCCCACGTCGCGCCGCTTCGCCAAGGCCACAGGGCCAGGGTCGCGTAGGCGAGCCGGCCACTCGCTCGTGCCTCTCGCATCGCGAGGGCAGTCGCTGCAAACCCTCCTCCTGGCCGAGACGGCCACGCCATGATCGCGCGGTCGGCCCCATCTTCGATGGAATCCAGAATCGCATCGACAATGGAACGGCCCCGGTCGGCACGTGCCCAATCAGCCGGTGCACTCGTCGACGCGTAACGGATCGTTGTTGCGGTTGAAACACCGGGCCTTAAGAGCCGCGTCAACGCTTGGGCAGACTGACGCTTTGCCAAGAGAGCTTGGACCCTCTCGACCTGTTGGCGTCTACCCTCGTTAATGCGCTCTATCTGATCGGCCTGATCCCAGTTCCGACCATGCCCCGGCTTTTTCGACACTTGGTTGGCCCACCCCTCCCTAATATGACCTCTACGGATCTCGATGTCGTCGCCGCCTCGTGCGTGGCGCTAGTGATTTGTCACCGGACTTCCAAGCTTTGAGGTTCTGTGCCTTCCACCGCAGGGCGGGACTGGCCTCTATCGCGGCGCGCACATTCTCCGGCGCCTCCAGAGCGGACGCGTCGATCTCACCCCGGTCCAGCACGGCATCCAGAAATGCCCTCTCCCGCGCCGTGAACTGAAACAGCGGTGCGAGCTTCTGCCGGCATTCTGCCGTGACGTTCTCGATCCAGGCCGCCGGACCGCCAAAGGCGTCGAAATACCGATCGTGCAGGCACATGGTCAGCTTGCCGGTGATGTCGCCGACCTCGCATCCGATCTCGTCTGGTGAGGCCGTGCGCCAGTCGAAGCTCTTGGCGCTCGCGCCGATCATCAAGGCGGCCACCTTGATCTTCGCCCAATCGAGCCCCGGCATGGCGATGATGCGGTGCGCATCGAACAGATCGCGCGCGGTACGCCGCGTGACCAGTGCGACCATCTTGCCGGCAACGATCTCATGGATATTGAGAACCGGGACGTTCGTGGCTTGAAAGGGTCCGATAGCTGTTGATGGCATGCGAGCCACGCCGTAGAGCGGTCCGCGATAGAGATAGTTGATGTCGATCTCGATGGTCCCCGCCCCACCGAGCGCAGAGGCATAACGGTAGATCCATTTTCCGCCGGCGTGTTCGGACGGCTCTCGCCGCGCGGCATAGCCCTTCGATTCCATCAGCCGCTCGATCCGGTCTTCCAGTCCCGGCCTGTCGGCGTCCATCTGTTCCCCGCCCAGCTCGCGACCTCCGGGCGCGCGTTGACCATCATGGCTGGTTAGCCGAGAATACCGATAATTCGCTCTTCAGGTAGTCGACGTGAGCAATCGGGACAGAGATTTCCGCCCACCCCGGCGTCGGGGATTTGACGATGACGAGCCGCCGGCCCGCAATTTCGGATATGCACCGCCGCGCGGTGCGCAATTCGACACCCCCTC
>DASXES010000134.1:0-6228 GCA_036489975.1 Roseiarcus sp.
CGACACGGTGAACTTGCCGCTTGGGTTGGAATGAACCAACGCCTGGCTCGGATCGCCGCCGAGGTTCATCCCGATCGGATAGTTCATGGACGACATGCCGCGTCCGCGGAGCCTGGCCATCTTATCTTCTCCTTCCGCCGAAGACTGACGAGAACCGGATCGCGCCGTGGGATGGCGCGGCGGCCGGGGGCGACGAAAGTGGGGGTTGGGGTGTCGGTCGTATGGGTTCGGGAGGAGGCGGCGCTGGACGATCGTAGACCGTGCGTTGCTGACCAGCTGGCCGGTTGACAAGAATCGATTCACGCGCTGGCTGGGGCGCCGGCGTGGCAGCGCGCGGCGCGCCAACGTCCTTGAGCGACGACATGCGTTTGAACTCGTCACGCATTGGCCATTTGGCCTTCTCCGCCGCGACCTGCACGCATTCGATGAGGGCGGTGTTCTTCGCCTCGCGCCGATGCGCTTTCATATCGCCGTCGCGATAAGCGTTGATGAGGCGGAACTCCATCGGGTCCATGCCGACGAGGTGAGCGAGCTTGTCCATCTGGCATTCGATGGCGAAATCAACCGCGGTGACGCCGAAGCCGCGCATCGCCGTCGCCGGCACCCGATTGGTGAAGACGCAATAGACCTCAGCGTAGACATTGGGGATCGTGTAAGGCCCTGGGAGATGCGCAGCACATTTCACGGCCGCGTAGCTCGACAGGCGGGTATAGGCCCCGCTGTCGAACAGGCAGCGGAACTGACGGGCGAGAATGCGTCCGTCGCGGGAAACCCCGTCCTTGATGAAAATGCGCTCGGCGCCGCGCGGCGCGCAATAGAGCATCTCCTCCTCGCGGCCGATCATGTAACGCACCGGCCGTCCGGTCAGCATCGCGCCAAGGATCGAGAGCGGCTCGGTGACGGTGTCGACTTTGCCGCCGAACCCGCCCCCGACCGTCCCGCCGATGAAATGAAGCTTGTTCGACGGCACGTCGAGGATCTTCGCGCATGTGTCGAGCGAGAAGAATAAAGCCTGCGTCGAAGTGTAGACGACGTAGCGGCCGTTGGTGTCGGGGGCTGCGATCGAGCCGTTCGTTTCGGTCGGCGCGTGCTCGATCGGGGACATCTGATAGCGCTGTTCGAGAATGTGATCCGCCGCGGCGAAGCCGCGCTCGACATCGCCGAAGCGGATCTTCTGGTGGTCGTAGATGTCGTGGTAGGTGAAGGTGTTTTTGGGATAGGTCTCGTTGATCACCGGCGCGCCAGGCTTCAGCGCCTCCTCGACGTCGAACACCGTCGGCAGCGGTTCATAGTCGACGCGGATCTTCGCGACCGCCTCGAAGGCTTCGCGCTCGCTGTCCGCAACGACGGCGACGATCGGCTCGCCCTTGTACCGAATCTTGTCGACGGCGAGCGCCGGCTCGTCATCCTTGCCGAAATTGATCAGGCTGAGCAGCGTGTTGAGATTGCGCGGCACATCGGCGCCACGGATGATCCGGCGCACGCCGGGGCTGCGCTCCGCTTCGGAAAGGTCGAGGCGGCGGATGCGCGCGTGGGAGTGAGGGCTGCGCAGGACCTTGAGGTGCAGCATGCCCTGCAGCTTGTGGTCGTTGAAATAGACCGAGGTCGCGGTGACATGGCCGAGCATGTCCTGGCGCTGCGTCGGCTTGCCAATCTCCTTGAGATTGTCGTCGCGCTCGTCGGCGAAAATGTCTTTGCGCAGTTCAAGCATAGGTCACCCTTTCAGGCGCGCCGCGCGCCCCGCCGCGAAGCGGCGAGGATAGCGTTGATGATCGCCTCGTAGCCGGTGCAGCGGCAGATGTTGCCGGAAATCGCGTCGATCACTTCGACGCGGCTCGGATCGGGGTTGCGATCGAACAAGGCCTTCGCGGCCATGAGCATTCCCGGCGTGCAATAGCCGCACTGGGCGGCGAAATTGTCCATGAACGCGGCCTGCAGCGGATGAAGCTCCGGGCCGGTCTTGAGACCATCCGCGGTCTCGATCGATTTGCCGGCGACCGTCTCCGCGAGCGTTATGCAGGACAGCACGGGCTCGCCGTCGATCAGCACGGTGCAGGCGCCGCAGCCCCCCTGTCCGCAGCCGAACTTTGGCGAATGATCGCCGATCTCGTCGCGCAAAGCCGAAAGGAGGCTCATGCCTCCTTCGACGAACATCGCGACGTCGCGGCCGTTATGTCGAAACTGGAGCGGCGTCTTTGCCATCGTCTTTCCTCAGCCGTCCTGTCCGAGCAGCAGCCGGCGCAGATGCACGCCGACGACTTCGCGCCGATACCAGGCGCTCGCGATCGCGTCGGTCGCTGGCGACGTTCCCTCGGCGGCGGCCGCCACCGCGGCGGCGATCCCGGCCTCGTCGAGTGTTCTGCCTTCAAGCGCCCGCTCGGCGGCCTTGGCCCGGATGGCTGTCGGCGCCATCGCGCCGTAGGCGATGCGCGCGCCCGAAACGCGTCCGCCGACCGCCGAGAGGGACACAGCGATCGACAGGACGGAAACGCCCTTCGGCTTGACCCGCGCCGCTTTGCGGAAGCGGAATGCCTCGAGACTCGGCGGCCGGTCGCAGGTGACGCTGAGCACGAGCGCGCCGGGCGTTCGGTCGCGGCTCGCGAGAAACTCCTCGAGCGCCACGTCGCGCGCACCGTAGCCGCTCATCACCGACACCGTCGCGTCGAGCGCAAGCAGCGAGACAGCCAAATCGCCGTAGGGCGCGGGGGCGAAAAGATTGCCCCCGACAGTCGCGTTCGTGCGCACGGCCGGACCGCCAATCAGGCGCGCGGGCGCGTGCAGAAAGGAAAGCTCGCGGTCCCGCAGGATCTGAGACAAGGTTACGCCGGCGCCGACGGTGATGCGCGCGCCGCTCGCCCGAATTTGCGTCAGCGAACGATCCTCGAGGCGCACGATCGTCGCGATCGAGACGTCGCCTTCGTTGAGCGCCCGCATGACCAGCGTGCCGCCGCCGATGTAGCGCGCGGAGCGGTCGGCGAGCGCAGCCGCCGCTTCGGTCGGCGTGGCGAAGGTCTTCACCGTCACCGGCATCGTGAACCGACTTCCTTCATGGAGACGCGCTGAGGTGCTTGCGGATCGCGTCGAAACCTGCCTGGTAGATCTGCTCGCCGACCATGTCGGTCAGGCTCTTCTCTTCGCCGGGCCGGGTGGTGAAGCGCGATTCCCAATGCCAGAAGGTGCGGTCGCCGTCCGTCACCGGCAACAGACGCACATGCGCGACATAGTTGAACATGGGGATCGGTGTATCGAGCAGGCAATAGCTGAAGCTTTGCTCGAGATCGGAGAGCGCAAGCAATTGCTCGCGCAATTCCGAGCCGTCCGCGAGCCTGAAGCGGCGCACGCAACCGATGCGGTCCGAGGTCTGATTGCGCTCGATCTGGCTGGTCGCGACCACAGGGTGCCAGCGGTCATGACCGTTGAAATCGCGCAGGACCGCCCAGACCTGATCGGTCGAGGCGTCGATGATCGTGCTCTTGACCACGTGCGCCATATCTAGCCGCCGAACGCCCGCTTGAGCGCGTCGAACCCGCCCTGGAACACGCCCCCGCCAATGTTGGCGATAAGCTCGCCTTCGCGCTCCGGCTCGCAGTCGAACTCCGCGGTCCATTCGACGAAGGTCCGCTCGCCGTCGGTCACCGGCGTCAGCCGCAGCGTCGCGACATAATTCTCGACGCCCATCGGCGATTCGAGGATCGCATAGGTGCAGAACATGTCGTAGTCGGAGAGACCGAGCAGCTTTTCCCGGATCCGGTCGCCGTTGCGCAGGCGGAAGTCACGAACGCAGCCGATCTTGTCCGACGGTTCTCCGCCCTCGATTCGGCTCTCGGCGATCGCCGGGTGCCAGTTGGGCATGCCGTTGAAGTCCCGCACGCGAGCCCATACCCGATCGCTGCGGCCGTTGATCACGCTGGACACAAAAACCCGCGCCATGGACTTAGCTAGCTCCTCTTGCGGGGCGACGAACCGCCGCTCGGGGGAGGCGCGCTGTCAGGCGCCGCTTTTGGCGCCGTATCCTTGCGAATCCCTTGCATGTCGCGCGCTTCGCGAATGAGGCCTGGCATTTTGGAGAGGTTTCCCCCTTCGATGCCGATATCGGACAGGAGCGAGTCGATGAGCGGCGCCTGCACGCGGTAGCGCAGCGCCGAGTCGATCACTTCGTCGGTCGCGCTCCGCCCGCCATTGCCTCCGGAACCGCCGCCGTTCAGGCCGTCGACCGAGAGAATGCGGATGCCCTCGATCTTCTCCATCGGCTTGACGCTTTCGCGAACGATGCCCTCGATCCGGTCAAGCAGCTTGCGCCGGAACAGCGAAGCGCGTGCGGGTTCGCTCAGCACGTTCTCGGCTTCGTTCAGGAGCTTCTGCGCCTCGGCCTCGACCGCCGCGCGCACGCGCTCCGCGTCCGCGGCGATGCGCGTCTCCTCGGCCGCCTTCTCGGCCAGGAGCACTTCGATTGTCTGGCGCCGGCGAGCGACTTCGGTGTCGCGCACCGTGACGACCCGCTCCTCGGCTTCTGTGGCGCGTGCCTTCGCATTCTCGGCTTCCGCCTGCGCCGCCGATTGTTCGAGCGACTTCTGATAGAGCGCGATCGCCTTCTCCATCAGCGCCGTCTCGACCACCCGCTCGCGGTCGACCTCGAGCTTGCGCAAGTCGCGCTCCCGCGTCACGCGCGCTTCATCGATGCCCCGATCCGAGGCGATTCTGGCGCGCTCGACGTCCTCGCGGGAGGCGATTTCGGCCTCCTGCAACGCCTGCACCCTCGCAATCTCGAGCTGTTCGATCGAGCGGCGCCGTTCAAGCCGCGCAGCGTCCATGACCTGTTCACGCTCGACGTCGGTCTTGTCGATCTGCTGCTTGGCGGCGATCTCGGCCTGCCGCACGACACGGTCGGCGCCGATGCGCTCGGAGCGCTTGGAGGATAGCGCGATCGTGCGCTCCTCGTCGGCGATCTCGATCGCCTGCTTCTGCTCGATGTTGAGCACTTCGCGCGTTCTCTGAGAGGCGATGCGGTCGGCTTCGAGGGCGAGCTCGACGCCAATGCGCTGACGCTCCACGGCGTCGCGGCTTCTGAGTTCGGCCGCTACGAGCGCTTCGGTTCTCGCGATCTCGCGGCTCTTCGTGTCCTGATCGGCCTCGATCCGTTCGGCGGCGACCGCCTTTTCCTGCGCGATGCGGGCGGCTTCGATCGCCTCACGCGCCTTGATGTCGGCCTCCTCCAAAGCCTGTGTGCGAACAATCTCGCGCGTCCGCACCTCCTGGTCCCTGGCGATCCGGTCCGCCTGGATCTTCCGGTCTTGAGCGATGCGGGCCAGTTCGACAAGTTCGCGCGCGGCGATTTCCGCCCGCTCGAGATCTTCGTTGCGGGCGATTTCGAGCCGCCTCGTCTCCTGATCGGCGGAAATCGTTTCGGCGGTCGTCGCCTTCTCCTGGGCGATGCGCGCCGCGCGCGTCGCTTGCAGCGCGGCAATTTCGGCCTCCTCGATCACCTGCTTGCGGACAATCTCCTCACCCTGGGTCGTTTGCTGGCTCTCGATTCGGGCCAGCGTAATTGACCTCTCCTGCGCGATCCGGGCCGCTTCAATCGTCCTGCGAGCGGAAATATCAGCCTCTTCGAGCACCTGATTGCGCACGATCTCGAGCGACCGGACCCGCTCCTCCTGCGCGATACGGGTCGCCTCGGTCGCTTCCCGGGCGGCGATTCCAGCCTCTTCGATGGCCTGATTGCGGGTGATTTCGAGCGACCGGGTGCTCTGATCGGCGGCGATGCGGTCCGCCGCGAGCGTCTGGTCGCGAACGATCTTCGCGGCCTCGATCGCCTGCTGGGCCGTGATCTCGGCCTCCTCGATCGTCCGCGTGCGCGCGATCTCAAGCCCGCGCACCCGCTCGTCGGCCGCGATCCGCTCGGCGTTGATCGTCGTCATCTGCACGATGCGCAGCTTTTCCGTCGTCTCGCGGGCCGAGATCTCGGCTTCCTCGACCGCCCGCGTGCGCTCGATCTCGCGGCGGCGCGTCTCCTCCTCGTTGACGATGCGCGATTCCGTCACCGCGCGCTCCTGGAGGATGCGAGCCTTCTCGACGATTTCGCGCGCCTCGATCTCCGCTTCTTCGACCGCGCGGGCGCGTTCGATCTCGGTCTGGCGGACCTCGCGTTCGGATGCGATGCGGGCGGTATCGACCGAGCGCTGGTTGGTAATCCGCGCCCGCTCGATCCCCTCACGAGCCGAGATCTCG
>DASXES010000047.1:0-20316 GCA_036489975.1 Roseiarcus sp.
CCTCTATCCGGACGGCTCCCACGCCGTCTTCCACGGCCCAAGATGCATCGGCCGATATGATGAGAAAGGACGGCTCAGGGAGGACGCCTCAGTTCAACGCGCCGCCTAAATCCGCTCGGCGGCGCGCGCCTGTGGACGGCAGGGACAGGCCTCCGGCCTGCCCACTCCGCCCACAGGAACAAAAGCAGAAGAAGCGGACAAATTACGGGCTACCAAAACCGGACAACTTCATTCGCTATCGACAGATGGCTTGCGTTCGCAAGAAGGCGACGAGGCAGAGAACATGGGCTCAAGCAGCAGCCTCAACCCCCTCCCAAGCCATATGCGCCACGAATGGAACGGACTCGCCAGCTTGCCGGGCGAGTTCCGGATTCGAGGCGTTGCCGTCGAGCGAACGCTTATAGACGCCCTGGTGAATCGCGATGCTGCGAAAGAAGCTGAAAGCAATCAGAAAGGTCCAATCGGGGATGGCTTCGAGCCCCACGCGCCTGCAATAGGCGGCCACATATTCCGCTTCGGTCGGTATCCCGTTGGCGACGCGGTCGACGCCGCCGAGACCCCGATACCGCTCATTCGGAAGCCGCCATTGCATGCATTGGTAGGCGAGGTCGGCTAGGGGGTGGCCGAGCGTCGACAATTCCCAGTCGAGGACCGCAAGCAGGCGCGGCGATTTCGAGTCGAAGATCATGTTGTCGATGCGCCAGTCGCCATGCGCCAGGGCGATGCGGCCGTTGTCGGCGGCCGGAACCTTGTCCGCCAGCCAGCCGATCAGGCGCTCCATGTCCTCGATGCGCGCCGTCTCGCTCGCCCGGTACTGATCCGTCCAGCGCTGATACTGGCGGGCGAAATAGCCGCCGGGCCTGCCATAGTCGGACAGGCCCGCCGAGATCACGTCGATCGAGTGCAGACGGGCGAGGCCCTCGTTCATGGAATCATAGATCGGCGCCCGCTCTTTGCGCTCAAGCTCCGGCAGCGCGGGGTCCCAAAGCACGCGGCCGTCGACAAAGCTCATGAGATAAAAGGCCGTGCCGATCACGCTCTCGTCTTCGCACAGCGCCAGCCCGCGCGGCGCCGGATAGCCAACGCCTTCCAAAGCCTTCAGGACGCGAAACTCGCGCTCGATCATGTGGGCCATCTTCAGGAGCTTGCCCGGCGGCTTGCGGCGCAGGACGTAACGGCCGCTTGCAGCTTCGATCCGATAGGTCGGGTTTGATTGGCCGGTGGGAAATTTCTTCACCGAACTCGGGCCGCGCCAGCCGTCGACATGGATGCTGGCCCAGGCGTCGAGCGCGCTCGTATCCTCGGGAAAAGCGCCGGTCACCGCCCGCCCGCTTCGTTGGTGTAGCGCTTCATCTCGGCCTTTGCGATCACCCGCCGGTGCACGGCGTCGGGCCCGTCGGCGAGACGCAACGTGCGCACGTGAGTCCACATGCGGGCGAGCGGGAAATCCTGACTGACGCCCGCGCCCCCGTGCATCTGCACCGCCTGGTCGATTACGTCGAGCGCAATGCGCGGCGCGATCACCTTGATCTGCGATATGAGCGGCGCCGCGCCGCGCGCGCCCTGTGTGTCCATCGCCCAGGCGGCTTTCAGGCAGAGCAGACGGGCCATTTCTATGCTCATGCGCGCTTCGGCGATGATGTCGGGGTTGGCCCCGAGGCGCGACAGCTTTTGCCCGAACGCGGTGCGCGAGGCCGACCGCCGGCACATCGCCTCGAGCGCCCGCTCGGCTTGGCCGATCGCCCGCATGCAATGATGGATGCGTCCCGGGCCGAGCCGCCCTTGCGCGATCTCGAAGCCCCGGCCGCGGCCAAGGATCATGGCGTCCTTTGGCAGGCGGACGTCGCGAAAGCGGATGTGCATATGGCCGTGTGGCGCGTCGTCGTCGCCGTAGACCTTCATCGCTCTCAAGACCTCGATGCCCTTGGTCGCGGCGGGCACGAACAGCATCGAATGACGCGCATGCGGCGTGGCGTCGGGATCGGTCAAGGTCATGGTGATGTAGAGCGAGCAGCGGGGATCGCCCGCGCCGGACGACCACCACTTCTCGCCGTTGAGCACCCATTCGTCGCCTTCGAGCCGCGCGTCCATGGCGATGTTGGTTGCGTCGGACGAGGCGACCCCTGGCTCGGTCATGAGATAGGCGGAACGCGCGCGTCCCTCGAGGAGATCAGGCAGCCACCGCGCCTTCTGCTCGGGCGAACCGAAGCGCTCGATCACCTCCATGTTGCCGGTGTCGGGAGCGGAGCAATTGAACACCTCGGAGGCGAGCGGCGACCAGCCCATCTCCTCGGCGAGATAGGCGTATTCGACGGTGGTGAGGCCGAAGCCCTTGTCGGAGCCGGTGAGCCAGAAATTCCATAGGCCCTTGGCCCGCGCTTTGGATTTCAGGGTTTCTCGGATCTCGATAAAGCGCCTAGTCGGCTTGAAGCGCTCGCCGTCGCGCCCGACCTCGGCATGGTATTCTTCCTCGAGCGGCATGATGTCGTCGCGCACCATCGCGCGTACGGCGGCGATCAGCGGACGGACTTTGTCGGTGACGCCGAGATCCACGCGATCCTCCCTCGAGTTGAAGGCTCGATATGACGCGCAAACGGCCCACCCGGCAAGGGACACCAGGCTTCTCGATACCGCGAGCCCATGCGCCAGCGGGAGAAACAACAGAAGTAAACGCCAATAAACATCAGTAAACGATAGTAAAAATTCTTTCATCTGCTCTTTTTAATTTTTTTTGAGTCGTGACTTTTCAATGAGTTACGGCCAATTCAAATAAAAAAATTCAACCGGTACCTGCTCTCCCGTTCTGTGCGTCACGGGAAAGCCGACTTCACCGGTGAATTGAGGTTTTTGAGCGCCAATCGATTTAACGTCGGGGCTAGCAGATCCGTTTGCCCCGGCGACGGGAAGCGCCAACAGGCCCATTGCGGGCGGGCGCACCGATCCCCACACTTCGAGTTGCGCAGGGGGAATCATTTCTTCCCTTCTGGCCTTTTCGAATTCCCCATGCAGAGCCGTGTCGTCGCCCCCGCTCTCAGGATCGAACAGTCGTGCGGCTTGTTCGAGCGCGGCTAACTCCATTTTTGCCGCATCGATCCGGGCTTCGTAGACGGCGATCGACGCCGCGATCTCATCCCGTTTGCGGCGCAGGGCAGAGGCGATGTGCATGCGTCAAAGCTAGAACATAAGAAGAACATTGTCAAGGCGGATTCTGAAATAGCGGCGCTCGATCCAACAGCTAACTCGAGGAAAGGTTTACGAAATTGCAGATCATCTCCCTCGATTCCTCCCTCCCACGCACCCAAATCAACGCGCGCTTGACCCCAATACGTGCGCACATATTGCGTCTCTATGCCCAAGCCTTCGACTGGACCCTTCAAGCCGGTCTCAAGGTCATGATCCGCAAAGGCTACATCGGCGCGGGGGTACGCGACATCGCCGGAGGCGCATTTCCCGCGGGGCTCATTCACCAACCACGTCCGCTCAAAGGAGGAATTCGCGCGCGAGGTGCTCGACCTATACCCCGAGGGAACTCAACGGGCGGTCGCCGAGGCGCTGAAGACTGCGGCCTGCGTCCGCGCGAGCGCCTTGAGCGCTATCTCGACCTCCTCACTGACCGGCTTGCTCAAGATCGGTTCCGCCGCGGCTGCTGATCGGCGATTTAAGCCTCGAAGCCGCGCCGCAAAGCGAGATATTGCGGACGCGCTTCGCCGAGTGGCGCGCCCCGTTCGCCGCCTGCATCCCCGAAGGCCAGGCGGCGGGCGAGATCGCCCGGACGTTCGCGCCCCAGGACCTCGCCGAATTTTTGCTCGCCTCGTGGGAGGGCGCGATCATGCGCATGAAAGTCGAGCGCGCCGCCGAACCTCCGTGCTCGACTCGGAGATGGCTTACCGGGAGGCCGGCGCCGCCGCGCCAGTCGCGCTCTTCCCGCATGGCAATCCGACTTCGCCCTACATCCCTGGATTGCTTCGCTTCGCTCGCAATGACAATTCTGCGCGCCGAAGAGAGCGACCTGCGCCCAGGCCTCACTACACGTAGCCGGCGTCGGTTCAGCTCAAAGCGCCTTCGAGAACCAGACGCGCGAATGGCCAGGCGGAAAATCCTCGAGCCGCCCGAACTCCCGATAGCCCAGCCGCTCGTAAAACTTCGGCGCCTGAAATGTGAATGTGTCGAGGTAAGCGGCGCGACAGCCCTGCTCCCGCGCGGTCGCTTCCGCGGCGCCCATGAGTTCAGAGCCGACCCCGTGCTTGCGATAAAGTTCGGAGACCCACAGCCAGTTGACGAACAGCCACTGGAAAGGCAGCACGAAGCGGATTCCCGCCTGAACGGCGCCGTCGGCGTCGCGGCCGATGATCCAGCGCGCCGACCAGTCCGTATTCAAGCCGACGCTCGAACTATGCGCACTGAGACCGGATTCGATGGCGCGAACGGTCGCTTCGCTTGGCGAGGTCTCGGCGGCGAGCGTGAGTCGCGACTCTGCGCCGGCGGTCACAGCTTCACCACCTGCCCGGTCCGCATGCTCTCGTCGGCGGCGAAGACGATCTTGAGCGAGTTGATGGCGCCCTCGAGATGCTCGCCGAGGTCGACTTCGCCCCGGATCGCCTTGAGGAACAAACGCTGCTCGCGCTCACAAAGCTCCTGGTGGTCGGGCTCGTCCTTGGTCGATTCAATCTCGTCGGGATGCGCGAAAGAGCCGTCGGCCTTGAGGCGAGCGTGGTGGATGCGCAAAGCATTGGTTTTGGTGTGATTGTCATGATCCGACGATTTGACCGCTGCGCCCGTCTCCTCCTTGGACACGATGGAGACACAGCCCTTGGGGCCGATCATGTCCTTCACAAAGAAGGCGGTCTCGCTGATCATCGGACCCCAGCCGCACTCGTACCAGCCGACCGAGCCGTCATCGAACGTCAGGTGCAGGTGTCCGTAGTTCACCATCGTCGGCGCGATCTCGTCGGTGAGCCGCGCGCCGACCGCATGCACGGCGACCGGCTTCGCCCGTGTCACCTGGCACATAATATCCACGTAATGCACGCCGCAGTCGACGATCGGCGAGGTCGAGCGCATCAGGTTCTTGTGCACCTGCCAGAACGAGCCCGACGATTGCTGATTGAGGTTCATGCGCATGACGAGCGGCTTGCCGAGTGTGCGGCCGATCTCGACGAAGCGCGTCCATGAGGGATGGACGCGAAGGATGTAGCCGACGAGGAGCGCCTTGTTCGCTTTGCGCGCCGCGGCGACCACCTCTTCTGCGGCGTTCAGGGATTCCGCGAGCGGCTTTTCGCAGAACACATGCGCGCCCGCGGCGAGGGCTTCGAGCGCCATTGGCGCATGGTGTTCGGTGTATGTGTTGATCGAGACCGCGTCGGGCTTGAGCGCAGAGAGCGCTTCGGTGAGGCTGTCAAAACGCGGAACGCCGGGGAACTCTTTGTCGAGATCAGCACGCGCGGTGGCATTGCGGGTGCTGAGGCCAACGAGTTCGAAGCCGTCGATCGCCTGGTAGGCGCGCGCGTGGCTCATGCCCATCGTGCCAAGCCCGACCACGAGGACGCGCTGGGGCTTCGTGATGTTCGGATTTGGCGCCGCGCTCATCGATACTTGTCTCCGCTTCTCACCCTTGCGGAGATAGGCCTGCTTCAGTCTCTGACTGTCAAGGCGCGGCTCACGCGGCAGGCTGCTTCATCAGCCACTCATGAGCCGGATCATTATGAAAGCGCCAGACGCGCTTCGGTCCTGCCATGACGTTGAGATAATAGAGATCGTAGCCGTGCGGGGCGCCGACCGGATGATAGCCCTTCGGCACCAGAACGACATCGCCGTCGCCGACCGCCAGCGTCTCGTCGAGCGAACGGTCGTCGGTGTAGACCCGCTGGAAGGCGAACCCCTGGGCAGGCTTGAGACGATGATAATAGGTCTCCTCGAGATAGGATTCGTCCGGCAGCGCATCGCGGTCGTGCTTGTGCGGCGGATAGCTCGACCAGTTGCCGCCGGGCGTGATGACTTCCACCACCAACACGCGTTCGGCCTCCGCGTCCTCAGGCAGAACATTGCGGACATGGCGCGCGTTCGAGCCGATTCCGCGAGTGAGCGTGCCGACATCGCCCGGCGTGATCACGCGCGCCTTGAATTTCCCGCTTGCCGGCGCCGAGCACAAAGCCACATGGCAGTCGGACGCCGCTTCAATCGTCGCCGCACTATGCGGGGGCAGGTAGACCGACCAGGGCAGGCCGTCGAACACATTTTCCCGCTCGCCGATCGTTCCCGAGTCGAAGCCGTCCGCGGCGATGCGCGCCTTGCCCGAGAGAATAACGACGCAGACCTCTTCGCCGCCGGTGTCGAGTTTGGACTTCGCGCCTTGCTTCAGGGTCCGCGTTTCGAAACCGACATAGCGCCATCCGGCGCTGGCCGGGGTGATGCGATGGCCGACGCCGTCGGCGGCGCCCGCGGCGGCATGAACGAGCAGTTTCGATTGCGCCATGGCGTAGCTCCCAATTGGTTTTCTAGCCCTTACGCCAATCCCGCTTCCTTCAGCGCGGCGCGAATGTGGGCGACCCCCTTTTTCGCGTAAGGCAGCGCCGGCGCTTTCTTCGGGTCCTGCTCGGCTTCGAGCACGACCCAGCCGGAATAGCCCTTCAACTCGCGAAATACGGACGCATAGTCGATCGCGCCGTCGCCCGGCACGGTATAGACGCCGAGTTCCTTGCCTTGTCCCAGGATCGAATCGAGGAAGCTCCAGTCGCCGGCGTTGGATTGGCGCATCGTCGCCTCGCGCACGTCCTTGCAGTGCACATGGCCGATGCGCGACCGATAGGCGCGCGCGAGCGCCGCCGGATCGGCGCCGCCCCAGCGCGCGTGGCCGGTGTCGAGCAGCAAATGCACGGGCGCTTTGGTGTGGGCCATGAGCGCGTCGATGTCGCGCTCCGACTGGATGATCGTGCCCATGTGGTGATGGTAGCAGAGCTTGAGCCCCTCGCCGGCCAGCCGCTCGGCAAATTCGGTCAGCTTTGCGCCGTAGCCGGCCCAGTCGCCTTTGTGCAGGCGCGGGCGCTCGGACAAGGGCTTCGAGCGGTCGCCGTGAATGGCGTTCGAAGTCTCGGCGACGATGACGATCTCGGCCCCCGCGCCCTTGGTCATGGCGATATGCGCTTTCGCCGCCTTGAACTCGTCGCGCGCCGAGCACTTGAGCAATTCGGTCGAATACCAGCCGCCGACGAAGCTCAGGCCAAACTCCGCGAGCTTGTCCTTGAGCGACGCGCCGTCGCTCGGCAGCTTGTGGCCCTTCTCCATGCCCACAACACCGGCCTGCTTCGCCTCCGCGAGACAGGTTTCGAGCGGCGTATCGCCGCCGATTTCCTGCAGGTCGTCGTTGCTCCAGCCGATCGGATTGGCGCCGATGCGAATGCTCATGGCTAGTCTCCGACCCGCTGCAGCTTCTTCGCCTCCTCGTAGCCGCGGCGGGCCGCGTCGACCTCCTTCCGCTCGGAGACCGCCGGGACAGCGACGTCCCACCAGAAGCCGCCGGCGTCGGTCGACCCCACGGGATCGGTGTCGATGACGATCACCTGGGTCGATTTCGCCGCGCGCGCCGCTTTGAACGCCGTTTCAAGCTCCGCGATCGAGCGGGCCTTCGCCGCTTCCGCTCCAAGCGAGCGTGCGTGAGCGACGAAGTCGATCTCCGGCAGCGTCTCATGCCGCGCATCGCGCAGAAGATTGTTGAACGGCGCCCCTCCGGTCGCATGCTGCAGCCGATTGATGCAGCCGAAGCCACGGTTGTCATTGACGACGACGATGAGCTTTTGCCCCAGCATCACGGAAGTGGCGATCTCGGAATTCATCATCAGATACGAGCCGTCGCCGAGGACCACGATCACTTCCCGATCCGGCAAAGCCATCTTGACGCCGATGCCGCCGGCGATCTCATAGCCCATGCAGGAATAGCCGTATTCGACATGGTAGCCGAGCGCGGCGCCAGCCCGCCACAGCTTGTGCAACTCGCCCGGCAGTCCGCCGGCGGCGCAGACGATGACGTCCGACTTTTCACCCGAGCGCATGAGGGCGCCTAGCACTTCGGCGTCGGTCGGCGCCGGCGCGTTGGTCGGCGAGACATAGCGGGCGGCGGTCGTTTCCCATTCGGTTTTCGCCTTCGCTGCGCCGTCGCTCCAGGCGCGCGGCGCTTTCCAGGTCCCAAGATTGGCGTCGAGCGCGGCGAGCGCCGCCCGGGCGTCGCCGACGACCGGCAATGCGCGATGCTTGGCGGCATCGAACGGCTGGACGTTGACGCTGATCAATCGCCGGTCGGGGTTCTTGAACAGGGCCCAGGAGGCTGTGGTGAAGTCGGCGAACCGGGTGCCGACGCCAAGCACAACGTCCGCTTCGGCGGCGAGCGCGTTGGCCGCGCCGGTTCCGGTCACCCCGACCGCGCCCATGGCGAGTGGATGATCGACCGGCGTCGCCGACTTGCCGGCCTGCGTTTCGCCAACCGGAATTCCATGGCTGGAGCAAAATTCGATCAGCTCGCGCTCGGCGTCGGAATAAAGGACGCCGCCGCCACAGATCACGAAAGGCTTCTTCGCCTTCTTAAGGAGCACTGCGGCGTCGTCGACCTCGCGCGGGTCGGGCCCGATGCGGCGCAACCGATGCACGCGCTCGTCGAAAAAGCTCGCCGGGTAATCATAGGCCTCCGTCTGCACGTCCTGGCAGAAAGCGAGCGTCACCGGCCCGCATTCGGCCGGATCGGTCAGAACCGCTATAGCCCGCGTCAATGCGGGCAAGATCTGCTCGGGCCGGCTGATGCGATCGAAATAGCGCGAGACGGGCTTAAAGCAGTCGTTGGCGCTCACGGCGCCGTCGCCGAAGACCTCGACCTGTTGCAGAACGGGATCGGGCCTGCGACTCGCGAAAACGTCGCCCGGGATCAGGAGCACGGGGAGCCGGTTGACATGCGCGACCGCGGCGGCGGTGATCATGTTGGTCGCGCCTGGGCCGATCGAGCTGGTGCAGGCCATCATCCGCCGCCGGCGCGAAGCCTTGGCGAATGCGATCGCGGCAAGCGCCATCGCCTGCTCGTTATGGGCGCGGTAGGTCGGCAGCGCATCGCGGGCGCCATAGAGCGCCTCGCCCATGCCGGCCACGTTGCCATGGCCGAAGATCGCGAACACGCCCTCGAACAGCCGCTGCTTCATCCCGTCGATTTCGACCCGCTGGGCGCTGAGGAAGCGAACCATCGCCTGAGCGGCGGTCAACCGGATTGTCGTCGTCATCGCGCGCGCCTTTCCGCTTCGTTCATTGTTGATCGCCCAGCCGCGCGCCAGAGATCGCCCAGGCGCGCGAAGGCAGCCGCCATGCGCTCGACCGCCTCGCGGTCATCGATGCGCCCGGCGAACCACTCGACCGCCGGCTCGACGAAGATCGTGCGCCCGACGGCGAACCCTTTGACCAGGCTGCAATCGCGCGCCAGCGCAAAGGCCTGCGCCAAGTCCTCTTCCGGCGCATCGAGCCCAAGCAGCATGATTCCGCGGCATGAGGGATCGCCGGTTTCAATCGCGTGGGCGACATTGTCCCACGCCGCTTTGCTCGGCTGGCCTTCCAGCTTCCACCAGTCCGGTTTGAGTCCAATCGCATAGAGCCGCTCGATGACCCGGGCGGTGGTGCGATCGTCAACCGGCCCGTTCTTGCTGGCGATGATCTCGATCAACAATTCACGCTCGAGCGTGCGCGCGGCGTCGTGCAGGCGCAGGAGCTCGCGCTCCTGCCGCGCCTTCATCTCCGCGGAATCGTCGGGGTGGTAGAAGCACAAGCACTTGATCGTATGCGCGACCGGCCATTCGATGAGCTTGACCCCGAGCGAGCCGCCGAACTCGAATTCGAGTGGGCGCGAGCCCGGCTCCTCGACCGGCCGGCCGATCCAGAAGCCGTGATCGATCGCGCGGAACAGGGCCTCGCGTCCATATTTGCCGTCAAGCAGCATGCCATAGCCTGGCCGCCCCGCGGCGACCTTGGCGGCGGCCTCGACCGCGAGCAGCTTGAGGTCGCTGATGCGTTCGCGGGGCGCGCCCGCGGCGTCGGCGATCTTCTCGAGTTGGGCCCGATGGTCGATCGCCAGCGCCATGATCGTGGGCGGCTCCGGCCGGCGTGTCGTCGCCCAGTGGATGTGATTGAGCGTCTCGTCCCGCCGCAGCGCCCGATGGGGCGAGCCATGCTCAAGGAAACGGCTGAGCTCCGCCCAGGTCGGATATTCGGCCGAGCACAAGAGCCGCGAGACGGCGAACGCGCCATTGGCGTTGGCGTAGGCGCAGCAGGTCTCGAGCGGCTCGTCGCGCAGCCAACCCCGCAGGAAGCCGGACATGAAGGCGTCGCCGGCGCCCAGCACATTATAGACCTCGACCGGAAAGCCCGGCCCCTTGACGCCTTGCTCGAGCGAATCGGGGATGGCGACGGGGAACACGACGCAGCCCATCGGCCCGCGCTTGAGCACCAGGGTCGCCTGGCTCGCCGCGCGCACCGCGTTCAGCGCTCCGAGGGGATCGTCGGCGCCCCCGGCGATCATCATCTCCTCTTCGGTGCCGACGATGAGATCGCACTGCGGCAGGATGGCGGCGAGACTCTTCGTGACCTCGCCAGACTTGATGTAGCGCTCCTCGCCCGCGCCATGGCCAGCGAGGCCCCATAAGTTCGGCCGGTAATCGATGTCGAAGACGACTTTGCGCCCAGCGGCGCGCGCGATTCCCATCGCCTTGAGTTGCGCTGCGGCCGTATTGGCCCGCGCGAAATGCGTGCCGCTCACCAGCACCGCCTTGGCGCTTTCGATGTAAGCCGGATCGATGTCGCTCCCGTCGAGCGCGCTGTCGGCGCAATTGTCGCGATAGAAGATCAGCGGGAAGGTCTTTTCGTCGCGGATGCCGAGCAGCACGAGCGAGGTGAGCCGCACCGGATCGGTGTGGACTCCGCAGACGTCGACGCCCTCGCGTTCGCATTGCTCGCGGATGAACCGGCCCATGTGCTCGTCGCCGACGCGGGTGATGAGGCCGCTCTTCAGTCCGAGCCGCGCCGTGCCGATGGCGATGTTCGTCGGGCAGCCGCCGACCGCCTTGGAGAAGCTCGCCATGTCCTCGAGGCGGCCGCCGACCTGCGCGCCATAGAGGTCGACGGACGAGCGGCCGATCGTGATCACGTCCAGGCGGGGCTCGGGGGCCATGCGCCGCTCCGGGTCACGGCTCGATCGGCGGATCGGCCGTGCCGACCACGTTCTGATCGAAGTCGATGTTCGAGCCCGTCATGAGCCCGGATTCGTCTGAGCACAAGAAGGCGCAGGCGCGCGCGACTTCCTTGGGGTCGATGAGGCGGCCGAACGGCTTCGACTTGACCGCCTCTTCGAGCCACCCGTCCTTGGCGCCGTGATAGGTCTTCATGATGCGGTCTTCGCCCGGCGTCGACATCCAGCCGATGTTGAGCCCGTTGACGCGGATGCGGAATTTGAGCAGCGAATGGGCGACGTTGCGAGTGAGGGTGGCGAGCGCGCCCTTCGAGGCGCAATAGGCGGTGATGAAGGGCTGGCCGCCGTGGGCCGACATCGACTGGATGTTGACGATCGAGCCCGCAATCTTCTCACGCCGCATGATGCGCACGGTCTCCTGAATGAGGAAGAACGGCGCGCGCACGTTGACGTCGAAGATCTCGTTGTAGCGCTCCTCGGTGGTGTCGAAAGTATTGCCCCGATCGGTCAGCGCGGCCGCGTTGACCAGCGCGTCGACACGCCCGAAGCGCTCGTCCGCCTTGGCGACCACTTTTCGACCGTCGGCGACCTTGGCAAGATCGGCCTGGACGAAAACCGTCGGACAACCCCCTGATGAAATTTCGCCAGCGACCCGCTCGCCGGCCTTGGCGTTCCGGCCACAGATCACGAGCGCCGCCGCGCCGCGCTCTGCGAACAGCCGCGCGATGGCCTCGCCCAAACCTTGCGTGCCGCCGGTGACGATGGCGACCTTGCCGCTCAGATTGGCCGGCCCTCGATAGGCTGGACGCGCACCGACCACGGGCGCGGAGGTTTTGGCCATGGGCGTTCTCTCCTTGGGGCAAAGCGTCCTAAGCGGAAGGCGGGCCGGGTCGCTTCGCGGTTGAATGAAACAAAAATTCTATTCCCAAGTCAATATGGAACGTATATTCTTTTTTGACAGGTGCGCCAGGACGGATGGCGCCACAAGGGAGGAGCGTATGCGATTTGGGATCATCGGGGCGGGTCGGATCGGCAAGATCCATGGCGGCAACGCCGCCACGCGTCCCGGCAGCCGTGTGGCCTTTGTCGCCGACGCCGACCCGGCCGCCGCCGCCGCTTTGGCCGAGAGCACAGGCGCCAAGGTCGCTGACATCGACGCGATCCTCGCCTCGAAGGATGTCGACGCCGTCGCCATCTGCTCGCCGACCGACACCCACGCCGATCTTATCGAGCGCGCCGCCCGAGCCGGCAAGGCGGTCTTTTGCGAGAAGCCGATCCACCTAGACGTCGATCGCGTCCGCGCCTGTCTCGAAGTCGTCAAAGAGACCGGCGCGACGCTGATGGTCGGCTTCAACCGCCGGTTCGACCCCAATTTCGCCGCGCTGCGCCAGCGCGTCGCCGAGGGGGCGATCGGCGCGCTCGAAATCGTCTCGATCACCTCGCGCGACCCCGGGCCCCCGCCCCTTTCCTATATCGCCCGGTCGGGCGGGCTCTTCCGCGACATGATGATCCACGATTTCGACATCGCCCGCTTTATCCTTGGCGAGGAGCCGGTTGCGGTCAGCGCCATGGGGTCGGCGCTGGTCGACAAGGCGATCGGGGAGGCCGGCGACATCGACACCGCGGCCGTCATGATGGAGACGGCGTCCGGCAAGGTGGTCCAGATCTCCAATTCGCGCCGGGCGACTTACGGCTATGACCAGCGGGTCGAGGCGCATGGCGTGAACGGCATGCTGTCCGCCGCCAATATACGCGAGACGACGGTCGAATGGGCGGGCGCGCACGGCTTCACCAGCGACAAGGCGCTCAACTTCTTCCTCGAGCGTTATGAGGCGGCCTATCGCAACGAGCTCGACGCTTTCATCGCCGCGGTGAAAGTTGGAAAGAAACCTCGACCAGACGGTGAAGACGGCCTCAAGGCGCTTCTGCTTGCCGACGCGGCCTACCGCTCGTGGAAGACCAAGCAGCGCGTGACGGTGGGTTAACACCTGTACCGACCCGCCGCTTGCGCCTCAGGCGCCGTGGCCCTATAGGCGGCCGCGTCGTCAATAGGATCAAGGCATGGCGCAAGCCCAGAAACGGCTCCCGGCTGAAGACCGGGCGCCGATCGAAGCGCCGCCGCCCAGACAGCCAGCGCACGTCGAACGTCTGATCGAGGCCATAAAGCGCCATCGCTCGGCGCTTCGACGGTTCGGCATGGCGGCGAGCGTCATTATCATCGCCGTTTCGCTGACCATCTTTTTGCGCACACTGGCGCGCGTCGATCCGGCCAAGTTCAAGGCCGCCGTCGCCGGCATCGGCGGCGACCAGATTCTCCTCTCGTTCGTTTTCGCCGCGGTAAGCTACCTCGCGCTCACCGGCTATGATGGGCTGGCGCTCCATCACCTGCGGATCAAGGTCCCCTATCGGCTGACAGCGGTCGCGTCTTTCACCAGCTATGCGTTTTCGTTCACGCTCGGGTTTCCATTGGTGACGGGGGCGGCGGTCCGTTACTGGGTTTACGGACCCGCGGGGCTTTCCGCGGGGAGCATCGCTGGCCTCACGGCCGTGGCTGGGGTCACGTTCTGGCTCGGCATGGGACTGGTGGTTGGCTCCGGGTTCCTGTCGGCGTCCGATCCGATCGCCGACATCGATCATTTCCATCCGCTCGCCAATCGTCTGATCGGCCTGGTGGTCATCGGCGCGGTGCTCGCCTATCTCGCCTGGGTCAGGCGCATGCGCCGGCAGGACGTAACGGTTCTCGGCGTGAGGCCCCCGGGTCTGCGCCTGACGCTCGGGCAAATGGCGCTCGGCGTCATTGACATCTGCTCGGCTTCGGCGGCGCTTTATGTTCTGCTGCCACACGACACCCGCTTCGGCTTCCCCGCTTTCGCAACGCTCTACTCGCTCGCCTCCGTACTCGGGATCGCCAGCCACGCGCCCGGCGGTCTCGGGGTGTTCGAGGCGACGATCCTGCAGGGAGTGGGCGGCTCCGGGGACGCCGTGCTGGCCTCGCTCCTCATCTTTCGCGTCATCTATTACATCGTCCCCTTTTTCATCGCGATGGCGATGCTCGGCGGCGTCGAGGCGGTGCGCCGCTGGCGTTCGCTGCGCGAAGCGATGTCGGACCCGTCCGACGATTGGCCCGCCGGGCGATGAAGAGCCTCGAGGCGCAGAAACTCGCTGAGCTTGTTGGTTCTCCCTTCGCCGCGCAGCTCATCGGCGCAATGCCGGAGCCCGCGCTCATCGTCGGCGCGGACGAGCGCGCGGCGGCGGCCAACAAGCCGGCGCTCGATCTGCTGCCGGGCTTGAGGATCGGCGATCCCTTCGTGCTGGGCCTGCGCGCCCCCGACGTCATCGACGCGCGCCGCCGGGTCGTGGCGAGCGGGGAGGCCGAGACGGTGCAGTGGAGCGAACGGGTGCCGGTCGAACGGTTGTTCGAGGTCACCGTCGCGCCCCTCGCGACCGAAGACGGCGAAGTCGTGGCGACCCTCTTAACCTTGCGCGACCAAACCGAGGCTCGGCGGGTCGAGCGGCTGCGCGTCGACTTCATCGCCAACGCCAGTCACGAGTTGCGCACCCCGCTCGCTTCGCTCCTCGGCTTCATCGAGACCCTGCAGGGCTCGGCGCGCGATGACCCGAAGGCGCGCGACCGTTTCCTCGCCATCATGCGCGACCAGGGGCGGCGCATGGCCCGGCTGATCGAGGACCTGCTGTCGCTTTCGCGCATCGAGCAGAAGCAGCATGTGCGGCCCGAAACGACGGTCGATCTGGCGCAGACTGCGCGCAGCGTCGTCGACGCGCTGACGCCTTTGGCCGAGGACCTTGGCGTCGAAATCCATCTTAGCGCCCCGCAGCCGGTGATGGTCGCGGGCGACCGCGACGAGCTCCTGCGGGTCGCCGAGAACCTGATCGAGAACGCGATCAAATATGGCGTTCGGCCCGATCTCGAGGGCGCCCGCGTGGTCGAGGTCGCCGTCTCGGCGACGGAAAAGGAAGGCAGCCTGAGCGTGCGGGACTACGGACACGGCATCGCGCCCGAGCACCTGCCGCGGCTGACCGAGCGCTTCTACCGCGTCGACGTGACCCAGAGCCGGGCCAAGAACGGGACCGGCCTCGGCCTCGCCATCGTCAAGCACATCCTCACCCGCCACCGCGGGAGACTGACGATCACGAGCCGTCTCGGCCAGGGCTCGTCGTTCGTGGCGACCGTGCCGGCGGCGCCAAAGTCCTGACCGGCGCCGCATGATACAACCAGGGCGCGAGTTCGGTCCAAACAAAATCCAGCCAAATCCAAGCATAACCAAGCAAATTTGTTTGATTATGCTTGGATTTGTTTGGTGGAAACTGGACTTTTCAATGGGTTACGCGCGAAAAAAACAAAATGGAATTTCCGGGCCTCCACGTGCGCGCCGGGTTGTGACGGCGTGGAGTTCCAAGGGCGGCGCTTCTCCTCTTCCCCCGTCGAGCGATCGGCCAGGCGCGAATTAATTCTGTCGATACGCATACGATAGCGCACGTTTCTGATTTTGTCAAGACATTCGCTATCGACACGCGTGCGCTGTCGACAGATATGCGCGCGCTCAAATATCCGCCGACGCGGTCAACGACCGCCTCGGCGCCGCGCCCCCGAGAGCGCGCGGCGAAACTTGGCGCTAGCGTACGAGGACCCGCCGGGAGCGATCGCGGTCGCGGCGGCGCTCCTGCACCGGCTGGTAGGCGAGACCGCCATGGTAGGCGCAATAGGGCCCCGATATCTTGGGTGAACCGCAATAGCGGAATTCGGCGCTGGCCGGATCGCCGAGCGGCCAGCGGCACATTGCCTCCTTGAGCTCGATGATGGTCACCCTGAGCGACATCGGCACGACCACGCTCTCGAAGGCCTGCTCCTCCTCGAACTCCGCCAGCGCTTGCGGGGCGATCGCAAGGGCCGTCGCCCCGCGCATGATCCGGGGGGCCGCGGAAGCAAGCCGCTGCGGCGCGGCCATGCGATGGGCCGGCGGCGGCGGCACACGGCGAGGACGCGGAACATTCGCGCCCGGCGTCTTGGCCCGGCCGGCCAAACCCAGCCGATGGACCTTTCCAATGATCGCATTGCGGGTAAGGCCATTGCCGAGCAAGCCCGCGATCTGGCTTGCGCTCTTGCCGTCCGTCCAATGCTGCTTGAGTTGCTCGACTATCTCGTCTGTCCAAGCCATAGCCGCCTCGCCCCGTCAATCCTCGCCAAAGGCCTCGCTTACGCAGAATCCGACCCCCACGCCCGGCGAACATCGTCGGGCGGTAACGCGAACCGGCACTCTAGGAAACCCATGCCCCACGACATCTCGTGGGCCACGAGGGCAAAACTACACTACTCGTTGAATCCCGCGCAAGAGTCCCCAGCGCCCGCTGAACGAGCTTTTCCCCAGCTCGATGGCCCTCGGACGGAGTTTTCCCCAGTTCTCGGCGGATCAGTCTGTCGAGCGCCAAGCCGGTTCGAGCGCGAGTAGATTAATGTGCGTGGTAGCCCGTTGCGCTGAGCTATAGGCCGCGCTGGCACGTGTTGAAGCCGTTAACCTGACAGGACGGGGAACAGAGGAACGAGCATGAGCGAATCAAAAGTGATCACAGCCAAGTTCAGCATCGGACCCGGTTCCGGGTTCTTGGGTGCACACGTGCTGGACCGCTTCGGGGCTCCAGAGATGTCTCAGATCACTATCTCCTGCGCGCCCCCCGAAATAGCAGAACCGCGCTCAGGCGTTGTTACCTACTTCCTCCACAGAGCCCACGGCCCAATCCACCCGGATAGCCTATGGCCCCCGACACATGTGTGTTTGCGGCGATGGAATAGCGCCCTATCCGAATACCGTGACGGAAGGGACTGTCTCTTAAGATACGTTGCTGGGCTTCCGCGGACGAATAACCAGATCGGAATCTTTCTGTCGGCGGTTGGACACTTCGAGCATTCCGTCATCAACACTTACCTGACGATAATGGCGTTTGCCGCCTTTGTGCGGCAACTCGGCCATGACAATTGGAAGCCCTTCGAGGCCGGAGACAATTCAACTGCCGATCGGGTCAACAAGCTGTACAATGTCATCAAGCATTTTGACGACCGCTTCGAGATGGGTCAGAAGCTTCGCTTGCCCTCTGCGTACCCGGCACCGCTTTGGGTCACCGACCGGGGTTTGAAGGGCCACACCACGCTGATCGACGGGCGGGAGTTGAAGGCCGATTGGAGGAAGAGAAAGAACTTGGGGAACGTCCGGCATCAGGACGTCGAAGTGACATTCGACGAGTTCGTCGTCCTGCTAAGTGAATTGACGGAGAACGCGCGGCTTCTCGCCGAAGAATCAATTACGTCCCCCTCTCCCGCGAGCGGCCCTTGAGCGTTTCACGTGCCCGGGGGCAAACCGAGGCGTGCTACCGACGGGCCCGGCGAGGGCCGCCCCGCCGCGCCATTTGACCCGATCGAGCGCTTTCCGCTATAGTGAATGACACAGTCGGCGGCCGCCCTAGCGGGGCGGCGTTTTTATTTCAGCCCTGCACGCCGATCTCGGGAGGCCGGATTCCCGAGTTGCCTCAAGGAGTTGACCGTGAGTCTCGCCGACGCGGCTTCCGCTATCGTTCCGACCTACGCGCGGGCGAATGTCGCTTTCGAGCGCGGCGAGGGCTCGTGGCTCACCTCGACGACCGGCGAGCTTTATCTCGATTTCGGCGCCGGCATCGCCGTGACCTCGGTTGGCCACGCCCATCCTCATCTCGTCGAAGCCCTGATCGAGCAGGGTTCGAAGCTGTGGCACGTTTCGAATCTCTATCAAAATCCAGAAGGCGAGCGTTACGCCCGGCGCCTCGTCGACGCCACCTTCGCCGACCTTGTTTTCTTCGCCAATTCAGGCGCCGAGGCCAACGAAGCGGCAATCAAGATGGCGCGCCGGCGCCAGTCGGTTGACGGCCATCCCGAACGCTACCGCACGCTCACCTTCGAAGGCGCGTTTCATGGCCGCACGCTGGCGACGATCGCCGCCGGCGGCCAGGCCAAATATCTCGATGGCTTCGGCCCCAAGGTCGACGGCTTCGACCAGATTCCCCTGACCGACCTCAAGTCGGTCGAGGCGGCGATCGGGCTGGAAACGGGCTCGATCATGATCGAGCCCATTCAGGGCGAGGGCGGGGTGCGGGTGGTTGCGCCGGCGTTCCTGCGCGGCTTGCGCGAGATCTGCGACCGGCGCGACCTCCTCTTGATCTTTGACGAAGTGCAAACCGGCGTCGGCCGCACCGGGCGGTTCTTCGCTTACGAGCATTGCGGCATCCATCCGGACATCCTCACCTCCGCCAAGGGCATTGGCGCAGGCTTCCCGATGTCGGCATGCCTCGCGACCGCGGACGCCGCTCGGGGACTGACCACCGGCGTTCACGGGACAACGTTCGGCGGCAATCCGCTGGCGATGGCGGTCGGCAACGCCACGCTCGACGTCATTTTGGCCCCAGGCTTCCTCGAGCGGGTCGCGAGGCTCGGCTTGGACATGCGTCAGCGCTTGGCGGAGCTGAAGGATCGGCACGACGATGTGATCGAGGAGATTCGAGGCGAGGGACTGATGATCGGCCTCAAGCTGAAGGTTCCTCCGGCCAAGTTCGCCGAGGCGGCCTTCGAGGAGAAGCTTCTTCTCATTCCCGCCGGAGACAACGTCGTGCGGATTCTTCCGCCCCTCGTGGTCACCGACGACGAGATGGCCGAAGGCGTTCGGCGGCTCCACGCCGCTTGTGAAGCGGTCAAAGAGCGCCTCGCGGTGGCGATCAACTGAAAGAGCCATGAACGCGACGGTTCAGACCCAGCCCAGGCATTTCCTGGACCTGCTCGAGCTTTCCACCGGGCAACTCCGCGGCATCCTCGACAGCGCCGCGGCGATCAAGGCGGCGCGGGTCAAAGGCGCGGAGGCGGCGTCGCGTCCGCTAATCGGCAAGACGCTGGCAATGATCTTCGACCGGCCGTCGACCCGCACTCGCGTCTCGTTCGATGTCGGCATGCGCGAACTCGGCGGCGAGTCGATCATGCTGACCGGGGCTGAGATGCAACTGGGCCGCGGCGAGACCATCGCCGACACTGCGCGCGTGCTCTCGCGCTATGTGGATGCGATCGTCATTCGCATTCTCGCTCACGACGACATGCAGGAAATGGCGGCGCGCGCAACGATTCCGGTGATCAATGGCCTCACCAAGCAGTCGCATCCCTGCCAGGTGCTGGCCGACCTCATGACGTTCGAGGAGAAGCGCGGCTCGATCCGCGGCCGCAAGATCGCGTGGTCCGGCGACTACAACAACGTTCTCTCGTCCTGGATCGACGCTTCCGCACGATTCGACTTTCGGCTCGAAATCGCCTGTCCGCCGGAATTGCAGCCGGGCAAGCAACGGCTCGAGGCCGCGCGGAAGGCGGGCGCGAACGTCGCGGTTGGCGTCGATCCGGTCGCTGCGGCGCAGGACGCCCCCGCGGTCATCTCGGATTGCTGGGTGTCGATGGGCGACGAAGACGAGGGCCGGCGCCACAACCTGCTCGCGCCCTACCAGGTCAACGCCAAGCTCATGAGCCACGCCGCGGCGGACGCCCTCTTCATGCACTGCCTGCCCGCCCATCGGGGCGAGGAGGTGACGGACGAAGTGATTGACGGACCGCAATCGGTCGTGTTCGACGAGGCCGAAAACCGCCTGCACGCCCAGAAAGGCGTGCTCGCGTGGTGTCTTGGAGCCACGCCATGAGCGTGCTTGAGCGCGCCGCCTCGGCTGAGCTCGTCGACGACATCGTGCTGCCGTTCGCCGTCGAATCCTTGAGTACGCGCGGCCGCCTGGTGCGCCTGGGGCCGGCGATCGATCTTTTGCTCAAGCGCCACGCCTATCCCGAGCCCGTGTCGAGGCTGGTGGGGGAGGCGGTGACGCTGGCGGCGCTGCTCGGCTCGACGCTGAAGACGAGCGGCCGCTTTCAATTGCAGACCAAAAGCGACGGACCCGTCACCATGCTGCTTGTGGATTTCGACGCCCCGTCGCATTTGCGGGCGCTGGCCCGGTTCGACAAGGAAAAGCTCGAGACTGCGTCTCACGCCGGCGCCGACTTGCTCGGGCACGGCCATTTGGCGTTCACCATCGATCCCGGCGGCGAC
>DASXES010000069.1:0-30573 GCA_036489975.1 Roseiarcus sp.
CGCGACGCTCACCCCTCGGTCCTTGATCAACCGAACGGCCTCGATCTTGAACTCACGACCAAACTTCCTGCGCTGCATTTGACACCTCCGGCTTCATGAAACACCCAATCTCGGTGTCCACGAAACCGGCAGCAGGCCATCCTCGCGCGAGCCAGGCGGAGAGCGACGAGAAGTCTACAGCGTTCGAAACGCGGTCGCTTCGTGGCTCAAGGACGGGGCGCGGAGGCGCCCTAGCCCCAAGCTCCGCGATAGCGGCGGCACGAAGCTTTGCCGTATCCGTATCGAGGTTCGTTTGACCGTGAGCGAGCCGGATGACGACCTTAGCCGCTCTCGCCCTTTCCCCGGAGCTTCGATTGCGAGCTCGCTCACGACGCTGTGGAGCACCTCTGCGAGAACTGCGATGGTGTTCGGATCAAAGCTCCTGCTTTCGTCTAGCGAGCGACAAATGGGCATTGTGAGCCTTCCCCATCGATGGCCGCGGTATCCGGGCGGATTCACGTCAACAAACATTTGCGAGAGGCTAACGGTGGCCGTTCCTCAAACCCCGCCGGAATTTACGGATTTCAGTCATCGGCTTTTCCTCACAACATGGCCATTGACTTGCGATCCGACAGCTCCGTTCCGGAACCAGGGGCCTTGGGCTGCCGTTTGCTAAGAATGTGCTGAGATATGGAGGCCAAAATGGCAGAATCCGCACGGCAGAAGCGCATTACTGGACGTGTGATGCATGGATTCAAGCACGGCGAGCTCAAAAGCGGACCCGGCGGCAAAGGCGGCCCGGTGAAGAGCCGCCGCCAGGCGATCGCAATCGCCCTGGAAGAGGCTGGGGACTCAAAGAACGAGAGCGATACCCGCAACGAGCGCAACCTCCATCGCATTAAGACGAAAGAGGCCGAGGGCAAGGAGCGCGAAGGAAAATCCCATGTTGGCGCCTCCGGCAAACGTGAGAGCAGCCGCGCTCTATGGGTGGCAAGGATGCCCGGAAGCCAACGGCGCGCGGCGAGAAGGCCGCGCATGCTCGCGCGCACACCGCTGACGGTCACACCCGTGACGAACTCTATGCCCAAGCGCAACGGCGGCATATTGAGGGACGATCGAAGATGACGAAACGGCAGTTGGAGAACGCGCTCGGCGTTCACTGATGACTGGGAGACTGCTGCGGATCGGTATCGATCAGGGCGATGCCGAGATTGGGGCGGTTCCGCCGCCTCAGCTTGGCCGGCGTCTCTGGGAGGACGACCTCGAGCGTTGGGTGGACCGTGCCCTTGAGCAGGTGGCCGCCGCGTGTCGATCCGTCCGAGAGGCCGAGCACGACATGGACGTGAAGGCTTGCTTTGCCATCGTCGCCGACCGCAACGTCGCCGATGGCGCTCAAGACCTCGCACTGCTCGTCGACCGCGATCTCTTTATAGGACTTGCTGGCGAAGTCGAACCAGCCGACAGTTGCGCGCGAGAATGCGCCGATGGCCGTCAACGATGCGGCGGACACGCTCTCCTTCCGCGCGAAGTCCTGTAAGGCGGAGAATGCCTCTTCGCCGTCCTCGAGCACGACGATGAGCGTCTCGCCTCCGTCCGATGCGATCCGTTGGCTTTTCATTTCAGCCTCACGCGGCCATTGCGCTGCAAGATTCAGCGCAGCTTCGACATGCGATGACACACTCGTCCATGCCGCCGAGCCGCTCGCAATCTTTGGCGCACTCGGTGCAGATCTCGGCACATTCGCGGCAGGTGTGTTTGTGGTGCGGCGAAGAAATGAGCATGAAGTGCGCCGAGGTCTGGCACATCTCAGCGCACGCCATCATCAACCGGAAGTGCGGCGGCGCGACGTGCTCCCCGCCGGTCTCCAGACAGTGATTCATAGCCATGCCGAGACACGTCTTATAGCAGTCCAGGCAGACATCAATGCAGCGTTTCATTTCTTTGGAAATGGCCATTTCGAACCTCGCGCGCGTGTCCACAGCAACGCCACGCGACCCGCGTGGTTCCTTTGGGGCGTTCAGGTAAGCGAATCAAGGAGAACTGGCCGTGCAGACAATGGTTTCTTCCGATGACCAACCCGAAGCGAGAACCCGACCTGAATATAGCCCGCGATCGGATGGTGGACCGCCAGATCGCCAGCCGTGGCGTCCGGGATAGCCGCGTGCTTGCTGCGGTGCGATGCATTCCGCGGGAGGCTTTCGTCGAGGAAGGCGCGCAGGAATTTGCTTACGAGGATAGCCCGCTCCTAATTGGGGAAGGTCAGACGATATCGCAGCCCTACATTGTCGAGCTCATGCTCGAGGCGGCGGAAATCGGTCCCGCTGACCGGGTTCTGGAGGTTGGGGTCGGCTCGGGCTATGCCGCAGCTGTGGCGGCGCAGCTCGCAGCGCACGTCTGCGGCGTCGAGCGGCACGCGAGTTTGGTGGCGCAGGCCCAGAAGCGGTTTGATGAACTCGGCTACCGCAATATTAGCGTGCGACACGCCGACGGGACGAAGGGCTGGCCGGATGGCGGCGAATTCGACGCGATCGTCGTTTCGGCCGGCGGGTCCCAGATTCCTTCCGCCATGAAGGCTCAACTGAAGATCGGCGGCCGACTCGTGATTCCGGTCGGCACGGAGGACGGCGCGCAAGAGCTTCTCAAACTGACGCGCCGCTCCGAAACGGAATTCGACGAGGAGCGACTCGGATCGGTTCGCTTCGTGCCGCTGGTCGGCGCGGAAAAGCGAGGAGCCGTTCCAGCGCTTTCCGACGTGGATGTGGCGCAACACCGACGTGGACGCATTCATCCACTCAATGCGTGAGCACAATGCGAGCCTCGACGAGAAACGTCGCGCCGGCTTCTACGGGCTCGACATCTACAACATGGCCGCCTCGATTGCCTCGGTGCTTGCCTATCTCGACAAGGTCGACCCAAGCGCCGCAGCTGTCGCCCGGGAGCGCTACGGCTGCCTCACGCCGTGGCAGCGCGAACCGTCGACATATGGCCGCGCCGTCCTGACGAAACGCTACCGCACATGCGAGGACGCCGTGGTGGCGCAACTGCGCTATCTCCTCCGCAGCCGTCTGCGCTATGAAGAGGAAAGCGCCGACAGCTTCCTGGACGCTGCCCAGAATGCCCGCCTGGTCGAATCGGCCGAGCACTACTACCGCATCATGTACTACGGCGGGGCTGAGTCGTGGAATCTGCGCGATACACATATGTTCGAGACGCTCGAGCACGTGCTGAATGCGCGCGGCACCAATGCAAAGGCTGTCGTCTGGGCGCACAATTCCCATATCGGCGACGCCCGGCACACTGAGAGGGGCGCGGTGCGCGACGAGCTCAATATTGGCCAGTTGTGCCGCGAGCGGTTCGGCGCGGAAGCCGTCGCGCTAGTCGGCATGGGAACGCACCAGGGAATGGTGGCGGCAGCCGACGACTGGGACCGCGAGATGAAGGTGAAGCGCGTCAATGCCTCTCGAAGCGACAGTGTCGAGCGAATCTTCCACAACGCCGGGATTGCACGATGCTTGCTCGATCTGTCGACCTACAACCCGGCGACCCGCGCCCTGCGACCCTCCCGGCTCGAACGCTTTATCGGGGTCATCTAACGGCCTGCCACCGAATTGCAGAGCCACTACGCCGAGGCGTCGCTTGCGCAGCAATTCGACGCCTTCCTTTGGTTCGACGAAACGACGGCCGTCACGCCGCTCGCGCCAGCCCAGGTGAAGTTGGGCCTGCCCGACACCTATCCATTCGGACTTTAAGTGTGCGGCATCACCTGAAGTCGGCGCCTCGATAGGTCCTTTCTGCTAATTATCAATGTCGAACCTTATTTCACGGCAGATCGAGTTGTCTGGATGCTTGAGCAAGTGCATGACGCTCTTTGGATCGCCGAGGGCGAGAACGTCAGCTTCTATGGCGCTCCCTATCCGACGCGCTCGGTCATCGCTCGACTGGAAAATGGCGATCTATGGGTATGGTCGCCGGTCAAGCTAACAACGGATTTGCGCGCCGAAGTGGACAGTCTGGGCTCCGTTCGCCATCTCGTCAGCCCCAACAAACTCCACCACCTCTACCTACGGGAATGGAAGGAGGCCTATTCGGAGGTGGTGCTGTGGGGACCGCAGTCGACAATCAAGAAGTGCGCCGACCTTTCGTTCCGCGAAGCGCTGAAAGACAGCCCGCCGCTTGAATGGGTTCCCGACATCGACCAGGCCTGGTTCCGCGGCTCGTTCGCGATGGACGAGGTCGTATTCCTTCACCGGCCTTCCGGGACGGCCATCGTGGCCGATCTGATCCAGACGTTCAGCAATCGATTCCTCCGAGAGCATTGGGGCTGGTGGCGCTTCCTGGCGCGGCTCGACGGCCTCACCCAGGACCAGGCCTGCGCGCCACTCGAATGGCGGTTATCGTTCGTCAACCGCACCCCAGCGCGCCGGACGCGAGCAAAGGTGCTCAATTGGAATTGTCAGCGCGTTATTGTCGCCCATGGCGAGTGGGCTCGCGCCGGCGGGCATGCTCTCCTCCAAAAGTCATTTCGCTGGCTCGGCGCTTGATGGATAAGATCATGCATCGCGAAATATCGCACCTGCATCGTCGCACAGCCCGCGCTGATGAATGCATCCAAAGGCTGCGCAGCCGCGGGCTCACTCGCTATTGCACGCGGCCCCGCCCGGACGTGCCGGCTGAACTAGTGACACGCGCTAATCAACCGCCTCGTTGATCCAATCTTGCAAGACGGTCAGGCATGTCGAGCAGTTTCATCGCCGCAGCGGCAATGGCGGTTTGGAATGGCCTTGGGCTTCGGAGGCTTCCTCCTGGCCTTTGATTGTGTTCGCCCTTGCCGTGATATTCGGACGCCGTCCTGTGACGGCATCGTCAACTTGAGCGGACGCCTGGCTGAAGAGAGGCGATTTTTCTGAGAGGGGTCAGGCCGTAGCGCCCGTCCGGGAGATCTCGCGCCAAGCGGCAAACGCTCGCTCGCGCGAAGCGCGGCGGAAGTCGGCAGGGGCGGATTTAGGATAGCGATCTATTTCCTTCTATTGTAGCTATCGAACCGCGTCTGTTTTGGCCGATCGAGAAAACGGCGGTGGGCGCACCTATAACCCGCTTCCACTTGTCGATTCTGGCCATCGCATTCGTAGGTCGCCACTGCACGTAGCCGCCAATTGCTTGCCGCCCCCTCGGAACTTAGCGCGCAATTTGAACGCACGCCGCAAGGCTTCGTCTTGCGCAAACTTCGCTTCCAGCCTCGCCCGGCACGAGGACCACCAGGCCCGCTCCAAATCGTCAGTCATCACTTCAAAAATAACGATATCGTCGCTGCTGGTTACCGCTTTCGCCGGCGAGCGGGCATAAACCGTGACGCCACCGAATTTGCGCTTCAACTCCTCCATAACCTGGGAAACCTCTCTGTCGGAACGTCTCACCTGCCTTGTCGGCAAGCGGCAGAAAGATTTCGACGATGTAGGACAACGCAAATTATCTCAGAACTCGAAGCGCCGCGCGGCGCCGGCCACCGCGTTTCGGCTAAAATCGTTATAAGCCGGAGCACCTGGCCAGCTGAGGCCGTCACGCCGCTTTTTGGTTGACCACGGAGGTGGCCAGTTTTGTCAGCAGCTGGTCGGTTTTGATCTCCTCCTGCAGAGTCTCATTCAAAAGCATCGCAGCGTCTTTCATGCCGAGTTCCTCGGCCCAGGTTCGCAACGTCCCGTACCGAGCGATTTCATAGTGCTCGACAGCCTGGGCTGAGGCGGCCAGACCGGCATCGAGCGCGGACTCGCCGGCATATTCCTCCATGATTTCTTTGCCTTCCTCGATGATGCCGATAATAGCATCGCAGGTCTTTCCGCGGGCAGGCTTTTTCATCATCTCAAAAACTTCCTCGAGACGCTCGACGTGCCCTTCCGTTTCCTCACGATGCTTTTCGAAAGCCTGGCTCAGCTCCTGCGAAGATGCGCTCTTGGCCATTTTCGGCAGAGCGCGAAGGATCTGCTTTTCGGCAAAGTAAATATCCTTGAGAGTATCGGCAAAGAGCTCTTCGAGGCCCTTAGCTTTGGGTGAAGGCATAACGGCTCTCCTTGAGTACAAGACCAGCACCTGGAAGTTTCGCCAGGAGCTGGTCAACACGAGGGGTTAGGTTTTAACGGCGGTTTTCCCACCCCCGGCGCGAAGCCTCGGCGTGGCCCTCGGGGTCGCCCGACCAGCCGCCATGGCCCCGTCCGGAAGACGACGATCATCGTCCTCGTCCGAGCGCCTGCTGCGTCCACCTTCGCCGCGTCGATCATCGTCGCGGGAGCGGCTGCGGTATTCACTCTCGCTCTGGCGGGAGCCGCTTCCACGGCGTTCATCTTCGTCGTCGCGACGCTGGGATCAATGTCCGTCTTCCCATCCCCGGCGAGCTGCTTCGGAATGACCCTCGCGGTCGCCATACCAGCCGCTGTCCCCATGGTCGGAGCGCTCCCAGCCCCGGCGAGAGGCGTCTGAGTGACCCTCGCGGTCGCCATACCAGCCGCTGTCCCCGTGATCGGAGCGCTCCCAGCCCCTGCGAGAGGCTTCCGAATGACCCTCGGAATCGCCAAACCAGCCGCGGCTTCGGTCATCGTCATCCCGGCTGCGGCTGGCGGAGCGCCGATCCGAGTCGCGATCATCGTCCCGGCCCCGGCCCCGTGACCTGGTGTCTTCGTCGTAGCGGCGGTTGCGCTCACTCATAAAGCGACCAGACTCGTCGTGACCGCGCGACCGATCATCGTTGTCATCTCGGCCGCGCTCGCTTGCGAAGCGCCCGGACTCGTCGCGATCGCGTGATCGGTTATCATCGTCATCGTGACGGCTGCGCGAGCTCCGTCCTTCACTCGCAAAATGTCCGGACTCATCGCGGCCGCGCGATCGGCTATCGTCGTCATCGTAACGGTTGCGCGAGCTCCGTCCTTCACTCGCAAAACGTCCGGAATCGTCACGATCGACGCCGCCGCCGCCACGGGACGATCCGCGATCATTGTCCGATGTGAAACGGCCTTGGTCGTCTCGCTCCGGGGTGTTGCTTGAATACCTGGGCATGTCATTCTCCCTACGGGAACGCCGGCGCGAGGCTGAGACGGAGAGACTACGCGGCGCCAGCAGATCCATCGCCTCTCCAAGTTCATTCAGATCGGAAAACCGACCTTTGAGGCGGTCGAACCGGTTCTTCATTCTCCGGCCCAGATCGCCTTCTTTCTCCCCCAGCCGTTCGCGTTCCTGTTCTGCTGCTTTCTGATAGGCGGCGAACGCGTCCGAAAGCGCTTCGAGTTTGGCCCCTGACACATCGTGGGAATCGTTGTTGCTGATAAGGTCCGCGAGAATGATATTCAGGAGATCTTTCCGGACCCGCGCAGCGTACGACTGGCTTTCGGCAGCTTCGGCTTCCCTCAACGCCGGAACCAGAAGCTCCAGATCGACCGCCTGAATCGGTAGCCACAGCGCCGCAAATTCCTCTATAATGGCGCGCGGCGAGGCATTTTCTTCGGAACGCTTCTCAAGCAGGGTTCGAAGCAATTCAAATTGGTCGCTCTGGAAGTCCGCGAACTCCCTACGAGGCTTGGTTGGGCCGGCGGCTTCCGGCGCAGTTCCGTCTGACCCCGCAGCCGCCGTCGAGGTCGTTTCATCCGGCTTCGTGGATGCCTGTTTTGCAGATTCGTCCGCCTCGCCCCCCGGTTTACGAGCCGATCGCGCCATGGCAGTTTCCTCTCTCTTGAACGCGGTTAACGTCCCTCGGTTGGCGTTGTTCCCGGCACCATAAGAGTTGTTCAACAGCCTGGAATTTTCGTCCCACCTATGAGTTTCAGCCATTGACACTTCGGGTCAGCGCCGGAACATTGACTCTTCGGGGCAAGAAACGCGTTTTAATCACGTGGCCAACTGCAACGCAGCGTTGCTTACAGATTGGATGAGAGCCCTTGGCGCGTGCGATAATTCCTTGAACCCGCTTCTCTAAAAGCCGCGGAAATGCAGGGAGAGGTTTCAGGATGCCCCTCGGGACAGTCAGGCCGTGCAGGGAATCGGCCTACTGGCGCTTAAGCCATGCGCGAGCTTAAAGCGCCGATCGGCCCCAACACCGTCCATCTCTGCATCGACATGCAGCGCCTGTTCTCCGATGAAGGGCCCTGGCCTATGGCCTGGATGCCGCGCGTGACACCCAAAGTCGAGCAGCTCGTCGAGCGCGCCCCCGAGCGGACAATCTTCACGCGCTTTCTCCCGCCAGAGAACCCGGAGAACGCGACAGGAAGGTGGCGAGCCTATTACGATAAGTGGTCTCACGTGACCCGTCGTCAGATCGACAACCGGCTTATCGACCTCCTGCCGATTCTCGCTCGATATGCGCCTCCGGCGGCCATATTTGACAAGGCGGTGTATTCCGCTTTCGGCAATCCACAGCTCCTCCGGCATCTTCGCGCTCGCCAGATCGACACACTCATTGTCTCCGGGTCGGAGACCGATGTTTGCGTGTTGTCGTCCATTCTTTCAGCGGTCGATTATGGCTATCGGGTCATCATCGCGGAGGACGCAGTATGCAGTTCCTCGGATGAGGGTCACGATGCATTAATTGCGCTGTTCAATCAGCGTTTCGACGTCCAGCTTGAACCGGCAAAAGTCGAGGCAATTCTGAGTGCTTGGCAGGCCTTGTGACATTCCAGCGACGCCGCTAGAACACTTCATGCCTAAAGCCGCAGGTACCCGAGTTTCCCCCAGCTGGCGCGGTGCGGCTTTGGAGCGGCTGCGGGATCATAAAATGGCGCGGTCCGAGTCGGACTATGTCCGCGGCTCTCCGACCAAATTTTACGAATGGGTCGAAAAGTGTTCGGCCGCGATCCCCCAGGGGCCCGAAGTTTGGATCTGCGGGGACTGTCATGTTGGAAATCTTGGCCCCGTCGCTAACGCCGAGGGGCAATTCAAAGTCGAAATCCGCGACTTTGATCAGACCGTGATCGGCAATCCCGCCCATGATTTGATCCGGCTCGGTCTCTCACTCGCCGCGGCGAGTGTTGTTTCCGACCTTCCGGGCCTGACCATCGCCGAAATTCTAGAAGCGATGATCGGCAAATACGAAGCGGCTTTCAGCGCGGCGTCCGACAAAATCGGCCATCTCGACGAGCCGAAGACCATTCGTAAAGTCAATCGGCGGGCGGCGACGGCAAGTTGGACGACGCTGGCCAAGGAAGATATGGACGGCCAGACCTTCAAATTGCCGATCGGCAAGCGGTTTTGGCCGCTTCTCGCCGAGGAGCGCCACGAAATCGAACAGCTTTTCCGCAAAGAAGAGTTACGGCGACTCGTGACCGAAGGAGAAGGTCGGAACGATGATGCGGATGTTCGAGTGATCGACGCCGCTTATTGGAGAAAAGGATGCAGCTCCCTAGGCCATCTCAGATATGCAGTTCTCCTGCAAATCGGACGTAAGTCCGATCGTCGCAGACATTGTCTCTTGGATCTCAAAGAGGCGGTTAAGTCCCAGGCGCCGCATGCCGCCGGCGGGATGCCGCGAGACTATGCCCGTCGGTTGACGGCCGGGGCTTCGCATCTTTCGCCCTATCTCGGAAGTCGCATGCAGGCGGTGGAGATAAGGGGCAAACCAGTGTTTGTTCGCGAATTATTGCCACAGGACCTTAAGGTCGAATTGAACGCGCTCGGCCGCAAAGAGGCCGCCCGGGTTGCAGGTTATTTGGCAGCGGTCGTGGGGGAGGCGCATGGTCGGCAAATGCAGCGCGACGAGCGAAGGGGGTGGTATGCAGAATTGCGGCGCAATCGTACGAAAGCGCTCAATGCTCCTTCGTGGCTATGGCGAAGCGTTGTCGATCTCCTCCTGGACCATCAGAGTGGCTACCTTGAGCATTGTCGTGCGGTGTCCACCGTCGCTTGAAACATGGCGCCTCTGGCACTTTTACAGCTCTCGCCGCACCTGTTGGGCCGGTTTGTTCTCCCGCAGCCCGACATAGACGGGTTGGCACGGATGCCCTTCTCCGCCAGCATCTGCGCCAGGCCGCCGGTGAAGTTCTGGATGGCGCCTTTCGTCGTCGCGTAGGCGAGCAGGATCGGGTTCGGCATGTCGGAATTCACCGACGCCGTATTTATGATCGCGCTGCCAGGCTTCATGTGCGGAACGGCCGCCTTGGCCAAGTAGAACATCGCGTGAATGTTGACTTCGAAAGTCGTCTGCCACTCCTCGTCGCTGATGTCGCCGATGTCCTTGGAGGGTAAGCGTGATCTGACGGCCGCCTGTCGGCCCGCGCCTGGATTGGATTAGGTGTCCACCTGAATGAGAGGTGGACACCAGATGGCGGCGCAGGAGGGAGTTGGGAAGCGGCGTCGAACGAGAAGCCTCGACGAGCGCAAGAGGATCGTTGACGAGGCTCTTGCGCCCGGCGTCCCGGTCGCAGCGGTCGCGCGTCGGCACGGTCTGAACGCCAATCTCGTCTTCAAGTGGATACGGCGCTCGCGTGAGGGGTGGCGCGATCGGCGGCGCGAGCCCGCGAACGAGAAGCCTGTCGTGGTCGCTCCACCGCCGGGAGGCGGACCGGCCTTCGTCCCGGTGAAGCTGCTTGAGTTGGACCCGGCCTCAGCGCCGCCGCCTTCCGATGTCGCAGCGAAGCCGGCTCGTCAGACCCGCCGAGGCGCAAGGCGCGGTGCGATGGAGATCAGCTTGCCCAGTGGCGCCAAGGTATCGCTCGACGCTGACGTAGACGCCGAAGCGCTCCGTCGCGTTTTGTTGGCGCTAGGCGTCGCTTGATGCTCCAGTTCGCACCGGGCGTGAAGGTCTATCTGTCTTGCAAGCCTGTGGACATGCGGCGCGGCTTCGATGGGTTGGCCGCGGATGTCGCGCAGACGCTGCGCGCCGACCCGTATTCGGGGGCGGCATTCGTGTTTCGCAGCAAGCGCGGCGACTACGTGAAGATTTTGACCTGGGACGGCTCCGGCCTGTGCCTTTTCGCCAAGCGACTGGAGAAGGGGCGGTTTGTTTGGCCCCCGATCGTCGAGGGCGCGCTGCACCTGACGTCGGCTCAACTGGCGCTGCTGATCGAAGGAATCGATTGGCGCAGAACGATTGCGCCGCAAGCGCCGGAACGCCCGACTTTCCTCTAGATTCTGCGCTTTCTCGAATGCGCCGGCGCACATATTGTGATAGCCGTAAGCATGTCGCGCTCCGCCGCTGATTTGCCTGAAGACCCCGCTGAACTGCGGCGCTTCGCGGCGGCGTTGGCGGCGGAAGTTCACGCCAAGACGCTGCTGATCGAGAAGCTGCGAATGCAGCTGTCGATCCTGCGGCGCGCGCGTTTCGGGCGGTCGTCGGAAAAGCTCGACCGCGAGATCGAGCAACTGGAACTGTTGCTCGGCGACATCGAGGAGAGCGACGCCGAGCGACAGGCGCGAACTGAGGCTTCCGACAGCGACGCTTCTTCCATCCTGTCGTCGAAGAAGCCGTCCGTCCGCACGCCTCTGCCCGATCATCTTCCGCTCGAGACGGTCATGCACGAAGCGCCCTGCGTCTGCCCGATCTGCGGCGCGACGAAGTTCGGCCGGATTGGCGTCGATGAGCGCATGGTCCTGGAATATGTGCCCTCACACTTCAAGCGCGTGCTGCATGTGCGCCCGAAGATGAGCTGCCGCGCCTGCGAGACGGTCGTGCAGGCGCCCATGCCGACGCTGCCGATCGAGAAGGGACGCCCTGGGCCGGCCCTACTCGCCCACGTCCTCGTCTCCAAATATTGCGATCATCGCCCGCTGTATCGCCAGGCCGACATTTACGCGCGCAGCGGGGTGGAGATCGATCGCTCCGTCATGGCGAGCTGGGTCGGTCATATGGCGGCGCTCCTGGAGCCCCTGGCTGAGCGGATCGCGCGTCACGTGCGCGCCGGCGCCGCGCTCCATGCCGACGATACGCCGGTTCCGGTGCTCGATCCCGGCCGTGGCCGAACGAAAACCGGCCGACTATGGACGGCGGTGAGAGACGAGAGCCCCTATGGATCGACGGCGCCGCCGGCGGCCTTCTACCTCTACTCCCCCGATCGCAAGGCCGAGCGCGCCCATGCCTTGCTCAAGGGTTGTCGCGGCCATCTCCATGCCGATGCCTACGCAGGCTTCGCCGGGCTTTATGCAGCCGATCCCCTAACCGGCGGTCCCGCCCCGCTGACGGAGGTCGCCTGTTGGGCGCATGCGCGGCGCAAGATCTACGACATTCATGTCGAAACGAAATCGCCCGCGGCGGCGCAAGCGCTCGAAATGATCGCGCGGCTGTTTGCGATCGAAGCTGACATCAAAGGCAGACCGCCGGCTGAGCGCCTCGCTGCGCGTCACGCAAAGGCCACGCCGATCCTAGCCGAACTGCGCGCCTTCCTCGACGCGACGATGGAAAAGATCAGCGGCAAGAGCAGCCTCGCCGGCGCCTTCCGCTACGCCGCATCGCGCTGGACCGCGCTGACGCGCTACGTCGGTAAACGGGCGCCTCGAAATGTCCAACAACGCTGCCGAGCGCGCAATGAGGCCTCTGGCCCTCGGAAGAAAAAACTATCTGTTCGCCGGCTCGGATGAAGGCGGCCGCCGTGCCGCTATCATATACACGCTCATCGAGACCGCGCGCCTGAACGACGTCGATCCCGAAGCCTGGCTTGGTGACATAATCAGCCGCATAGCCGATCACCCGAACACGAAGATCGATGAACTGCTCCCCTGGAAATGGACCAGAGCCGGTTCGCAGGCGATTGCCGCATAGCGCCCCGCGGCCGTCACATCACGCTTACCTTGAAGGTGGCCTGGTGCGCGGCATTGTTGACGAGAATGTCGACGCCGCCGAACTCATCGACGGCGCTATGAGGGCGTTTTGTCCCCCGGCAGCTCGAGTCCAAAGAACAAGAAGTAACCCAAACAAATGTCAGACCCAGAAACCCTTGGCATTGGTGGAGTGCAGCAAAAGCAGCATCAGACTTCTTCATGAAACGCGCGCTCCTGCCGTGAACGAAGCCGAACTGCGGTGCCTTTTAGTCAGGTTCTACAAGTGACCCTAAGATTTTAAGACCACGCACGAGGTCGGCTCACTCCTGAGGCAAGATGTAGATTTTGATTATAGGAGCAACGGGATTAATCGGTTCAGCGCTTGCGGCTCGGTTAGCCGTCGAAGGCCATCGAGTTGTTGGACTGACACGCCACCCAAACAAGCGAACAAGTGTTGCCTGATGGGTGATCCTTGATATTGCAATGGCATGCCGTCCAGAACGCTGGTTTGCTGCGCTCGAAGACGTCGATGCTGTCGTAAATTGCGCGGGGGTGCTTCAGGACAGTCAGGCGAGAACACCGAAGGTGTCCATTCCGCCGGAGCCGGCGCTCTATTTGCTGCATGCGAAATGAAAGGCGTTCGCCGCTCATCCATTTATCGGCAATCGGAGTCGACCGGGAGCAACCATCGCGTTTTTCAATTACGAAATACGCTGGCGATCTAGCATTGATGGCAACAGACCTTGACTGGATTATCCTTCGTCCGTCCGTAGTTCTCGGCCGACCGGGGTATTCGGGGCCAGCGCGCTGATCCGAGGGCTCGCAAGCCTCCCTCTGCTGCCGCTAATACCTGGAACGGCCCCTATTCAGCCCATACAATTGAACGATCTCCTGTCAACGATTTCGTTCTTTCTGCGACCTGGGGCTCCCTCGCACCTTCAGCTTGAACTTGCGGGACCAGACCGATTGCAAATGGCGGAGGTCGTTGCTCAATACCGCGAATGGTTCGACTGGTCGCCCGCCCATAGCTTTATGGTTTCGTCTCGCCTCGCTGCGCTTCTCTTTCGCATGGGCGACATCGCTGCGGCAGTGGGTTGGCGCTCGCCGATATGCACGAATGCCGCCCGCGAAATCGCGCGTGGCGCTATTGGCGATCCTAAGCCTGGACGTCGGTCTGTGGCATTGAACCTCAGTCGTTGGCGCAAGCGCTGGCCGCCGAGCCCGCGAGCATTCAGGACAAGTGGTTTTCGCGGCTCTACTTGCTGAAGCCAGTTATCTTCGTCTCCCTGTCGGCATTCTGGATCATTACGGGCATGACCTCGTTGACCGTCGGGTACCCCTTCGGAGCGGAGCTGATGCGTAGCACGGGAGCCGGCGCCCTTTCCGAACTCACCGTCATTGCCGGCGCACTGGCAGACATTGCTATTGGCATTGGCATCGTGGCGATGTTGGACACGCCGCGGTCTTTACGGTGCGCTCGCGTTGTCGCTTTTCTATGCTGTTGGGAGCACGATCCTTCGCCCAGATGTGTGGATGGACCCACTTGGCCCCTTTTGAAGATCGCACCTATTTTCATGCTGCATCTGGTTGCACTCGCGATTCTGGATGAACGGTAATGATTTTCCTTGTTCTGAAGTATCTTCACGTCATCGGAGCCGCGGTGCTTTTAGGAACGGGCGCCGGCATGTTGCGGGCTCATTTAACTCAGGATGCGGCGGTCGTCGCAGCCGTCGCGCGCATTGTTGTACTAGCGGATTTCCTATTCACGGCCACCGCGGTTGTTGCCCACCCGCTGACGGGACTCGCGCTTGCGCACGAGGCTGGATATGTGCTGGGCGAGACTGGATCGTCCTCTCGATAATTCTTTACCTCGTGACGGGTGCTTTCTGGCTCCCGGTGGTATGGATGCAGATGAAAATGCGCGACTTGGCGGCCATAGCAGCGGATGCGGGAAAGGAGCTTCCACAACAATATCACACGCTGTTCTGGACCTGGTTTGCGTTCGGCTTCCCGGCCTTTGGAACCGTGTTAGCCATCTTCTGGCTGATGATAGCCCGCCCACCGCTTTGGTAAGACCGGCGAATTTCGCCGCGTCGCAGATGAATCAGGCGACCCCTTCCGGAACGTGAGCGGCTCTGGACGTTTATCGAGGCAAATTCGACGATCCTCGGCCAATGGGAATGAGCGGACGGACGCTTCAGGATCGCCATTTTGTTCGTGGCGGCCAGACCCGGATCAAAGGACCGTCCTTGCCGTAAACGGGATCCTGACGCGGCCGCGCGACGCGGTCAATCGAAGGAATGGCCGTTTTCCGATCCTCCTCCGATTTGCATTCGTCGTAAGCCCCCGAGGCTGGATAGGCGCCGACGACGAGAAAATCCGCGCTCGCCTTTATGCCTTGATGGCCGGTGCCTGCCGGAAGGATAGCGACGTCGCCGGCCTTGAGGGTGAGGCTGCGCCCGTTCGCTCCGCCGAATCGCACCTGCCCACTGCCCCGCGCGATACCAAGGACTTCGTGGATGCGTGAACGATAATGAGCATAGTCGTAGATGCCGTCGCGCCACGACCGTCCCCAGCCGTGGCTATCAAATAGGTCTTCAAAAACCGCCGCCGGATCAAGACCCGGGGTTAGCCGAACGGCGCCCTTGTAGATAATCACTGGCCATCGCGGATGGTTCGGAATGAGCCCGTCATCCTTGAACCGAAAGGTCTGAGGCTTCTTGCGTTCTCGAACCAGACCACGCGGTTTATCAGGTCGTTTCCAGCCCGTGGCCTTTTCAGCGATACGCTTGATCGTTTCAAACACGACCATGATCGTCTGCCGGGGAACCGCTAGGCGGATTTCTTGGCTGGAACCTTCTTTCCCTTGGCCCGCGCTTCCGAGAGTCCAATCGCGATCGCCTGCTTCTTGCTTTTCACAGTCTTGCCGCTTCCGCCGCTCTTGAGCGTGCCTGCCTTGCGCCGCTTCATGGCGCCCTTCACGTCTTTGGATGCGGACTTGGAGTATCGGGCCATAGTCTTTGTCTCCTCTAGTGCGGGAACGCGGATTCCGCGCAAGAAGTTCCGTAGAGGCGACCTCCTTCCGCGTTGGGCGGCCTCGCAGTTATTGGGGCGTTGGGTTCGCGCGACGGGCGGCCTCGTCGGCACCCTCGACACGGGTCGGCCCAACCCCGCCAGGAACGCTGCTAGCCTGCGCCGCTTCGCCGGCGAGGAGCGAATTAAAATTATCTGAGCGCGACGGAACATCGATGCGGGAGCCGAGTTTCGGAACAGCCGGGGTAGCACGGCGACCTGGAGAGCCTGTTCGTGGCCGGTTTCGTCCCGTATTGCGGCTCTCCTCCCGTGCCCGGCGCGCTCCACTGGAATGTCGACCCGATTCTCATCGCTGCCTTTGTGGCCTTCGCGGTCGCACATGTAAGCGTCGGTCGTTCGCAGGGCCAAGCAAATAGAGACTTGGTCGGTTGCGCGTTCGGTTGGCTCATCCTCTTGCTCTCGTTTGTCTCACCGCTCTGCCATTTGAGCGTGGCCCTGTTTTCGGCTCGCGTCAGCCAACACATGGTGATCGTACTGCTCGCGGCGCCGCTTATCGCGCGAGGATTGGTGTTCGCGCCTGCGGGTCAGCGCCGAGTGGCGAGCGTCGCCTGGATGACCACGATTGCCTTCACGGCAATCTTCTGGATTTGGCATAGCCCCGCTCTTTACGACGAGACGTTGCGCAGCAACATCGTCTATTGGCTGATGCATGTGACCACTGTCGCCGCCGCGCTCGCCCTGTGGATGGCCGTCTTCAATTCGACGGCCTTGCTCGCGTTCCTCGTCCTGTTCGTGAGCGGCCTGCAGATGTCGCTGCTCGGCGCTCTGCTGACCTTCGCCGCCATTCCCCTGTTTTCGGTGCACGAGTTCACCACCGCGGCGTGGGGCCTCACATGGCTTCAGGATCAGCAGCTCGGCGGCCTCGTGATGTGGGTCCCCGCCGGATTGCTGCTGACGGCCTATTCGGCTCTCGCCTTTGCCTCTGCGCTACGTCTGGACTCGCCCGTCCGTTCGCGAGCGATAGAAAAACCGGCCTAGGCGCTTTTCAAGTTTGGAGGACGGTGTGCGGGTTCGGATGCTCTTTCTCGCGTTGTCTGTCGTCCTGGCGAGCGGCGGCGCCGCGCGGGCTGACGATCTAGCCTCTCTTTCCAAGGATCCCAAGCAATGGATCATGCCGGCGCGGGACTACGCCAGCACCCGATTCAGTCCGCTCGATCAGGTCAACGCGTCGAACGCCGGCAAGCTTCAGGTCGCCTGGATGTTTTCGGTTGGAACGCAACGAGGCCAGGAGGCCGCCCCCCTCATCGTCGGCGATACTCTGTATGTCGTGAGCTCGTACCCGAACAAGGTGTTCGCGCTCGATTCGGCGACCGGCGACCTCAAGTGGACTTACATCCCAAACCAGGAGCGCGCCGCCCAAGGCGTCGCTTGCTGCGACGTAGTGACTCGCGGCATCGCGTACGACAACGGCAAGATTTTCCTTGTCACCCTCGACAATCACGCTGTCGCGCTCGATGCGAAAACCGGCAAGGAGCAGTGGGCGACCAAAACCGGCGAGATCAATCTCGGGGAGACGACAACCGCCGCGCCGTTTGTGGCGAAGGGCAAAGTGTTTGTCGGCATCAGCGGCGGGGAGCTTGGAGTCCGGGGCCGCGTCACTGCCCTCGACGAGGACACCGGCAAGATCGACTACATCGCCTATAGCACTGGTCCTGACCAGGACATCCGCCTCGCGCCGGATTTCAAGCCCTTCTACGATTACATGAAAGGCAAGGACCTCGGCGTCAGCACGTGGCCGCCCGAAGCGTGGAAGATCGGCGGAGGAACGATGTGGGGCTGGTTCTCCTACGATCCGGATCTCGACCTCCTCTACTACGGAACCTCGAATCCCGGACCGTGGAACTCCAACCAGCGGCCTGGTGACAACCTCTGGACAACAACGCTGTTCGCACGCGACCCTGAGAGCGGCAACGCGCATTGGGCCTACCAATTCAATCCCCACGACCTTTGGGACCACGACGAAATCCAAGAGAACGTGCTCGTCGATCTCGATATCGGCGGCAAGGCGCGAAAGGTCCTACTTCACACGGGACGCAACGGCTTCATGTACGTCATCGATCGGCAGACAGGAGAAGTCCTGTCCGCGGATCCCTATGATTCGATGACAGCCTACAAGGGCGTCGACCTGAAGACCGGGCGCATCATTCCCAATGACGATCTGAAGCCCGATCTCAACCGCACGTCCCGCAATGTCTGCCCGGCTTCGCCCGGCGCCAAGGACTGGCAGCCGACCGCATGGTCGCCGCGAACCCATCTGCTCTACGTCCCCCATCAGCACCTTTGCATGAACTTTCTGACCTCGGATGTCGGCTATATCGCCGGCACCCCATACGTCGGCGCGACAGTTGACATGTTCGCCGGCCCTGGGGGCTACCGCGGCGAATTCATGGCCTGGGATCCTGTCCAGCGGAAGAAGGTTTGGTCGATCAAGGAAAATATGCCGGTCTGGAGCGGCGCGCTGGTCACGGCGGGCGATGTCGCCTTCTACGGCACGATGGATCGCTGGTTCAAAGCCGTGGACGCCAAGACCGGCGCCGTGCTTTGGCGATTTCATCTGGGCTCGGGCACGATCGGCCAGCCGGTCACCTATGAAGGCGCGGACGGCCAACAATATGTCGCGATCCTGACCGGCGTCGGCGGCTGGCCGGGCGTTGTCGCCAACGCCCAGGTCGATCCGCGCGTCCGCAACGCGGCGCTCGGTTTCGCCGGGGCGACCCAGGACCTTCCCAACTACACGCAAGGAGGCGGCGAACTCGTCGTCTTCTCAGTTCCAAAACAGGAAGCCGCAGCGCCATCAGCGCCGCAGCACAATCCTTGAACGGGATGGAGGCGGCGATGCGAACGGTTCTGGTCGCCTCTTTCGTCCTCGGATTGAGCGCATCGGACGCACACGCCCAACAGGGCGGCAACCCTGTCGTCGGCCAGCCGATTCAGCCAGCGGCGTCGCCACGTTCAGAAACGGGCCCGCCCGCCATCGAAGCCACTCCGGAAGCCAGCGCGCCATTCTCCGCGTCGGCAAACCCGATTCTGCATGTGCCCGTCTCCACCCTCCATCCTGGAGATGTTTCCCTCGCGCCAAAGATCAACAATCCGCTCGCTAAAGATCCGCAAGCCGCAACGCGCGGCATGCAGGACTTCAACCAGTTCAATTGCGTCGGCTGCCATGCTGGGAATGGCGGGGGAGGGATGGGTCCAGCGTTAAGCGAGGGTCGTTTCATCTATGGCGGCAGCCCCGCCAATCTGTTCCTGAGCATCTACCAGGGACGCCCCAACGGGATGCCCGTCTGGGGCGGGCTGCTGCCTGAATCGACGATCTGGGAACTCGTCTCGTATGTCGAGAGTATCGCTCATCCGCCAAGCGCTACATTCGGACGAACGATCTCGAGGACGCCGCCTTCACCGGCCGTCGAGCAGACGCCCGCGGAATTCCTGCAGACGGTGAATCCGTGGAGCTTCACGACCTCGTTCAGCGACGGCCAAAAGCCGGTCGGAGAGTGAGCGCGATGCGCGCCAGACTTGTCGTCTTGTCAGCTGCGCTGTTCGAGCCGCTTTCGTCCGGTCGAGCCGACACATTTCCGATGAGCACCCTGCACGCCAGCGGCCTGATGGCGAAGCGAGTCTTGCCGTTGACGCAGGCTCTGTTGATCGCTTCCGCCATTGTCGTCGTGATCATCACGGCCCTGGTCCTGATCGCCATTTTGAGGCGCGGGCAAACAGGCGTTGTTACCGACACTCCGATTGAGGAGGTTGGCGGGAAGGGATGGATCTCAGTCGGCGTCGGTCTTTCGACGGTCGCGCTTACCGGCTTCGTCGTTTGGACTTCGATGACGATGGCGGAAATCGCCAATCCGCCAAGCAAGCCCGCGCTGTCGATCAACGTCCGTGGCCACCAATGGTGGTGGGAGTTCGTCTATGAGAACGACGATCCCTCGAAGATCTTCGTGACCGCGAACGAAATTCACATTCCGGTCGGACAGCCGGTGCGCTTCACCCTCAACGGCGAAGACGTGATCCACACTTTCTGGGTTCCGAGTCTGGGGGGGAAGACTCAACTCATCCCCGGGCAAACAAACGTGACGTGGCTCGAAGCCGACAGGCCCGGCGTTTACCGTGGCCAGTGCTCTCAATATTGCGGCCAGCAGCACGCCCATATGATTTTGTCCGTCTTCGCCGATCCGCCCGACGCCTTCGAAGCCTGGCGAGCGGATCAGTTGCGGGTAGCTGCGCAGCCGGCTTCGGCAGAGGCCCGGATCGGCGAGCAGCGCTTCATCGGGAGTTGCAGCGCATGCCATACCGTGCGCGGCACCCCGGCCAACGGTCATGTCGGACCCGATCTGACACACCTCATCTCGCGGACGACGATCGCTGCCGGCGAACTGCCCAACAATCCGGGCTTCCTGGCCGGATGGATCGCAAATCCGCAAGGTCTCAAGCCCGGCTCGCTCATGCCCGATCCCGAAGTGTCAGGACCGGAACTCGCGAGCATCCTGTCATTTCTCGTTACGCTCAAGTGAGGGAAGGGACATGACCGCCGCCGAATACGATCGTGTCCCTCGGGTCGTCGGCGCGGATTACGAGTCGCCGGTTGCGCATTCGCTCGAAAAGATCTGGGCGTCGAAGCCGGGGCTTCTCGGCTGGATCTCGACCGTCGACCACAAGGAGATCGGGATCCGCTACATCGTCACCGCCTTCGTCTTTCTGATCATCGGCGGCCTCGAAGCGCTGATGATCCGCCTCCAACTCGCCCGTCCCAACCAGGCGCTGGTGACCCCGGAGCAGTATGACGAACTGTTCTCGATGCACGCCATCACGATGATTTTCCTCTACGCCTCGCCGGTGCTCTCGGGCTTCAGCAACTATCTTTTCCCGCTGGTTCTCGGCTCGAGAGACATGGCTTTTCCGCGTCTGAACGCGTTCTCGTACTGGATCTATCTGGCGGCCGGGCTTTTCATCTATGCGAGCATACTGGCCGGCGCCGCGCCGAACGACGGGTGGTACAACTACGTCCCCCTCGCGCTGCGGAAATATAATCCGGGTCCAAACATCGACTTCTATGCCCTGGGGATGATCTTCCTCGGCATCTCGACGACCGTCGGCGCCGCGAATTTCGTCGTCACCTTCCTCCGCATGCGGGCGCCCGGCATGTCGCTCAATCGCGTTCCCATTCTCTCCTGGGGAACAGTGACTGTTTCCATAGGCAACCTTCTCGCTGTCCCATCGGTCAGCCTGGCGTTCTTTTTCTTATGGACGGATCGCCAGTTCGGCACCCATTTCTTCCGCGCCAACAGCGGCGGGCATCCGCTGCTCTGGCAACACCTTTTCTGGATGTTCGCGCATCCGTGGGTCTATGTCGTCGTGCTGCCGGCAATGGGGCTCGTCTCCGATTCTTTGCCCTTCTTCTGCCGCAGGCCATTGGTCGGTTACACGGCTGTGGTGATTGGCACGGTGACGACGATGGCGCTCGGTTTCGGCGTCTGGCTGCACCACATGTTCGCGACCGGCATTCCGTTTCTGGCCCTTGCCTTCTTTAGCGGCGCTTCTTTCGCAATCGCCATTCCGAGCGGGATCGCCGTCTTCGCGTGGGTCGCGACGATCTGGAGCGGTCGGCCGGTGCTGACCTCCGCCTTTCTCTACTTCGCCGGCTTCGTCGTGATGTTCGTTATTGGCGGCGTTTCCGGCGTCGTGACAGCGTCGGTCCCGGCCGATCTGCAAGTCACCGAGACGTATTTCATCGTGGCTCATATCCATTACGTGCTGATCGGCATCAACCTCTTCGCCGTGCTTGGGGCTCTGCACGTCTGGTTTCCGAAAATGACCGGGCGCCTCCTCGACGAAACGTTCGGCAAGTGGGCCTTCGGCGTCATCTTCTTCGGCTTCAATCTGGCGTTTCTGCCGATGCACTGGACCGGCCTCATTGGCATGCCACGGCGGATCTACACCTATCCAGCCGGTCTCGGATGGGAAACGCCGAATATGATCACGACTGCGGGCGCCTTTGTGCTCGCCTTCGGCATCCTGCTCTTCCTCATCAATGTTGCTTTGAGCCTGCGCAACGGTCGGCTCGCGGGGCCCAATCCATGGGACGCGCCGTCGCTCGAATGGAGCATGCCCTCGCCGCCCCCGCCCTACAATTTTCCCGTCGTGCCGAGGATTGCCAGTCGCCACCCACTCTGGGAGTCTCGGCTTCCCGAAGGCGGGCAGGGATCGGAGTTGCGCAACGGGTGGGTGTTGGATCACGGCAAGGAGGCGCTTGCGACCACCAGCCTCGACGCCGTCCCTGACGCCATCCTCAAAATGCCCGATGACTCGCCGGCTCCCTTCATTGTCACGCTCGCCATGTCCGCCGGCTTCGCCGGCCTGCTCATGCAAGCCTGGTGGCTCGCGGGAATAGGCGCATTCGCGGCGGTTGTTGGTCTTCTCGTCTGGCTTTGGCCCGAACGCGAACTCGAACAGCGCGCGGGCTCGCCAACATGACCGACATCGCTCCGCGCCTCGACCTTCCGGTTGGCAGCATCGGCCGGCACGCCAATGGATGGTGGGGCATGATGATGCTGCTTGTGACGGAGGGAGCGCTCTTCGTCTATTTGCTGTTCGCCTACTATTACGATGCGGTTCAGCACAGCCGCGATTGGCTGCCCGACGATCTTCCGGGCTTCAAACTGTCGCTGCCCGATACGATCATTTTGATTTTGAGCAGCGTTGTCGTCTGGCGCGGCGAATCGTTGTTGAAGCAGGGAAGAAGCGCCGGCGCGACGGCGATCTATCTGGCGGTCGGCGCGCTGATGGGGGTCGTGTTCATCGCCGTCCAGGCGCTGGAATGGTCCGGGAAAAAATTCACGCCGTTCACGAGTTCCTATGGGTCGCTCTATTTCACCATCACCGGCTTCCACATGCTGCACGTCGCGGCCGGCGTCTTCATCCTGGCGACGCTCTCGCTCTGGTGCGCGCTCGGCTATTTCAACCGCATACGCAGCGCGCCTGTGAGCATCGGCGCCATTTACTGGCACTTTGTAGACGCCGTTTGGCTGGTCGTTTTCTTTACCTTCTACGTCACGCCCCGGCTGGGGCTTGGTTGAATCGATGACCGAGACTTCCACGGTCACGCTTGATCGTCCGTCATCCCGGCGACACGACGGAGTTTTGAGCGGACTTTTGTTGTATGCGCTGCTCCTTCCGCCCTTTGTCTGGGCTGTCCAGCTCTACCTCAATTTTGGATTGGCGAGTCATGCCTGCTTCCCGGCTGAAACGCCGCGAACGAGCTTCCTTCCCGGTTGGGAGCAAATTTGGGTTTGGCTGCTCGTCGTAAATCTCCTCTGCGCGGCGATGTGCGCGATCGGTCTCCTCGCATCCGGCTATTCCCAGCGTCGCTTGCGCAACGAGAAGGCTGTCGCCGACACGGGCGATGGTGCGCCGACCCCTGCGCACCCAGAACGGTTGCGGTCATTCGCGATCGCTGGATTGATGGTGAGCGGGGTCTTCTCGACCGCCATACTGTTCGACACCATTTATCTCTGGGCGCTCTCGACATGCTCGCAAGGCTAACCTCGCGCGCGCTGCGCACCCTGCTTTGCGCGCTCTGGAGTTCTGTCGCGCTGGCGCAGGAGAGCGTGGCGCCCCTCGCGCCAGGGTCGCCCGCACATGGCGCCGAGCTGATCGCCGCGAAAGGCTGCGGCGCCTGCCACATGATCCCCGGCATCACCGGCGCGGATGGTTTGGTCGGCCCTCCACTCACGCTGATGGGACGACGAATCTTCGTCGCCGGGCTCCTGCGTAATACCCCGCAAAACCTCGCAGCGTGGGTTCTGGAACCGCAGCGTTATGTGCCCGGCAACGCGATGCCCTCAACCGGCCTTACGGAATCCGAGGCGCTCGATGTCGCGGCCTATCTTGAGACCATAAGATGAGATGGAGGCAACAATGCAAAGCCGCACCTTTCTTGCCCTTGGCCTGAGCGTGTCAGTGCTCCTGGCGGCAAGCTCGCAAGCCGCGGTCGCCGCCGATTGTCCTGCGGATCACGACACGCTCGAGAAGGCGCTGAAAGCAAGTGTCAAGCCGAGCGGCGGCCCCACCAACGGCGGTCTCGACAACAACGAATGGGCCGCGCTTGTCAATCGCGACGGCGCGGTCTGCGCGGTCGCGTTCACCGGCGGCAAGCCAGACGATCAGTGGCTCGGCAGCCGCGCGATTGCGGCCGAAAAGGCGAATACGGCAAACGCGCTGAGCCTCGGCGGTTTCGCGCTCTCAACCGCCAATCTCTACGCGGGCTCACAGCCGGGCGGCTATCTGTTTGGGTTGGCCTTGAGCGCGCCTCCCAATCCGGCGGTGCTTTATTCCGGCGAGGCCGCCACGTTTGGATCCGCCTCCGATCCGTTCGTCGGCAAGTCTCTCGGCGGCGTGATAACGTTTGGGGGTGGCCTTGCTCTGTACAACGGCAAAGCCATCGTTGGCGGCCTCGGCGCCAGCGGCGACACGTCCTGCGCCGATCACAACATCGCGTGGCGGGTGCGTCAGGCGCTCGGCCTGGACAAGGTTCCGGCCGGCGTCGGTCCGGACCATAACGATGAAATTATCTATGACCTCGCGCCCGATAAATCCAGCGCTTCCGGCTATGGCCACGCTTTGTGCAAGGGCAAGGAACCCGAGGTCGCCGAAGAGATCCATGCCGGCTTCGTGCCGCGCTGGGCAAAGGTCATGAAGTGATCCCTCGGAGGCGACATCGGCCGGCCAGGAGGCTGGCGATGCTTGCGTTGGCGGCCGCGGTTTGCACGCATCCCGTGCGGTCGGATGAGCTGCCCTTGAGAGTTTGCGCCGACCCGAACAATCTTCCCTATTCCAATGCCGCTGAAGAGGGTTTTGAGAACAAGATCATCGTCCTCGTCGCCCGCTATCTTCACCGGCCGCTGGAGTTCGTCTGGCGAGCCGAGCGGCGCGGATTCGTGCGGGAGGGATTGAACACCGGCGAATGCGATCTTGTGACCGCGATTCCGATGGGCGCGCATATGGCGCTCGTCACCCGGCCCTATTATCGTTCGACCTATGTCTTCATCTCGAGGCCAAGCGAACCCCCGGTCTCCTCCTTCGACGACCCCAGTCTCGCGACGCGCGAGATCGGCGTCCAACTCATCGGCGACGACGGCATGAATTCGCCGCCAGCGCACGCGCTCGCCGAGCGGGGGATTATAGGAAACGTGCGGGGATACATGGTTTACGGCGACTATCGCGACGATCATCCGCTGTCCGAGATCGTTGACGCGGTCGCCAAAGGAGAGGTCGACGTCGCCGCTGTTTGGGGACCTGTCGCGGGCTACTTTGCGGCTAAGGAAAGGCCGCCGCTGGTCGTTACCTCCATCGCCGGAAGCGTCGAGGCGCGCCTGCCTATGACCTTCGACATCGCGATGGGAGTTAGCAAAACCGACCGGGAACTCAAGACGCAGGTGGACAGCGCATTGATTTCGCTTGCTCCGCAAATCCAAGCGATTCTCGCGGCCTACGGCGTTCCCACCCTGTGAAAGCCGGCGACGGGGCCGGCGTTCCTAATTCTGGCGCCCAGGCAGCACCGCGCTCAGCAACTGACGAGCGGCGCCGGCCACCATCTCTCCCGCGCGAGAATCGCCTTGGGCCAAGCTCTGCGAGAATTTCTTCGCCTGCTCGAGAGTTATGTGCGGGGGCAACGGCGGCACTTCGGGATCGGTCTTGACTTCCAGGACGACGGGGCGCTTCGAGGCCAAGGCTTCGTCCCACGCCGATCCCAACTTTTCGGGATCATCGACAAAGATGCCCTTCAGCCCGATCATCTTGGCAAAGCGATGATAAGGAACATTCGGGATGTTCTGCGAGGCGTTGAACTTGGGATCTCCCTCCATGACTCGCTGCTCCCAGGTCACCTGGTTGAGATCCTCGTTGTTGAAGACGCACATCACCCAACGGCTGTCGGCCCATTCGCGCCAGTATTTGGCGACTGTGATGAGTTCGGCCATGTTGTTCATTTGCATGGCCCCGTCGCCGACCAGGCCGACGACGGGCCGATCAAGTTGGGCGAATTTCGCCGCAATGGCGTAGGGGACCGCAGCGCCCATCGACGCCAGACCGCCGGAGAGAGAGGCCATCATGCCTCGCCGCATCTTAAGGTCTCGGGCATACCAGTTCGCACAGGAGCCCGAATCGCTTGTCACGATCGCGTTGTCAGGCAACCGCGGCGATAACTCCCACACGACGCGCTGCGGATTGACAGGCTTCGCCGGCTGCATTGCCCTCTCGCTTAAGAGCTTCCACCAGTCGGCGACCTGCTTTTCGATCTCATCGCGCCACTTCCGATCCTCTTTTCGATTGAGAAGGGGGAGCAAGAGGCGCAGCGTTTCCGTGGCGTCGCCGACGAGATTGGCCTCCATCGGATAGCGCAAGGACAGCATGTCCGGCTCGATGTCGATCTGGACGCCCCGCGCCTGACCCTCTTCTGGTAGAAACTCGGAGTACGGAAAGCCCGAACCGACCATCAGAACCGTGTCGCATTCGGTCATCAGCGCATAGCTGGGCTTTGACCCAAGCAGTCCGATCGAGCCCGTTACGTATGGTAGGTCGTCCGGTAACACCGCTTTGCCCAGGAGCGCCTTGGCGACCCCCGCCCCCCAGCTTCTCCGCGACGGCAATCACCTCGTCGGTCGCCCCAAGCGCCCCCCCAACGAGAATGGCCACCTTCTTTCCCGAGTTAAGCACTTCGGCCGCGCGACGCAGGTCCGGTTCAAACGGCGTCACCCGCGGCTTCGCGAAGCCCACCCCTGAGTGCAGTGTCCCGTGTTTGCGAGCCGGCTCCCGATATCGCTCTTCCTGCAGGTCGTTCGGGAGCACGACCACGGTGACCCGCCGATCGCCGAGAGCAATGCGAATGGCCCGATCAATCAGATGCCGCACCTGCGCAGGCGACGATGCTTGCTGCACGAAGGCGCCGGCGACATCCTTGAACAGGCTGACGAGATCCACTTCCTGCTGATAGTGGCCGCCAATCGCGTCGCGGGACTGCTGACCTACGATTGCCAGGACCGGCATATGATCAAGGCGCGCGTCGTAAAGGCCGGTTATCAGGTGCGAAGCGCCGGGGCCCGAGGTCGCGATGCATACGCCGAGTTCGCCTGAAAACTTGGCGTAGGCGCTCGCCATGAAGGCCGCCATTTCCTCGTGCCGCGCTTGAACGAACTTAATCTTCTCGGGCGCACGACTGCGCACCGAACACACCGTTGATCCCGTCGCCTGGATAGCCGAAGATCTTCCGCACGCCCCAAAGGCGTTCCACGATGAAGTTACCGATGGTCTGGCTCATGGCAGCACTCCGGTTGGATCTGCTCCGTAGCCTTTGGGTGGCATCGGACCGAATATCTTGCGAGAACTCGCCGCCCCGCAGTTCGTTCCGGCTCGGCGCCGTCAGCTGCTGGAGAGATCGAGCACGCGAACCTGCTAGTCGTCCAACTCCCACTCGAGGACGCCTTGCCGACCCACGACCTCCGCCACTACCGGAGGAAGACAGACCGTGTTCGACACGGCGGACGGTGTTCTCTCTTACGGCGAAACTTGCGACGCTCAGTCCCGCCTGACGGATCGCCGACATCGCCGATGCTGCATCGTAGGCGCCGACCTCTCACTTGAGACGCAGCCGGGATACGCGCTGGTATCGAAGCTTGCGTTCAATCATTTTCAGCGCCCGCAGAACCGTGAGCGGGAGGACACTGCCGACCAAGCCGAGGCCAATCTGTCCGCCACCGAAACACAGAGGCATGGATCAGGCGACGCCGCCTTCAGGCCTGCGTCCCTCCTTCGTCCGTGAGCGCCGCAGAGCCACCGCCCAGCCGGTCATAAGCCGATCCAAGAACTTCGATCCGGATCTCGTGACCGGTCCGCAGATCGCCCCCCGCCTCGGCGACACTTCGTAAGCGGCTTCCTGCGAAACATAACTCATGCCAGGCTCACCGTCGCGGGTGACCAACCACTTTTCGCCACTTGGCGAGACTTGGTAGGCAACTAGGAACATGGCTTGCGTCCTTAACTCCTGGGTCAACGTTGAGCCGTGCCTGGCTCTGCCTGCTTGCGGTGACGTTCGGCCAGCATGTCCGCCGGGGTGACGTTGGCGATCGCGGTCTGGAGCTTATTCATCCAACCGATGACGACATCACCCTCGCCATTCAGCATCGCCTCAAAACCCGCCTTCGCGACGTCGGCGGGATCGGCCTTCTTGCCGGCTCCAATTTTCGTGTCCCCCATGTCAGCGCGGTCGAAGAACTCTGTCTCGGTCGCTCCGGGCATTAGGCAGGTCACACTGACATCGGTGTCTTTCAGCTCATTGCGAAGCGCGAAGGCGAACGAGTCGAGAAACGCTTTGCTCGCGTTGTAAACGGCCTGATAGGATCCGGGGATAAACCCGGCGATCGAACCCGTGATGAGGATCCGCCCTTCGTTGTTCTCGCGCATGTCACGCCCGACGCGCTGAATCAGATCCAGCGTGCCCATGATGTTCGTCTCCACCACGTCGCGCCAGTGGTCGGGCTCCTGGTCAAGAAAGCCATGGCCGAGCCCGCGGCCTGCATTGGCGAGGAGCGCGTCGACCGGACGGCCACAGGCGCGGATGGCTTCGTAAAGCTTGTCCACGCCTTCGCGAGTCGCCAAATCCGCTTGTACCGCTGTGACCTCCGCGCCTTCGTCGCGAAGCGCGCTCGCCGCTTTCTCGACCGCCGCTCCGTCGGCCGCGATAATTAAATCATAGTCTTTGTGGGCGGCGTATTTGGCGAGCTCAAAACCGATGCCGGATGAAGCGCCGGTCACGACAGCAAGATGCTCCATAGCGCGCTCCTCATATTCCTGGGGTCAGGACGACTTTGATGCAGCCGTCCTGCTTGTCACGGAAGGTTTTGTACATCGCGGGCCCTTCCTCGAGCTTAGCGCGATGCGTGATGACAAATGAAGGATCAATCTCCCCCTTCTCGATCCTTCCTAAAAGCTCAGGCAAATACCGCTGGACGGGCGTCTGGGCCATGCGGAATGTCAGTCCGCGATTGATTGCCGAGCCCATCGGGATCTTGTCGAGGAGGCCGCCATAGACGCCAACGATCGAAACCACGCCGAAGTTCCGGCAGCACTGGATCGCCTGACGCAGTACATGCGGCCTGTCCGTGCCTAGGAACACCGCGGCCTTGGCGCGGTCGACCATGGAATCGAGGCTGGCCGTCGGCTCCGCTTCGGTTCCCACCGCATCGATACAGGCGTCGGCGCCGCGGCCGTGCGTCAACTCCTGGATTCGCTCGTAGACGTCGTCTTCCTGGAAGTCGATCGTTTCAGCCCCGCTCTCCCGAGCCAGCTTGAGACGCTCCGGGACCGTGTCGATCGCGATGACCCTGCCTGCGCCAAGGAGCAAGGCGCTGCGGATCGCGAACTGTCCAACCGGCCCACAGCCCCAAATCGCGATGGTCTCGCCGCCTTTAATGTCGCAGAAGTCCGCGGCCATGTAGCCAGTCGGGAAAATGTCGGACAGGAACAGGACTTGCTCGTCCGAGAGACCATTCTCGATCTTGATGGGCCCGACATCGGCGTAAGGCACGCGCAGATATTCAGCCTGGCCACCGGGATAGCCGCCCAACATATGCGAATAGCCGAAAAGGCCGGCCGGAGAATGACCCCAGACTTCTTCGGCGGTCTTTCGGTCCGGATTGCTCCTCTCGCATGCGGAATAGAAGCCCTTCTTGCAAAAGAAGCATTCTCCGCAGGAGATCGTGAATGGCACCACCACGCGATCGCCAGATTTTAGATTCTGGACGCCGACTCCAACCTCGACAACCTCGCCCATTGTTTCGTGACCGAGCACGTCGCCACTCTTCATCTGCGGGATCATGCCGTCGAAGATATGAAGATCGGAGCCGCAGATGGCGCAGGCAGTCACCTTGATGATCGCGTCGCGAGCGTCTTGGAGCTTTGGATCAGGGACAGTCTCGCATCGGATGTCGTGCTTGCCGTGCCACGTCAGCGCTTTCATGAGGCGGTTCGCTATCTGCAAGAGGAGCCAGATCGTTTGGCCTAACCCTACCGGAGCCAGGTTGTTCCTCCGTCAGCTCGAAATCGGAGTTCGAGAACTGGACGTGCAGATCGAGATTGCGCTGAAGGGCGCCTGCCAGAGGCAGTGGTTTAGCATCAATCAAGAGATGAAGGTCGCCCTGTCTCGGCAGCCTTCGACGCAGGGTTCTCAGAGATGTCTAGCCACGTGCTTTCGTCGACACTGCGGGCGGCGGGCGGCGCATGAACCATGAGGCGATCGGGATTATCGTCGACGTCGGCGGCGTCAACGCGCGGAAACGTGAAGTGCGATAGGGATCAATCGAGATTAACCTGAGTTTGTGCGACGGCCTGGCGAATAACGCCGGGTTCCACCAAGGCTATCGCGCCTTCCAAATGATCCGAGCGATACATCCGCGAGCAGCTCCGAATCTTTTAAAGTCACTGTCAGGCGCCATCTTGGAATGAGAATATGAAATGTTTTTTGGATTTGGCCATCAATAGTCAGAATATCGGCTGGCCATGTTCTCACTATTGATGGCTTAACCGGTGGGCCGGCGGCGGTTCGAAATTTGCTTCCCGGTAAAATCTGTCGAAGTTCCGTTGACCCCGCAGGAGCGTTGCCCTGCGTAGATGCTGGAGCACCGCCGGATTGGCCGAGACACGGGCCAGCCCTGCGAGCAACGCCGGCCGGAATTCTATCGGAAGAGAAGCTATCGACATGTGCGTGACACGTCGTTTGATCGG
>DASXES010000125.1:0-61231 GCA_036489975.1 Roseiarcus sp.
TGAGGAGCTTGATTCGATGAAGGGCGATGAATTTTCCGTCTGGTTTTCGGGCGTTGGTCGGCTGAGCCCCGAGCAACGCCGAGAAGTGGCCGCCGCCTTGGCGAATCTGGATGGCGGGCCTAGGCGAGCGGGAGAGAGGGAGACCTCTGGGGCCGGCGGGCCGGGGGATAAAGGCGCGAAGCGGGGTCGTCGTGCGGATGCGTTGGGAACGAGCGGCCATGAGCGAGTGGCGAGCCAAGGCTGTCCCCATTGCGCGGGAGCAGCGATCGTCGGGTGGGGACGCTCGCATGGGCTTTCGCGGTTCCGCTGCAAGGGTTGCTCTCGCACCTTCAATGCGCTCACCAAGACGGCGATGGCGCATCTGCACAAAAGGGAGCGTTGGCTCGACCACGCCCGGGCGATGATCGAAGGCAAAAGCCTAGCGAAAACGGCCGAGCTTTGCGGGGTGCATCCGACGACGGCGTTTCGCTGGCGGCATCGATTTTTGGGCGCTCCGGCCGCCGACAAGCCGCGAAGCTTAAGGGGAATCGTCGAGGCGGACGAAACCTTCATCCTTGAATCCTTCAAGGGCCGGTGGTCCGATCTGCCGCGCAAGGCGCGCAAACGGGGCGGACCGGCCCGGCATCCGGGCCTCCATTCGGACAATATTCCCGTTCTCGTCGCCCGCGACCGGCGCGGCGCGACCTTCGATGCGGTGCTGCCGCAGGACGACAGCGCCTCGATCGGAGCGGCGCTGGCGGGCGTCGTGACGGGCGAAAATCATCTCATCGGCGACGGCGGGAAGGCGATCGCCGCCTTCGCCCGCCAAGCCAAAATCCCCTTTCACGCCGTGCCCGCGCCGGGCAAGCCGACCGCCGAAGCGCCCCACCTGCACATCAACAACGTCAACGCCTACCATGGCCGCCTCAAGCAATGGCTTTCGCGCTTCAACGGGGTCGCCACCAAGAACCTGCCCAACTATCTTGGCTGGCGCCGCGCTCTCGAAGCCTGGGGCGATCAAGCCACACCCCACAGCTGGATCAAGGGCGCAATCGGAAACGGCCCCTATCAATAGGTATCGCTATAAGCGCCAAATTGTCGACGCTCATCCCCTGCGATGCGCCGCGCTCAAATTGCGCGAAGCGCGGCTTGAGGAAGCCGTCGACGGAAAACGGCCCGGCGCCGCCGAACGAGAGCGCGAGCAGACCGGCGAGATAGAGGAGATCGGTCTCGTAGCCGGGCTGGCCAAAATGCGCGCCCGATGAATCGTAGCCGAGAAGCTTGATCGAGCTGAAGCCGTTGGGCAGATGGACGGTGAAAATCGCAACCAGAAGCACGACGATCATCGGGACGGAGGCGAGAGGCACGAAAGCCCCGCAGAGGATGAGCGCTCCGCCGATCACCTCGATGACGATTGTCGCCCAGCCGAGAAGGAACGCGAACGGCACGCCGATCGCGTGCAGGATGGCGATGAAATTGTCCGGACCGCGCGCGAGCTTGGCGTAACCGTGGGCGAGAAATCCGTAGCCGACGATCAGCCGGAGCGGCAGCGCGAACAGTCCTCGCGGGCCCCGGAAGCGGCGCGAAGGCCAGTCGATGAAAGGTCGATGCGAGCTTCATGCGCATCGATTCGTCTCGAGCGCGGCCGCTGTTACGTTCCCCGCCGCTCACGATCGCGCGAGGCAGAGCCCCGCCGGCGGCTAGGCCGCGGCGCTCTTGGCGGACGGCGCTGTTCCCAAACCGGCCCGCGCGAGCGCATGGCGAATGAGGCGGTCGACCAGATCCGCATAGCCGATCCCGAGCGCCTCCATGACCTTCGGGTACATGCTGATGTTGGTGAAGCCCGGCAGGGTGTTCACCTCATTGACCACGAGCTTGCCGTCTTCGCGCAGAAAAAAGTCAATGCGCGCCAGACCCTCGCAGCCGAGCGCGCGGAAGGCTTCGATCGACAGATTGCGAACCTTGTCGCTGACCTCTCCGGGCAGATCGGCCGGGACCCTGATCGCGGCGCCGTCCTCGTCGAGGTATTTTGCCTCGTAGGTGTAGAAGCCGTGGCGGTTCGAGGGCGCGATCTCGCCGGGAAGCGAGGCGATGAGCGAGCCGTCCTCGCCCTCGAGCACGCCGCACTCGATCTCACGCCCCTGCACATATTCCTCGACCAGGATCTTGCGATCGTGCCGGAACGCTTCGGCGGCGGCTTGCGCGAACTCCTGCCCCGTCACCGCCTTGCTGATGCCGACCGACGAGCCGAGACGCGCCGGCTTCACGAACACCGGACGGCCCAGTTCGGCGACGACCGCATCAAAGGACGGCGTATCGCCTTTGACGAAGGTGAGAAAGCGCGCGATCGGCAGTCCGCTGTCGCGCATGAGCCGCTTGGCGACGTCCTTGTCCATCGCCGCCGCCGAGCCCAGCACGCCCGAGCCGACATAGGGAACGCCGGCGATTTCAGCTGCGCCCTGGACCGTCCCGTCCTCGCCGAAAGGCCCATGCAGGACCGGGAAGACGACATCGACCGCAAGCGACAAATCGGCCGGCGCCCCTGCGGTCTCGGAGAGGATCGCGAGCCGTCCCCCGCCCCCCGGCACGAGCGCGACCCCCGGTCCGCTCGCTGGAACGGCGTCCGGGAACGCGCCCCCTTCGAACGAACACATGATCCAGGCGCCGGACCGGGTTATGCCGATCGGAACCGTATCGTAGCGGGCCGGGTCGAGCGCGCGGAACACGTTGCGAGCGGACATGACGGATACGTCGTGCTCGGCCGAGCGGCCACCGAACAGCAACGCGACGCGCAGTCTCTCGGCCATGCCGCGATCTCCGAATCAGTTCATTGGCGGGGACTTCGCCGAAAGCGGCCGGATTGGTCAACCTGCGCCGGCAAGCCGCAGGCTTCAGAAGCCTGCGCGGCCCCACGCGTTCACCCTGTTCGAGGGCCCGATGCAGGCGCCGTCCAGGAACCGCGCTGCGTTTGTCGCGGAACTGGCGGCGCCATCGCCCGCCCGAGCGCTGTACGATGGACGCGCTTGATGCAGACGAGGTTGAGTAAAAGTACCTAGTCAAGCCCGGTTCAAATTGGACGCCATACGCCCTATCATGTTTTCCGGTTCGGGGATGGAAATGGTCCTGATGAACTCCCGTGACGCGCCTTTGCAGCCGCCCCAGTCCTGGGGCGGCGTGGCTTTGGCTGCGCCCAGGTTTTGGCTGACCGGCGCCTCGTTCATCCTGGCCTATCTGGCGCTTAACGTCCTGACGGAATGGCATCAATTCGATCGGCTAGGGATCACGCTGTGGAGCCCTGACGATGGATTGAGTCTGGCGCTGCTCCTGGAAAGCGTCGCGTTTGCACCGTTCGTCTTCCTGGGCGCCGTCCTGGTCGATCTCTTCATCGCCAGCGTCCATCGCAGCATCGGCGTGACCCTGACGGCGGAGCTTTTCCTGACGATCGCCTATGTCGGGTTCGCCTCGATTTTAAGGCATACGATAAAGTTCAATATCAGGCAGTTCAGACTGCCTGACGTCGTGGCGTTCCTGCTTCTTGTCCCGGCAGGCGCGGCGGTGTCGGCGCTCATATATTGCGGCGTGTTGTATTTGGGCGGCGAGTTGTCGCACGACAAATTGCTCGTCGCGATGGCGCACTACTGGATCGGGGATGCGCTCGGGATCATCACGGTAATTCCGGCGGTGACCGCGATGTTCATGGACTTGCCGCGGCTGGGCCGGCGCTGGTCCGGCTATACGTTGTTCACCGTCTTCATCTTCGTATTGGGAATGTGTCTTGGGTTCGCGGCGCTCGTCGGAGTTGGCGACAGATTATACTATCTGTTCAATCTGCTTTTCCTGCCTGTCATCTGGGTGGCGATGCGGGAAGGCTACCCCGGCGTTGCGCTGGCGCTGGTGACCATCCAGCTGACTCTTGCCGCAATCACCGCGTTCGCCGGCTACGACACGACGGATTTCGCCATACTCCAGCTGCTGATGCTGGTGCTTTCAATCACTGGTCTTCTGCTCGGCGCCGTCACGACGGAGCGGAAAGACGCCGCGCTGCGCCTGCGCGAACAGCAGAGAGAATTGACTCGTATGGCGTCGGACGCCCGGGCCGGCGCGTTGGGCATGGCGCTCGCTCACGAGGTCAGCCAACCCTTGTCGACCGTGACGGCCTATGTGCACGCAGCGCGGCGGCTGCTCCAATCGAGCGTTGCGAGCGAGCTTGTCATGGACGCGCTGCTCAAGGCGGAGGCCGAAGCTCAGCGGGCTCGCGAGGTTCTGGAGCGCGTTCGGGACTTTCTTTCGAGCGGCAACCTGAACCTGAATGCGCTCGACGTTTCGAGTCTGGCGGAGAGAATCAGCGACCTTTGCCGGGAGGAGGCCGCCTCCCGCGGCGTCGAAGTGGAGGTTGAAAGCGCGGGCTCCCTCCCGCCTGTCAACGCGGACGGGGTCCAGATCGAACAGGTTCTCGTCAACCTGGTCGCCAATGCGATCGACGCCGCTTCCGAACGGCCGGACGGGCGCGGGCGTGTGATAATCCGGGTCGAGTCGAACGCCAGCGCGATCACGATCCGGGTTGAGGACAACGGCAGGGGCGTTGCGCCGGAGCTGGCGGACAAGATTTTTGACGCGTATCAGACGACCAAGCCGCGAGGGATGGGGCTTGGACTGCATCTCAGCCGGCGAATTGTTCAGAGGCATGCGGGACGCCTCTGGTGGGAGCCGATCAGGACAGGGGGCACACGATTTGCGGTCGAACTGCCGACCAATGGATCCGGTCACAATGCTACATGAACGCCGTGTGCATATCGTCGACGATGAAGCCAAGGTGCGGGAGGCGCTGACCCTGCTTCTCTCGACCGCGCAGATCGAGTCGAAATCTTATGGCTCGGCCGAGGAATATCTGAACCTGAACCCGGTCGATGAGCGGGCGTGCGTCCTGCTTGACAACCAGCTTCCCGGCATGAGCGGGATCGAGCTCCTCAAGCGTATCGTCGGCGCGACGAGCCATTCGACCGTCATCATGATAACGGCCTATGGCGACGTGCCCACCGCCGTCCTGGCGATGAAAGCGGGGGCCTTCCATTTTGTCCAGAAGCCCTTCGACGCCGAGGCGCTGCTGGAGGCCGTCGAGGAGGCCTTGTCGCTCGGCGAGGACGGTCACGACGCGCCAGACGAGGTGAAGGAATTCAAGACCCGGCAGGCGCTGCTGACGCAACGCGAGCGAGAGGTGCTGGCCCTCCTCCTCGAGGGGTTGCCGACCAAGCTCATCGCTCACCAATTGGGCATCAGCTCGAGAACGGCCGAGCACCACCGGGCCTCCGTCATTCAAAAGATGGAGGCGCACAATATCTCCCACCTCATGCGAATGGCGTTCATTGCGAGAAACCTCCGCGGCGGCGACCGCGCCGCAAAATAGCGCCGCGCTGCTCGCGCAAGCTTGAACGCCTCGGATTCGCTGCAATTGTCGCGTTGGCGGGCAGCCACGACAGGCCTTGCGCCGGATCGCTGGCGGCGAGGCCTGCTCGCACACTGAAACGATGAAAAGAGAGAGCGTCCGCCCGAATGGATGGTGAGAGTTTCGATTACATAATCGTCGGAGCCGGTTCGGCGGGCTGCGTGCTCGCGAGCCGGCTGACCGAGGACGGGCGCTCGAGCGTGCTCGTGCTGGAATATGGCGGGTCCGACCGCTCGATCTTCATCCAGATGCCGGCCGCGCTGTCGATCCCGATGAACTCCAAGACCTACAATTGGGGTTATTGGAGCGAGCCCGAGCCCCATCTCGGCGGCCGCCGCCTCGCCTGTCCGCGCGGCAAGGTTCTGGGGGGTTCGTCGTCGATCAACGGCATGGTCTATGTGCGCGGGAATCCGCTCGATTTCGAGTGCTGGGAGGAGGAAGGCGCCAAGGGCTGGGGCTACCAGCGCGTGCTGCCCTACTTCCGCCGCGCGGAGAGCTTTCGCGGGGCCGCCGACGCCTATCGCGGCGAAGGGGGACCGCTCGCGACCTCGCCCGGACGCAAATGGAGCCCTCTCTACGAAGCCTTCATCGAGGCCGGCCGGCAGGCCGGCTATGCGGTCAGCGCCGATCTCAACGGCGAGCGGCAGGAGGGGTTTGGCTCCCTCGACATGACCGTCAGGGACGGCGTGCGGTCGTCGACCGCCAACGCCTATCTGCGGCCGGCGATGAAACGGCCCAACCTCAAGGTGGTCACCCGGGCGCTCGCGACCGCAATCGCCTTCGACGGGCGCCGCGCGGCCGGCGTCCATTACCGCCGCGACGGGCGCGAGCACAAGGCGAGCGCGCGCCGCGAGGTCATTCTTTGCGGCGGCCCGATCAATTCGCCGCAACTCCTGAAGCTGTCGGGGGTGGGGCCGGCCAAGGAATTGCGCGCGCTCGGGATCAACGTCGTGGCGGACCGGCCCGGCGTGGGCGAGAACCTGCAGGACCATCTCGAATTCACCGTCCAGGTCGCCTCCAGGCAGCCGATCACCCTCTTTGCGCACACGGGCCTCATCGGGCGCGCGCTGATCGGCGCCGAGTGGCTGATGCGCGGGCGCGGCCTCGGCGCCTCCAACCATTTCGAGGCGGGGGGCTTCATCCGCTCGCGCGCCGGCGTCCGCTATCCCGACATTCAGTTCCATTTCCTGCCGATGGCGGTCGCCTATGACGGCTCGACCCTCGCTCGCGAGCACGGCTTCCAGGCGCATGTCGGGCCGATGCGGTCGAAGAGCCGGGGCTCGGTGCGACTAAAGTCGCTCGATCCGGCCGAGCCGCCGCTGATCCAGTTCAACTATATGAGCCATGCCGAGGACTGGATCGAAATGCGCGCCTGCGTGCGGCTGACCCGCGAGATTCTGGCGCGAGGCGCCTTCGACCCGTATCGCGGCCGCGAGATCCAGCCCGGGGCGGACTGCGTCAGCGACGATGCGATCGACGCTTTCGTGCGCGACCGCGTCGAGAGCGCCTATCACCCCTCCTGCACCTGCAAGATGGGATCGCCCACGGACCCCTTCGCGGTGGTCGATCCTGAAACCCGGGTGATCGGCGTCGAGGCGCTGCGGGTGGTCGATTCGTCGATCATGCCCTCGATTACCAACGGCAATCTCAATGCACCCACGATCATGATCGGGGAGAAGGCGGCCGACATGATTCGCGGCCTCGACGCCTTACCCGCCTCGAACCCGCCCTATTATGTCGCGCCGGACTGGGAGACGAAGCAGCGGTGAGGCGTTCGGCGTTGGTCGCATTCGTAGAGCGTGATAAGGGTAAGGCTATGACCAAGCTTCTTGACCTCGCGATTGCTGAGCTCCGCAAATTGCCTCCGGCGGATCAGGACGAGACCGCGGAAATGTTGCTTTGGTCCATCGAGACACGCGCCGGCCAGCTGTCGCTGGACAGCGAGACCATCGCCGCGATCGAGGAGGGCCTGGCGCAGGCGCGGCGAGGCGAGTTTGCTTCGGACGCCGAGATCGACGCGCTCTGGAGGCGGCGTGATGGATGAAGGTCCGCTATGCGCGGCGGGCGCAAGCCGATCTCGCAAAGATCTTAAACTATCTTGACGGGCGCAGGCCCCGCGGGGCCTTGAGCGTCGAACTCGCCATCAAGCGCACAATTGACACGATCGCTCAAAATCCCGACCTCGGCAATTCCATCGCGAGAAGCAACGTCCGCAGCATGCCCGTTGCCCGTTATCCCTATCTCGTCTTTTGGACGGTCGAGGTGGGCGAAATCTGGGTTTTGCACATTCGCCACGGCGCCCGGAGTGTCTGGCGCGGCTGAACGCCCGCAGTGTCACCCTTATGCCCGGGCCTCAATTTTCGAGTTCAAATTCACGCCGGCCTGGCGCAAGCTCCCCGTCGACCCGGCAAACCGAGCTTCAGAAAGGCTGGAAACGCCATGACGGACACCGCGCCAGCCGCCGCCAGAGAGCCGCGCCGCGGCCGCGAAGCGCGCCGAAGCGCTCGCGCCCAACGCTCGGCGGCCTCGATCCCATACATCACCCGCAAGATCCCGCTCACCGAACTTATCAGCGAGGAGGGGCTCACGACGATCGAGCGCAACGCCGAGACGTTGCTCCAGGAGGTCGGCATCGAGTTCCGCGACTTTCCCCGCGCGCTCGACCTCTTTCGCAATGCAGGCTGCGACATCAAGGGCGAGCGGGTGCGCTTTCCCCGCGGCCTTGCGCGCCAGCTCTGCGCCACCACGCCCGCGCAATATGTGCAGCACGCGCGCAACCCCGAGCGCAACGTCACGATCGGCGGCGACGCCATGGTGTTCGCCCCCAACTATGGCTCGCCGTTCGTCCACGACCTCGACAAGGGCCGGCGCTACGGCACGCTCGAGGACTTCCAGAACTTCGTCAAGCTCGGCTATCTCAGCCCCTACATCCACCATTCCGGCGGCACCGTGTGCGAGCCGGTCGATCTGCCCGTCAACAAGCGGCATTTCGAGATGGTGTACGCGCATCTCAAATATTCGGACAAGCCGTTCATGGGCTCGGTGACGAAGCCCGAGCGCGCCGAAGACAGCGTGCGAATCTGCGAGCTCATGTTCGGCGAGGATTTCGTGCGCGACAACACGGTGATGACCAGCCTCATCAACGCCAATTCGCCGCTCGTCTGGGATTCGAGCATGCTCGGCGCGGCGGAGGCTTATGCGCGCGCGAACCAGGCCTGCATCATCACGCCCTTCATCCTGTCTGGCGCGATGAGCCCGGTGACGGTCGCCGGCACCCTCACTCAGGTGCTGGCCGAAGTCATGGCGGGGACGGCGTTCTGCCAGCTCACCCGACCCGGCGCGCCGGTGGTGTTCGGAACCTTCGTCTCGACGCTATCGATGCAGTCCGGCGCGCCAACCTTCGGCACGCCCGAGGCGGCGCTCGCGATCTTCGGCGCAGGCCAGCTCGCGCGGCGGATGAACATGCCGTTTCGCACCGGCGGCTCGCTCTGCGCCTCGAAGATCCCGGACGCGCAGGCGGCTTATGAGAGCGCGCAGACTCTTCTGCCCACCGTGCTGGCGGGCGCCAACTTCGTGCTGCATGCCGCGGGCTGGCTCGAAGGCGGCCTCACAGCATCCTATGAGAAGTTCGTGCTCGACTTCGACCAGCTCGGCGCGATGCAAGTGCTCGCCAAAGGCGTCGACTTTTCTGACAACGGCCAGGCGATGGAGGCCTTCCATCAGGTCGAGCCGGGCGGGCATTTCCTGGGCTGCGCCCATACGCAAGCCAATTTCGAGACCGCCTTCTATCGCTCCAACATCGCCGACAACAATTCGGTCGAGCAGTGGCGCGAGGAGGGTTCGAAGGACGCCGCGACCCGCGCCAATGCGCTGTGGAAGTCGATGCTGGCCGAATACGAGCCGCCGCCGCTCGATCCGGCAAAAGACGAGGCGATTCGTGAATTCATCGATAAGCGCAAGGCCTCGATGCCGGACGCAAGCTATTAGCTAGTTTCCACGCGCCTCGCCGACGCGCTTGATTTCCCACTCGAGCTCCACCCCGCTCGTCTCAAAAACCCTGCGCCTGACCGCCTCGCCGAGCCCTTCCAGATCGGCGGCGGTCGCGGAGCCCGTATTGATGAGAAAATTGCAGTGCATCGTCGAGACCTCGGCGCCGCCGATCCGCAGGCCCCGGCAGCCGGCGCGATCAATCAGTTCCCACGCCTTGAGGCCCGGCGGGTTCTTGAAGGTCGAGCCCCCGGTCTTCTCGCGAATCGGCTGCGACGCCTCTCTAGCGCGCGTGACGCGCTCCATCTCGGCTTCGATCGCCTCAAGCTTGCCGGGGCGGCCCTGAAACGTCGCGCCGGTGAAAATGACATCGTCCGGGGCCACGCTATGGCGATAGGAGAACCCCATCTCCGCGTTCGAGAAGACGCGCCGCGCGCCCGTCCGGTCGATCCCGCGCGCCTCGATCAGCGCGTCCTTCACTTCCCCGCCATGCGCCCCGGCGTTCATGACCAGAGCCCCGCCGATCGAGCCCGGAACGCCGCGCAGGAACGCCAGCCCGTCGACGCTCGCCGTCGCGGCGGCCTTGGCGACGTACAGGTCCGGCGTCGCCGCCCCTGCGACGAGACGAAAGCCCTCCATGATCTCGACCGCGCCGAACGCCCGGCCGCCGAGCCTTACGACGAGGCCCTTGATCCCGCCGTCGCGCACGATGAGGTTCGAGCCGAGGCCGATCGTCGTGACCAGAATTTCGCGCGGCAGGGTGGCGAGCAGATAGGCAAGATCGTCCTCGTCGGTCGGCGAAAACAGGGCCTCGGCCGGACCGCCGACCCGAAACCAGGTCGCTTCCGCAATCGCCGCGTCAGCGGCGAGCCGCCCGCGCAAGCCGGGCGCCAGCGCCTTCACCTCGTCGACCAGCCCGGAAGAGCGCATCGGCGAAACGTCAAACCTTGTCGAGCGCAGCGAGTTCGCCCGGCAGCGCGTAGGCCCATTGGGTGATCGAGCCGGCGCCGAGGCAGATCACATAATCGCCGGGCTTGGCCAGCGCATGCACCATCGGGGCCAGTTTCTCGACCGTCGGCAGCATCAGAGCGTGGCGATGGCCATGCGCGGCGATCGCGGTCGCCAGCGCCGCCTTGTCGACGCCTTCGATCGGCGCTTCGCCCGCAGGATAGACGTCGGCGACGATGACGGTGTCGGCGTCATTGAAGCAGGTGGCGAAGGCGTCGAACAGCGACTGAAGCCGGGTATAGCGATGCGGCTGCACGATCGCGATCACCTTGCCCTCGGTCGCCGCCCGCGCGGCTTTGAGGACCGCGGCGATCTCGACCGGATGATGGCCATAGTCGTCAAAGATGGCGACGCTATTCCATTCGCCCGTGCGGGTGAAGCGCCGCCTCACGCCGCCGAAGGCGGCGATCGCCTTGCGGATGACGTCGACCGGCGCGCCGAGCTCGTGCGCGACCGCGATCGCGGCGGTGGCGTTCAGCGCGTTGTGCCGGCCGGGCATCGGCAGCGCCAGGTCGTCGATGAAGGTCGCGCGGCCTGTCGCCCGCTCGCGGATCAGCACCGAAAATCGCGTGACGCCGCCGGCGAGGTTGACGTCGAGGAGGCGCACGTCGGCCTGCGGATTCTCGCCATAGGTCAGAATCCGGCGGTCCTCGATTCGCCCGACCAGCTCCTGCACCGTCGGATGGTCAATGCACATGACGGCGAAGCCGTAGAACGGCAGATTGCCGACCAGCGCGAGAAAGGCGTCCTTGATCGCATCGAAGGTGCCGAAATGATCGAGGTGCTCGGGATCGATGTTGGTGACGACGGCGATGTCGACCGGAAGCCTCAGGAACGTGCCGTCGCTTTCGTCCGCCTCGACCACCATCCATTCGCCGGCCCCAAGCCGCGCGTTGGTCCCGTAGGCGTTGATGATGCCGCCGTTGATCACGGTCGGATCGAGTCCGGCCGCGTCGAGCAGCGTCGCCACCAGCGAGGTGGTGGTGGTCTTGCCGTGCGTGCCGGCGACGGCGACGCATTGCTTGAGCCGCATCAGCTCAGCCAGCATCTCGGCGCGTCGGACGACCGGGATACGCCGCGCCCGCGCCGCCGCGACCTCGGGATTGTCGCGCTTCACCGCCGACGAGACGACGACCACCGCAGCGGCGCCGAGATTGGCCTTGTCGTGGCCGACGAATACCGTCGCGCCCTGCTCGCGCAGGCGCTTGACGTTGGCGTTGTCGCTCAGGTCCGAGCCCTGAACCTGATGGCCGAGATTGAGCAGCACTTCGGCGATGCCCGACATGCCGATGCCGCCGATCCCGACGAAATGGATGGGGCCGATCTGGCTCGGCAGTTTCATGGGGGCTCTCCCGCGTGGGCCGGTGGGCGGTCCCGACTCATGAGCGGGAGGAAATAGGCCAGTTCGGTCGAATTGGGAAATCGGGTTGAAGCCGGCCGCGCCTTGATTTCTCGCCTTTCCCTTCGACCTTCCGAGAAAGGGGTCAATTGCCGGGATTGCGCAACTCAGCCATGAAATCATCGATGCTGGCGAGCGCCCTCGCCCGACGCCCTTCGCGCTCGGCGGCGGCGCTGCTCGTGATCACGCCCGGCGGCGCATTCATCTCGAGCGGGAACCACCGCTCGCCCGCGCCCACCATCATGAGACGGATGGCGTCGGATATCGACAAGCCCATATCGGCCAGGGCGGCGGCGGCGCGCTCCTTGACGTCAAGGCTGCTCCTGGCGCGAACGTCATCCGTTATGGGCATTGCGGTCCCCCCTTTGTGTGAATTTCGTAACTCGGTCGAGCTACAAAGATTCCACAGGCTCGGCAAGGGGCCCGCTCACAGAATCGAGCGGTCGATGGCGAGTTCCGCTTCCGCGATGCTTTCCGGCCGCCCGACATGCACCCAGAGGCCGTCGAGGCGAACGCCGTAAAGGCGGCCCTTCGCCGCCGCGGCGTGAAAGAAAGGCGCGAGGCGGAACACCTCCGCTGTTTCACGCACGAACAGCTGCGGCTTGACGATGCCGACGCCGGTATAGACGAAGGGCGCGACGTGACGCGGCTTGCGCGCCTCGAGCCGTCCGTCATGGCCCATGACGAAATCGCCCGCCCAGTCGACGCCGACCGCGCCGGCGGCGCCGGCCACCAGGAGCAGAATATCCATCGTGTCGGCATCGAAACTCCGGGCGAGGCGGGCGAGATTTGAACGCGGCCCCTCGATCCAGAAAGAGTCGGTGTTGCAGATGAGGAACGGATCCTCGCCGATCATCGGCAGCGCGCGTCTGATCCCCCCGCCCTGGTCGAGCAGCTTCGAGCGCTCGTCCGAGATGAATATCTTCGGCGCCCGGCGCTTGGCCAGATGCGCCTCGATCTGGTCGGCAAGCCAATGCACGTTGACGATCGCCCGCTCGACGCCGTTTTCCGCCAGGCGATCGAGACAATAATCAATGAGCGCCCGGCCGCGAACCTCGACCAGCGGCTTCGGCAGCGTGTCGGTCACCGGCCGCATCCGCGTGCCCAGTCCGGCGGCGAACACCATGGCCGTCCTGGGAACGCGCGGGCTCATCGGAATCTCAGCGATCAGACCCGAGGGTCGGACTTTTCGGGCGGCGGGCCGAGCGCCCGGGGCAGGTGATTCTGATACCAGAGCGCGAGCGGGTGAAGCAACGGATGGGCGAGGTTGCGCTTAAGGTAGCGTTCGATCCGCGGAAGGTGGCGCAGATAGTCCGGCTTGCCGTCGCGCTTGTCGAGCCGGGCGAAGAGGCCGAGGATCTTGGTCGCGCGCTGGGCGCCCGTCGCCGCATAGGCGGCGGCGAACTTCTGGGCGTCGAAGGCCGGGTCGGCGGCCGTTCGGCGGCGCATGTAGAGGGCCGCCAGACGCATCTCGAGATCCTCCGGCACATCGACGCGCGCGTCCTGCAGCAGCGAAACGACATCGTAGGCCGGCGGCCCGATCACCGCGTCCTGAAAATCGATGAGGCCAATTCGCTTCAAGCCCAGCCTGTCCGGCAGCCAATGCAGATTGGGCGAATGATAGTCGCGCAGCGTCCAGGTCGCAGGCTCGGCCAGGACCGGCTGAAGCAGTTCGCGCCAGATGGCCAGGAACTGCATGCGCGCGCCCGACGGCGGGGTTACCCGCGCGATCGCGGGCGCATACCAGTCGAGCGCGAGGTCGACCTCGACCAGCATCGCTTCGATGTCGTAGACCGGCGGCTCGTAAGGCTCCTCGCCGGCCGTAAGACTGGGCGGCAGGTCGCGCGTATGCAGGTCCGCCAGGAGCGCGATCGCCGGCGCATAGCGCGCGCCGTCGGGAACGCCGTTCTGCGCAATGGTGGCTGAGCCGAAGTCCTCGATCAGCGCGAGGCCTTCCTCGATGCTGTAAGCAAAAAGGGCCGGCGCCGAGTAGCCGAGGCTGCGCAACCCCTCGTCCATGGCGATGAACGCGGTGATATCGGGCGAGAGCTTTGCGATCGCGGCGTAAGGCTTGCCGAAGCGGATGATGGGCCCATCCGGCCGGGGCGGAGAAATCATCAGGATCGCCGTCTCGCCGGTCGGCTTGGTTAACCGCTCATAGGCGCGGACGGACGCGTCACCCTGCAGGAATTCGCGCTTCGCGTCGCTCCAGCCGGCGCGCTCCAGCAGCCTCGCGATGCCGAGCGCCAGCCCCAGGCGCGGGGCGACGCGGCCTTCTCCGCGCAATCTCAGCAAGCGAAAGTCGGGACCGCGGCTCGAATCAAACCGGATCTCGACCTCGAGCCGGTCGGGGGGAAGCGCCTCGGCCACCTTCTCCGGCCACTCGACGATGGCGATCGCGCCCTCGATGGCCTCATCCCAGCCGAGATTGGCGAGCTCCACAGGGCCGCGCAGCCGGTAGAAATCGGCATGGACCACCGGCCCGCGCGGAGCGTCATAGGTCTGCATCAAGGTGAAGGTCGGGCTCGGCGCCTCGAGCTCGGGCGCTTCTGCGAGCGCGCGGACAAGGCCGCGGGCGAAAGCCGTCTTGCCGGCCCCGAGATCGCCGGAGAGGCCAACGAAGTCGCCCGGCTCGAGCCAGGCGGCCTGGGCCGCGGCGACGGCGAGCGTCGTCGCCGCGTCCGGCGCCTCGAAGGTCCAGACGCCTGCCTCCAACCTTACGCCCGCGAGACCGATCATGCCCTTCTACTGCGCCGCTCGCCGGGCGGGGGAGGCCAGCCGCGGGGGAGCCGCCGAGTCGCTTGGGTCCAAAGGAAAAATGCAGGTGACCGTGGCGCCCTCCCGTGGCGCGGTGTCGATCAGGACCCGACCCCCATGCAATTCGACCATGGCTCGCACGATCGACAGGCCAAGGCCGGGGCCGCGATGGCGTGAGCCGTTGGGAAAGGTCTCGAACCGTTCGAAGACCCGGTCGATCATCTCGGGGGGAATGCCGCGCCCGCGGTCGCTGACCTTGAACACGATCTCCTCGCCGCGCCGCATCGCCGCCAGCGTGACCGTCTGGCCGGCCTCCGAATAGTTGATCGCGTTGGAGAGAAGATTGAACAAAATCTGGCGCACCCGCCGGCCGTCGGCGCGCAGCGAGCCCACGCCATCGGTCATGACGATGCGCAATTCGATCGCCGCCTCGCTCAGGCGATCCTGCACGCCCGAAGCCGCCGCCTTCATCGCTTCCGCAACGTCGACGTCCTCGAGCCTGAGCTCCATCGCTCCGGCGTCGATCGACGCCAGATCGAGAATGTCGTCGATGATGGCGAGCAGCGCGTGCGACGAATCAGTGATGAAGCCGGCATATTCGAGCTGCTTCGGATTGAGCGCGCCCACCCCTCCTCCGGCCAGAAGCTGGGTGAAGCCGATGATGTTGGTGAGCGGCGTGCGCAGTTCGTAGGAGACGTGATTGACGAAATCGTTGCGCAGCTTCTCCGCGTCGACGAGCGCTTGATTGCGCTCGGTCAGCGCGCGCTCGAAGGCGACGCCCGCGGTGACGTCGAGCGAGGTCATGAGCGTCGCTCCGTCCGGCAGCGGCAGCGCGGCGCAATCGAGGATGAGGCCGTCGGCGCGCTCGATCCGCGCGGTGCGGTTCTCGCGATGCTCCGGGAGATCGACGATCGCCGTTCTGAGCTCGTCGAACGCCTGCGGGTCGCGGCACAGGGGCTTGCAGGCGCGCGCGATCTCGTCGATATGCGGCCGCTCGCGCAACACGGCGGGATCGATCTCCCAAAGTTCCGCGAAGGCCGGGTTGAACAGCTTCACCCGTCCGTCCGCCCCGAATGCCGCCACCCCTTCCTTGAGCGCGTCGAGCGTTTCGCCCTGCACATGGGTGAGGGCGGTGACCTGGGAGGCGAGCGCGTAGCTCTGGGTCGCGTCGTCATAGAGATAGGTGACGCCGCCTTTCGGGTTCGGGCTCATGACAACGCGCAGCGCGCGCCCGTCGGGCAGATGCCACACGGTCTCGCTCGGCTCGATCGCCAAGTAGGCGCCCAATTGCTGCGCCTTCCAGGCGCGGAAGTCCACCTGCTCGGGCAATTGACGCTTGGCGCGCAACCGATCGAGGATTTCGCCGTCGGTCGGCCCCTGATCGAGAAAGGCCGGGTCGAGCGACCAGATCTGGAGGTAGGCGGCGTTGTAGAGCGTCAGCCGCTTGGACTTGTCGAAGATCGCCACCGCCGTCGACAGGCGATCGATCATCCGCGAATAATCGTCCTCATTGCGCTCCATATCCGTTTTCAGCGCCATGATCTCGGAGGCGTCGCGAGCCAGGCCCGCGGAGCCGACCGGGGTGCGCGCCTCGATAGCGTCGTAAGTTCGACGCCCGCCGCCGACCACCGCCGGGGCGCGGCGCATCCACGCGCCGGTTTCCTTGACCGCCATCGCAATCTCCCGGCGCACCGCCGGATCGAACATTTCGCCGCCCCGCTCGATCGCGGCTTCAACGTCAGGCGCGTCGACCGCGAGCGCGTAAGGAATGTTGCACCAGACGATCCTGCCCACGGAGTCGCGCGTCCATGCGGGCATGTCCGCTGCTTCGAGCGCGCGGCGCAAGCCCTCGAGAGCGCCCTCGGCGTGAGCGAATTCGTCGCGCAGCTGCGCCAATTGAAGGCGCTCGCCCGAAACGTCGCGGATGCGCATCATGGCGGCGCCGGACACCGGCCGGCCGTCGATCTCCAGATGGCGGCCACGCAAGCTGATCACCGCGGCGGCGAACGCTTCGCCACGGCTGAGGAGCCGCTCCGTCGCCTCCTTGATCTTGGCGGCCTGCGGCGGACTGAGCCACGAGGCGAAGGCGAGCACGCGCGACGACAGCGGCGAATCGGCGACCAGGGCGAAATCGCCCTCGATCGTCGGCTCCGCGCCCGGGCGCTCCCATGAGACGAGGATCTGCGATTCGCCGCGCAGCATCAGCGCGGCGCGGTCGAGCTTGGCGTTGGTTCGCGCAAGCTCCGTCTCGAGCTCTTGAACCCGGCGCGTCCAGATCCGCCGGCCGATGAGATGTAGAACGGCGGTGATCGTCGCCAGCAGCATCAGCGACAGGATGACGAGGCCCGCGACATTGGCCTCGACCGAGGCGGTGTCGAACGCCATCCGGGCCGGCGCCTCGAAAGATTGCGTGAGGTCCTGCGCGCAGGCGAGCGCGCCCGCGAACAGATAGAGCGCCAGGCCCGCGGCCGCCCGCACGGCGCCCGTAGGAGCGAACCTTCGCGTTCGCCCCCCGCTCCCGGCGCGCTCGGCCCCGCTGAACCCCAGCAACGAAATCCCCTCCTCCAGAGCTCCGACGTCGCGCGTCCGCCGGGTCGTCGGCCGGCTCTTTCCTTCCGGCGAGGAAGGTCCGAATCAGGCCTCCAACAGGATTACGAAAAGTTTGCCGCAAAGTCGTTAACCATCAGGGCGAAGCGCGTGGCGCGCGTGGCGACCTTGACGCTAGTCCTCGTGGTTATGATCGTGCGAGCAACGAGATATGGCGTTTGCGTCCGTTCGTCGCCGTTGGGGTGCTCGACTCTTGTTTAAAATTGTTTGTGTTCGGCGCCTGAGCGCAGGGGATGTGCCGGTGGAATCAGTAACGTTGCTATTCCATTGAGTTGTCGGCTGCAGCCCCGACCTGAACGCGAATTTGGCTCTGGCCCGCGCGGGGCCCGTCCCCCCCATCACCGCGATCGCTACTGAACATTCGAACTAGCACATCCAAACGAACCTCTGCGCCCGTAGCTGGGATACGTTCAGATTGCGCGAGGACGACCGTTCCGTGTAACGCGCTCCACAGCACTTCGGCCAGAAATACTGGCTCTTCCCGATCTGGCCCAAGTGCGGCGACCAACGCCTCGAAGGCCACACGGAGAGTTGGCGGCGTTTCCTCGCTGGCGAATTTGATCTTCGTCGGCAAGACAAACATCGCCTCGTAGACAACCGGCCGCGAGCGGGCAAAATCAAGATAGGCAGCACAGACGTTGCGCAAAACATCTGGAGCGCCAGTGACGTTCGCCGCTTCCATTCTCAATCGCCTCGCAAGTTCCTCGAATCCTCTCGTGGCCACTGCCGCCATGATGTCCGCTTTGCCCTTGAAATGGCTGTAGAGAACCGGCTGGCTATAGTTGATGAGCTCGGCGAGACGGCGAGTGGTGACGGCGTCCCAGCCCTCGGCTTCGGCCAGCCCGCGCGCTGCAGCCAGGATGAGTTCATAGCGCTCCGCACGCTGGCGCTCTTTGCGTTCGGCGATCGACATCCAAAAATCCTATCGGCGAACTAATTTATGTCAATGCTAGATTTCTCTTGACACAAAATTCTAGCGCCGCTAGTATCCCTGCAAATGACAGGAACCCTCTAATGACGCAAATCGGATTTGTCCTCTCCGGCCTGATCGCGGTCGCAATTCTGTTCCTCGGGTCGCGCTTCTGGTTGGCGCCCGCCACCGCATCAGCCGCCTTTGGCATCGCCGGTACACCCCCGCCATCGACCGGACTTTCCGCGTGGCTGTCGGTGAAGGGCACGCGAGATATTGTCGCCGGCCTTTTTGTCATCCTGCTCATGACCAAGGGTTCGCCGCGCCTGCTCGGCGAATTCATGCTCGTGGCGAGCCTCATCGCATTTGGCGATATGGCGACAGTCCTTCGGTCGGGCGGAAGTAGAGGCCTCGCCTTCGGCATGCATGGGCTTACGGGGCTGGTCATTGTCGCAACCGGCGCATGCCTCATCTTCGGCGCGAAGTGAAAACTGCCCTTTACGACTGAAAACTGGAAAGGACGAAAATGACGGCCCCGGTATCAACTGATCTCGCCAAGCTCGGCTATTTATTCGCCGAGATCATGTCGAGCCACGATATGTCGCGTCTCGACGAGATCAAGGCGCCCAATTATGTGAACCACATCGTCTTCGCGGAACCGGGCCTCGAGGGTTCAAAGAAGGTCCTTGGGGCCATAATCGAAGGTGTGCCCGACCTCAGGGTGACTGCGGAAGACGTCTTCGTCTCATCCGATGGCTCTCGCGTGGTCGGCCGCTACCGCTACCAGGGCACGCACGCGGGAAACCTCCTCGGCTACCCCGCTACGGGCAAGCCCTTCCTCATGCGTTCGATCGACATCTGGCGGGTCGAGAACGGACGCTTCGTCGAGCATTGGGACGAGTTCAACACACTCGACGTCTTCATCCAAATCGGCGCCGTGCCGCCGCCTCGCCAACCGTCATAAGCCGGCGAACCACAACTGCCTACCGATCCGGCAACGTGACGTATTGGCGCCGCTGGGGGAGTCACATTCCTATCGGGCGCGGTGACGGCGTTGATCGCCATCGCGATCGGCGCCTCATCACTCATAACTCGACAGGAGAGCTCCATGCGAACCTTTGAGATGCGAGTATACTTGCGGCGCACCAAAGAGGCGCTCGATTTTTACGCCTCTACGGTCTATCCGCGCCACCTCAACAATTTTGGGCTGTTCGGTGTCGAGGCTCACGGCTTATGGACTTAGAAGGACGATGTCGCGCACCGAATCTTTGTGTTGGTTTCCTATGCAGAGGGCGACGATCCTCGCGAGGTCGCGCAGCGCTACATACAAAGCCCAGAGGCTGCCAACGATGCCGGAGGCTTTGATGTCGCCGACATCCTAGGCGTTGAATCAACGATCCTGGTCCCGTCATCAAGCTCTCCGCTCAAATGACGAAACGAGAGAATAGACTAGGCCGGCCGGCGTTCCTCAGCGCAAAAGCCCGAGGATATCCTTGATCGCGTCCATGTTCGGCCGGGCGATGGTCCGCGCCTTCTCCGCCCCCTCCGCCAGGACCTTGTCCGTATAGGCCGGGTCAGCCGCAAGCCGCAGCATCTCGGCGCGAATCGGGGCGAGCTTGTCGATGGCGAGTTCGGCGAGCGCGGTCTTGAACGCCGAGAACTGGGCCCCGCCGAAGCGCTTGAGCACGTCGGGTTTGGCCTCGTCGTTCAGGGCGGCGAAGATGCCGATGAGATTATCCGCCTCCGGGCGCGCCTTGAGCCCCTCGATCTCGCTGGGCAGCGGCTCGGGGTCGGTCTTGGCGCGACGAATCTTCTGCGCGATCGTGTCCGCGTCGTCGGTGAGCGCGATATAGGCGTTCTCGGAGGTGTCGGATTTCGACATCTTCTTCGCCCCGTCACGCAGGCTCATGACGCGCGTCGCCGGCCCCTGGATCAAGGGTTCGGGCAGCGGAAAGAAGGCGTCGCCGTGGCCGTGCGCGGCGATCGAGGCGGCGAAATCGTTGTTGAACTTCTGCGCGATGTCGCGCGCGAGTTCGAGGTGCTGCTTCTGGTCGTCGCCGACTGGAACGTGGGTCGCGCGGTAGACGAGAATGTCGGCCGCCATCAGCACGGGGTAATTGTAGAGACCGACCGACGCGTTCTCCCGGTCCTTGCCGGCCTTCTCCTTGAACTGGGTCATGCGGTTCAGCCAGCCGAGCCGGGCGACGCAGTCAAAGACCCAGGCGAGTTCGGCGTGCTCGGCAACCCGGCTCTGGTTGAAGACGATATTGGCGTTCGGATCGATGCCGCAGGCCAGAAAGGCCGCGGTCACTTCGCGCGTGGTGCGCGCCAGTTGTTCGGGCTCGTGGGGCAGGGTCATCGCATGCATGTCGACGACGCAATAGATGCACGGATGCGTCTTCTGCATCTCGACGAAGCGCTTGATCGCGCCAAGGTAATTGCCGAGATGCAGATTGCCCGTCGGCTGAACGCCGGAAAACACGCGTTCGGGAAACTTCGCCATTGTCTTCGCTTGGGTTCCGATGGGCCGGAGGGGCGGCCCTTATGGCAATGCAGGCGGAGGGGCGCAAGAGGCGGGAGACCGCCGGTCAGGATTCCTGCCCGACCGCCGGGACGATTGGCGTCCAAATCGGGACTTCAACTTCGTGGAAGAGACTGCGACGAGCGCGATCGTCGCTTCCCCGCTCGGTCAACGCGCGCGCAACAGACGCAGAAGCACGCGGCCCGCATGGGTGCGCGCTTCCTTCGCGTCCAATGTTCCCTCGTTATCCGTGTCAGCGCGTTTGAAGGCGTATTGGACGAAGGCGAGATACTCGTCCTTGCTCACCGTCTTGTCGTTGTCAGGATCTGCGATCTTCCAGTCCCGCGCGGAAATGCGGCCTCTCAGCTCGGCGCGATCGAGCGTGCCGTCGTGGTCATGGTCGAGCTGGTCGAACACCTTGCTCGCCGCCGCCTTCGCCTCATCGAGGCTGATCGTGCCGTCGTTGTCCGTGTCGATCCCATTGAATATCGACGCCGCGAATGCAGGCGTGAACGCCGGCGTCAGAACCGACGCCAGCAGCAGAGTTCTCCGGCTGATCAATTTCATGGCGACTACCCTCGGGTTGGCCTCGCCCGTCCTTCTTGCGTATCACAACCTATTCCGCAACGCAGAAATGGACGTCCGCCCGCATTCCCAAGAAGGCCCTCACAGCGTGATCCGCAACCCTCCGTAAATGGCGATGGGCTTCGCAGGCCCGAACGTTTGCGGGTTCGTTATGGAGGGGCCGGTCATGAACTCCCCGGTCTGGACCAAGCCGCCGGACGTATAATAGCGCTGATCGAAGATGTTCTGAGCGTAACCGTAAATCTGGATCTGCTTGTTCCACTGATATGACGTATGGAGGCCGAACACGGCGTAGCCCGGGACCTGCGGCACCGCGTTGTTCTCGTTGCCGAAGATCACCTGGCCCGACGCCGCGGTCATGTCCGCGCCGACATGCCATTGGGGAGTGACGGCATAGTCGACGCCGGCCTTCACGGTGTTCTTTGGAATGCCGGCGATCTGCGTGCCGTTGGTGATCGGGATGTTTCCGCTCTCGTCGGCCAGCGGATTGTTCTCCGACGGCTCCAGGAAGGTCGTGAGGTAGACGGCGTCGATATAGGTGTAATTGGCGTAGGCCTTCCACTGGCCGCCTGTCCACTCGGCGCCGACCTCCGCCCCCTGGCGCAGGGTTGTCCCGACGTTGGTGTAATAGCCGAAGCCGTTAAATGTACTCACCACCGGCAGAATGTCGTTGGTGAGCGTGGTGCGGAAGAGCCCGGCTGACCATTTCAGCTTGCCCCATTCGGGGCCGAGCCCAAATTGGCTGAGGGCGTTCGCGCCCCGGAATCCCAGCTCGAACGTCTGGCCGACGATCTGCTTCAGCGGCGGGTCGGAGGAGAGGAAGTTGTTGATGATGCAGGGGTCGGTCGGGCTCGCGCAACCGAGCTCGAGGGGCGTCGGCGTGCGGTTGGTCATCGCATATCCGCCGTAGAAGTTGATGTCGGGCGTGATCTTGTAGCTGAAGCCGGCCGTCGGATTGAGATGGAAATAGTCCGAGTAGCCGCTGAGGAGAGCATCATTCGTGCCCTCGAGGCTGATGCCGGCGAAGTTGAAACGCGCTCCGCCGGTCAGCGTCAGGCGGTCGGTCGCGTTGAACGTGTCGAGCGCGTAGGCGCCGACATAGGTGTTGTTCGCCCTGACGTCGATCGGGTTCAGAAAGCTGTCGGACTCGTCGATGATGTATGGGGAGGGGGTCAGCGGATACGCGTCGCCGGTGAAACTGATCGTGCCGAGCTGGCTCATACCGGTGTAATGCGTCCAGCCATAGTCGAGCGACGAGCCGACGGTGAGCGAGTTGTCGTGGCCCAAAAGCTTGTCGGTGTCGACGACCTGCCCGCTGAAGCCGACCGAGCGCGATTGCGTCTGGTTGTCGTCGTCCTCGCCGAGGTCAAGCGTTCCGCCCTGCGAGATGTCGGGGATGATTCCGCCGAACGTGTTATGCACGGGAGAGTCGCCCAGGCACGAATACGGCGGACAGGGCGTCACGTCGGTCCCGTTGCCGTCGACGTGCTGCTGGTTGAACTGGCGGAAATAAGCTCCGCCCTGGAAGCTCAGCGTGTTCGAATAGGCGTAAGCGCCAGTCCACTGCAGCATGACCATCTGGTTGTAGGTCGTCTGGGGGATGGTGTAGACGCTGCCCCAATTCGTCTGCAGTTGCTGGAGCGGCGTGTAGGCCGAGACGCCGAACTGGGTGTTCCCCGCGGTAAGCTGCAGGTGCGATTCAAACCCGTTCGCCTTGTAGCCGACATCGCCGTAGAAGTTGGTGAGCTGCGACGCTCCGGCGGTCCGCCAGCCGCCGTCGTTGATCTGGTTGGCCGCCAGATAGACCGACCAGTCGCCGACCTGCTTGCCGTACTGAATTTGCTCTTGCGCGCGATAGAACGAACCGCCCTCGAAATCGGCTTCGAAACCCTGCCAGGTGAAGCCGTTCTTCATTGTCACGGTGACGGCGCCGCCGAGGGCGTTGAGGCCGAAAATCGGGTTCGCCGCGATGATCGCCGTCTTGTCGATCGCAATCGAGGGAATGAGGTCCCAATTGACGGTGTCGCCGAACGCCTCGTTGATCCGGGTGCCGTTCTGGTAGACGGCGAGCCCCTGCGGCGTGCCGGTGACCGCGGTCGCGTCGAAACCCCGATAGAAGAGGTCCGGCTCGAAATCGTTGCCGGAGACGTTGCCAGAGGTGACGCCCGGCGCCGAGCGGGCCAGCGTGTCCGGCAGCGTTGTGTCGTTGAAGGTCTGGATGTCCTGCGAGCTCGTCTGCCATACGGCGAAGGGGGACTGCGAAACGTTGATCTGGCCGCCGTTTAGCGGCGTCGTCGCCACGACGTCGAAGGTCGGCAGGACGATCGTGTCGGCGCGAGAGGCGGTCGTAAAGCCAGCGAGGCAAACGCCGATCGTCGCGACGCGCCAGGCGATTGGGTTCCCCATTCTTTTCCCCTCCGAGCGCCCCTGCCCGACAGCCCGACAGCAAACGTCGCGAACCAGCCCCACGGGAAGGATTGAGACGCCGCCGCATCTTCTGAGCCCGCCCGACGCCAGGCAGAATAGCCGCGCGCAGCGCCGCAGGTAATTTCAATGATTGGAAGTTTTTACGGATTTACTTCCCGCCCATGTCGGGAGTTTTTCCCGGTCTCCGACCGGCGCGCCCGTTGCGAAACGCGCCTCGACCACGACCCCGCCTGCCGGCGGCGAGCCGATCACAACCCGCCCGCCCAGCATGCGCACCCGGTCGCGCATGCCAGCGAGTCCCATGCCCGGTTCGGCGTCCCCGTTCAGCCCACGGCCATCGTCCGTCACGCGAATGACGAACCCCGCGAGCGCGGAATCGCGCAGACTTGGCGCATCGACCGGCGTTTCGAAGGTGAGCGACGCCTCGATCCGCGTCGCTCCGGCGTGGCGAAACGCATTCGTCATCGCCTCCTGCACGAAGCGATACGCCATCAGGCTCGCGCGGTCGCCCAGGGCTTCAGCGCGCCGGTCCACCTCGAGCCTGACGGCCATCCTGGGCTCGGCGCGGCGCCAATGCCCGACAAGCGCCTCGAGCGCCTCGATAAGACCGAGCTCCTCGAGCGCGGCCGGACGCAAGTCGGCCAGGATGCGCCGGTTCTGGCCCTGCAGCGCGCCGACCTGGGCCTCGATCGCGCTCGCGGCGGCCCGGGCGGCGGGTTGGTCGCCGATCGTCCTGGCCAAGGCCGCCGCGCTTGCGCGCAAGGCGAAGAGATGCGGTCCGAACTCGTCGTGCAGCTCGTGCGCAATCAGCTGCCGCTCCTCATCGTGAGCGTCGAACACGCGCTCCATCAATTCATCGTTGGCGCGATTCAAGCCGTCGAGCGTTTCCGCCAGGCTGTTGACCTTCGCGTTGAGGGCGCGGATCTCGGGCGGTCCGTCGCCTTCCGCGCGCGCGCCATAGTCCCCGCTCTCGAGCTTCGCGAGGGTGGCCCGAGCCACCCCGAGGGGCCTTACCGCACGACCGACCAGAAGGCTCGTCACGCCGATCGCCGCGAGCGCCAGCAGTCCACCCTCGAGCGCGTTCTCTCGCGCTTCCTCCCAGACCTCGTCGATCTCGTCCCCGGGATCGGCGACCAGGATGATCGACTCCGTCCCGCCGTTCCTCATCGCAACCGGAATGACGGCAGTTTCGGCAGGCGCTTTGACAAGGGCGCGAAACCACCGCGGCGCCTCGGACTCCTTGTTCGCCTCGCCGAGAAGCGAGGAAGCAAGCGATGGATCGCCGACGCCCGCGCGCACGTGCCGCAGGTGCTGCAGGCTGGCGACGAGGTTCCTGATCACGTCCGGCTCCGGCGCCTCGGGCGAAAGCGCGAGGGTCGTTGCGACGAAATCCTTGGTGAGCCGCATCGCGCTTTGCGTTTCCGCCCACGCTCGCCCGCTCGCCCGCAAAACGTCATGGACCGCATCGGCTACGAGCCAAAGCGCGAACAGCGACGCGAAAATGAGATTGATCCGATTGCGCAGGGAGATTGAACGCCACATCCGTCCGACGCCTGTTTTGCGCTCCACCGTTGATTTTCCCCGGGCGGCTGTCAATGCTGTGGCGAAATAGCGCGGCCGCGCCGCGTCTCCCCTTGCGGCGGAGACACGTCGGGCTGACGGCCGGATCGCCGGTTGCGCAGGGAGGCTTCAGCGAATGCGGGTTCTCATCGTTGACGACCATCCGATCATCGTCTCGGGGTGCCGGGCGCTGCTCGAAGGGGAGCCGGAGATCGAGATTGTCGAGGCGCAGGACGGCGCGGCCGGTTTCGCCGCATACTTCAACCTCAAGCCTGAGGTCGGGGTCATCGACATCAATCTGCCCGGATTTTCGGGGCTCGAGCTTCTTCGCCGGATCCTCGAGCGCGAGCCGGAGGCGCGGCTCGTCATCTTCAGCATGAACGACGATCCAACCGTCGCCGCGCGCGCGATCGAGGCGGGCGCCAGGGGCTATATCGCCAAGAACGACGATCCGGCGCTATTCGCCGGCGCGATCAAGACGGTAGCGAACGGCGGCCGTTATCTGCACCCTGAAATGGCGCGGCGGATCGCCTTTCTGCGCGCCGACCCCAGCCCCGACGCAATCTCGAACCTGAGCGCCCGGGAACTCGAGATCCTCCGCCTTCTGGCCGCAGGCCGCACGATGGCGCAGATCGCCGACCTTCTCAGCGTCTCCTACAAGACGATCGCCAACAACTGCACCCAGCTCAAGCAGAAGCTGGGCGCGCGCTCATCCATGGACCTCATGCGAATCGCCATGGGCGTGAGCAACTGAACCGGGCCGCGAGAAAAGACCCGCACGCCGGAGAATGATTCTCCCGCATGCGGGTCTCAATTGAATTGCAGGCGCGGTCGATAGCCCTCAATCGAAGGGCGTCCCTTGAGGACGCCCTTTGGACTGCGCATAGCCGCGCTTGACCCAAGCGCGGCTACAAGCGGCGCGTCAACCCAAACGCAATCGGCTTATGGGCTGAACGGGTGTTTGGCGGCGTCGCGCTGGGAGACGACCTCCGCCGGCGTCGGCTTGCCATTGACGGCGCGCTCGATCGATTCCTTGACGGCGCGATAGTTGAAGTCGTGGATCTTCTTGTCGTCGGCCGCTTCCCAATGAATGAAGACGCCGACGCAGATGAACACGTCGTCGGCCTCGGCGACGGGAATCGTTCCGTCAGCGACGCTGTCCGCGACCGCCTTGGCGACCGCGTGTTGCGCGGGCCCGAACATCTGCACCGCCTGCTTGGCGCCCTTGATCGTCACCTTGTTGAACATAACCGTGTTGGGTTTTGTCGCCAAATTGGGCGCCAGAACCGCGAGCAGGGACGTGAAACCGTCCTTGTTGTTGACCAGCGCGTTAGCGAAAGCGCTTTCCGCCGCGCTGCCCCGTGGGCCAATGATCAGATCAATATGTGCGACTTCATTGCCATCGCCGACCAGCGATTCGCCAACCATGAGCTTGTTAATCTTCGCCATGCGAACTCCTCCCTCGGATCAAACCACACACGCCCCCCGCTCATTGCGACGAGGCGGACTGGCTATCCTTGTTGTCAGCATCCCGCTTCGGCGGGATCGGTTGGCCGGATAGTCACGGGACGAGCGCCGCCCCGTACATCCGACTCAAGCATCGTTAGCGCGCAAGGGCAAGATGTCGGGCGCGCAATTGTCGCGCCGGATGCCGGCGAGGCGCGCCGCAAACAGGGTCGCCACGGTGAGATCCGCGCTCGTTCCGGGGTTGATCCCGCGCGATTTGAGCGCCCTGTCCCAGGTCGGCAAGCTGTCCGCGAGACCGGCCGGATCGTCCGCCGCCATGAACGCATCGCGCCAGCCGGCCGCCTCCCGGCGGACCGCCTCGGCGACGCTCTCGTCAAATTTCCGCGCGATATGGGTATCGGGAATCTCGGCGAGAAACGTCAGATAGACGGCGAGCGTCGACCAGGGCGGGTCGCTTCGCCGCGCGCGGGCCATCGCCAGCGCCGGCAAGCCGAGCGAGAATATGTCCTCGTAGGCTGTGACGTACTGGCGCGCGATGCGGTCCCGCTCCGCCGCCTCCGCCATGGCTTCGCGCAGCGTCGCGAGCGCCGGGGCGCGCACGTCATGGCGGGCCGCCTGTCCGAGCCCGCCGGGGTTGGCGGCGGCGATGGCGCCGAAAACATCCGCAGCGTCGGCTCGGTCGAGACGATCGAGCACCCTCGCCAGCGCCAGGCGCAATGGCGCATCCGGGACCTCCGCAGCCGCCGCGAGCGGAGCGCACAAAAGGACGATGCCGAGATTGGTATTCTGACCGACGGCCTTGAGGGTCGCGTCGACGGCGGCGCGGACACGGACTCCGACCCGCGCGCCTTTCTCCGCGATTGGAGCGGCGCTCGCCTCGGCGCTTCGAACGAAGTCGGCGACCTCCATGCCATGGCCGGGCGCGAACCGGTGCACGTTGCCGGGTTTCGGCGCATCGAGTTCGGCGAGACACGCCTCGACATAGGCTGCAGCCACCCGATCTTCGCAGGCGCTCATGGAGCGCGCCGTTGCGCGGAACGGTGGGCCAACTCATCCTTGAGGTCGGATGCGATCGCCTTTGCGATCTGGCGCCGGCTCACCTTCTGCAGGCCGCTCCATGCCGGCATGGAGTTGACCTCAAGCACGGTTGGCGCGCCGTCGGCGGTGACGAGCACATCGACGCCTGCGATCGCGGCGCCGACCGCTTCCGCCGCCGCGACCGCGAGACGCTCCATTTCCGGATCGCGCGCAACCGCCAAAGGTTGACCGCCCTGCTTCACATTGGTGATCCAGGTCGAGGCGCGGCGCATCATGGCGGCGATGACACGGCCACGCAGCACGAACAGCCGATAGTCCCTGAAGTCCTGCGCTCCGTTCGATTGAAAACGCTGCAGGTAATAAACTCCTGCGACCTCTCCCGCGGCGGGCAGGTCTTCCGGCCGCCGGATCAGGCGCAAGCCCTTGCCCTGCGCGCCGAACAGGGGTTTGAGCACGAGCGGGCCGCGCGGCGCCTCTCGTTCGACGAGGGCGCGTGCGGCTTCAGCCGATTCCATCGTCCAGGTCGGAGGCGTCGGCAGGCCGGCGCGCGCGAGCAGAAAGCTCGTCATCGATTTGTCGACGCACCGTTCAATGGCGCGCGCATCGTTCCAGACGACGACGCCAAGGCTCGCCAGCGCGTGCAGGACGCCGAGCCGTTTCGTCACCGCTTCGAACGAACCGCCCGACAGCGTGCGCACGTGCACGGCGTCGGGCAGTCGCGATCCGAGCGTGGGCAATGTCAGTCCGCTCGCGCTTCGCGTGTCGAACCCGCACTCGGCAAGATCGACGCGCTGAACCCGCGCGCCGACCCCCATGAACGCGGACTCCATCTGACGGGCGTGCCAATCGCGCTGATCGCTGATGACGAGAATCGTCGGGCGGTCCGAGCGCCCCGCCGCCCTCTCAGGCGAACGAGGCATCGAGCAATTCGTGATGCAGGCTTCCTGCGTGAAAGCTCTCTCCGCTTTCGATCGCGGTGACGATCACTTCTGCCGGGCTGAACAGCATAGGGTCGATGGCGTAGAAATCCCCCTTGAAGCGCTTGAAGATCTCGGCGAACGGAGCGCCGAAATCGCGCGAGGCGCGACTGGGAAGCGACTCAGCAAGGTCCCTGGCGTCCGCCGCAGGCCCGGTGACGTAGAGCTGCGCGCGGCCTCCATAGATGATCGCGTCGTTGGTGCGCCCCATCGCGGTGACGAAATCAGGATGCGGCGGGCTCAAGGGCGCTGCGCCCATGCCGTCAACGATTCGCTCGAGCGGAAACTTCAGTTCGTGCGCCTTGTGCAACGCCACTTCAAGGACCCGTGCGACCACCTGCGCAGCCCCGGCCAGGCTCTGCGTCGGCGCGTAAATCACGGTCAAGGCCGAAGGCGCCACGCCGCAATCATGCGTCACTTTCTCCACAATTTCGGGCGGCGGCGGACGCCCGCTTTCGATCACCAGCACGGCGACGTCGGCTTCGTCCCGATAGCCGATGTCCTTGAAAACCGCCTCCTTCTGCGCAAGCGCGCGAGCCGGGCCGGAGCCAAGGGCGAAGAACGCATCCTTGCCGGTCCCGTGTGCGAGACTCCAGCCGGCGTATTGGCTCCCAAGGCAGGCGATCACCGGCTGCGGCGACCGAACCGCGATCGTCCAGGGCCAGCGCGGCGTTGCGTTGTCCGGGACGACCCCCACGGCGCCAAGCCCGCCCATGCAGATTTCCGCGATGCGCAATCCGGCTTCGACGCCGCCGCGCCGCTTCGCGCCCGCGTCGATCAGGGTTTCGCCGAGCGGCCCGCGGACGACGCCGAGGTTCAATATCGCGGCGTCGCGGCTGAGCGCAGCCGTAAGCTCCGCGGCGCGCCGATTGACGCTGAGAGTTCCGACATCGCTCAAGGCTCCGCCTCCTGAACGAGAGCGACGATCTCTCGCGCCCGCTCCCTTGCGCCCGCTCGCGCCAGATCGACGCTCAAGCCACAGGCGACCGTCGTGCACAGCGGGTCGCCGGCGGCGATCCGCGTTCCCGGCGCCGATCGATCGTGCGCCCAATCCGGCCAATTCCGATTCATGCGCACAACGATGTCGTGAGGGGCGTAAACGATCTCGGCGGCCCGGAACGTGACCATCGCAGGCGCCGGCGTGAGTTGTCCTTCGCACGCGGCGATGTGACGCGCAACCAAAGGGGCCTCGTTCGATTCGAATACGTCCAGCGTCGCTCCGGGACGCGGGTTGATCTCGATGAGCCAGACCGCATCATCCCCAACCAGAAAGTCAATGCTGTTCAGGCCGACGAGATTGAGTTCCGCGGCGATGATGGCGGTGGCGCGAGCGATTTCTCCTGCTTGCTGTGGATCAATCTCGACGGGTCCGGCGGCGCCGCCATATCGAAACGGCGAAGCTGGCGTTGGCGCCGTCCATTGGACGCTGAGGCCAATGATCTCAGCCTTTCTTTCGGTCGCGAGGAATAAAGCCGAGATGCTGTTTCCGGCGACGCGACGCTGGAAATAGCGCTCCACCGAAGCGCCGATCGAGGGATGGGCGACGGCGATATGATCGCCTCCCGCGCCGCCCCGCTTCTTCACCAGCCAGAGCTCGGGTTCGTCCGGCAGGTCAAACGCAATCGGGGGATGTCGAATATTGTTTGTCGCGCAAAGTTCTGCGAGCGCGAGCGGGTCTTTAGCGCGCTTCAGCGCTTCGGCGCTGTTGCCTATTATCGACGTCCTGCCGGCGATGGCGGCGAGCGTTTCCGGCTGATCCTCGAAACCCGCGCCATAGATGAGCCCAATCGGATCATAGGCGCCGGTCAGCGCTTCGACCGCGCCGGCCACCTTGTCGAGCGTCAGCCCCTCGATGAGCCCGCCGTCGAGCGTCATGGAGGCGCGGCTCGTCGCGCGCGTATCCTCGTCGCCATAGACGTCGATCGAGAGAGGCGCGAATCCGGCCTTGACCGCGCAGGAAGCAAGCGCTCGCGCCGAATAGGCCACGACGATGATTTGGCGACGATCAATCATCGGCCCGAGATTGATGTTCGACCGTTCGAGAACTTGGCGACAAGGGCTAGGCATTTCCTAAGGCTGCGCTATTGTTTGTCGCCGAGCTGTGATCGATCGCGATGCGATTGAACTTGCCGGCGGGAGATTTGTTTAGTCAAGTCTCGACTTCCCGAGGCGGCCTGCAATCGCTGGATCCTCGGTCGACACCGACGTATCGGACGGAGCGAATGTCGCTGAAAGATTCAACCGGCGTCGAGGCTGCAGCGTCGATCGACGGGGCGCCGGCTTCGCTCGCCGCCGCGGCCGCCGCCGCGGCTCGCCTGCTGACGCAGAGCGGTCAGCCGCTCATCGCGGGATTGGGCGCTGACATCGACGGCGCGAGAGCGGCGATCGCGCTCGCTGAACGCGTAGGCGGGGTCATCGAGCATACCCATTCGGCGGCGCTCATGCGCGATCTCAACTCAATGCGCGAGACTGGCGTCATGCTGACGACGCCGGGCGAAGCGCGGGTGCGCGCCGACGTCGTGCTGCTCGTGGGCGACGGCCTGACAGAAACCTGGCCCGGTCTCGCCGAACGGCTGCTGACGGCGCCCGCGAGGCCGGAGGGCGTGGACGTCGGGCGGCGGATCGTTTGGCTCGCGCCCAAGCTTGACGCGACAATTCCTGGCTTTGTCGGCGACATCGAAATTGTCGCCGCGGGTCTCGGCTCGACCCTTGCCGCCAATCTGGCCGCATTGCGTGCGCGAATCAAAGGACGCCCCGTCGCGCAAGCCCGGATTCCTCCGCCCGCGCTGGACGCGTTCGCGGGCGTCCTGAAAGCGGCGCGCTTCGGCGTCGCCGTCTGGACGGCGGCCAGTCTCGGAGCGCTCGAAATCGAGATGATCAATGGCCTCGTGCGCGACCTGAACGAAACGACGCGATTCTCGACATTGCCGCTTGCGCCAGGGGACAATGGCGCGGGCGTGCTCGTTGCCTGCGGATGGATAGCGGGATTTCCCATGCGAACCGGGTTCGGCGCCGGCGCGCCGGTCCATGACCCCTGGCGCTTCGACGCCGAGCGGCTCGTCGCGTCGGGAGAAACTGACTGCGTGTTGTGGATCTCCGCCTTGGGCGCCGCGCCGCCCGCGTGGCTGAACGCCGCCAATGTCATCGCCTTATGCGAGCCGACCACCCAATTCACCAAAAAGCCGAATGTGCGCATCGCGATCGGGCGCCCCGGCGTCGATCACGATTCTGTCCTGCACTCGCCCGACGCCGGAACCCTGGTCGCCGTCACCGCCTCCGCGCAGAGCGCGACGCTAAGCGTCGCCGAAGCTCTTCAGCGCATCGGCGCCTGCCTCGCAGAGACGCGCGCTCCGCCATGCTGACCCATATCAGAAACGCGCATATCGTCGATCCCGCCAACGGCCGCGACGAAATCGGCGATCTCTGGATGCGCGGCGAGACGATCGTCGCGCCACCGCAGAACGGCGCGCAGGCGGACGAAACATTTGACGCGAGCGGACTGATCGCGATGGCCGGGGGCATCGACATCCATTCGCACATCGCCGGCGCAAACGTGAACACCGCCCGCCTCATGCTGCCCGAGCACCATCGCGCCCACGCGGGCCGCCCCGCCGAAACCCGCCTTTCGCAGGTCGGATGGACGACGTTCGACACCGGGCGCCTCTATGCCGAGATGGGCTTCACGACTGTGGTCGAGCCGGCGGTCGCGCCGCATACCGCCCTGCACGCGCATCTCGAACTCGCCGATACGCCGATCATCGACAAGGCGCTTCTGACCCTTCTCGGCAATGATGATTTCGTGCTCGGCCTCATGCGTTCGGGAGAGAGCGCGAGCGCGATCCGCGATCACGTCGCCTGGACGCTGCAAACGACCCGCGCGCTGGGCATCAAGGTTGTCAACGCCGGGGGCGTTGCGGCGTTCAAGGACAATGTCCGCAGCTTTTCGTTTGACGACGTCGTTCCCTATTACGGGGTGACGAGTCGCGCGATCGTCAAGGCGCTGCAGAAGGCGGTGCATGAGATCGGCGTGCCCCATCCGTTGCATGTTCACTGCAACAATCTCGGGCTGCCCGGCAACTTCGAAACCGCGCTCACGACCATCGCCGCGGCTGAGGGCCTGCCGCTGCATCTGGCGCATGTTCAGTTCTACGGCTACGGCAAGGAGGGTCCGCAAGGCTTCTCCTCCGCCGCCCCTCAGCTCGCCGAAGCGGTCAACGCCGCGAAGAGCGTCACCGTCGATGTCGGCCAGGTGATGTTCGGGCAGACCGTGACGATCTCGTCCGACGTGGTGCGGCAGTTTTCTGCGCGCGGATCGGCGCGGCCGAAGAAATACGCGATCCTCGACGGGGATGCGAACGGCTTCGGCATCGTGCCTTACGAATATCGCGCCGGCAGTTTTCACAACGCGGTGCAGTTCGCGGTCGGCCTTGAGCTCTTCCTCATGATCGACGATCCCTGGCGCGTCTTCTTCACCACCGATCACCCGAACGGCGCGCCGTTCACCGCCTACCCCGATATTTTCGCGCTGCTGATGGATAAGGATGTCCGCGCTGAGTGGCTGTCGCGCCTGCCTGCCGAGGCGCTGGGGGTGACGACGCTCCCGTCGCTCAAGCGTGAATATACTTTGAACGAAATCGCGATCATGACCCGCGCGGCGCCGGCGAAACTGCTTGGCCTGCCTGATCGCGGCCATCTCGGCGCAGGCGCGCGCGGCGACGTCGCGCTCTACCGTCCGGGCAAGGATATCGCGCAGATGTTCCGCGCCGCGGCGCTCGTCTTCAAGGACGGCGAGCTTGTGGTGCGCGAGGGCGAGGTCACCCGCTACAAATATGGACGCGCGCTGCATGTGACGCCGACGGTCGAGGCCTCGATGCAGCGCCGCATGAGCGAGTATTACGACGAACGCTATGGCCTCAAGGCCGACTTCATGCGCGTGCCGGAAGGCGCGATTCACCGACCCCAACCCTTCGAGGCCGTCGCATGCGCGAGATGACGGTCAACGGCGTCGCCATCGACGACACGTTCGCGGAAGCGTTCGACATGCGCGCGACCGCGCTCGTCATCACGGCGCCGAGCGCGCGCTGGGCGGCGCAGGCGGCTCAGACGATGACGGGTTTCGCCACTTCGGTGATCGGCTGCGGCTGCGAGGCGGCCCTCGAGAGCGTGCGTTCGCCGCAAGAAACGCCCGACGGAAGGCCCGGCGTCCGGGTGCTCATGTTCGCCGTCTCGACCGCGGAACTGCAGAGGCAGCTGCAGAACCGGGTTGGACAGTGTGTGCTGACGAGCCCCGGCTCTGCCTGTTATGCGGGGATCGACGCCGGTGACGACAAGCTCAAGCTCGGCGACGCGATCCGCTTCTTCGGCGACGGCTGGCAGATCGCCAAGCGGCTGGGCCCCCGCCGCTACTGGCGCATCCCGGTGATGGACGGAGAGTTCGTCTGCGAGTCGACCACCTACCTCACCAAGAAAGCGGTCGGCGGGGGCAATCTCATCATCATGGGCGAGAGCCCGGCCAAGACGCTCGCGGCTTCAGAAGCGGCGGCGCAGGCGATGCGCAAGGTCGCCGACGTCATCATGCCGTTTCCAGGCGGCATCGCGCGTTCGGGATCGAAAGTCGGCTCGAAATACAAGGGCGCGATCGCATCGACCAACGACCGTTATTGCCCGACATTGAAAGGCGCCGTCGACAGCGATCTCTCTCCCGAGATCGGGTCGGTCCTCGAGATTGTCATCGACGGCCTGACCAGCGACGCCGTCGCCAACGCAATGCGGGCGGGGCTCGCTGCGATCGTCGAAATGGGTCCTGAGAAAGGCGCCTTGCGCGTCGGCGCCGGCAACTACGGCGGCAAGCTCGGCCGGCATCATTATCATCTCAAGGATCTGATTCCGTGAGCGCGTTGATTTTCTCGCCGCGCGCGGCGCCGGCCCAGCGCCTCGACCTCTCGCCATTGATCCCGCAAAATCTTGCCGGCAGGAGCGCCGCGGAGATCGCGAGCCTCGAACTGCAGACGACGCGCGTGCGCGTCACGGCGGGAGACGCTTTCCGCATTCGCATGGGCGATCCGGGCGCAATTGTCATCGAAGGGGGAGCTGAGCGTTTCGATCGCGTCGGCGCTGGCATGAGCTCGGGCTCGATCCGCGTCGAAGGCGATGTCGGCGTCGAGGCCGGGCGCCGGATGTCGGGGGGACAATTGACCATTTGCGGCGACGCGGGCCCGTTCGCGGGGTCGGGAATGAAGGGCGGAGCGCTGGACATCGAGGGTGACGCCGGCGAGCGGCTCGGAGCCCCGCTCAGCGGCGAGACCGTCGGCATGAGCGGCGGCGTCCTGCACGTGCGCGGCGACGCGGGGGAGCGCGCCGGCGATCGGCTGAGACGCGGCTTCATTCTGATCGAGGGCGGCGCGGGCGCTTACGCCGGCAGCCGCATGATCGCTGGCACGCTCGCGATCGGGGGCGAAGCGGAGGAATTGCCGGGCTACCTGATGGGCCGCGGCACGATCATGCTTGGGCGAGGCGCGACTCTGCTTTCGCCGACCTTCGGCGACTGCGGCGAATATGAGCTGGTCGCGGCGCGACTCCTCGCGGGCTATGTCGCCCAGGCCAGCGCGAAGCTGGCGGACCTGTTCCGGCGGCCGCTCACGCGTCTCGCGGGCGATCTGGCCGCTCTCGGCAAGGGGGAGATTTTAATTCCGCGCGCATGAGATAAAGGATGCGGGGCTCGACCCGGATCAGGTCTTCTCATCGCCCGGGTAGGCGCATCGCCACTTGGTGATGCGTGTCCCCGGATGCTGGTTCGACCACTGGGCGATATAAGGCGGCGCCTGCATCATGCATTGCATCACCGACTCTTGCGCAACGAACTGCAGCCGCTGCTCATCGCACTGGCCTGGCGCGCTGAGCGCGCACACCGTCAAAATCAATTCCATCATTGTCCACCTGCCTTGAAGCAGACCGGCGCTCGCTACGGAACTGTTGCATTTTGAATGAAGGCCCGCAACATTGCGATTTGATCCGAGCCGCGCCCGCGGCACCGGTCAGATCGCCCGCCGGCGAGCCGCCATCGCACAGCTGCTCGCCTTCGGCGCCTGGCGAAACACACGAAGTTTCACAAAGTTCTGACAGAACTCCGGGCCGTGGACGGCGAATGGATCTGGGAAAAGAGACGGCGCAATTGAAAGGCGTTCAGATCACGGCGTCGGCGCGCCTGCATCTCGGGTTTCTCGATCTCGCCGGGGATCTTGGCCGGCGGTTCGGTTCGATTGGTCTCGCCATCGACGCGTTCGACACCCGCATTCACCTTCGCCAGGCTGCGGGCTTCGAGGTCTTGGGCGAGGAGCGGGAGCGAGCCGCTCATCTCGCGCGCCGCGTCGCCGAACGCCTCGGCCTCGACACCGGCAAGCAGCTTGTCATCTCGAAAGCCATTCCCGCGCATGCCGGGCTCGGCTCCGGGACGCAGCTCGCGCTCGCGATCGGGGCCGCGTTCAGAACATTTGCCGGATCGCCGCTCAACGCGCGCGAGGATGCGCGCCTGCTCGAGCGCGGCGCGCGCTCGGGCGTGGGCGTTGCGTTGTTCGAGCGCGGCGGCCTGGCGGTCGATGCCGGGCGGGGGCCGGACACCGAGATTCCGCCGGTGGTCGCGTGTCTGAACTTTCCCCAGGACTGGCGCATTCTTCTGATCCTCAACCGGCGCGTCGAGGGCGCTCATGGCGCGGCGGAGACGCGGGCATTCGCTGAGCTGCCGCCTTTCGCCGCCGGTGCGGCGGCCGAAATCTGCCGCCGCACGCTCATGCAGATCCTGGCCGGGGCTGCGGAAAAGGATCTCCAGGCGTTCGGTGAAGGCGTCGCCGGCGTTCAGGAGATCGTTGGCGATTATTTCGCCCCAGCCCAGGGCGGCGGCCGCTTCATGAGCGCCGGAGTGGGCCGGGCCGCCGAGCGATTGAAGGCTCTCGGGGCGCACGGGATTGGCCAGAGCTCCTGGGGGCCGACCGGTTTCGCCTTTGCGTCCGATCCCGACCATGCGGAATTTCTCGCTCGCCGCGCCGGCTCCGGTCGCGAATCGGGGGTTGACATCACAATCTGCAGCGCGCGCGATCATGGCGCCGAAATCCGCGAGGAAGAAGACGTCTCGATTCGATGATCGCCTGGGAGAAAGCATGGCCAAGAACATCCTGCACATGATCACGCCGCTCGCGCACATGAGCCCCTTCGACGTCAACATGGCGCTGGACGCCGGCTATGACGCGACGGCGTCCTACACCCACGTCTCGCCGGACGAGGTGACGGGCCTCGTCCAGGACGCGATGTTCTCGCGCTCGCCGCGCGACGCCGTTCGGACAGGCGTCTTCATTGGCGGCAAGGACGCGCTCGTCGCTCTCGACATGCTCGACGCGGCCGGCAAGGCTTTGTTCAAGCCGTTCGAGATTTCGCTGTTCGCCGACCCCGCCGGCTCGTTCACCACCGCCGCCGCGATGATCGCCGTCGTCGACAAGACGCTCAAGGAAAAGAAGGGCCGGTCGCTTCGCGGCGCCGCCGTCTCGGTGTTCGGCGCGACCGGCGTCGTAGGGACCGCGTCGGCCGTAATCGCGGCGCTCGAGGGCGCATCCGTCACCCTGGCCGGCCGCGAAGGAACCGAGCGCACGGCCCGCCACGCCTCCGAGGTCAATCGCAGATTCGGGGTCAACCTCGCGGTCGCCGACGGCTCGACGGACGAGGCGAAGGCGGCGATCCTGGCTTCGACGGAAGTGGTCCTGTGCACGGCGAAGGCGGGCGTGCGCGTGCTCGACGCCGCTGAGATCGCGAGCGCGGCGAAACTCATGATCGCGGCCGACGTCAACGCGGTGCCGCCGTCCGGCGTCGAAGGCGTGGACGCGCACGCCAACGGTTCCCCGCTCGGCGAGCGCGGCGCGCTCGGAATCGGCGCGCTTGCGATCGGCAACGTCAAGTACCGGACCGAGTCCGGGCTGTTCAAGCAGATGACGGAGAGCAAGATTCCGCTGCGCCTCGACTTCCGTCAGGCGTTCGAGTTGGCGCGCACGCTGGCGTGAGATCTCGCGTTCACGCGCCCCGGTCGAGGACGCCGACCGGCCGCACGCTGCTCGAACCCGAGGCGCGCTCGCGGCGAATTTCGATGCCGACCTCGCCCTCGATCACGTCCAGCTTGCGGATGTTGACGCGAATGCTGCGCACGCGCGGCTGCTGCAGCAGAACCGTGGCGACCTCTTCCGCAAGCGTCTCGACAAAGTCGACATGGCCGCGCCCAACCACGAGCCGGATCGCGTCGAGAATGACGTCGTAGGAGAAAATCGAACGCATGTCGTCGGCATGCGCGCCGGCCCGACGCACCAGAGCCTCGACGTCGAAGACGACGCGCTGACGGACGCCGCGCTCGAAATCATAAGCGCCGATCCCGGCGGAGACGACAAAGTCGCGTACGAACACGCGGTCAAGTTCGCCTTCCTGATCGCGTCCGCCAATGATGCCGCGCGCCAGCAATCGCCAGTCGATCTTGGGCGAAGCGTCAGGGTCCGGCCTCTCGCGCGGGATCAGATCGCGAATGAGAGCCACCGCCTGCGGGTCGATCGCGTCTTTCCGATCATGGGCGTGACAAAGAGCGCCTCGGAAGCCAAGAACGTCTGGACCGAGAAGCAACAGTCGCGGAACGTCAGGCGCCTCAAGCGAGCCTGCGAGGCCGCTCATCAGGTTCAGCGCGCGGCATTCCGAGCAGAACCGGCCGAGGCTCACGACATCGAGATGCGCGATGAGCCGGCCGCGAGTCTTGTCGCGCGTGTCGAGCATTGCGCCCTTGAAGCCAAGCGCCGAAAGTTTGGCGAGGAGAGCGAAATCGGGTTTCTCGTCGGCGAACATCATGCCGACGACGCCGACGTCTCGCGCCAGTCCGCTCAGCGAATCGCCGAGACGATCGAGCGTCGGCGCGTCCACGGCGAGTTTGACGTAATCGACGCCCATCGCCGCCAGCGCCCGCGCGCCGGCGAGCAACGCGTCCTCGTCGTAAGGCGGATCGCCCAGCGCCGCGCTCGTCTCGCTTCGCCGCGCGATCGCCGCGACCGCCGCGCGCGCGGCCTCCAGCGGAACGGCTCCGAGCGCGCCGCGCCGAGGGTCTTTGAGATCGACGACGTCGGCCCCCAGTTGGAGGACGGCCTCCGCCTCGGCTGCGTCGGCGACACTGGCGAGCATACGCGTCATCGCATTGCGTCCCGATCTGCGCGGCCGCCAAGGGCCCCGTCGCACCGGCCTTCGCTGACTCTGATCCGGGTCAAGAGCGACGCAACCCTTGAAGTCCAGCGGCTTGATTGACCGCGAGCGCAATCCTATCTTGCGCTCAAGAGGAAACGCAAATGCATGCTGCGATCCGCGCCGCTCTCGCGGTTGCGATTATGGCCCCACTCGCCCCGCCGGCGCTCGCTCAATCGCGCGAAAAGATCGATCCGGATTGGCCTTGCCAACAGATCAAGACGCCAACCCTTTCGCTCGCCTCCGTGTGGGCCGGCCCGCAGCTCGATCTCGACTCTCAGAGCTGGCGGGACCAAAGCGACGTCGCGGATCTCGAGGCCAAAATGGCGCAGCGGCGCGTGCCGATCGCCGACGTGGAGAAAGCGATCACGGATTTCAGGGCGAAGGGCGGCGCCGACGCGAACGCCAAGCTTCTCAGCGCCTTCGCCGCGGCGTTCGAGGATCTGTCGCGGCAACGCTCGCAAGTCATCGACGGGCTGGAAAGATTTGGCCACAGCCAGAACGCCCTCGCGAATCGCATCCGTGTGGAGAACGAGGCGGTGCAGAAATCTTCGGATGAGAAAAGTGACGGCCAGGCGCCGCCGGGCGCCAGCAATCAAGACAAGCTGCTGTGGGACCTTCGCGTCTACAACGATCGGCATCAGAGCGCGACTTACGTTTGCGAGGTGCCGACGCTGATCGAACAGCGTGTCGGGGCGCTCGCGCGCGCGGTGCAGCAGGCTGTGACGCCGTAGCGCCGGGTTCGCCCCTGCCGCGCTACGCCGCAGGGCTTGCCTCCGTCGGCAGATTTGCGTGCGCCAGCGAAGCCTGATGCGTCAGGGCGTGATCGGCTTGTCGTTCTCGTCGAGCAACGGGACGCCGTAGGAGCGCAGGATCGCTTGAATTTCGCTCTGATTCTCGGAGATCAATTTATTGAGAGCGCGCTTCCAATTCTGATCGGAATGCCTCACTCCCATCACGATCCGGAAAACCATGCGGGTGTCGTGCTGGTCCTTCACGAGCGGGACAATCGTGGTCGGCGTCTTCGCTTTCGCCGCGTAATAACCCGCGATCGGACCCCAGAGCAGCGCGACGTCGATCTCCCCGCGGTCCAGGTCATCCATCATTTCATGAGTCGGCGAATCGAAGCGCGTGTCGACAACCAGCGAGTAGGATTTGATGTGGTCTAAGAGTCCGTTCTTGGCCAGCACGGTAGCCGGCGGGGTGCCCGCGACGATCCCTATCTTCGCCGTCTTGAGCCGCGGATCGCTGAGCGAATCCAGCCCTTTCAAGGGACCATCCTGGCGATACGCGGCGACATAGCTCGTTCGATAATAGGGGCTCGTCGGCTGCACCATGTCGTCGCCCTGGGCGATCCCCAGGACGACGTCGCAGCGATGGGCGTTCAGCGTGTTGCGGATGAAACCGGTCGCATCCGGATAGAACGTATAGGCGATCGACTTGCCGAGCTTGCGTGCGAAAAGCTCGGCAATCTTGTTCTCAAACCCTTCGCCGGCCTCGTTGGAGAAAGGAAGGGCGCGCGGATCCGCGCAGGCCCGAAAGACGTGCGGGTCGACCAGTTCGATCGAGTCTTGGGTCTGCGCGTCCTGCGCGCCCGCGGCGCCCGGGAGAACGACCCCGACCAGCGCCAGGCCCATGAGCCGCAACGCAAAAAGGCCGCCCTTCGCCTGACGCCATCGGCCGAACGGCGTTGAAATCCTAATCATCAATCGGGACCCATGCATTTGTCCTCGGCGGCGGCGAAGGCAGGAGGCTTGGGCGCATGTTTGTCGGGTCGCCCGCGCCCAACCACTCCCGTGGAGCGGGCGCGCAGATAGACGTAGATATCATTGATGTAGCACATCACGTTCTTGTTGTCCGCGAAAGCCGGCATCACGAGGTCGTTGCCGTTCCCGAGGTCCTTTTTTCCGCCGACCACGGTTCCAAAGAACTCGGCGTAGCCCATGGTCTTCAACGAGTCTGCGAGGGCCGGCGCATAGCTTGACCCCGCGCCGTCGGGACCGTGGCAGACGATACAGGCGGCGTTATAGCGGCGGAAGCCCGAGAAGGTGTTCCAGTCGACGGTTCCATCCGGCTCGATCTTGTAGGTCGGATCGCCGTTCTTATCGTGCCACAGGCCTTGTTCGTCCTGACTAACCGCGGCCGGATCTCCCGCCGGATCAGCGCGGGCGACGATCGGCAGGGCCAAGGCCAGCGCAAACCCGAATCCGAATATAAGCTTGGAAGTCGTCACGTTGGTTTCTCGCGCGGACTAAAGCAAAAAACAGGGGTCCGGCGCGTGCATTGCGCGCATGCGCCGGACCCCGCTGTCCCCGTTAAGTCGGTTCAGCCGCTCAATCGCTCGGGAGAGCGAAGACCGTGAGCGTGCCGCCGAGCGCCGTGTAGTTCGACAGCGCCGCATAACCGCCGACCGCGCCCAAACCTTCGGTCGGCTTGGTCAAGCCGGCCGCGAGGCCGATGCCCGCCCAGCCGCCGACGCCCGACAGGATCGCCACATATTGGCGACCGCCATGCTCGTAGGTCATGACGTTGCCGATGATGCCCGACGGAGTCTTGAACTTGTAGAGCTCCTTGCCGGTCTTGGCGTCAACCGCCTTCAGATAGCCTTCCAGCGTCCCGTAGAAAACGACGCCGCCGGCAGTCGCCAGAGCGCCTGACCAAACTGAGAACTGCTCCGGATCCGACCAGGCGATCTTACCGGTTTTGTTGTCCCAGGCGATGAAGTTGCCCATGTTGCTGTCGCCCGGGGGCGGATACATCGACAACGTCGAGCCGACATAGGGCTGACCCGCGGTGTAGCTGACCTTGAACGGCTCGTAATCCATGCAGACGTGGTTGGTCGGCACGTAGAAGAGCTCGGTCTGCGGCGAATAGGCCGCGGGCTGCTCATCCTTGGAGCCCAACGCCGCCGGACAGATGCCCTTGTGGTTGACGTCCTCTTTCTCCGTCGACATCGCTGCAACCCGAATCGGCCGTCCGTAGTCCGGCGAAGACTTGTCCATGTTGATGCCGGTCGCCCAGTTCACCTTCGGGTCGAACTTGTTGGCGACCAGCAGTTCGCCGGTGGCGCGATCGAGGGTGTAGCCGAAGCCGTTGCGGTCGAAATGCGTCAGCAGCTTGCGTTCCTTGCCGTCGATCTTCTGGTCGGTGAGAATCATTTCGTTGACGCCGTCATAATCCCACTCGTCATGGGGCGTCATCTGATAGACCCACTTGGCCATGCCGGTGTCGGCGTCGCGAGCCCAGATCGTCATCGACCATTTGTTGTCGCCGGGACGTTGGCTCGGATTCCAGGTCGAGGGATTGCCCGATCCGTAGTAGATCAGGTTGAGCTCGGGGTCGTAGGAGTACCAGCCCCAAGTGTCGCCGCCGCCGATCTTCCATTGATCGCCCTGCCAGGTCTTGAGGGAAGAATCCTTGCCGATCGGCTTGCCGAGCGCCGTCGTCTTCTCAGGGTCGACGAGGAGGTCCGAATCCGGCCCTTCCGAATAGGCGCGCCAAACGAGCTTGCCGTCCTTGATGTTATAGGCGCTCATCCAGCCGCGGACGCCGAACTCGCCGCCGGACACGCCGATATACACTTTGTCCTTGAATACGTGAGGGGCGTCCGTGCCGGTCTCGCCCTTGGAGGGATCGCCGTCCTTCACCGACCAGACCACCGCGCCTGTCTTCGCATCCAAGGCGACAAGCGTCGTGTCCGCCTGATGGAGAAAGATCTTGCCGTCGGCGAATGAGAGCCCGCGGTTCACCGTGTCGCAGCACATCACGGGGATGACGTTCGGATCCTGCTTGGGCTCATATTTCCAGAGGATCTTGCCCTCGTTATTGAGGTCCAGCGCAAAGACCGTATTCGGGAACGGCGCCTGAAGATACATCACGTCGCCGATCACAAGCGGCGCTCCCTCGTGCCCACGCAGCACTCCGGTCGAGAAAGTCCAAGCTGGCGCGAGCTTGCGGACGTTTTCGGTGTTGATCTGTTTGAGTTCGGAGTAGCGCGTATTGGCGAAGTTGCCGGCCGGCATGACCCATTGGTTCGGGTCCGCGGACATCTTCGCCAGTTCGTCGTTCGCGACGGCGTATCCGGCCGTGAACATGGCCGCGACGCCAAAGCAGCTTGCAAGTAAAAGTCTACGCATGGTCTCCTCCCGGTTGACTTCCAGCAAAGCGGTTGAACCGCGTCACACGCTTTTGCGGCAGCAGTCTCAGTTGGGATGGTGTCGGCAGCGTGTCACGACAATGGCGAGACGAGCAGCCACTCGTCATGATTTTCGCCCTGTCTCCGAATAGCGCCTGGGCTCCCGTTCCCCGACGCTCGTGCAGCCAAAACCAACGAAACGATATGCCGATCGAATTTCGAGCGCAAGCGCAAACGCGAGTATTTATCACTATGACGTCATAGGCATTTCGTCGAACTCCCCAGCTTCCAAAGCTGGTCCGTATATATCCCGATTCCACCGCGCGCTTTATTCCGCAAACCCGATTCTGCTCGTGAATTTGAGATACGCGCCGTGGCCGTCCGGCCTGCGCCGGGGATGGTCAGAAACAGCGCACTTCGCCCTCCGCCTGAGCGCGCCGCAATCGGATCAGGGCGTCTCGCGCGATCACGGAGCCACGGAACTCGCCGCCGATCCGTCCGGGCTCCAGTTCCATCGACGCGACCGTCGAGGCGGTCACGTAGGCGTCGTAGGGAATGAGCGAGGCAATCACATCGATCGAACACGAACATTGCTCGAGCGCCTCCCGCGTATCGCCGTTCGTCTTCATGCAGGCGAAAACGTATTCCGCGCGCGCGGATGTGGGATAGTCGTTGGCCGCCGCGCTTCCCGCGGCCACTCCAGCCGCGCTCGCAAGGTGGGCGCCCGCCAACATGAACAACAGCACGCTCATCAGACGCATGATCGGTCCTCCCTGACCGCCCCTCGATTACCCGCAACGGACCCGGAGGGAAGCGATTGCGCCTCCGCGCCAAGCCATGCGACCGCGACCGCGGGCGCGCAATGCGAGGCTTCCTCAGGCGCCGCGATCAGCGAAGAAAATCCGACGCAAGCCCGTCGCAGGCGTCGCGCCACCTCCGCCGCCACCGCTTCACCGACGCCGGCTGCGATCACCGGCGCCTCAGCCGGCACATCGTTGCGTGACAGGCGCAGAGAGACCGCGTCGGCGATCTGGCGTATCTGGGCCTCCGCGAACCACGCGGCAAGCCCGTCCCACTCCGGAGCGGCGCCCTCCTCCGCCTCGCGCCCGATCATCCGCGCCAGACGCGCCCGCGAAGCGTCCACGGTCTTCTCGCGGCCGTCGGCGGTCGCCATCTTGTCCGCGCCATCGGGCAAGCCGTCCAGAATGCGATGAACGTCGGCGCTGGTGGCGAAATATTCGTTCATGAGTTGCGTCCAGGCGCCGCGGAACGGCGCCCGCGAGGCCAGCGCCATGACGAAGCTGCGGGTCATTCCGGTATAGACGAGTTCCCCCGACGCGAGCCGCTCGGCGTCGCTGTAGCCGACCGCCGCGACCCGCCCGGCGACGACGGGAATGACGTCCGCCGTCGTCGAGCCGATATCGATGAGGAGCGCGTCCCGGAGCTTGAGCGCGACCAGCGCGGCGCTCGCGTGCCAATTCGCCGAAGCGACGTCGGCGGCGTGGGCAGCGGCCTCGTCGAGGGCGACGAAGCCGGCGCGCCCCGCATAAAGGCTCGGGGCCAAAGGCGCGAGACGCCTGGCGGCGATCGCGGCCAGGCCCGCGACACCCTCCCGGCGCGAGGCAAAGGCGTCGCACAATTCGCCCGTCATGGTGAGCGCGTGATGATCGGCGTGGCCGAGCTGGGCGCTGAGCGCCTCAAACGCCTGCTCGAGGCTGTCGAGGCCGAGCCACAGCGGCGTCGCCGCCTGGACCACCGCTTCGACACGGCCCCGGTTCACACGAGCCGCTTTCAAATGCGCGCCCCCGATGTCCCAACCGATCACGACGCTCAACCGTTCCTCCAAATGTGCGCGGCGACGCCAGACCCAGAGAAAATGCGGGATCAGGCGAGCCCTCGTCGACAGCCGGCCGGCTTCAGCCCTAAAACCGCGGCCGTGTCAGCCGCGGCCTTGCGGCCCCATGATTTCGCGCTTCGCACGCGGCGGGAGGCCGCGCGGACGAGAGCGCCCGGGGGCGCGCGAATGATGGATCGGCGAAGGCAGAAACGGCGGCGATGAAGCGGATTCCAACCGGACTTGTCAAACGCGCCCGCCCGCCCGCCCGCCGCACGCAGGCTCTCCGCCTCAGCCTCCGAGGGCTCGCGTGAGCGGCGAAGCGCGCCCACCGCGGCCGCGAGTGGAGCGGGCGGGATTGGCGATCGTGAAGCTCGGCGGCAGCCACGCAACCGGGCCGCATCTCAAGGACTGGCTGGCGGCGATCGCGGCGGAAGCTGGCGCGATCGCGATCGTGCCGGGCGGCGGCCCGTTTGCGGACGCGGTCAGAACCGCTCAGGCTCAAATCGGCTACAACGATCGCGCCGCGCATGCGATGGCGCTGATGGCGATGGCGCAGTTCGGCGCGGCGCTGACAAGCCTCAATCCCGCCCTGAGGCTGGCGGCGTCGCGCGCCGCGATCCGGCGCGCGCTTAAAGAACGCAAGGTTCCCGTCTGGTCGCCAGAACCAATGGCGCGCCGAGCCGTGCTGCCGGAGACCTGGGACCTGACCTCCGACAGTCTCGCGGCGTGGCTCGCGGGCGCGCTCGGCGCGAGGCGCCTGGTGCTCGTCAAGCATGGCCGTTTCGACGCTCCCGCCATCGGCGCCGATGACCTCGTCGCGGACGGAATCGTCGATCCGCTATTCCCGCGCTTTCTCAGAGAGAGCGGCGCGCGCGCCTGGCTCGCGGCGCCAGGCGATAGCGCGAGACTCGCGGAAGGGTTGCGGCGCCCTATATTTCCTGAAATCGTAGACCCGAGCTGAAAAGAAGACCGCCGGCAGCCAAATGACCAAACGCCAAACGCCGCGCTGGGGATGGGCGCTCACGGGATCCGGCCATTTCCTGAAGGAAAGCCTGGGCCTGATCCACGAACTCGAACATGTCGACCTCTTCCTCAGCAAGGCAGGAGGCGAAGTCCTGCGCATGTACAAGCAGGAACTCGACCTGCCGAAGGCTGTGCGCGTTTATCGCGACACGTCGGCGAGTTCGGTCACTGTCGGACAATTCTATTACGGAATCTATCACACGTTGATCGTCGCTCCCGCCACTTCCAACGCGGTCGCCAAATTCGTCTACGGCATCTCCGACGATTTCATCACCAACGTGTTCGCCCAGGCCGGCAAGTGCCGCGTGCCGACCATTGTCTTCGCCTGCGACACCGCGCCCGAGCTTGTGACCGAAGCGCCGAAAGGCATGGTCAAAGTCTATCCGCGCCCGATTGATCTCGAGAACCGCGAGCGCCTGGGAGGCTTCGCCGGCGTGACGACGGTCGACTCGATCGGGGAGCTTCGCGAAGCGATCGCTGAGCGGCGAAGCAAAGTCGCGGCATGAGGGAGCGGGTTCTGTTCCTGACCGGCCGTCTCGCCGAGAGCCGCCTCGAGAAGGTCCTCAAGGGCATTGAGCCGGCGCCGTTCGACTGGTCGATCTTCAACGTGGGCGTGAAGGTTGCGGCGCTGATGACCGAACCCATTCTCATGCGCAGGCTGCCCCGCCCGATTGATGCCGACCGCGTCGTCGTTCCGGGCCGCTGCCGCGCCGACCTTGCGCGCCTGGCGCAGGCGTTCGAGCGGCCGTTCGAGCGTGGCCCCGATGAACTGAAAGATCTGCCCGCGTTTCTCGGCAAAGCCGGCGCGGGCCTCGATTTGTCCCGTCATGCGCTCAAGATCTTCGCCGAGATCGTCGATGCTTCGCAGATGAGCGTCGAGGCGATTCTCGCTCGCGCCGAAGCCTTGCGCGTCGAGGGCGCCGATGTGATCGATCTCGGCTGCCTGCCCGATACGCCCTTCCCCCATCTCGAAGACGCCGTGCGGGAACTGAAGGCGAAAGGTTTCGATGTCAGCGTCGATTCGGCCGAGCCCGAGGAACTGCGCCGGGGCGGCGGCGCGGGCGCCGACTATCTGCTCAGCCTCACCGAGCGCAATCTCGCCATCGCCGAGGAGACCGGCGCGCGCCCGGTGCTGATTCCAGCCGAGCACGGCGATCTCGCCTCGCTTTTTCGCGCCGCTGAACAGGCGCAGAAGCGAGGCCTCCGCGCGATCCTCGATCCGGTCATCGATCCCATCCATTTCGGCTTCGCCGAGTCGCTCGCGCGCTATCGCGACACGCGCGCGCATCTGCCCGACGCGGAAATGCTGATGGGCACCGGCAACCTGACCGAACTCACCGACGCCGACTCAGGTGGCGTCACGGCTTTGCTGCTGGGAATTTGCTCAGAACTCACAATCGCCAACGTGCTCACGGTCCATGTCAGCCCGCATACGCGCCGCACGATCGAGGAGCATGATGCGGCCCGGCGCATCATGTATGCGGCGGCCGCGGACCACAGCCTGCCGAGAGGCTACGGCCGGGCGCTCATGCAGATCCACGATCCTGCGCCGTTTCCGTATTCGGGTCAGGAGATCGCGGAATCCGCCGCGCAGGTGAAGGACAGGAATTACCGCATCGAGGCGGCGGAGGATGGAATTCACGTCTATAACAGCGCCGGCCATTTCGTCGGCCCGGACGCTTTTGCGCTGTTCGATAAGCTCGGGGTCGAGACGGACGGTCCGCACGCTTTCTATCTCGGCGCCGAACTCATGAAGGCCGAAATCGCCTTTCAGCTCGGCAAGCGGTACGCGCAGGACGAGCCGCTCGATTGGGGCTGCGCGACCGACCGGCGCGCCGAGGACAGGACACGCCTCAGAGAGGCGGACCACACGCTGCGCGCGCGCTCGGCGGAGGGCTAGCGCCATGCCGCTGATCCGCGAGGCGATCGTCACCACGGTCGACGCGCAGGGCGCGCCCCATATCGCGCCTTTAGGCCTGATCGCCGAGGGGAGCGCATGGATTCTGGCGCCGTTTCACCCTTCGACGACCCTCGACAATCTGCGCCAGGCGCCGTTCGCGGTGGCGAACTTCACCGACGACGTGCGCGTCTTCGCAGGCTGCCTCACCGGGCGGCGCGACTGGCCGCTTGCCCCCGCCGAAGTCGTCGCCGCGCCGCGGCTCAAGGCGACGCTCGCGCATCTCGAGCTCGTCGTCGTCGAGACGCGCGAACATGAGCTGCGGCCCCGCTTCGTCTGCCGCGTCGTCCATCAGGCCGTGCACGCGCCGTTCCAAGGCTTCAATCGGGCGCAGGCGGCTGTCATCGAGGCGGCGGTGCTGGTGAGCCGGTTGCACATGCTGCCGCGCGCCGAGGTCGAGGCCGAGTTTGCGCGGCTCGAAATCATTGTCGGCAAGACGGCCGGCCCCGCCGAGGTTGAAGCCTGGAGCTGGCTCAAGGACAAGGCGGCGCAGGTGTTCGCCGCGGCGTGACGCATCGAGCGGGAATTGCGCCGAAAGGCGTGGCGAAAATCCAAAATTGGCTTGACGATGCCCTTCGGGTTGCTCTGACAAAGATTATTTCATTCGTGCTCAAATATATACGCTTTTATGTCGTTATGGACAAAATCAGAAAAAACGCTATAGTATCCGCATGACAGAAGCCATTCGCATTCAGGGCAGTCGGACGCCATGAGGAGAGGCGAAGAGTCGCACCGCTCGGCCGCAACCTGCCGCGCGAGGTGAGAGCGAAAATTTTATTTTGTTTTTTTCGCCCATAACGCTTTGAAAAGTCCCGATTCCACCAAACAAATCCAAACAAATTTGCTTGGTTTTGTTTGGTCTTGCTTGGTTTTGTTTGGACGGATTTCGCGCGCCGGTTGTATTTGCGCCCCAGCGGCCGACCTCTGTGACATGAGCCCCGCTCTCGTTTACGACGGGCGAATCCTCCTCTCTCTCGCGCCAGGCCTCGGAGGCCGCGTTGCAGGTTATCCCAGTCATCGACCTCATGGGCGGCGAGGTGGTGCGCGCGCGGATGGGCGATCGCGCATCCTACCGGCCGCTCGAATCGCCGCTTTCGCCGACCAGCGACGCGGTCGCTGTCCTGCGTGGCCTTCTGGCGGTCTATCCGTTCCCGACGCTTTACGTCGCCGATCTCGACGCGATCCAGCGCAACGGCGACAATTTCCCGGCGCTACGACGCATCCGCGCCGAATTTCCGAAGCTGCAAATGTGGATCGACAACGGCGCGGCGGACGCCGCCGCGCTCGAGGCTGTCATCGGCGCCAATCTGGGGACACCGGTGATCGGCAGCGAATCCCAGCGTGACGGCAGGCTGATCGCGCAGCACAAGGACACGAGGCAGGCCGTGCTGTCGCTCGATTTTCGTGGTGACGCGTTTCAGGGTCCGGACGAAATCTTACGGAATCCGGCGCTCTGGCCGAGCCGGGTCATTGTCATGACGCTGGCGCGAGTGGGGGGGGGCGCAGGGCCTGATCTTGAGCGGCTCGCGGCGATCCGGTCGATCGCCGGCGGGCGCGAGATCCATGCTGCGGGGGGCGTGCGCGACCCGGCCGACCTTCGGGCGCTCAAGGCCGCCGGCGCCGCCGGCGCCCTGATCGCGACCGCATTGCACGAGCGGCGAATCGTCGCGGCCGATCTTAAGGCTCTTTGAATTCAGATCTTATTGGAATTCAGATCTTCTTGCCGTCGGGACCGAACTGCTTGAGATAGGCGATGACGTTGTCGATGTCCTGCTCGGCCTGCAGGCCGGGGAAGATCATCTTGGTCCCGGGAACCACGCCCTTCGGATCCTTGAGGTACTTCTTGAGTTCCGCCTCGGTCCAGGTGATGCCGGACTTCTCGTTCGCCTCGGAATAATGGTAGCCGGAAACCGTCCCCGCCTTCCGCCCGACCACGCCGGCGAGGCTCGGGCCGACAAGATTCTTCGCGGCCTCGGGAGGCATATGGCAAATCTTGCATTTGGAGAGGAAGATCTTTTCCCCAGCCGCGGCGTCCTGCGCCGCCGCAACGCCCACCGAAGCAACGAGCGCCGCCCCCGCAACCAAAAGACCGAACACCTTCACATCATCCTCCCTGATCTGGATATTTCCCGGGGCGCCTCTGGCGAAGCGGGCCTTCCCGCGCGTCTCGTGACTTAGCAAGCGGGGCGCCCAAGGGATAGGGGCTCCGGTATCTCGGATGCAGACATGTGATTTAAGCGCCTTGGCTGATTTTCTCCAGCGCCGCGCGCCGCGCGATTGAGCGCATGGAAAGCATGCGAGGCGGTGAACTGGCCGCGGCGATTCGAGGAAACGATCAAACCAGGTGACGCGGCGGGCGAACGGTGCTAGTTAACACGCCTTGTGGGATCTGAACGGCCCCGCAAGGAGAGAAACTCAAGGAGTTGAAGATATGAGCTGGAACACTCCCGTCGTTGTCGAAGTTTGCGCGGGCATGGAAGTCACCGCTTATCTGTCGGCGCAGATGTAAATAGGAAATGGGTCTGTCCGCCTCTCAAGGGCGGATCGATTGGAGAGAAGGTCGGTCAAGCGAACGGCAGATCGTCATTGACATGCGGAGACCGTCAGGGGCGGTCTCGGCGGGCCATACGAAACGGAACGCGGGCCAATCTCCATGGCGTCGAGTCTAGCTATCTCCGGCGGTTGTTCCGCTGGCGATGAACGCCTCGATGGACCCGCCAATTGGGATGTCGCAGCCAGCCGATACGAACGCGCGATGCGTGGCGGGAGCTCCGGAGGCGGACGTCCTAAGTCAAGACTGCTGAATTCCCATTGAAGTTTGCTCAGGGACGCGACGCGGGCCGCGGGGGCCCTTACTCGCTGGGAAGGTCTTGTCGTCGCACGCCTCGAACCATCGGCGGGGCTCGTCGTCTTCGATGGAAATGGATCAATGGAAAAGGATCCGCCCCGCAGAATGTTCAGATTTCGCGCCGACCAAAAGCCTGAGCCCCCGATCCGCCTTTCCTCCCGCCGCCACGCTTGGCAAGCGCTTTGCGCCCTTTTCTGCGCGGCTCTCGCCATGCTCGTGGCCGCGCTCCAGCACGCCGAGGCTGACCCGCTCGCCGTCAAGGTTGGCGTCATCCATGAGGCCCATTCCCGCGAAACGATCTCGATCCTCGATATTCCTCCCGCGGACGACTTCATCGCCGGCGCGCGCATGGCAATGGACGACAACAACACCACCGGCCGCTTCCTCGACCAATCCTTTTCGGTCGTCGACGCCAAGCTTGCCCCGGGCGATGATCCCATCGCGCCATTGAAGGAGATGCTCGCCGACGGCGTGCGCTTTTTCATCGTCGATCTCCCTGCCGCGGAGGTTCTCGCAGTCGCCGACGCCGCGCGCCCCTCAGGCGCGCTGGTCTTTAACGCCGGCGCCCAGGACGAGCGTCTGCGCGACGAGGATTGCCGCGCCAACGTCATCCACGTCGCGCCGTCGCGTTCGATGCTGACCGATGCGCTCGCGCAATATCTGATCTGGAAGCAATGGCCGCGCTGGCTGCTGGTGGTCGGGTCGCATCCTGAGGACCAGCTGCTGGCGGACGCTTACCGGCGCTCGGCGAAGAAATTCGGCGCGAAGATCGTCGACGAGCGCGTCTACAAGGACACCGGCGGGGGCCGACGCTCGGACTCCGGCAGCGTCCAGACCCAGCAGCAGATGCCCGTCTTCACCCAGAACGCGCCCGCCTACGACGTGCTCGTCGCGGCCGACGAAAACGAGGTTTTCGCCGGCTATCTGCCCTATCGCACCTGGGATCCCCGGCCGGTCGTCGGCTCCGCAGGATTGTGGCCGACAAACTGGGATCCCTCGCACGAGTTCTGGGGCGCGGTGCAGTTGCAGAACCGCTTCGAGCGTCACTTCAAGCGCGGGATGAATGCGCGCGACAATGACGCCTGGGTCGCCATGCGCCTGATCGGCGACGCCGTCGCGCACACCAAATCGGCCGAGCCCAAGACGGTCCACGACGACATTCTCTCGCCGGGCTTCGCGCTCGGCGCCTTCAAGGGACAGGCGCTTACCGTGCGCAACTGGAACCAGCAGCTGCGTCAGCCGATCCTGCTCACCAACGGCAGGGGCACGGTCTCGGTTTCGCCGCAGGAAGGATTCCTGCACCAGACGTCTACGCTCGACACCCTGGGCCTCGACCGGCCGGAGACCAAATGCAAACTTCATTGAAGCGCTTGGGCCGCGCCGCCGGCGCGCTCGCCATTCTGGCGAGCCTCAGCGCCGTCTCGGGCCCGGTCCGCGCGGCGACCGCGTATATCACCAACGAGAAGGGCAATTCGATCTCGGTCATCGACCTCGACAAGCTCGAGGTCACGCGCACGGTCAAGACGGGCCAAAGACCGCGCGGCATCGCGTTGACTAAGGATGACAAACTGATGTTCGTCTGCCTCGGCGACGATGACACGATCGCCGTCATCGACACCAAAAGCCTCAAGGAGGTCGGCGAACTGCCGTCGGGCCCCGACCCGGAGCAATTGCGCCTGAGCCCGGACGGCAAGCTCGTTTTCGTCGCCAACGAAAACGATGCGCTCCTGACCGCAATCGACGTCGCGACGCGCAAGGTGGTGAGCGAATTCCCGGTTGGCGTCGAACCTGAGGGCGTGGCGGTCAGTCCCGACGGCTCGATCGTCGTCAACACGTCCGAGACGACCAGCATGGCCCACCTGATCGACTGGCGGAACAAGAAATCGGTGGCCAACATTCTCGTGCCTCCCCGTCCGCGTTACGCCGAATACACCCACGACGGCTCGGAGCTATGGGTGTCGTCCGAGGTCGGCGGAACGATCAGTGTCATCGACCCGGTCAAGCACGTGGTCACGCATACGATCACGTTTGACGTGCCGGGGCTGGCGAAGGAACTGATCCAGCCGGTCGGCATTCGCTTCAGCGCTGACGGCAAGCTCGGCTTCGTAGCACTCGGTCCCGCCAATCGCGTCGCCGTCATCGATCAGGCCAGCAAGAAGGTGGTGAAATATCTTCTGGTCGGCCAGCGCGTTTGGCAGCTGGAGCTGACCCCCGACGGCAAATATCTCGTGTCGACCAACGGCGTCTCGAATGACGTGTCGGTCATCGACGTCGCCGCGTTGAAGGTGATCAAATCGATTCCGGTCGGATCCTTTCCCTGGGGCGTCGCGATCTCCAAGCAATGACTGCATTCGCTGAGGCGACGCCGAAGGCGACCATCAGTGCGCTCTCGGTCGAGAACGTGTCGCACACCTATGGAGCGCGCGTCGCGCTTAATGACGTGAGCTTCGCCATCGCGCCGGCCAGTTTCACCGTGCTTCTGGGCTTGAACGGCGCGGGCAAGAGCACGCTTTTCTCGGTGATCACGCATCTCTATGTGAGCCGGTCGGGCACGGTCAGCATCTTCGGCCGCGATGTCGCGCGTGAGAGCGGCGCGGCGCTGGCGCGGCTCGGCGTCGTCTTCCAGCAGCGCACGCTCGATCCCGATCTCAGCGTGGCGCAGAACCTCGCTTATCACGGCGCCTTGCATGGGCTTGGCCGGCGTGAAACGCGCGCGCGAGGCGCGATCCAACTCGCCCGAGTCGGTCTTGCCGACCGGGCCTCTGACAAGGCGCGCTTCCTTTCCGGCGGTCAGATGCGGCGGGTCGAGATCGCGCGATCGCTGCTGCATTCGCCCCGCATGCTGCTTCTCGATGAGCCGACGGCCGGCCTCGACATTAAGGCGCGCGCGGGGATTCTCGAGGTCGTGCGGGGTCTCGTCGCCGATCAAGGAATTGGCGTCCTTTGGGCGACCCATCTGGTCGACGAGATTCGCGATGACGATCATGTGATCGTGCTGCACAGGGGCCGCGTGCTCGCAGACGGCTCGTCCCGCTCCATCATCAGCGCGACGGGCGCCCGCTCGATCGGCGAAGCGTTCACCTCATTGACCGGCGGCGACGAGGAAGGAGGCGAGCGGTGAACGAGGCCGTGCTTGCGACCGAGCGGCCGTTTGGCTGGACGCAGCGGCTGATCTGCCTCTACGGCATCGTATGGCGCGAGAGCCTGCGCTTTCTTCACCAGCGCGAGCGCTTCATCTCCGCGCTGGTGCGCCCGATGGTCTGGCTGTTCATTTTCGCCGCCGGGTTTCGCCAGACGCTCGGCGTGTCGATCATGCCGCCGTACGACACCTACGTTCTCTACGAGGTCTATATAACGCCCGGGCTGATCGCGATGATCCAGCTCTTCAACGGCATGCAATCCTCGCTGTCGATGGTCTACGACCGCGAAATGGGCAGCATGCGCATGCTGCTGGTCAGTCCCGCGCCGCGGTGGTTTCTTTTGACTTCGAAGCTGATCGCGGGCGCCGCGGTTTCGATTCTGCAGGTCTACGCCTTTCTTGTCGTCGCATATTTCTGGGAGATCGAGCCGCCGACCTGGTGGGGCTATCTCACGGTTCTGCCCGCTTTGGCGCTCTCCGGCCTCATGCTGGGCGCGCTCGGCATGCTTCTGTCCTCGCTCATCAGGCAGCTCGAGAATTTCGCCGGCGTGATGAACTTCGTCATCTTCCCCATGTTTTTCGCCTCCTCCGCCCTCTATCCGCTGTGGCGCGTGCAGCAGGGAAGCCCATGGCTGGCGACTGTCTGTGCGCTCAATCCCTTCACTTATTCGGTCGAACTGATCCGCTTCGCCTTCTATCAGCAGGTCAACTGGCTGGCTCTTGCGGTCGTGGCCGGATGCACTGTCGTGTTCCTTGGCGGCGCGGTGATCGCCTATGATCCAGCGCGCGGCATGCTGATGCGGCGGGGCGGGTGATGCGAGCCGGAAGGACGCCCATGATCAAGCGCATGTTCCTCGCCGCTCTCGCCTTCGCCGTGGCCGCTTGTCTCGCCTCCGGCGCCGAAGCCGCCGATCGCCTGCGCATCGCAATCCAGAAGACCGGAACGGCGGCCTGGGAGATCGGGGTGATCAAGGCGCGCGGCCTCGACAAGGCCGCGAACCTGGACATCGACACGACCGAGCTTGCCTCCACCGAAGCCGGCAAGATTGCCCTCGTCGGCGGCGCCGCCGACATGATCGTTGGCGACTGGCTCTGGGCGGCGCGCGAGCGATCGCTCGGCGACAAGCTTCTGTTCACGCCCTATTCGACCGCTCTGGGCGCGGTAATGGCGCCGAAAGATTCGCCCGTCCATGCGGTCGCCGATCTCGCCGGCCGGTCGATCGGGGTCGCCGGCGGCCCGCTCGACAAGAGCTGGCTCATGTTGCGCGCGGCGGCGCTCGGCGAGGGCCATGACCTCACCCGGGACGCCCGGCCATCATACGGCGCGCCGCCGCTCATCGCCGAGAAGCTCGCCCAGGGCGAGACCGACACGGCGCTCGAATTCTGGAATTTCGCCGCCGATCTCGAAGGGCGCGGCTTCCACCGCGCGATCGAAATGGCCGATGTCGAGAAGACTCTTGGCGCGACCGGCCCGGTGGCGATGACCGGCTATGTGTTCAGCGAAGATTTCGCGGCGGCGCACAAGGACCCGCTCAAGCGCTTCTTCGCCACGCTGACCGAGGCGCGCAAGATCCTCGCCGAGGATCCGGGCGCCTGGGCGCCGATCAAGGCGCGGCTGCGCCTCAAAGACGACGCGGCGCTGGCAGTCTACCGCCAGCGCTATCTCGAAGGCGTGCCCACGCGAACCATTGCCGAGGAGGCCGCGGACGCGAGCACCCTCTACCGCCGGCTGGCTGCGGTCGGCGGGCGGGAGCTGGTCGGCGACGCCAAGACGCTCGACACCCGCCTCTTTTACGATCCCGCGACGGGCGAATAACGCGTGGCGCTGCGTATCATCTCGTTCCTCACACTCATTTGTCTGTGGCAGGTCGCCGCGCATTTCGGCAATCCGCGATTGCTTCCAGGTCCGATGGCGGTGTTCACGACGATGAAGGCCGAGGCCGCGTCGGGCGCGCTGTTCGCGGCGCTCGGAATCACGCTCGCCCGTGTCGCGGCGGCGTTCCTGCTCGCGATGGCGGCCGGATCGGCGATCGGCTATGCGATGGGGCGCAGCGCGCTCTTTGATCGCGCGGCGGATCCATGGATCATCGTGCTCCTGAACCTGCCCGCGCTCGTCATCATCGTGCTCGCCTATATCTGGGTCGGGCTCAACGAAGCGGCGGCGATCGGCGCGGTGGCGCTCAACAAATTGCCAGTGACCGTGGTCACCATTCGCGAGGGCGTGCGGGCGCTCGACACAAGGCTCGACGAAATGGCGCTGGTGTTCGGCTTTTCGCCGGTGAAGCGGCTCACCCATGTCGTCGCGCCGCAGCTAGCGCCCTATTTCGCCGCGGCGACCCGCGGCGGCTTGTCGCTGGTCTGGAAGATCGTTCTGGTGGTCGAACTCATGGGCCGGCCGAATGGCGTCGGGTTCGAAATCAATACGGCCTTCCAGCTGTTCGACGTCCCCCTGCTGCTCGCCTACGCCCTGCCCTTCACGGCGATCATGCTCATCATCGAAACGCTTATGGTGCAACCGCTTGAACGTCATGTCTCGCGTTGGCGACCGCGCGCGGCTTGAAGCGCGCGTCGCGAAGAAATCCTTCCGCACCGCCTCGGGGCAGAGCGTTCTGGTTCTTGCCGATCTTTCGTTCGCGCTAGAGGAGGGCGAGACCGGCGCGCTGATCGGGCCGTCGGGCTGCGGCAAGTCGACGCTGATGCGCATTCTCGCCGGCCTCGATCGCGATTTCGACGGCTCCGTCCATAGGCCCGAGCAGGGCCGGGTGGGCATGGTCTTTCAGGAGCCGCGGCTTTTGCCGTGGCGCAGCGTCGAGGACAATGTGCGGCTCGCCGCTCCGCATGCGAGCGAAGCAGAAATCGCGAGCTTGTTCGATGCGCTCGGCCTCTCCGAGCATCGCACGCACTTTCCCGGCGAGCTTTCGATCGGGCTCGCGCGGCGCGCGGCGCTGGCGCGCGCGTTCGCAGTCCGCCCGACTCTGCTCCTACTCGACGAGCCGTTCGTTTCGCTCGATGCGCCGCTCGCCCGGCAGCTGCAGCGCGATCTGGCGAAGCTGGTCGAGAGTCGCCGCATGATCACCGTGCTCGTCACCCACGACGTCGACGAAGCGATCGCGCTCGCCGATCGGATCTTCGTGCTCTCCGCGCGGCCTGCGCATGTGACGGGCGAGATCCGGGTGAAAGGCCCGCGCGCGGTGCTGAGCGGCGAGGAGCGCGGAGCGGTCGCCGCGCGGATTGAGGCCCTGCGGACGGCGGGCTGAACCCCATTCTCCCGCATAGGAGAGACGCCCGTCCTCGACGGGGCGAGGGGGGCACCGTTAACGAGTCCATTTTCAGTGATTTCAATGGGTTGCGGTTCGATTAACGAGTCATTATCGTTATAATATACAGTATACCACTGTGAAATAGCGCCAACCCTTTGTATGCCTCCGGCCAAGACCGCGTTGATGTCAGCCTTTGATCCCGGAGAGGACAGCTATTTCGCGCTTCCCATCGAGCACCTCTTCAAGGTGAGACGCAAAAGTCTGGATGGCGGCATATTCGGTGAGGAAGCGCGCGGTTACCGACTGCTGTCGGTCTTTGTCGGGCGTCGCCTGAGATTCCGTCGCCAGATCAACTTTCACCAGAAGCGAGCCACGTGTGTCATATGGTCGAATGACGATCCGCAGATGACATTGTTCCAGGGTTTCCGCCGCCTCTTTGCTCCAAAATCCGCCCTCGATCTTAGGCGGTTCGCTCATTGACAGCGGGAACGCACTCAGCGATCCGATGAAGGTTTCCTTTATCCACTTCCTATCGAATCATGCCGAGCCTGTTCCAGAGAACGCTCCCGACGTCACGGCGGCGTCAAGTTGCCCCAGCCACTCGTCGTCTGGTCGGTAGGTGAGGCGAAGTTCCGCGGCACTCATGCGGTCAGTTTGACAGGCTCGACCTTCCAGCTCCAGGGGAGCAATGCGGCGAGGTGCGTTTGCGCCGTGTCAGCGATGCGCCGGAGGAGTGTCGGCGAGCCAGACTTGCGGATCGACGTCGTCGAGCTTCGCGGTTTGGGTCAGCGTGTACATAATTGCAGCGCGCTCGGCGCCTCGCTCTGAGCCGGCGAAGAGCTATGACTTTCTTCCCAGCGCGAGACCACGCAACGCTACGAAGCGCTTTCTGGCCTCAATCTCACTCTCCCGGTTATGCGGTACGGGTTTGCATCGCCAGAAGCCCTAGTAATTTACCCAAACAGTGCGGCTTACTTGTCGTCGTACTTGATATAGGCGAAGCGCTGGTCGCTGGCCGGCGTCCCTTCGAGCGCGCCGCCCTCCTTGGCGGGGCGCCAGGAGACGAAGTCCTCGATCTTGCGCGCCAGTTCGAAGTCCTTGTCGGTGATTCCCTTGGCGCTGTGGTTTTGCAGTTTCACCTCGACCCAGGCGTAGGACGCGGCGATATCCGGGTGGTGCCAGGCGGCCTCCGCGAGATGGCCGACGGCGTTGATCACCATCAGCGTGCCCTTCCAGCCCGAGGTGCGGAACGTTCGTCTGATCCAGCCGTTTTCATAGCGCCAATGAGGAAGCTCGCTCTTGAGGCGCGTTTCGATTTCGGCCGGTTCGTAAACGCGCTCTTTCGAATCCTGGCTCATTACGTCCTCCGATCAGCTAGCTCCGACGCTCGCGGGCGCGATCCAGGAGTGAACTGACGCCGCAGTCGCTTGTGTTATCCATATCAGCAGCGCTTCGAGCCGCCGTCCAGATCGAAAAACCGGTCACGTCACCAGCGGGACGAAGGTCCGCCCAGAGAAGGATAAGGCAATGAGGGATTGCGACGCCAAGAGGGATTCCGGGCGCGGTCGGCGGCTATGCCGGGGCGAGCTTCCGCTTCCACTCAGCCGCGCCCGGCTTGCCGTGTTGGGATTGGCGGCGGTCCTGATGCTCGGGGTCCTCGCCATCGGCGGGGGCAACGCGGCTGCGTCGGCCGATCCGGTCAAGAGCGTCGCCTTGCTCAACGTCCAGTTCATCAATGATCATGCGGATCTGGAGCCGACGACCAGCGCCGAGCGGGGTCGCCTGACGTCGACCGCGTCGCTTTTCAAAGCGACGCTCGAGTCCTCCGGCCGATATAAGGTCGTGTCCATCCCCCCCGACATTGCATCAAAAATCGCCGCTGGACCGGAGCTCGGGTCGTGCGGGGGCTGCGAAGTCACTTATGGCAAGCAGCTCGGCGTCGACTACGCCGCATGGATCGTCGTCCAGAAAGTGTCGGACCTGATCCTCAATATCAATGTCTACATGGCGGATGTCGCCGCCAGAAAATTGGCGTTCGTGCACAGCGTCGACATTCGCGGCAACACGAATGAGTCGTGGACGCGAGGCCTGACCTATTTGCTGAAGAACTACCTTCTGGCTGGTCAATAACAACCCCGGTCGCGAGCCGGCGGCGAGGACGGCCTTCAGGCCGCTTTCGCCGAGGGAGAGCGCGCGAGCAGCCGGCAGAGGCGCGCGAGGGTCTCGCGCTGCTGCGGTCGCGGCACGACGAGATCGACCATTCCGTGATCGCGCAGGTATTCGGCGCGTTGGAAGCCGTCTGGCAGGCGTTCACGAATCGTCTGCTCGATCACGCGGGCGCCCGCGAATCCGATCACGGCCCCGGGCTCCGCGATATGCACATCGCCGAGCATAGCGTACGAGGCTGTCACGCCACCGGTGGTTGGATTGGTCATGATCACGATGTACGGCAGCCTCGCGGCGCGGAGACGCCGGACGGCGACCGTGGTGCGAACCATTTGCGCGAGCGCAAACATGCCCTCTTGCATTCGCGCGCCGCCCGATGTCGTGAAGATGAGAAACGGCGTGGCGCGCTCAATCGCGGTCTGGATGCCCGAAACGATCGCCTCCCCTGCCGCAAGGCCAAGGGTTCCTCCCTGAAAGGCAAAGTCCTGAACCGCGACGGTGACGTCCTGCCCCTCGAGCTTGCCGAAGGCGACCGTGACCGCATCGGCCGTGCCCGCCTTGGCGCGATTCTCCTTCAGCCGGTCCGAGTAGCGCTTGATGTCGCGAAATTTCAGCGGATCGACCGGCGTCTCGGGAGTGGCGAATTCCTCGTATGCGCCATCGTCAAAGAGCGAAGAAAGGCGGGCCTTGGGGTTGATCGGCATGTGGTAGCCCGAACCGGGGACGACCATGAGATTGGCTTCCAGGTCCTTGTGGAAGACCAGTTCGCCACTCTCCGGGCACTTGACCCAAAGATTCTCCGGCGTGTCGCGGCGCAGCAACGAACGAATTTTCGGCGGAACAACGTTGGAGATCCAATTCATTCGCTGGCTCGCTTCTCAAGGATCCGTCGCCGATCATCGCTCACTTTGGCGCGGCCCGCACGCCCTCAGCCAATCTCTGGACCAACTCGGTTGCGGCCGCCACGGTCGACGCTCGATTGCCGATAGAAAGCCTGACCGCCTCAACAATGGATGAACCGACGACCACGCCATCCGCGGTCTTTGCGATCGCCCGCGCGCTTTCGGCGTTCTTCACGCCGAACCCCACCGCAACGGGCAAACGCGTGCGCCGCTTGAGACGCGTCACGGCTTCAGCCACCATTTCGACGTCCGGCGCCGCGGCGCCGGTGACCCCCGTGATTGAAACGAAATAGACAAAGCCGGAGGCGTTGCTGAGAATCGCCGGCAGACGTTGTTCGCCGGTGGTCGGCGCCACCAGACGAACGAAAGCCAGCCCGGCGCGCTGCGCGGGCAGGCAAATCTCATCGTCTTCTTCAGGCGGGCAGTCGACGACGATCAGCCCATCGACGCCCGCCGCCTTGGCGTCGGTCAGGAACGCCTCGACGCCGTAGACGTAGATGGGGTTGTAATAGCCCATCAAGATGAGCGGCGTATCCGGATCCGCGCCGCGGAATCGTTCCACCATCCCGAGGGTCGCGGGCAACGTCTGATTGGCTGCAAGGGCCCTGAGGCCGGCAGCCTGAATCGCGGGACCATCCGCGATCGGGTCGCTGAAGGGCATGCCCAGTTCGACAATGTCCGCTCCGGCCGCCGGCAAGGCCGAAAGAATCGCCGATGAGGTCTCGGAATCCGGGTCGCCGGCCATGATGAAAGTCAACAGCGCCGCCCGGCGTTCGGCGGCGAGGCGCTCAAAGCGCAAAGCAAGGCGTTCGGTCATCGGCGGCTCGTTACCATGGCCGCCAACATTGCGAAAGCAGCGGCCGGAAAACGACGATGGAAGAATCAGTCCATGACGCTCCGAATCGGAGCAGGGGAATCGCTTCAGGTTAACGGGTGTTTTGGCGGATGATATCTTCGAGGTATTCGGGGCTTAGGTTTGCGCGTTTTCTTCGGGTCTTGAGGCTGTGCCTGTCGTTTTTGGCGCGGATGAGGTTCATGTTCATGTGCC
>DASXES010000126.1:0-19879 GCA_036489975.1 Roseiarcus sp.
GGCACATGAACATGAACCTCATCCGCGCCAAAAACGACAGGCACAGCCTCAAGACCCGAAGAAAACGCGCAAACCTAAGCCCCGAATACCTCGAAGATATCATCCGCCAAAACACCCGTTAACCTGAAGCGATTCCCCTGACCCTTCTCCTATGCGTTCATGCGTTCATTCTGATTGAAGCGCTTCGACCACGCTTTCGACCCAGCGTCGGCTGGCGAGCGCCAGCGTCTGCGAACGCGCCAGGAGCAACAGGGGGACTTCCGGCAAAAGCGGCAGATTCCTGTCGGAGGACGCCGCCAATCCCTCTGGCGCGAGCCCGTCGATCATCGGGGTGACGCCGAGACCGGCCCCGGCGGCGGCTGCGAGCACGCCAAAATTTGCAGAGACGCAGACAATCTCGAACCTGCGTTCCTGAGCCCGCAGCGCGCCGAGGGCCGCCTCATGAAATGGCGATCCCTGCGGCGGCAGAACGACCGCCAGCGGCCGATCGTCCTGTTCATCATTCAGTGTCCGACCGAACCAGCGCAGTCGCCCCCGCCACTGTTCGATCCGGTGGGGCTCGCTCTCACCTGTTCCCACGACAAAGGCGACGTCGAGCGTGTTCTGGCGAAATGCGGCCGAAAGGGCCTGCGAACTGTCGACGATCACCTCGAATGTGGTCGGCGCCTCCGGGTCGGCGCGTAGCTCGTCGAGCCGGGGCGCCAGGATCGAGGCGAATTCACTGGGGATGCCGACCCGCATCGCGTCGTTCAGATTGTTGCGGCCGAGCTCGTCCAGCATGTCGTCATGCAGCCGCAGCAGGCGCTTTCCGTAGTCGAAGCAAACCTCGCCGACGCTGGACAATTCGAACCGTCCGCCCTTCTTGAACAGCGGCGCTTCAAGGAGCTCCTCGAGCCGTTTCACCTGAAGGCTGATCGTCGGCTGCGTCCGCCCCAGTTCCTCCGCCGCGCGGGTGAAGCCGCGGGAGTCCACGACGGCGACAAAGGCTCGCAGGATGTCGATCGGAATGCCACGCATGCAACCTCCCGGTAGCATTCTTTTTCCCTTTGTCTACACGTTTTTATTCACAAGGTCGCCGGCGAACAGAAATCCCCGTGAATTTCGCCGCGCTGGCGGTCAGCGGCAAATGGAGGATAGCGGCTTTGGTTGCGGCCAAACACGGCTTTGCTTGCCCAGAGCCACGGGCGCCTCAGCGGCAGGGCGAAGAAACACGCATCGAACATTACGCCGGTAGTGGAATGATAGCAAATATACTTGAGGTATAAGTCCGCAGGTTAGAGCCGAGCCTGGCGTTGAATCAAATAATTATCTAGTTAACGTATCGTAACTGATTGACAACGGAACATGTCCCGCTTCGAATCAATTGACCACGGCGATTCGCGCGGCGGGGGTAATTAGGGGCGGGACGTGATGCAGATTCATATTCTTGAAGACGCCGGCCAGGAACTGGCCGCCATTGACAGCGCCATCCGGGGCCACGACGCCGGATTTCGCCGCATGCGCCCGATCGAGCCGATCGAGCGACTCTACACGTTCGCCGGATGGACCCTCGATGAGACAACGCGAGACCTCATCAGTCCCGCGGGGCAGCGGGTCGACCTCACATCGTCCGAGTACGATCTGCTTATGGCCTTCCTGCGTCGGCCGAGCGAGCCGCTCGCGCGCGGCGCCCTTCTCTCCGGGTTGCGGGGCCGCGAATGGTCGTATTTCGATCGTTCAATCGATACGATGGTCGCGCGACTGCGCAAGAAGCTGGCCGACGGGTCCGACCGGCCTCCGCTCATTCGATCGGTGCGGGGCGTCGGCTATGTTTTCTGCGCCGCTGTCTTAAGCCCCGGCGATCAGGACCGACCGGCGCCCGTTCCGCCGCTGAGCCCCAGGATTGGAGCCGGGCGCCTTTCGCCGTGAGCGCGGGGCGATTGTTGAAGCCGCGGCGCCCGGCTCATGGATGGCGCCGGCGCTTGGCTCTTGGCCGCGCGGCCCGATCCGGGTCGGCTCAAGCGCCCGACCAAAACGAAGGCGGTCGTTGTCGCGTTCGTCGGCATCGGGACTCCCTCGAACCGGTCTGATTGACGCCCGGCGAAGGCGGCTCTATTCCATAGCCGCGGACGTATTTAGCTCGTCGCAAGTTTGGAGCGAGATCAGGCTTTGCGGCGACGATGATCCGGTTTCACCGTAACGATCTGCCCGCCGACGCCTCGTTTGGCGACGCGGCCGCCGTCGACACGGAGACGCTGGGCCTCGCTGTCGGCCGCGACCGACTCTGCGTCGTCCAGGTTTCGCGCGGCGACGGGACCGCCGACATTGTGCAGATCGCCCCCGGCCAGACGAGCGCCCCCAATCTCGTTCGGCTTTTGGCCGATCCGACGATCGTCAAGCTGTTCCACTATGGCCGCTTCGACATGGGCGTCCTCAATCATGCGTTCGGCGTCATGCCTGCGCCCATCTATTGCACCAAGATCGCCTCGAAGATCGCGCGGACCTATACCGACCGGCACGGGCTGAAGGATCTGACGCGCGAGCTTCTGGGCGTCGAGATCTCCAAGCAGCAGCAATCGTCGGACTGGGGCGCGGAGTCTTTGAGCGAGGCGCAGCTCGCCTATGCCGCCTCCGACGTGCTGCATCTGCATGGCCTGCGCGCGAAGCTCGACGCCATGCTCAAGCGCGAGGGCCGGGACGGGCTCGCCCGCGCCGCCTTCGCCTATCTCCCCGACCGGGTGCGCCTCGACCTCGCGGGATTCGAGGCGATGGACGTCTTTTCGCACGGCTATCCTTAAGCGCAGGCGCGGCCCGCCTTGAGCGCGGGCGCGGCCCGCCTTAAGCGCAGGCGCGGCCCGCCTTAAGCGCAGGCGCGCCGGGATCGCTCGCGCCACGCCGTCTCAGGCGCTTGCGACGGCCGCCGCCTTCTGCATGGTGACGAGATTCCGGATACCGTTGCGCGCCAGCGCCAGCATGCGGATGAGCTCTTCCTCCGAGAATGGCGCGCCCTCCGCCGAACCCTGAACCTCGACCAGCCCGCCAGCGCCGGTCATGACAAAATTCGCGTCGGTGTGGGCGGTCGAGTCCTCGGCATAGTCGAGATCGATCACCGCTTCGCCCCCTACGATGCCGCAGGAGACAGCCGCGACGTGATCCTTGAGGGGGCTGTCGCGCAGGATCGAGCGCTGCGTCATCCACTGCAGGCAGTCGCGCAGCGCGACCCAGGCGCCGGTGATCGAAGCGGTGCGGGTGCCCCCGTCGGCTTGCAGCACATCGCAATCAACGGTGATCTGCCGCTCGCCGAGACGCGGCAGATCCACCACCGCTCGTAGCGATCGGCCAATGAGGCGTTGAATCTCCTGGCTGCGGCCGGAAACCTTGCCGGCGGACGACTCGCGCTTGCTTCGGGTCAGCGTCGCGCGCGGCAGCATCGCATATTCGGCCGTCACCCATCCGCGTCCCTGACCGCGAAGCCACGGCGGCGGCTTGTCCTCGAGCGAGGCCGTGCACAGCACATGCGTGTCGCCGAAGCGGACAAGACAAGAGCCTTCCGCATAACGCGCCACGCCGCGCTCGAAGCTCACTGAGCGCATTTCATCGACGGCGCGTTTGGACGGACGCATGGGCGGGCCTCCCTTATCCTATCGGTCCGATCTAGCGGCAGACGCCTAGCCTGGCAAATTCGCGTGAGCAAAGCGCGCACGCGCCGCCGCCGCCCGCGTTGACCATCGGCGCCCGCAACTCTAGGGTCGCCGCCCAAATTCAAGGATCGACGACAAATTCATGCCGTCCGCAACAGACGCAGCCCTCGACCCGGCCAAATCGTTTCAGGGCCTCATCCTGACCTTGCAAAGCTTCTGGGCTGGCCAGGGCTGCGTCATGCTGCAGCCCTATGACATGGAGGTTGGCGCCGGCACGTTTCATCCGGCGACGACCTTGCGCTCGCTGGGACCGAGGCCGTGGAAGGCGGCTTACGTCCAGCCGTCGCGCCGGCCCAAGGACGGACGCTACGGCGAAAACCCCAACCGGCTGCAGCACTATTACCAGTATCAGGTGATCCTGAAGCCCTCGCCCGAGAACCTGCAGGCGCTCTATCTCGATTCGCTCGCCGCGATCGGCGTCGACATGGGGCTCCACGACGTGCGCTTCGTCGAGGACGACTGGGAGAGCCCGACGCTCGGCGCATGGGGCTTAGGGTGGGAATGCTGGTGCGACGGCATGGAAGTGTCGCAGTTCACCTACTTTCAGCAGGTCGCGGGTTTCGAATGCGCGCCGGTGTCCGGCGAACTGACTTACGGTCTCGAGCGGCTGGCGATGTACGTGCAAGGCGTCGAGAGCGTGTACGACCTCAACTTCAACGGCGGCGGCGGCGCCGATCGCGTGTCCTACGGCGACGTGTTTCAGCAAGCCGAGCAGGAATATTCCCGCTTCAATTTCGAGTATGCCAGCACCGAAATCCTGTTCCAGCATTTTCGGGACGCCGAAGCGGAATGCATGTCGCTCATCGAGCGGGGCGAGGCGGGCGAACGCCACCTCATGGCGCTTCCGGCCTATGACCAGTGCATCAAGGCGAGCCATGTCTTCAACCTGCTCGACGCGCGCGGCGCGATCTCGGTCACCGAGCGCCAGAGCTACATCCTGCGCGTGCGCGAACTCGCGCGAGGCTGCGGCGCGGCGTGGCTGAAGACGGCGGGCGGCGGCGCGGCCTAGATATGCCCGACCTTCTCATCGAACTTTTTTCCGAAGAGATCCCCGCCCGCATGCAGCGGCAGGCGGCGGAGGACCTCAAGCGGCTCGTCACCAATGCGCTGGTCGAGCGCAACCTCACTTACGAGGGCGCGCAGAGCTTCGTCACGCCGCGGCGCTTAACCCTGCATGTCGTGGGCCTGCCGGCGGCTCAAGCGGACTCACGCGAGGAGCGGAAGGGCCCGCGCGTCGGCGCGCCGGAGGCCGCGATCCAGGGCTTCTTGAAGAGCGCCGGCCTTAGCCGAATCGAGGATGCGCGCGTCGAGTCCGACCCCAAGAAGGGCCAGTTCTATGTCGCGTTGATCGAGAAACCCGGGCGCGAGACGAAAGAAGCGATCGCCGAGATCGTGCCCCCGATCATCCGCGCGTTCCCATGGCCGAAATCGATGCGCTGGGGCGTGGGCTCGGCGAAGCCCGAGGCGTTGCGCTGGGTGCGCCCGCTGCGCGGCATCGTGTGCACGCTCGCCACCCAACACGAAACGGCGGAGATCGTTCCGTTCGCAATTGACGGGCTTAAGTCAGGCGACGTGACCTGGGGCCACCGCTTCATGGCGCCTCAACCGATTCATGTCCGCCGCTTCGACGATTACGTCGACGCGCTGCACAAGGCGAAGGTCGTGCTCGACGCCGAGCGGCGCAAAGCGATCATCCTCGCCGACGCCAAAAACCTCGCCTTCGCCCAGGGGCTGACGCTGGTCGAGGATGAGGGCCTGCTCGAGGAAGTGGCGGGCCTTGTCGAATGGCCGGTCGTGCTCATGGGCGAGTTCGAGGCCGCGTTTCTTGATCTTCCTCCCGAAGTGATCCGCGCCACCATCCGCGCCAACCAGAAATGCTTTGTCCTGCGCGACGGCGCCGGCAGGCTCGCCAACAAGTTCGTCCTCGTCTCGAACCTCGTCGCGCGGGACGGCGGCGCGGCGATCGCGGCCGGCAACGGTCGTGTCGTGCGCGCGCGCCTGGCCGATGCGCGCCATTTCTGGGCGACCGATCGTGCGCCCCTGCCGGACGCCAAGACGTCCGCGAAGCCCCTTGACCAGCGGTTGGCAAAACTCGACCGAGTCGTCTTTCATGAGAAACTCGGCACGCAGGGCGAGCGGATCGCGCGCATCGAAGCGCTGGCGCTTGAGCTTGCAGGAAAACTGGCGCCACAGCTTAAAACAGATCCGCGTTTCGCTGAGCTAGCGGCGCGCGCGGCGCATCTCGCCAAGGCGGACCTCGCGACCGAGATGGTCGGCGAGTTCCCCGAGCTACAGGGACTCATGGGCCGCTATTACGCGACCGAGCAAGAGGAGAAGCCGAGCGTCGCCGCGGCGATCGAGGAGCATTACAAGCCGCAGGGACCGAACGACCGTATCCCCACTTCACCGGTGTCGATCGCGGTCGCGCTGGCGGATAAGCTCGACACGCTCGTCGGCTTCTGGGCGATCGACGAGAAGCCGACCGGTAGCAAGGACCCTTATGCGCTCCGCCGTGCGGCGCTTGGCGTCATTCGGATCGTGTTGGAGAACGATCTCAGGCTGCCGCTGACGAACCCGCTGAAATTTGCTTTCAAAGCTTACGCCGAACGAGTCTTGGATAGCCAACTGGCAATTTTTTTCGATCCCTCCGACTGGGAGGATAGTGACGAAGGGTCCTTCGTCCAATATTCGGTGGCTCTTGAAAAAGCCGATTATTCCCCTGCTCTCAGAGCAAAATATCTAGCCGAGATAGCGGAAGAGGGGACGTTTCTATTAGGTAAGGTTTTTCTTCCTACCGTGTCGGACACGGAAGCATTGGAGAGGTTTCCGGGCTGGGCGGGGGCCGGTCCTGACCTCCTCGCCTTCTTCGCTGACCGGCTAAAAGTCTACCTGAGGGAAAAGGGCGCGCGGCATGATCTGATCGACGCGGTGTTCGCTCTGCCGGGGCAGGACGATCTTCTTGTGATTGTCCGCCGGGTCGAGGCGCTCGCGGCCCTGCTCGACACGGAGGACGGCAAGAACCTGCTCGTCGGCTATCGCCGCGCCGCCAATATCCTGCGGGCCGAGGAAAAGAAGGATGGCGCGGAGGCGTTCGCGGCTAAGCATGTTCAGACCGCGCTCGCTCCAGTGGCGGAAATAGACCTTGCCGACGCCATCGCCGCCGCCCGCGTGGCGGCGCGCGAGCGGCTGGACCAGGAGGACTTCGAGGGCGCGATGCGGGCATTGGCCGTCCTGCGCGTGCCCGTCGACGCCTTCTTTCTCGACGTGACGGTCAACGACCCCGGCCCGGAGAAACGGGTGAACCGATTGAGACTGCTCAATGAATTGCGCCAGGCGATGCATGCCGTCGCGGACTTTTCCAAGGTCGCGGGATAGACCGCCTCCTTTAAGAATCCGCCACGAGCGCATAAATGGCGGCGGGGCGCTCCAGGGGCGCGAATAAGGAGCCGAGCCATGGCGCGGAGAGAAGAGAATCTGGAAGGTGCCTCCGGCGGCAGGACGATCAGCGACAGCCAGGCCGAGGACGCATTCCGCACGATCCTCAAGTGGGTCGGCGAGGACCCCAAGCGCGACGGCCTGATCGAGACGCCCAATCGTATGGTGCGCGCCTACCGCGAATATTTCGCCGGCTATGACGAAGACCCGCACGAGGTTCTGAGCAAGACCTTCAGCGAGGTCGATGGCTATGACGAGATGATCGTGCTGCGCGGCGTGACCTTCGAAAGCCATTGCGAACACCATATCGCGCCGATCATCGGCCGGGTGTGGGTCGGCTATATTCCCGACAAGCGGGTGGTCGGCATCTCCAAGCTCGCGCGCGTGGTCGAGATCTTCTCCAAGCGGTTGCAGATCCAGGAGCGGCTGACCGCGCAGATCGCCAACGCGGTCGAGGAGGTGCTAAAGCCCTGCGGCGTGGCCGTCGTCGTCAAGGCGGCGCACCACTGCATGATCGACCGCGGCGTGCGCAAACGCGGCGCCGACCTCGTCACCAGCCGGATGCTGGGCGTGTTCCGCGACCAGCCCCAGACACGGGCTGAGTTCCTGTCGCTGGTCAACTCGGACAGTCACGAATAATTTCGCCCTTATGATCGGCGCGTTTCGCATCGAAGCCTATGTCATCGTCTCCGCCGACGGCATGCTGGCGGACGCGGCCGGCGTCCAGCCTGCGTCGCTGCATTTCGTCGCGGATCAGCGGCATTTTGAGGACGGCCTCGACCGCGCCGACTTAGTGGTGAACGGACGCCATTCGGCCGAAGAGCAGCCGAATTCGGCAAGCCGGCGCCGCCTCGTCCTCACCCGGCAGGTGGCGGGGCTCGCGCCCGACCCCGACAACGCAAACGCGCGGCTGTGGAATCCGGCCGGCGCGTCGCTCGAGGAAGCGTGCCGGGCGCTGGGTCTCAAGGGAGGGACCATCGCCGTCATCGGCGGCCCGCAGGCTTTTGCGCTGTTTCTCAGGCTCGGCTATGACCGCTTCCACCTGAGCCGCGCGGTGAAAGTGCGCCTGGCGGGCGGCCTGCCGCTGTTCGGCGGCGACCCCGACGCCGCACTCGCGGCCGGGGGCCTCAAAGCCCTGCCGCCGGTCCAGCTCGAGGACGGACTGATCCTCACCGATTGGGTGAGGGCGGAATGACCGGAGGATCCGGTCAAAAAGGGCGATGCGAATTTGATTTACAAAAACAGAACTATAAGTTTAGATAGTTCTGATGTACAGAATTAGATTCGCCTCTAAAGCCGAGTGAAGGAAGGGCCGTGGCGGCTTGGAACGTTCCATCCACAACCCGGCGAGCGAGTTGGGTGCGGGGAAATTTTTTTGTTTTTTTCCCGCTTAACCCTTTGAAAAGTCCCGAATCCACCAAACAAATCCAAACATAATCAAGCAAATTTGTTTGGTTATGCTTGGTTATGCATGGGTTTTGCTTGGACGAAACGCCCGCTCCGGTTGTATTCGCGGGCCGTCTGCCGGCAGAGAGTCAGGCCGCGAACCGCTCCGCCCTGAACGGGGCGGGGTCGACGAACGGCGTCTCGCCGGTCATGAGGTCCGCCAGCAGCCGCCCGGTGATCGGGCCCAGCGTCAGGCCCAGGTGGTGGTGGCCGGAATCGAGCCATAGGCCGGGCCTGCCCGGGAAGGGTCCGATCACCGGGCGCATGTCCGGCAGGCAGGGGCGCCGGCCCATCCAGGGCGCGGCGTCTATGCGGGCGCCGATCGGGAAGAGCTCGCGCGCGTAGGGCTCGAGCCGGTCGAGATGGGCGGAGGAGGGCGGATCGTCGCGGCGGGCGAACTCCGCCCCGGTCGTCAGCCGCAGGCCCCGCGCCATCGGGGTCACGAGATAGCCGCGCTCGAGGTCGAGCACCGGGCGGGTGAGGCCGGCGTTCCCCGTGGCCTCGTAATGCATGTGATAGCCGCGCTTGACGAAGAACGGCAGGCGGAGGCCGAAGCGCCGCGCGAGCTCGTCGGACCAGGGTCCAAGCGCGATCACGACGTCGCGGGCCGCGAGGCGCCCCGAGGCGGTCGTGACCATCCAGCCCGCGCCCGAAGGTTCGAGGCTCAGCGCGTCACCCCGCTCCATGCGCCCGCCGCGGCTCACGAACAGGGCCGCATAGCTCTGGATGAGCGCGCCCGGATCGGAGGTCGACAGCGGCTCGGCGAAGTGCACGCCGCCGATCGCCTTCTCGCCGACATGCGGCTCGAGCGCGGTGAGCGCGGCGCGGTCGAGGAAAATCGGCTGGACGCCGAAACGCCTGAGCTCCTCGGCCTCGCCATGCGCGAGATCGCGCCCGCGCGCGCTGCGATAGGCCTTGATCCAGCCGCCGGAGCGCAAAAGCGCGGAGGCGCCGGCTGCTTGCGCGAACTTGAGGTGCTCGCCGGCCGCGGCGGAAAGGAGCGGCGCCATGACCTCGCCGGTCGCGATCTTGCGAGTCTGGGTCGAGGCCTGGAAATAGCGCAGAAGCGCCGGCGCGATCGAAGGCAGCGCCCCATGGCGGATATGGGCGCGCGGATCGCGGTTTATGGCGGCCCGGGCGATGTCGCTCGCGGCGCGCGGGAAGAGATAGGGGAGGACGCCCTCGCTCTGGACGATGCCGCTGTTGCCGAAGCTCGTTTCGCCCGCCGCCTCGGGCAGACGGTCGACCAGCGCGACGCTTCGGCCGCGCGCCGAAAGGGCGAGCGCCGCCGAAACGCCGACGATTCCGGCGCCAAGCACGATGGCGTCGACAGTTTGCGATGGCATGGGGCGGCCGTTCTCCTGTCTCGGACGCGCAGCGCGGCAAATCGCCGCGTCCGCCTCGATTCTCGTCCTCCGTTCCTATAGACCCGGCCTGGAAGGAACAAATGGAAAGCTAAAGCCGCCCGATGATCCCCCGCTATTCCCGCCCCGAGATGACCGCCGTCTGGTCGCCCGAAACGCGCTTCCGCATCTGGTTCGAGATCGAGGCCTACGCCGCCGAGGCGATGGCGGAAATCGGCGTGATCCCGAAGGCGGCGGCGAAGGCGATCCGGGAGAAGGGCGACAAGGCCAGGTTCGACCCAGCGCGGATCGATGAGATCGAAAAGGTGACGCGGCACGACGTGATCGCGTTCCTCACTCACCTCGCCGAATTCATTGGCCCCGAAGCGCGCTTCGTCCATTTGGGGCTGACGAGCTCCGATGTGCTCGATACATGCCTCGCGGTGCAGCTCAGACGCGCGGGCGACCTCCTCATCACCGATGTCGACGCGCTGCTGGCGGCGCTCAAGCGTCGCGCCTTCGAGCATAAAGTTACGCCGACAATCGGCCGGTCGCATGGAATCCACGCCGAGCCGACCACCTTCGGCCTCAAGCTCGCCGTCGCCTATGCCGAGTTTGCGCGGGCTCGGGCCAGGCTTGTCGCGGCGCGCGAGGAGATCTCGACCTGCGCCATTTCTGGCGCCGTCGGCACTTTCGCCAACATCGATCCGAGGGTCGAAGCGTATGTGGCGGCCAAGCTCGATCTCAAGCCGGAGCCGATCTCGACCCAGGTGATCCCGCGCGACCGTCACGCGGCTTTCTTCGCGACGCTTGGCGTTGTCGCTTCATCAGTCGAGAGGCTGGCGACCGAAATCCGGCACTTGCAGCGCACCGAAGTCATGGAGGCGGAGGAGTTCTTCTCCGAGGGGCAGAAGGGCTCATCCGCCATGCCGCACAAGCGCAACCCGGTGCTGGCGGAAAACCTCACGGGGCTCGCCCGGATGGTGCGCTCCGCGGCAGCGCCAGCGATGGAGGACGTGGCGCTCTGGCACGAGCGCGATATCTCGCACTCGTCGGTCGAGCGCATGATCGCGCCGGACGCGACGATCACCCTCGACTTTGCGCTCGCCCGGCTTGCTGGCGTGATCGACAAGCTCCTGGTCTATCCGGAGGCGATGCGGAAAAACCTCGACCGCCTCGGCGGCCTCGTCCATTCCCAGCGCGTGCTGCTGGCGCTGACTGAAAAGGGCGTGGCGCGCGACGACGCCTATGCCATTGTCCAGCGCAACGCGATGCGCGTCTGGCGCGGAGACGGCGAGTTTCTCACGCTGCTCAAGGCCGACAAAGACGTCGCAAAGGCTTTGAGCGCTCACGAGCTCGAGGCTTTGTTCGACCTCGGCTATCACCTGAAGCAGGTGGACGCGATCTTCGAGCGTGTGTTCGGAATTGATGCGACCGGCGCCGTCAAGCTCGCTTTCGATGATTGGCGCCGGTGACCAGGGCGATCAGGCCGCTCAGAATCTCCGCTGGCGACGGCGGACAGCCGCGAATGTGCAGATCGACCGGCACGACGTTGGACACGCCTCCGACCACCGCGTAGCTGCCCGCGAAAACGCCGCCGTCGAGCGCGCAGTCCCCGATCGTCACCACCCATTTCGGGTCCGGGGTCGCGTTGTGGGTGCGCTCCAGCGCTTCGCGCATGTTCTTGGTTACGGGCCCGGTCACCATCAGCACGTCGGCGTGACGGGGAGAAGCGACGAAGCGCAGCCCAAAACGTTCGAGATCGTAGAACGCGTTGCTGAGCGCATGAATTTCCAGCTCGCAGCCGTTGCACGAGCCGGCGTCGATTTCGCGGATCGACAGGCTGCGGCCGAGCCGCCGTCGCGCGGCCCGGTCGAGGCTGCCGGCCAGCTCCTGCAGCGCCGCTTCGTCTGGCGCGGGCGCCGCCTCGGTGACCGGCCGTCGTATCAGGCTCTCGAGCAGGGTTCTGCGCATTGCAATGGCCTAGAGATCATGTCCCGAGTAGGAACAATTGAACGACTTGTTGCAGAGCGGGAAGTCGGCGACGATGTTGCCCTCGATCACCGCTTCCAAGAGCGGCCACTGGAACCAGGACGGGTCGCGCAGGTAGCCGTTAGCGACCCGGCCGTCGTCGATGCGTAGCCACGCCAGCACATCGCCGCGAAACCCTTCGACAAGAGCCATGCCCTCGGCGTTCCTGCCCTCGCCGCCTGTTTCGACCTTGATCGGCCCGGCGGGCATGCGACGCACAATCTGCTCGACGAGATCAAGGCTCTGCTCGACCTCTCGGATACGGACCCAGACGCGCGCATTCACATCGCCCGCCTCGAACCGCGCGATGTCGAAATCGAGCCGATCGTAGGGCGTGTAGCCCGGCCTCTTGCGCGCGTCGAAGGCGCGGCCGCTGGCGCGGCCGACAAAACCGCCGGCGCCGTATTGATGCGCAAGCTCCGCTCGCAAGACGCCGGTGGCGGCCGTACGATCCTGCAAGGACGCGGTGTTGTCGTAGAGATTGACCGCCCGCGGAAAAACCCGCCTCAGCTCGTCCAGCAGGCCGCGCAAGGTCGCGGCTCCCTCGGCCGGAAGATCGCAGCTCACGCCGCCCGGGACCACGCGGTCCATCATCAGGCGATGGCCGAAACAGGCGTGTGCGGCGCGCAAGACGCGCTCGCGAAGGATGCCGCATTGTGCGTGCATGAGCGCGAACGAGGCGTCATTGCAGATGGCGCCGATATCGCCGAAATGATTGGCGAGCCGCTCGAGTTCGGCCATCAGGGCGCGCAGATAGGCCGCGCGCGGAGGCGCCTCGATTTCCAGCGCGGCTTCGACCGCCCGGGCGAAAGCAAGGCCGTAGGCGACGGTGCTGTCGCCGGAGACACGGGCCGCAAGCCGCGCCGCCTTGCCGAGCGGCGCTCCCGTCATCAGCGAGTCTACGCCCTTGTGCGCATAGCCGAGGCGCTCCTCGAGCCGAACGACCGTTTCGCCGTTGGCGGTGAAACGGAAGTGGCCCGGCTCGATGATGCCGGCATGCACCGGTCCGACCGGAATCTGGTGCAGGCTTTCGCCCTCGGCGGGCAGAAAGGCATAAGGCGGCGGCTTCGGGTCTCGATTATCGCGATCGCCGAGCGGATGCCGCACGCCCCAGCATCCATGGTCAAGCCACGGCCGATCGTCCGGAAGACCCTCCGGGATCAGCCCGTAAAGGTCATGCAAGGCGCGTTCAAGCCGGATCGCCGGCGGGTGCAGCGCGCCGACCGAGGGAAACGAGCCTTGTGGACATTCGATTGTCGCGACGGCGATCTCCGCCGTGTCCTCGTCGAGCACGGCCATGTGAGCGGCGGATCGCTCGCCCCACAAGCCAAGCAGCGTCAGGCGGCCGGCCGGCAGTTCCGCGGCCACGGCGCGCCAGCCGGCCTCGCTCACCACGAGACGAGGCCACGGGCGATGAGCTTCGACTTTCAAGCCGTCAATTGTGTCGGTCAGGGCCATCTGGCTCATCCGAGCAGCCTGGCGACGTTCTGGAACCAGAAAACGAGCGCCGGCGGTATGTAGACGCCCGCGATCAACACCAGCGCGAGATGGGCGAACATCGGCGCGTAGGAAGCTTTCGCTTCGGCGGTGGCGCCGCGCGGCTCACCAAACGCGACGCCGTTGAGCTGCAGGAACAGCGCACCGATAGCGGTGAGAATGCCAAACACCAGCACGATCGCGAGCCATGGCGCTCGCGCGAAGGTCGACGTCACGAGCAGGAACTCGCTCATGAAGATACCGAGCGGCGGCAGCCCTGCAATGGCGACGACGCCAAGCACGAGGCCCCATCCGAGCGCGGGATTCGTTTCGGTCAGGCCGCCCATCCTGGCGATCTGCTGGGTGCCCTTGACCTGCGCCACGTGGCCGACGGCGAAGAAGATCGCCGACTTGGTCAGCGAATGCATGGTCATGTGCAAAAGGCCAGCAAAGTTCGCCAGCGGTCCGCCCATGCCGAAGGCGAACGTGATGATGCCCATGTGCTCGATCGACGAATAGGCGAACAGCCGTTTGATGTCGCGCCGCCGGTAGAGCATGAAGGCCGCGAACACGAGCGACATGAGCCCCATCGTCACCATCAGGGGCCCGGGCGCGAGCGCGCCCGGATTGGCCGCGAGCAGCATCTTGAAGCGCAACAGCGCATAGAGCGCCACATTGAGAAGGAGGCCCGAGAGCACCGCTGAGATCGGCGTGGGGCCCTCGGCGTGCGCGTCCGGCAACCACGCGTGCAGCGGCACGAGCCCCACTTTGGTGCCGTAGCCGAGCAGCAGGAACACGAAGGCGACGTTGAGCAGCGCCGGATCGAACTCAGAGGCTCGCGCCAGCAGCTTCGCCCAGACCATTGCGTCGAGGCCCTCGCCGATGACCGGCCGCGCCGCCATGTAGACGAGGATCGTACCGAACAGCGCAAGGGCGATGCCGACGCTGCCGAGGATGAAATATTTCCATGCGGCTTCGAGCGCCTCGTGCGTGCGGTAGATGCCGACCATGAGCACGGTGGTCAGCGTTGCGAGCTCGATCGCAACCCACATCACCCCGATGTTGCTGGCGACGAGCGCAAGATTCATCGCGAACATCAGGACCTGGTACATCGCGTGATAAAAGCGCAGGAACCTTGGTGTCAACCGTCCGCTTTCCAGTTCGTGGCCGATGTAACCGGCGCTGAAGACGCTCGTCGTGAAGCCGACGAACGTGTTGAGCACGATGAAGACGTTGTTGAGATCGTCGACCTGGAGATACTGGCCGCCCGGCGGACGGTACAAGAACAGCGAAAACGCCGCCAGGAACGTGGCCAGCGTCGCGATCACATTAAGCCGCGCGCTGAACCAATAGCCGGGCAGCATCGACAGCACGGCCGCCGCCGCCGCGGGGATGATCAGGACCGCAGCCACCGCGTCGACGCTCATGGCCGCTCTCCGCGATGGCTGTCGAGGGCGTCAAGATCGACCGTGTCGAAACGTTCGCGGATGCGGAACAGGAAAATGCCGATCACGATGAAGGCGATCAGGATCGAGAAGGCGACGCTGATCTCGACCACCAGCGGCATCCCCTTGGCGCCGGTTGCAGCGAGCACGAGGCCGTTTTCGAGCGACATGAACCCGACCACCTGGCTTATCGCGTTGCCCCGGGTCACCATCATCAGAAGTCCGAGGAGGACGATCGACAGGGCGAAGGCGAGATCCTCGCGCGCGAGGGGATCGGCCGCGGCGGTGACGCGCAGCATCACCACCATCGACAACGCGACCAGCCCTATGCCGAACAGCATGGTGGGGCCGACGCCGACCACTTTTTCGATCTCGCGGTGGATGCCGAGCGACACGATGATTCGGTGCAGCGCGACCGGAATGACAATCGCCTTGAAGACCAGCGCGATCGCGGCGGTGATATAAAGGTGGGGAGCATCTTGTATGTAGGCTTGCCACGCAACGGAGAGCGCGAGCGTCAAAGCGTGGAGGGCGAAGAGATTGAGGAGGGCGTAGAGGCGGTCCTGATAAAGCTCGAGAAAGCTGATCAGCACCAGCGAGCCGGCGAGCAGGTGCGCGACGTCGAAGTCAAGTCCGCGCATCACAGGCTCCGCGAGACGAACATGAGAAGCGTGGCCAAGAGGCCGAGCATGAGAGCCGCGCCGAGGAACTCCGGTACGCGGAACACGCGCATCTTGGCGATCGATGTTTCGAACAGCCCAAGCAGGAGCCCACCGGCCGCAAGCTTGACGAGATAGGTCGCAAGCCCCAGCGCCAATGCGCTCAGCCCCGCGTCGGCTGGCGCGATGCCCCATGGCGCGAAGATGCAGGCGATCAGCGACACGTAGAGAAGAAGCTTGAGCTCCGCGGCGAGATCGATCACCGCGAGGTGGCGGCCTGAATATTCAAGCACCATCGCCTCGTGCACCATGGTGAGCTCGAGGTGGGTCGCCGGATTGTCGACCGGGATGCGCCCGTTCTCGGCGATGGCGACCATGACGAGGGCGAAGAGCGCGAGCCCGAGCGAGACGCGCAGCCCGACCTCCGAATAGAGGAGCGCCCCCGCGATGGTGGAGAGCTGCGTTGAGCCGGCGATCAGCGCAAGCGTGAAGACCACCATGATCATAGCCGGCTCGGCGAGCGAGGCGATCATCACCTCGCGGCTGGACCCGATGCCGCCAAAGCTCGTGCCGACATCCATGCCGGCCAGCGCGAGAAAGAAGCGGGCGCCGCCCAGAAGCGCGATGATGGCGATGAGATCGGCGGACCACGAGAACAGAAGGCCGGCGCGAAAAGTCGGCGCCAGCGAGGCTGCAACCCATGTGGCGGCGAAGACGAGATAGGGAATGATGCGGAACAGCCACGAGGCGCTTTCCGCTAAAACCACCTCCTTGCGCATGAGGCGCGCGAGATCGCGATAGGGCTGGATCAGCGGCGGCCCGCGCCGGCCGAGCAGCCGCGCCTTCACCTTGCGCACCAGACCGGTGAGCAGCGGCGCGAGCATGAGCACCAGCAGCATCTGCACGCCCTGTACGGCCAAATCGAGGATCACGGCCATATCGTCAGCGCCGCGAGCAGGATCACGAGGGCGGCGAAGACAAGGCTCAGAAATTGGCGGATGGTCAGAAACTGCAGGTGGTTGAGCTGGCCTGCCGTGAAGCTCACGGCGCTGGCGACCGGCGCGTAGATCGCCTCCCAGACGACATCGTGCAATTCCACGGTCAGCCGCGCCGGACGCGTGTCGCCCGGCGCGGGCATGTCAACATGCTCGCGCACGCGGAACACAACCGTGCCAAACACCCGCCGTATCGGCTGTGCGAAACTTGACGCGGTGTATTGTGTAACGGGGCTTGGATCGGGATAGCCGCAATCCCAGGCTGGCGCGCGCCGGAGCTTGTCGGAGGCCAGCCGATGGATCGTGGCCGCCGCAAGCGTGCCCGAAATGACCATGAACAGGAAGACGAGCAGTCCGTTATAGGAGCTGCGGCTCTCGGCGATGGGCACGATCGAAAGCCACTCGACGCCGAGCTGCGCCGGCATGCGGGCGCCCGCCAATTCCCGCACGACCGGCGCGAGCGCATCGATGAACAGTCCGGGCGCGACGCCGACGATCAGGCAGAGCCCGGCAAGGAGGAACATTGCAGCAAGCGAGAAGCGGTCAGTTTCCTGGGCTCGCTCGGCGGCGGTCGCGCGCGGGCGGCCGAGGAAAGTCACGCCGAACCCCCTGACGAAGCAGGCGGCGGCAAGCGCGGCGGACAGCGCGAGAAGCGCGCCAACGCCCGGTACGAGAAGCCTGAGACCCCAGGACGGTAATTGCGGGCTCAACAGGATCGCCTGGAAGGTGAGCCATTCCGACACAAAGCCGTTAAGCGGCGGCAAAGCCGAGATCGCGGCGCAGCCGACCAGAAATACGAAGGCCGTCGTCGGCATGCCGCGGATGAGACCGCCGAGACGCTCCATGTCGCGCTCCCCGGTCGCGGTCAGGACGGCGCCGGCGCCGAAGAACAGCAGGCTCTTGAACAGCGAATGGTTGAGGACATGCAGCAGGGCGGCCGTCATCGCCAGCGCGGCGGCCAAGGGCATGTCATGCGCCTTGAACGCCAGCGCGAGCCCGAGCCCCACGAAGATGATCCCGATGTTCTCAATCGACGAATAGGCGAGAAGCCGTTTGAGGTCGCGCTGTATCAGCGCATAAAGCACACCCATCAAGGCGCTGATCCCGCCGAGCGCCAGCACCAGCATGCTCCACCACCAGTCGGGCGCGCCGATGAGGTCAAATACAATTCTCACGAACCCGTAGACGGCGACCTTGGTCATGACGCCGCTCATCAGCGCTGAAACATGGCTCGGCGCGGCGGGGTGAGCGAGCGGCAGCCAGACATGGAGCGGGACGAGTCCAGCCTTCGAGCCCGCGCCGGCGAGCGCGAGGATGAGAACGAGCGCGGCGAACCCCGCCGCTGGATGTCCATTGCGGATGTCCATGAAGGCGTAGCCCCCCTTCGGGCCGGCCATGAGACCGAAGGCAAGCAAGAGCGCGAGCGTGCCAAAACCCGCCATCACCAGGTAGACGTAACCGGCGCGAACATTGTCCGGATTGCGGTGATGCGCCATCACCAGCGCCCATGACGACAGGGACATGAGTTCCCACGACGCCAGGAATGTGAAGGCGTCGTCGGCGATGACAACGAGAGTCATGGCGGCGAGAAACGCGGGATAGAACGGCAACACGCGTTGCGGCGCTTCCTCATGGCGTCCGTAGCCCAGCGCAAACAGGCTCGCGGCGAACGAGCCGAGCCCGACGACGGCGAGGAAGAAGGCGGACAGGGCGTCCACGCGGAGATGGGCGCCGAGCCATGGAACGCCGAGCGGCAGGATGCGGCCCACCGGCGCCGATCCCTCGAGCAGTTGAGCGGAGCTGGCGGCGCAGGTCACGAGCGAGGCGGCGACGCAAAATCCATAGACGACCGGCGTGGCCGCGGCGGATCGGCCCATCGCAATCGCCAGCACCGCGACGCCAAATAGAACGCCGACGCAGCCGAGGACCAAATTCAGCGTCAAGGCGCGGGCCCCTTCATCCGCACCCCACGGCCGCCCGCCGCGCTCGTGGCGTTGTCGGAGATCAGTTCGATTCCCGCCGTGTCGAGAGCCCCTACGAGTTTCATCAGCGAGTCGACGTTGCCGCGGATTACGCCCTCGCTTGCCTCCATTCGCTGAATCGTCGGCAGCGAAAGCCCTGACAGCTCGGCGAGCTTGCGCTGATCGATACCGAGAAGCGCTCGCGAGGCGCGAAGTTGACCAGCAGTCATCATGTTTCAGATATCATTATGCATGTGTCCAACATCTATTTTTACCCTTCAACGATAATAAAGCAAGGCCTGACAGGTAAAATTCATGTGAAAATTGACGGAACATCGAACATGTGGGTTGCGCCCGCCGAGCGGTCGTCGTGCGCGTCCGCAGGAAGCGCACGCTGCCGGGGGGCGATCCGGGGAACTCGAGGCGTGGCGCGACGATTTCCTTGTCGGGCTTCTCGCGCTGGTGCAAAAACATTGGCCGAGGCCGAGAGGCGTCTCGGCCGCTTGTGAATGTCTTGTCGGGAGAACGCCATGCGCCACGGGTCCGCGCTTCCCGTGTTGGACGCAACTGTCCTCGCAGAATGGGTGGATTACAACGGCCACATGAATGACGCGGCTTACGCGCTTGTCTTCAGCCGCGCGGGCGATGCGCTCATGGACCGGATCGGCCTGGACGCCGCCGCGCGCCGGCAAAGCGGCCAATCCATCTATACGCTGCAGGTGATGCTGCACTATTTCAAGGAAGCGAAGGAGGGGGACGCCTTTTCTGTCTCCTGTCATCTGCTGGAGCACGACGACAAGCGGATGCGCCTGTGGCTGGACATGACCTCGCCAGCGGGCGAGCGCCTCGCAGCCTCGGAGCAACTCCTGATTTCGGTCGCGCAGGGGGAGGGGAAAGCGCACGCCGCGCCCTGGGGCTTCGAGACGAAGGCCGCGCTCGAGGCGCTGGCGAGGGTCCAGAGCGACTTGCCGCGTCCGTCCGCCGCGGGCGCCGGCGTCGCGCTGAAGCGCAACTGACGGCTTTGGCCGCCCTCGTTCATGCCACGCCGCTCCTTTCCCCCCGACGGCGCGGGCGTCGGGTCGGGCGGGCGCGTGACCTCCTGATCTCCGGTTTCGACAACCAGGGCGCGAGGCGGTCGTCAAGCGGCGCAAATAAGCGCCTATAAAGGCGCTTAATACCCGTTCTATTTGAGCGCAACGGGGCGGGCGTGCATTCGCGCTTCGGCCGTAAGGCGATGATCGGTTCCGATCATCGAGTCCTGATATTAACGGTCGTGTCCCATCTGATGGTGTAGGTCGGCGGGAGCAAGGCGCTTGCGAAGCGCGCTGTTGATAGCGCTGTAGCGAGCGAGCGGCTTGCGGCGGTCACCGGCGGTTCGCCGGTAGGATCGGGTTGCGAATCAACGAAC
>DASXES010000133.1:0-106779 GCA_036489975.1 Roseiarcus sp.
CACATGAACATGAACCTCATCCGCGCCAAAAACGACAGGCACAGCCTCAAGACCCGAAGAAAACGCGCAAACCTAAGCCCCGAATACCTCGAAGATATCATCCGCCAAAACACCCGTTAACCTGAAGCGATTCCCCTGGATGAAGCGCTCGGGGCCGTCACCCGGCCGCCGGCCCCGGCTCATTCGCTTCGGCGAGATGGCAGGCGACGTTGTCTCGAAACAGAGGCCGCTCGGACCGGCAGATCGCGATCGCCTGCGGGCAGCGCGGATGGAACGGGCAGCCGGGCGGGGGATCGATCGGGTTGGGCGGTTCGCCGCCGACAGGCGTGCGCGGGCGCCCGCTCATTGCAAGGTCGGGCACCGCGTCGAGAAGCATCCGCGTATAGGGGTGCCGCGGCCTTGCGAACAGCGCGTCGGTCTCGCCGATCTCCACCAGCCGGCCGAGATACATGACCCCGACCCGGGTCGCCATGAAGCGCACCACCGCCAGATTGTGAGTGATCAGGAGATAGGTGAGGCCGAATCTCTCCTGCAGGTCCCGCATCAGGTTCAGAATCTGCGCCTGGATCGAGACGTCGAGCGCCGAGGTCGGCTCGTCGCAGACGATGAAATCAGGATGGGCGGCGATCGCGCGGGCGATCGCGATCCGCTGGCGCTGACCGCCGGAAAATTCGTGCGGAAATTTTCGCGAGTCGGCCGGATGAAGGCCGACGAGTTCGAGCAGCTCATCGACGCGGGCGAGAATCGCGCGCTTCTCGAGCCCCTCGACGCCCGCGCCGCGCTGGCCAAACGCGCGGATCGGCTCGGCGACGATGGCGCCGACCCGCCAGCGCGGATTGAGCGAGGCGAACGGGTCCTGGAAGATCATCTGCATCCGCCGGCGCACCGCGCGGCGCGCGGCGCGATCGCCAGTCCGGGCCAGATCGACGCCGTCGATCACGACATGGCCTCCGCTCGGCTCGAGCAGCCCCGCCACCATGCGCGCCAGCGTCGATTTGCCTGAGCCGGACTCGCCGACGAGCCCGAACGTCTCGCCGCGGCGAATCGTAAAGTCGAGGCCGTCGACCGCCGTCAGCGTGCGGCGCGGCTCATGGGCGATCAGCCGCGAGATCAGGGGGGCGGAAACGTCGAACACGCGGCTCAAGCCGCGCACTTCGACGATTGCGCCGGCGCCGTTCAATGCCGGATATCCGCGGCGCCGGACCCGCGCTCATAAAGCCAACAGGCCGCGCCTCGACCGCCGACCGCGATCAGCGGCGGGCGTTCGGCGCAGCGGTCAAACACGCGCGGGCAGCGGGGAGCGAACGCGCAGCCGCGCGGGATCGCCGAAAGCCGCGGCATCGAGCCGGGAATCTGCGCCAGCCGGCTGGCGCGCGCCTCGAGCGTGGGGATCGCGGCCATCAACCCTTGCGTATAGGGGTGCAGAGGATGGCGTATGATTTCGTGGACCTCGCCAATCTCGGCGATGGCGCCGGCATACATGACCGCGACGCGATCGGCCGTCTCGGCGATCACGCCCATGTCGTGGGTGATCAGCATGACCGCGGCGCCGTGCCGGCGGGTCAGATTCTTGAGCAGCGTAATGATCTGCGCCTGCACCGAGACGTCGAGCGCGGTCGTCGGCTCGTCAGCGATCACGAGCTCAGGCTCGGCGCACAGCGCGAGCGCGATCACCACCCGCTGGCGCATGCCGCCGGAGAACTCATGCGGATAGCCGTCGATGCGCTTCTCGGGCGAAGGAATGCCGACCTCGCCGAGCCACGCGAGCGCCTGCTCCCTCGCCTGCCTTCGCCCGAGCCGCTTGTGCGCCTGGATCGTCTCGGCAAGCTGATCGCCGATTCGCATCAGCGGGTTGAGGCTGGTCAGCGGGTCCTGGAAGATGACGCCAATGCGCCCTCCGCGAATTGAGCGCATTCGCGCCGGAGGCAGGTTGTCGATGCGCTCGCCGTTAAGCCGGATTTCGCCGCCCGCGATCCGGCCCGGCGGGTCGATGAGGCCGATGACGGCGAGGCCGGTCAGCGACTTGCCGGCGCCCGATTCGCCAACAACCCCCAGAACCTCGCCCGGCGCAATGTCGAACGCAACGCCATCGAGCGCGGTGAGCGGCCCCTTTCGCGTCGCGAATTCGACCCTGAGGTCAAGAACCGAAAGCAGCGGGCCGGTCATTTCAGTCTTGGGTTGAGAGCGTCGCGCAACCAGTCGCCGAGCAGGTTCACGGCCAGCACCAGCGCGGCCAGGGTGAGACTCGGGAAGGTCACGATCCACCATTCGCCCGAGAACAGGTAGTTCTGCCCGATGCGGATCAGGGTCCCGAGCGAGGGCTGGGTCGGCGGCAGGCCGACGCCAAGAAAGGATAGCGTCGCCTCGGTAATGACCGCGAGCGCGAGGTTGATGGTCGCGATCACCAGGACCGGCCCCATCACGTTGGGGAGGATGTGGGAGATGAGGATCCGCGCGTGCGAGAGCCCGATCAGCCGCGCCGCCAGCACGTAATCGCGGTTCTTCTCGACCATTGTCGAGGCGCGCACGGTGCGCGCATATTGCACCCAGAACGAGAGGCCGATCGAGAGGACGAGCACGGCGAAGGCGGACTCGCCGCGGCTTGCAGGTTTGAGCAGCGCATGCGCGACGCCGTCCAGAAGAAGCGCGATGAGAATCGCAGGGAAGGTCAGCTGCACGTCGGCGATCCGCATGATCGCGGAGTCCGTCCAGCCCCCGGCGTATCCGGCGATGAGCCCAAGCGAGACGCCGATCGCCGCGCCGAGCGCCACGCTGCACAATCCGATCCCAAGCGAAACACGAAGCCCGTAGAGGATCGCCGACAGCATGTCGCGCCCCTGGTCGTCCGTTCCTAACAGGAATCGTGGATCTCCACCGGCGACAAAGCTCGGCGGATCGAGCGAGTCCGAGAGGTAGTTGGTCGCGGGATTGAACGGGTCGGTCGGCGCGATCCATGGCGCGAGCAGCGCCGCGGCAAAGAGAATCACGGTCACGATTCCCGCGGCGACCGTGACCTTCGACTTAAGGAAGCTCGCGAGAAGATCGTTGTCCCTGAGGCGTTCGATCAAGGTCCGGCGCGGCCCGGACGCTTCGTTCGGCGGCGCCGCGATCTCGCTCATTTCAAGCGCGATTGATGTGGACGCGCAATCGCGGATCCACGGCCACGTAGATGAGATCGGTGACGAGATTGATGATCACGAACAGCGTCGCGATCATGAGAAGATAGGCGGCCATGATCGGAATGTCGGCGTTCTGGATCGATTGCAGAAAGAGCTGGCCCATGCCGGGCCAGGCGAACACGGTTTCGGTGATAATCGAGAAAGCGACGATCGAACCGAGTTGCAGGCCGACGACGGTGATCACGGGAACGAGCGTATTCTTGAGCGCGTGGCGGAAATGGACGGTGCGCTCGGAAAGCCCGCGGGCGCGGGCGAAGCGAATATAGTCCGAGCGCATGACTTCGAGCATCTCGGCCCGCACCAGCCGCATGATCAGGGTCATCTGGAACAAAGCCAGCGTGATCGAAGGCATGATCAGCGATTTCAGCCCCGAAACCGTGAGCAGTCCTGTCGTCCACCACGAGCCGATGCGCACCACGTCGCCGCGGCCGAACGACGGCAGCCAGCGAAGCACGACTGCGAACAGGTAGATCAGAAGAATGCCGATGAGGAACGTCGGCAGCGATATGCCGATGAGCGACAGCGCCTGGAGCAGGCTGGCCAGCGCGCTGTCGCGGCGCAGGGCGGCGTAGACGCCCATCGGCACGCCGGCGGCGAGCGACAGGATCGAAGCGACCAGCGCGAGTTCGAGGGTCGCGGGCATCCGGGCGCCGATGAGGTCGGCGACCGGCTGCTTGAACTGGTAGCTCACGCCGAAGTCGAACCGAGCCGCGTTCAGAAGAAATCGCGCCGCCTGGACGATCACGGGCTGATCGAGCCCGAGCTGATGACGCAGCTCGGCCCGCTCCTGGGCGGAGGTCTCGATGCCGACCATCTGATTCACGGGATCGCCGACATAGCGGAACATCACAAAGGCGATCAGCCCGACCGCGATCAGGACGCCGACCGAAGCGACGAGGCGGCGCAGGATGAAGGCGATCAATCCTTATTGACCCAGGCGAAGATGTAATAGTTGTCCGGCCGCTGGATCACGTGGGTGTGCTTGGAAACGCCCCAGGCGAGCGCCTGCTGATGCAGCGGTATGTAGCCCACGTCGTCGAACAGTGAGATTTTCCAGGCCTTGGCGAAAATCTCGTCGCGCTTCTCTTCGTCCGGCTCCTGCAGGGCCTCGCGCGCCAGCGCGTCAACCTTCGGATTGCAATAGTCGCCGACATTGTTGCCGCCCCAGTTGGTCTTCGGGTCGCGGCAGCCCATGATGTACTGGAAGACGTTGAAGCTCTCGAGCGTCGATGGCGTCCAGCCCAGGAGATAGAACGAGGAATCGAAGCCGCCCGCCGCCGAGATGGCTGCGAAGAATTTCGATTTCGGCTCGGCGTTGAGGTCGATCTTGACGCCCACGCGCGCCAGCATGCCGACCACCGCCTGGCAGATCTGCTCGTCATTCACATAGCGGTCGTTCGGACAATCCATCTGCACTTCGAAGCCGTCAGGATAGCCGGCCTCGGCGAGCAGTTTCTTCGAGGAGGCGGGGTCGAAGGGAAGCCGATGGAAGTCCTTCGACAGCGAAAACAGCGACGGCGCGATCATGAGCGCGCTCGGCGTCGCCTGCCCGCGCATCACCTTTTTGGCGATCGCATCCTCGTTGATCGCCTCATAGAACGCCTTGCGGACCCGGACGTCCTTGAACGGATTTTTGCCCTTGACGCTGGAATGGCCGAGCTCGTCACGGGACTGGTCCATGCCGAGAAAAATGGTGCGGACCTCCGGTCCCGCCAAAACCCCGGTCCCCGGATTGGCGTTGACCCGCGCCTGGTCGTTGAGCGGCACCGGATCGATCCAGTCGACTTCGCCTGACAACAGCGCCGCAACACGGGTCGCAGCGTTGGGGATCGGGGTGAAGACCACCTCGTCGATATTGGATTTCGACTTGTCCCACCAGTTCGGGTTGCGCTTCCAGACGGTCTTCACGCCAGGCTCGTGGCTGACGAGGATGAACGGTCCGGTCCCGTTGGCGTGCAGGCCGGCATAGGGCGGCGTCGTCGCGTTCATCGCGGTCGCCTCGGTCGCGCCATGCGCCTCCGCCCAGCTCTTCGAGAAGATGCCCCAGGTCTCCCATTCGTTAATCAAGAACGGATCGGGCCTCTTCAATAAAAAGTCGACGGTGTGGTCGTCGACCTTCACGATCTCGGCGTCCGCGGGGATGCGGCCCTTGAGGTCGGATCCGGGGCCGCGCACGCGCTGGGCGGAGAAAACGACGTCGTCGGCGGTGAAGTCTTGGCCCTCGTGGAACTTCACGCCCTTGCGCAGATGAAAGCGCCAATGCAGCGGATCGAGAACCTCCCAGCTTGTGGCAAGGCAGGGTTCAAGTTTCATGTCGGGTCCGCGCCGGACGAGCCCCTCATACACGGCGCCGTTCACGCTCAGGCTGAAGCTCTCGTTGATCTGATAGGGGTCGACCGATTTGAGCTCCCCCTGGAATGCGAACCGCAGGATCTTGGGCTCGGCCGCCTGCGTCAGCGCCGGAATGAGCAGGGCGACCGCTCCGATCAGGGTGAGAACGAGGGATCTCGCGCTTCGCAATCTCATCGATCATCTCCCCGAAGCGGGTCCCTTGTGGAAGCTTTCGCGGCGAAATTCGGCGGAAGCTAAGGGGACCTTAAGCAAAAATGCGACCAGCGGTCCATACGGCTATGGTCGAACCGGCGGGCGATGGGCGAAGCCTCGCCAGCAGAACCAAAAGCGCGCTTGCGCGGGCGGCCTTGCCGGCATAGCGAAGGCCCGGTGATTTTGTCGTTCCGAGGGGCGTGCGGCCATGAAGCTCATCCTGGCGGTTATCAAGCCGTTCAAACTTGACGAGGTCCGAACGACCCTCGATCGGCTGGGCGTCAAGGGGATGACCGTTAGCGAAGCCAACGGCTATGGCCGGCAGAAGGGGCACACCGAGATCTATCGGGGCTCGGAATACAACATCGCCTTCATGCCGAAGGTGCGCCTCGAGATCGCGGTCAGCGACAATGAGGTCGAACCGACGATCGAGGCGATCCGGGCCGCGGCGCGCACCGGCCAGATCGGGGACGGGAAGATTTTTGTCCTGCCGATCGAGCGGGCCATGCGCATCCGCACGGCCGAGACGGGCGACGAGGCGTTGTGACGACAATGGCGCTTCGACGCCGCGCTGGCGCCTGCCACAATTCGCTGGCATAACGGCACAATGATTCGCAGCGTCATCGCGGCTGTCGCGAGCGCCGACTCGGGCCCTGCCGCCGACCCGGGATTCGGGGTTTATGTCCATTGGCCCTTCTGCCTGGCGAAGTGTCCTTATTGCGACTTCAACAGTCACGTGCGAGGCGGCGGAGTCGATGAAGCGCGCTATCTCGCCGCGTTCAAGGCGGAAATCGCCCATCGCGCGGTGCTGGCGCCGCGCCGTACGGTGCGGTCGGTGTTTTTCGGCGGCGGCACTCCTTCGCTCATGCGCCCTGAGACCATTCAAGGCGTCATAGACGCGATCGCGTCCGCCTGGCGTCTCGACAAGGACGCGGAGATCACCCTCGAAGCCAACCCGACCAGCGTCGAGGCTGAGCGGTTTCGCGGCTATCGGTCGGCCGGCGTCAATCGGCTGTCGATCGGCGTCCAGGCGCTCAACGACTTCGACCTCAAGGCTCTCGGACGCAAGCATACGGTCGTCGAGGCGCTGGCGGCCGTGAGGCTCGCCGCATCGCTGTTCCCTCGCTTCAGCTTTGACCTCATTTATGGCCGTCCCGGTCAAAGCGAGGCCGGCTGGCGCCGCGAGCTCGCCGAGGCGCTGAACTACGTCGGCGACCATGTCTCGCTTTACCAACTGACGATCGAGCCGGACACGATGTTCGAGCGCCTGCGCGACGCGGGCAAGCTCGAACTGCCGGACGAAGAACTAAGCCTAGCGCTGTTCCAGGCGACGCGGGAACTGACCTATGCGCGCGGATTGCCTGCGTATGAGGTGTCGAACCATGCGCGGCCGGGCGGCGAAAGCCGCCACAACCTCATCTACTGGCGCTATGGCGAATATGCAGGCGTCGGCCCCGGCGCGCACGGGCGCCTCGTGACCGCGAAAGGGCGGTTGGCCCAGGAGACCGAACGGCATCCGGAAATGTGGCTGACCCTGGTCGAGAGCGAGGGCAACGGACTGGTCGAGAGCGCCCCTCTCAGCCGCGAGGAACAGGGCGATGAGTTCCTCCTTATGGGTTTGCGCCTGAGCGAAGGCGTCGATCCGCGGGCGTTTGAAAAAGTGAGCGGCCGGCTCATCGATCCGGAGCGGATTCGGACCCTGATCGAGGATGGTTTTTTAGAGCGCGACGAGCGCGGGCGCATTCGCGTCACCGCGATGGGCGCGCCGCTGCTCGACACCGTGGTCGCCGACGTCGCGGCCTAACCGAGTTCGTCCCATTTGGACTCGTGCGGCCGAGGACCTGCCCATTCATTCTTCCGCTCATCAGCGCCTCGGTTGGAGGGCCAAGCCATTGGCGCGCTCGTTGACGCGGTCCTGTGTAAAGCGTACATTTGATCTGTACAGCGCCGTACCGGGACGAAGTATGTGGTCGACGTGAACGTGACCGACCTGAGACGGAATCTGCCAGCCTACCTTGACCGTGCGCATCGGGGAGAGCGCATCCGTGTAACCTCAAGGGGCGCGGTCATCGCTGAGATCACTTGCCCCAAGGCGACCGACGAAGAAGCCGCGTTCATCCGCAGGCGCCTGCGCAGAAGCGTGTCGCAATATGATTCGCCGACCGCGCCGGCGCATGCTGCCGACGAATGGACGGTCAATCAATGATCGTTCTCGACACTCACGTTCTGGTGTGGTGGGTCGACGATGAAAGAAAGAAACTGTCGCGCAAAGCCGCTCAGGTGTTGCAGCAACATGGCAAGCGCAACGAGCTTCTCGTCTCAAGCATCAGCGTCTTCGAAATCGTGACGCTCGAGCGGCGCGGACGCTTGCGCTTCAACATGCCGGCGGCGGTGTGGCTGGCGAACGTGAGAAGGCTTCCGGAATATTGGTTCGAGCCGCTCACGGACGACATCGCCGAGCGGGCTGGTCAATTCGGCGACGCCTTCCCCGGCGATCCCGCGGACCGGATGATCGCGGCGACCGCGATCGTGCGGAATGCGCCGCTCGTCACGCATGATGACAGGCTGCGCGCGATCCCTTCCCTGCCAACCATCTGGTGAGTTCACGGAGACAAGGCTGCGACGCCCTCAAGCCAAGGCATGGCTGCCCGGCGAACGTCACGCGCCCGGCTTGCCTCGGAAATCCGGCGGCCGCTTGTCCAGAAAAGCCTGCACGCCTTCGTTGAACTCATCGCCGAATCCGGCCTCGCGCTGCAGATCGCGCTCAAGGTCGAGCTGGGCGTCGAGACCGTTGCCGGGCGAAGCGGCGAGCGCCCGCTTGATAAGGCCAAGCGCTTGCGTCGCGCCCCCCGCGAGACGCTCCGCGACGATGCGCGCTTCCCCCATCAGGTCTTCGTCGGCGACCGCGCGATAGATCATGCCCGAGGCCTGAGCCTGTTCCGCCCCGATCGGCTCGGCCAGCATCATCAACGCCCGGGCGCGCGCGTCGCCGATCAGCCGCGGCAGATTGAAAGTGCCCCCTGCATCCGGAATGAGGCCGATGCGGGCGAACGCCTGCAGGAACTGAGCTGACTTCGCCGCCAGCACGATGTCGCAGGCAAGCGCGAGATTGGCCCCTGCCCCCGCCGCCGCGCCGTTGACCGCGCAGATGACCGGCTTCGGGAGATTGCGAATCGCGCGGATGAGCGGATTGAGGCCCTTGTCCAGGGATTGGCCAAGATCCGGCCGGGCGGCGCCGGGCTTAACGGCGCGATCGGCGAGGTCCGCTCCCGAGCAGAAGCCCCTCCCAGCGCCGGTGATAAGGATCGCGCGACAGTCCGGGTCCGCCGCCGCGCGCCCGACCGCCGCCGACAGCGCCTGGGTGAGGGCGCCGTTGAGCGCGTTGAGGCGCTCGGGCCGGTTCAGGGTCAGCGTCAGCACGCCGGCCTGGAGCTGATCGAGGAGAACCGGTTGGGACGAAACCTCAGCCTCTGCCAACGCGCGTTCTCCCTTCCTGGTCAGGCTTTCGCGATCAGCTTCTCGTAAATCCACAACACAATGACCGCGCCGATCACCGAAACGATGATGCTCCAGATGTTAACGCCGGTGACCCCGCGCATGCCGAACACGCCGGAGAAGATGAAGCCTCCGACCACCGCGCCGACCATCCCGAGCACGAGGTCCAGGACCAGGCCCGAGCCCGTCCTGTTGACGATCTTGCTTGCTATGAAACCCGCGATCAGCCCCAGAATGATCCAGCTGATAATGCCCATGGCCTGAGCCTCCCTCAACCTTAAGCCGCTCCTCCCGAGAGCCGAGCTCGCCTGAGTATTGCTTGATGACTGGAGAAAACGCAATCGAGCGCCCTCGCAAGCGCGCGGCGGGGGGGTCTATAGTGGACGCCGGTTCAACGGAGGCGACAATGGCGGAATTGGGTTTGAGGTCGAAGTGGGGGAAGCCGCGCCCATGACTGAGGCCTTCATCTGCGACTACGTGCGCACGCCCGTGGGCCGCTACGGGGGCGCGCTGGGCGGCGTGCGCGCCGACGATCTCGCGGCGGCGCCGATCCGCGAGCTCATGCGCCGCCATCCTGGCCTTGGCGACAAGCTCGACGAGGTCTTTCTCGGCTGCGCCAACCAGGCGGGCGAGGACAACCGCAATCTCGCGCGCATGGCGCTCCTGCTCGCCGGGTTGCCCGAATCCATCCCTGGCGCAACCGTCAACCGCCTCTGCGCCTCGGGCATGGAGGCGGTCGCCGCGGCGGCGAGGGGGATCAAGGCTGGCGAGATCAAGCTCGCGATCGCCGGCGGCGCTGAATCGATGACCCGCGCCCCCTTTGTGATGGGCAAGGCTCAAACGCCGTTTCAGCGATCGGCGGACGTTTTCGACACCACCATCGGCTGGCGCTTCGTCAACCCGATGATGAAAAAGCTCTACGGCGTCGATTCGATGCCGGAGACGGCCGAGAACGTCGCCGACGAGCACCAGGTCTCGCGCGCCGACCAGGACGCATTCGCGCTCCGCTCGCAGAAGCGCGCCGGAGCGGCCCTGGCGAACGGGACGTTCAGGCAGGAGATTGTCGCGGTCGAGATCAAGGATCGCAAAGGCGCCGTGACCCGCGTCGAGACGGATGAGCACCCGCGCCCCGACACGACCCTCGAAGTCCTGGCCCGGCTCGGCGGCATCGTGCGCGAGGGCGGCAGCGTGACGGCGGGCAACGCTTCCGGCGTCAACGACGGCGCCGCGGCGCTGATCGTCGCCTCGGGCGAAGCGGCGGAAGCGCATGGACTTCGGCCGATCGCCCGCATTCTCGGCTACGCCACCGCAGGCGTTGCGCCCCGGGTCATGGGAATCGGGCCGATCCCGGCGGTCGGGAAATTGACCGAGCGGCTCGGTCTCAAGCCCGCAAGCTTCGAGGTCATCGAGCTCAACGAGGCGTTCGCCTCGCAGGCGCTGGCCTGCCTGCGCGGGCTCGGCCTTGAGGATGATGCGGACCACGTGAATCCGAACGGGGGCGCGATCGCGCTCGGCCATCCGCTCGGCATGTCGGGCGCGCGCCTCGCCGGCGCCGCGGCGCTCGAGCTCAGGCGGCGCGGCGGCCGCTATGCGCTCGCGACCATGTGCGTCGGCGTCGGCCAGGGCGCGGCGCTGGCGCTCGAACGCGTCTGATCCGATATATATATAGGCTGGAGAGCTGAACGGCTCGCAAAGAGAGCCGCGGCGAAGGGAGGACAGTCGATGCCCGCGAGTGCTCACGCCGCGCTGCGCAAAGTCACGCTGAACGCCGCACGCTCGAAGGAATTCCCCGAAGGCTCAATCCGCCACGGCTATGATTTCGTCGCTCCCCTGACCGACGACGGCCATATCGATGTCGAAGCCTGGAAGGCGCATCGTGGCGAATGTTTCGCGCACCGCTTCTGGGGCGGCGAACCGTCGCTGCGCGGCCTTCTCGTTCATCGCGCCGGCGGCCGTGGCGGTTCAACCTGGTCGTTCGAATGGAAGGGGGGAAGGAAGGACGACGCGGAAGAAGAAGGCTTCCGCTTCGGCGACCACGCCTTCAGGATCGGCGAGTACGTATCGGTGCGCGAGGAGGAGGGCGAGCTTCTCACCTTCCGGGTTGTCGGCGTCGGCGCCCCCTGACGGTCTTTTGCGCGGCGCCTTGGGCCGGCCGCTTTCAGGCGCTCTTCCAAAAGCGCCGCCGCGCGCCTAGTCTTGGGCCTCCCAAGGAAAGCGTGAAACTCCGTGACCCAACTCTCTGTCCGCCAGCGCCAAGGCCGCCCCTCGATTGAAGCGGTCGCCGCGCTCAATTCCGACCTTGCCGCCCGTTTTGGCAACCGCTTCACCGCCTCGGAGGCGATCCGCCAGGCGCATGGGCACACGCTGACCTGGCTCAAGAACGAGCCGCCGGACGCGGTGGTCTTCGCCGAGGACAAAGACGACGTGATCGACCTCACCAAGCTCTGCGCCCGGCACGACGCGCCGATCGTTCCGTTCGGCGTCGGCTCTTCGCTCGAGGGCCATGTGAACGCTACGCATGGCGGCGTCTCGCTCGATCTTTCGCGCATGAACAATGTTTTGGCTGTCAACGCCGACGATCTCGATTGCGTGGTCGAGCCGGGCGTCACCCGCAAACAGCTCAACGAGCACCTGCGCGACAGCGGACTCTTCTTTCCGATCGATCCGGGCGCCGACGCCTCCATCGGCGGCATGGCCGCGACCCGCGCCTCGGGCACCAATGCGGTGCGTTATGGCACGATGAAGGACGTTGTGCTGTCGCTTGGGGTGGTCGTCGCCGACGGCTCGTTCCTGCGCACCGGCACGCGGGCCAAAAAGTCCTCGGCAGGCTACGACCTGACGCACATGTTCATCGGCTCGGAAGGCACGCTCGGGACCATCGTCGAGGTGGCGCTGAAGCTCTCCGGCATCCCCGAGGCGATCGCCGCCGGGCATTGCTCGTTTCCCAGCATTCGCGCCGCTTGCGAGACGACGATCGAGACCATCCAGTCCGGCCTGCCGATCGCCCGCATCGAGCTCATCGACACCCTGTCCGTGCGCGCCTTCAACAATTATTCGCATGTCGGCCTACCCGAGCAGCCGCTTCTCCTGGTCGAGTTCCACGGCACCGAGCAGAGTGTCGCTGAGCAGGCCAGCCGCTTCGGCGAAATCGCCGCGAGCCACGGCGGCGGCGCATTGGCCTCGGCGACGAAGCCCGAGGAGCGCACGAAGCTTTGGCAGGCGCGCCACGACACTTATTGGTCGCAAATGACGCTGAGACCCGGCGCGCGGCCGCTCGCCACCGACGCCTGCGTGCCCATCTCGCGGCTCGCCGATTGCGTCGAGGAGACGCTTGAGGACATCAAGAGAAGCGGCCTCATCGCACCCATCGTGGGTCACGTCGGCGACGGCAATTTCCATGTCGGCCCGCTCATCGACATGGACAACAAGGCCGAGATCGAGGCTGCGGACGCGTTCGCGTCCCGCCTCGCCCACCGCGCCATCGCCATGGGCGGCACCTGCACCGGCGAGCACGGAGTGGGGCAGAAGAAACGGGAATATATGGAAGAGGAGCATGGGCCTGTCGCGATCGACCTCATGCGCCGCGTCAAGGCTTCGTTCGATCCGCAGAACCTGTTCAATCCGGGCAAGGTGTTCTACGCCTGAGCGGCGCTTCCGCCCGCATCGCGGCCTTTGGTCTTTCAAGGAGTTGAAAACGTGAAAAGCGTCGTTCTGGCGTGGGGTTCCCTAGTGTGGGATCCGGGCGCGTTGCAAACCGCCGGCAAGTTTACTGCCAACGGGCCGCTCTTGCCGATCGAGTTTTGTCGCGTTTCGGACGACGGCCGGTTGACGCTGGCGATCGACGAATCCTTCGGCGCGCTCTGCAAGACCTATTCGGCGCTGAGCGCCCTCGAAAACCTCGATGCGGCGATGGACGATCTTTGCCTCCGAGAGGGCATGGCGGACGCTCGGACGGTCGGCTTCGTCGAACCCGCGTCGGGCAAGGAAAGCGACTTTGCTTTGGAAAGCCACCCTCAGGTTGTCGCGACGATTGGCGCCTGGACCGAGTCGCTAGGCTACGATGCCGCGATCTGGACGGCGCTCGCCAGCAATTTCAACGACTGGGGCAAGGGCGGCGAGCCGTTCTCCGTTTCTGCAGCGCTGCAATATCTCGAAACGCTGGAAAATGACGATCCCGCGAAATTCGCTCAGGCCCTCGCCTATATTCGCAAGGCTCCCCCCGAGGTCGAGACGCCGGTCCGCGACGAAGTCGCCACGCGCTGGCCTCATTAGTCTCCTCTGCGCCCCCGCCGCCTATCGCCGGACACATCGGCGACCCCGTGAGCGGCGCCGTTTGACAGCGCCGTCGAACGCGCGATTCGAGGGACGGGCGCCAAGCCGTTAGAACCGAAGGAAGGTCGCTGATGTCCGCGCCGGAGCAACCCAGTCTGATCGTTCGGCAGAGTTTCCCACCAAACCTCGAGTTTCCGTTTGCGTCCCTCTCGGACTGGCTGATCCCGACCGACCTCTTCTTCGTGCGCAACCATTTCCCCTCGCCCGGCCTCGATGCGCGAGACTGGAGACTGCGCGTCGACGGGGCGGTCGAACGGCCCCTCGAACTGGATCTCGACCGGATAAGGGCGATGGCGCCCACAACGCTCGCCGCCGTCCTCGAGTGCGCGGGCAACGGACGTGTCTACTATGAGCCCGCGAGGGAAGGGCTGCAGTGGCAGAACGGGGCCGTCGGCAACGCCGAATGGACCGGCGTTCTGCTGCGCGACATATTGGCCGCTGCGGGGCTGAAGGGCGCCGCTCAGGAGGTTCTGCTCGTCGGCGCCGACCGCGGAATCATCGACGCGAACAAGAAAACGGCTTCGCCCGGCCCGATCGCCTTCGCGCGCAGCCTGCCGCTGCACAAGGCGGTCGCAGACAGCGCCCTGCTTGCCTATGCCATGAATGACGCGCCGCTGACGCCCGACCACGGCTACCCGCTGCGTGCGGTGGTGGGGGGCTGGTTCGGCATGGCGTGGGTGAAATGGATCACCCATATCCGGGTGCTGGAGCAACCCTTCCTCGGCTACTGGCAGGCGCGCGACTATTTCCGCTGGGAGCGGGGCATGGGAGAGCCCATGCTGGTTCCCCTGTCGGAGATGGAGGTCAAGGCGCAGATCGCCCGCCCGGTGAATGGAGCAAGCCTGATCGCCGGCCAGCCCTACCGGGTTTTTGGCGCCGCCTGGAGCGGAGAGACCGCTGTCCGGCAGGTGCAGGTCTCAACCGGCGACGGTGAGGACTGGCGGGAGGCGCGCCTTCTCGGCGAAGAGCGTCCCTTTGCGTGGCGACTATGGGAATATTTCTGGACGCCCCGGGACCTCGGCAGATACCGGCTGCGGTGCCGCGCCGTCGACGCAGCGGGACGCTTTCAGCCCGAAGGGCAGCAGTCCGATTCCGAGAGCTATGCCGCCAATTGGATCGTTCCAGTGGAGGTCGCGGTGGTGCCCGAACCGGAAACCTACGAGGCGGAATTCGTCATCTGAGGGGTCGCTCGCCAGGACGCGGGCGAATTGATCCATTGCGAAGGCGTCGCCCGATTGAAGCCACGCCGGGGGGATATTAAATTGGGCTACGGAGGGAACAAAGGCCACGAATCCCAATTGGTTGTTTGTGGCGGGGAACGGAGGCGACAATGCCGATGTTCAGGAACATCGCCGAAGAGGTGCGGCGGCTGCCGGCGTTGCGTGAGATCCACATCCTCGTCCGGATATGGGCGCCTCGGCTGACCGAGATCGAGCAGGAAGAAGAAGAGCATCGCCTCGAAGCCATGCTGCACTGGCATGACCCCGAGGAGAGGGCGAGAACGCTTCGCTGCCACTGCCACGCGCACACCCTGATCGACGACAATCCGGCATCCGGTTGAGCCGGATAGCGTCTTCGATGGGCGCTCAGAGTTCGGCGATCAAGCCATAATGCTGTGGCTGGCGGTGCATCTTGAAATTGAAAATATGATCGCGAATCTCGTGGCTTCGGACGAGATCGCATGAGGCCGCGATCACCTCGTCCTCGACGGTTGAGGAGAGCGCGACGATCTCCCCGGTCGGCGCGACGATGCAGGAATGTCCGAGCAGCATGCAGTCTTCCTCCAGCCCCGCCTTGGCGGCGGCCGCGGCCCAGACGCCGTTCTGGTAGGCGCCGGCCTGCATCGAAAGCAAATGGTGGAACGAGTTCAAATGGTCGTGCTGGGGCACGGGCGGGTTGTGGGTCGGCGTGTTGAAGCCGCCAACGATCAGTTCGGCGCCCCTGAGGCCCATTACCCGCCACGTTTCGGGCCAGCGTCTGTCATTGCAGATGAACATGCCAAATTTCGCGCCGTCCACGTCATAGACGGGAAAGCCGAGGTTGCCGGGCTCGAAATACCGCTTCTCGAGATGCTGGAATGGTCGGTGGGGCTCGTTCTCCTTGTGCCCGGGCAGGTGGACCTTCCGGTACTTGCCCGCGACCTGGCCCCTCCGGTCGACGAGAACGGACGTGTTGTAGTGGTGCTTGACGTTGTCCTCGAAGGCCAGCTCGGCATAGCCGAGGCAGAAGCCCACACCGAGCGATGATGCGGTCTCGAAGAGCGGCTGCGTCGGCGCATTTGGCATCTCGGTCTCGAACCATCGATCGATCTCCTCCTCGTCGGTCGTGAACCAACGCGGAAAGAAGGTCGTAAGCGCGGTCTCGGGATAGACGACGAACGTGCATCCGCGCCCCTTCGCTTCCTTCATCATTTCGATCAGCCGGCCGACGACATGCTCCCGCGTTTCGGACTTTGCGATCGGTCCGAGTTGAGCGACAGCGAGGTTGACTTTCGCCATTGGGAGCAGACCCTTTTCGTTCGTGAGGTTAGGCGGATATTGCCGATGGGCTTGCCGTGGAGCGCGACGACGCGCCGGCGCGGGCGACTGTGTCGACGTACGACGTCACCGTCGTCCGCCGCATGAGGCGCGTATGTCTCGTATGGTCGAACGAGGTCGCCGTGTGCAGCGTGCACAGATTGTCCCAGATCACGAGGTCGCCGCGGGTCCAGCGATGCCGGTACACATATCGGTCCTGCGTCGCGAAGGCTGTCAGGGCATCGAGCAGAAGCCGGCTTTCCGAAGGCGCCAGGCCCTCGATGCCGCTGATGACCGCCGGACACAGCAGAAGCGATTTGACGCCCGTGACCGGATGCGTCCGCACGATCGGCTGCCTGTGCGGTGGAAACTTGCGGCGCTTCTCGTCGCTGTAGGGCGGTCGCCCCTCGTTGATCACGCCGAGCCAGCGGTCGAAATACTCGTAGTCGTGCACGGCGCACAAGCCGTCGATCCGCGTCTTCGCCGCCGAGGGCAGATTCGCATAAGCGGTCACGGCGTCGGCGAACAGCGTATCGCCGCCGCTCGGCGGCACGATCTCGGCATAGAACAGCGACGCGATGCTCGGCGAGGGCCGATAGGAGCTGTCGGAATGCCATTGCTCGACGCCGATGGAAAAGGCGGCGCAAGGTTTGCCGTTCTCGACGGCGTTGCCGATGCGGATGACTTCAGGATGATCCCTGAGGATGAAACGCGTCTCGGCGTGAACCTCCAATGGGCCGAAAAGGCGGCTGAAGGCGACCTGCTCGGCGGGTTCAATGCCGCGGCTCGGTATGACCAGCAGGCGGCGGTCGCGGAACACCTCCATCAGCGCGTCGAAGTCCTGCTTCCTCACATTGCCGGAGACCGTGAAATCACGAATGACGGCGCCGAAACCAGGTTTGATGTCTTCAACCGAGAATGCGCGCATGGTCACCCGACGCTGAAAGTGAAGCGGGTCCCCCGCGCCCGCTGGCGCGCCCGCCGATGCGGCCAACGCGAGTTCGCCGACCGTGATTCTGGTTGAGGCGCGAACGGATTACAAACATTTTGCTGGGCGGGCTAGGATGAGGAATGCTGAGCCTCCGGTTCGCTCATGGCGTCGAGGATGAGCTTTGGGCGCCCGCGACGGCCCAGGGAGCAAGCGGCGCAAGCGCTTGCGCGGACGGGCGCGAAGCCGAAGGTTTCTCCTCGGCCGGCGTCGCGGCTTCCTTCTTCAGCCAGGAGATGAACGTTTGCAGCGGCCGGTCCAGTCCCCGGCTCTGGGCGTGAACGAAATACCAGCCCGTGCCTTTCACCATCGGCGGCGCCCGGATCGGCGCGACGAGTCGGCCGGACTGAAGGTCGTCGCCAATGAGCGATAGATCCGCAAGCGCGATCCCCAGCCCGTTCACCGCCGCCTGCGCCGGAAGAAAGCCGGTTGGAAAGACCACGCTGCGTTGCAGTTCGGCGACCTTGACGCCGATATGAAGAAACCACTTCAACCAGTCGGAGGGCGATGTCTCGGCGACGATCAGCGTCTCGGCGATGAGATCGGCCGGCTCGCTCAGAACGGGACGCTTGGCGAGGTAGGAGAGGCTGCAAACGGGGACGAGCCGGTCGGCGAACAGAAAATGCGATTCCGACTGCGGCCAGTCGCCCCGGCCAAGCGTGATGAACCCATCGAGGGACGGGTCGGCGCCGGGGATCGGCGGTTCCGTGTGTGCGTAGAGGCAGAGATCGACGTCGCCAAGTTCGGCATAGAGCGCATCGAGTCGCGGCAGCAGCCAGCCCGTCGCGAAGGCTGTGTGGGCGGACACAACGATCCTTCTCTGCCGCCTCGCGCTGAGCAATCTGCGCGTGCCAGCTTCGATGATGTCGAAGGCTTCGATCACGGTCGGCAACCACGATGCGCCGAACGGGGTAAGCTTCAGGGATTGCGGCCGCCGGTCGAACAAGCGTTCTCCGAGCCGCGCCTCCAGAAGCTTGATGTGACGGCTGACGGCCGCCGGCGTCACGTTGAGTTCGGATGCGGCGACGACGAAGCTTTCATGACGCGCCGCGGCCTCGAAGGCGCGCAGAGCGTTCAGCGGAGGAAGCTTGCGAGGTGGCCGGGTCACGTCCGGAGCCATACCGGCGCCAAGCAGGAACCGTGCCACCCTACACCGGGACGGCGGCGATGCGGCGAACCGACCGCCTGGTCAATGCGCAGCGGCGGGAACGGCGCCGCCGCGTGCGCCCTGCGGCATCCATTCCGTCAGGCGGCGCGAGGCCCATTCGAACACGGCGAAGGTGATGGCGGAATAGACGAGCAGGATAAGCGCGACGAGAAACATCCGGTCCACATAGCCGAACACCTGCGAATAGACGATGATCTGCCCCATGCCGGTTTGCGCGCCGAGAAATTCGGACGCGACGACCGCGGCCCAGGCCGCGCCGAGGCCCAGCAGAATGCTCGAGCGAAGTTCCGGAAAGATCGCGGGCAGGATCACCGTCCGGTAGATTTGAAACCGGGTCGCGCCCTGGGTTCGCGCATAGTCGACATAGACGTCCGGAACGTTGCCGACCGCGTTCACGACGCCTGTGAAGAAAATGACGCCGACCCCCAACGCGACGAACAGCATCATTCCAATAAACGTCAGCCCGAACCACAGCTGGAACATCGGAATCAGCGCCATCAGCGGAAAGGTGCGGAGGATCTGAGCCGGAAGCGCAACAAGCCGGCGTGTCCATCTCGACCAGGAGACGGCAAGCCCCAGAATCAATCCGACCGCCATGCCGAGAACCAGCCCAGCGAACAGACGCAGGCTGGTGTCCCACGAATTCGACAATATGCCGAGGGTCGCCGCAGCATAGGTGCGCTGGCCGCCCTCGGACACGGCCTTCACCCCAAGGCCACCCGCCCAATAGTCGGCGAGGCTCAGATAGGTCTTGGTGAAGACCGTCTGCCATCCCGGAACCATCGGCTCGCCAGGCACGGATTCATAAGGATAGACGATCGAGGCGACCTGCCAGAGGATCGCCAGGAAGACCAGCGCGCCGATGCTGGTCAGCCGGTGGATCGCGGTCCGGCTCATTGGAGGGTCCTCGCGGCGTCGACCAGGGCGTCGAGTCCGAGATGGCGCAGCAGCACTTCCTTGTGGGCGACGGCCTCCGGCAAGGCCAGGCTTTCCACGGTGCGCGGCCGTTCGAGCTGAATGCGCCGGTCGTCGACGATGCGTCCTTCCTTCATCACGATGATCCGGTCGGCGAGCAGCATCGCCTCGTCGACGTCGTGGGTGACGAACAGGACGGTCGGTTGATATTGCCCCCAGAGATTCAGCACCACCTGATGCAAATGCAGCTTGGTGACATAATCGAGGGCGCCGAAGGGCTCGTCCATCAGGAGGACCCGTGGCGAATTGGCGAACACCGTCGCGATGGCGACGCGCTTCAGCATTCCCCCTGACAGTTCGCGCGGCCACGAGTGCTCGACGTGGCTCAGGCCGACCTGCTGGAGACACTTCCGCGCGGTCTCCAGCCGCTCCGCCTTCTGCACGCCGCGGCATGTCAGGCCATAGGCGACATTGTCGATCACCCGCATCCACGGAAAGACGCTGTCCCTCTGGAACACCAGCCCACGCTGCGGCGAGGGGCCCTTGATCTCCTTGCCATTGACGGTGATCTCGCCCTCCGAAAGCGGAAGCAGGCCGGCGACGATCTGCAGAAGGGTCGTCTTGCCGCAGCCCGAAGGACCAATGAGACAGACGAACTCGCTGTTGGCGATGTTGAGGTTGACGTCCGAGACGGCCTGAACGAGATCGCCGCTAGAGCGGCGAAACACCTGCCGCACATGGTCCATGCGAATGTGCGCCATGCGGTTCTTCCTCGCCGATCAGAGACGTGCGACGCGCCGCCAGCGCGTCAGATAGCCGAAAGCCACGAGGACGATCAGGTCGCAGGCGACCGCGACGGCCGCGAGGGCCAGGATCGTCGCGATCATCATCTGCGTGTCCATGCCGGTCGCCATGGCCTGAATTACGCGCCCGACGCCGTGCGGCGCGCCGAGCAGTTCGGAGAATGTCTCGAGGCCCCATGAGCCCGCCATGGCGATGCGGACGCCGCCGAGCACTTCCGGCAATGTGCCGAGGAGGAAGACGTCGAACAGGATCCGGCCGGACGGCGCGCCCAGCATGCGCGCCGCCGAGGGATAGGTGGGATCGAGATTGTCCCCCGCGCGCTGCGCGAACACATAGAGGATCGTCACGCCATAGATTATGAGGAGGGCCGTTTGCGCCACACGGCTCGTTCCGAACCAGATCAGGAAGAAGGGCGCGGTCACGAGAATCGGGATGGTGCCGGCAGTCAGCATGACCGGATCGATCATCGCACGAAACAGCGACAGGCGTGCGCTCAGGAGCCCGAGCCCGACGCCCACAATGCACGACACCAGCAACGAAATCATCACGTTGGAAAACGTGTAGGCAATGTTGGAATAGAGGCCCCCGCCAAGATGATAGTTGTCGAGATAGGGTGATGCGAAGAAATTATCCCGGATCGATTCAATGATTCCGGCAGGAGGAGGCAGGAACATCGGCGAGGCCAAGCCGAGAGTCGTGATCGCCCACCAGGCGCCGATCACGATCAACAGGCCGAGAACCCCGAGCGGATCGACTGGAAGCTTTGGCAGTCGAATGGCCGATCTGAAGCTCGGTTTCCGGCCTTCGAGAACTTCCACGCTCGCGCTCATCTGAACCTCATCCCGATCTCGCCGATCTCGCCAATCTCGCGGTTGCGAGGCGCCTTGCGGACTCGGGCCCGGAACTTCCCGGGCCCGGACTCCCGGCTAGCCGCCGACAGCGGCTTGAGCGGCGCGGTAGGCGTCGAGATAGTCGAACCAGCCATAATATTTGTGCGCCGCGTCAAGCAGCGCTTTCTTGTCGCCGGCGGGCTCGGCCTTCGACGCCTTCTCGAACAGGGCGTCGGTCTTCTTCTTGTAGTCGAGCAGTTCGAGATACATCGGCGCCGCCCAGACGATCTCCTCGGACGTGATGCCCTTCGGGATGGAACTCGTCGCCTCGAGCGACTTGATCAGGGCGCCCATCGAGCTTTTGTAATATTCGGGACCGTCGTTGGGCACGAAGTACTTTGCCTGTTTGTCGAAGGTGACGAACGGATCGAGGTTCAGCACCGTGCGCTTCACTCCATCCGCGTCGAGCGAGGTGCCGGCGACGCTGTTGAGATAGGGAGCGTAAACCCCGAACAGGCTCGGGTCCTTCTCCAGCGCGTCGAAGATCCTGTAAACGACGGAAGCGAACCGCAGCATGGTGGTCTTGTGCCCGTCGACATAGTCCGCGGTCGCGGCCCAGCCGTTGTTGAACACCAGCGGCTCAAGAGGCGAGTCGACGCCGCCAGGACCGTATTTGACCAATTGTCCGATGTCGTAGATCGGCGTCCAGCCGGCGTCGAGCAAGGTCTGCGCAATCGGCGCCCCGCTCGGATGCAGAAAGTCGATACGCCCCGACTTGGCGAGCAGCAGCATCTGCGGGTCTTCCATTGTGACATAGTCCGGAAGCGGCGTGCCCGACAGCTTGAAGGGCAGCTCGACGAAAACCTTTTCCGAGATCGACGCCGGCACATAGACCTTCTTGCCGGACAGAGGCGCCAGCGCCTTGGCGAGCGCCTGCTTGTAATCCGTCCCCGGAGTCATGTAGTCCGCGAACCGCTTCAGACCGAGCTTCGGGTTGGCGAGCATGACCGCGCCGTAGAAGGTGACGGCGAAGCCTATGCATTTGAGCTGGTCGGTCGTCCGGTAGGACGGGAGCAGCGCGGAGCAGGTCGCCGAATCAACGTCCACCTGCCGGTTCAAGAGCAGCGACACCCACTGGTCCTCGGTCGTTTTCAAGCCGTAGGGTGGCGGTGTGATCGCGATGCCGACATCCTTGAACCATCCCTTCTCCATCCCGATCACGAAATAGGTGTTGTCGGCATAGGGTCGCATTCCCATCTTGACGCTGACCTGCGGAATATCGGCGCCCGGCTCCGGCGTCGCGGGCGTATAGGTCGTAGCGGCGTTAGCGGCCGGCGCTGTGATCGCCAAGGTCGCCGCGAAGAGGAGAGAAATGCTGGATTTTCGTCTGGCCTTCATTGACATGCTCCTCGCGCCTGCCCCCGCTGGTCCCTCGCGTCTTCAGAGACGGGCGGGGTTTCGCGGCGGCGCCTGAAGCAGGTCAGCAAAACACGTGCCAACAGGGCTGCGCGCTGGTCGCGAGCGAATCGACTCAGATAAGCGACGCCGAGAGTCAGCAATCTTGAGTCTGGCCTTCCGAGCGCGTCGCCAACGCCCCACGCGGCGAATACGCGGAACGCGCCTATCGATTTTGCGCGGCGCGCGCGGATTCGCCTGCACGCAGAGCGGCGCCGCCGTGCTGGGCGGCTTCGCCGGTCGATTTCGCAGTCAGGACCATTTTTTGCGCGCCAGGGCTTCGGTGATGTTCGCGGGAAAAGCGGGCGCTGGGCCGATGCGGGAAGGCCCGCCGCTCAGCGCGGGCGGGACCTAATGCCGCGAGCCCGGCGGCGCCCGCGATCCGCTTCAGGCTTGCGCGCGAGGCGTATACTTATCCCGCTTCAGGAACTGCCCTTCGCCCGGCGCGCCCACATAGTCCCGGTTCTCGACGATCACCTTTCCGCGCAGCAGCACGGTGCGCGGGGCGCCCTCGACCTGCACGCCATCATAATTCGTGTAGTCGACGGCGTGGTGCAGCTTGTCGTTCGTCATCGTGAACGCATCTCTCGGATCCCAGATCACGATATCAGCATCCGACCCCACTGCGATCACGCCTTTGCGGGGGTAGAGGCCGAACACGCGCGCCGGGCGGGTCGCCACGATATCGACAAATTGCGCCATCGACAGGCGTCCTTCGTTGACGCCCTTGTACACCATCATCAGGCGCTCCTCGATGCCCGGGCCCCCGTTGGGAATCTTGGTGAAGTCGTCGGTTCCGGCGTGGTCTTTCTGGCCCTTGAAATTGGTCGCTGCATGATCGGAGGAGACATCCTCGATCAGCCCCTGGGCAATGGCCCGCCATAGAATTTCGTGATCGTGCTTCGTGCGCGCCGGCGGGGTGAACACGAATTTCGCGCCCTCGAAACCGGGTTTATCGAGATCCTCCTTCACAGCGTACAGATATTGCGTGCAGGTCTCGGCCATGACCTCCACGCCGCGCGTTTTGCCGCGCACGACTTCCTCCAAGGCTTCCTCGCAGGTCAGATGGACGATGAAAATCGGCGCTCCGATAATCTCCGCGAGCGCGATCGCCCGCGCCGTGGCCTCCGCCTCGACGCGCGGCGGCCTCGTAGCCGCATGATATTTCGGCGCTGTCTTGCCGGCTTTCATATATTCCTGCTGCAGGAAGTAGGCGGCGTCGCCGTTCTCCGCATGCACCATTACCAGGGCCCCTGATGATTTCGCCTGATGCAGGGCTTTGACGAGCGCCAGGTCGTCAATCATCTGGGCGCCCTTGTAGGCCATGAACAGCTTGAAGCTCGTGATGCCGCGCTGCGGCAGCGTGGCGAGCTCCTCGAACACGGCGTCGGTCATGTCCTTGACGATGATATGGTAGCCGTAGTCGATGGCGGCCTTCCCCAACGCCTTCCTATCCCAGGTCGCCAGGGCGTCCGTCAGGCTCTGCCCTTTCTGCTGCGCACAAAAATCGATGAGGGTGGTGGTGCCCCCGCAGGCGGCGGCGATCGTGCCAGTCCGGAAGTCATCGGCCGAAAAGAAGTCGTGGACCGGGCTGTCGAGATGCGTGTGAACATCGACGCCGCCCGGCATGACGTAGCAGCCGGCTGCATCGATCGTGCGGGCCGCCTTCGGCATGGCGCCGCCGATCTGCGCGATCTTTCCATGCGCGATTGCAAGGTCCGCCCGGTAGGTTCCGTCGGCGGTCGCGATCGTGCCGTTTGTGATAACGAGATCCATAGGTCCGTTCCTCTAAAAAGCGAGCAGGGCTTAGTAGGCGAGCGCGTGCAGGCCGGCCGCGAGAACTTGGATGCCCGCGACGATGTCGCCGATCGTGGAGAACTCCTCCGGCGTATGGCTTCGGCCGTCCTTGGACTGAACGAAGATCATCGCGACCTTGGCGATGAGGGCCATCTGTTGCGAGTCGTGGCCGGCGCCGCTCGGCATGGTCATGGTCGGCACGCCTTGTTCCTTGGCGATGCGCTCGAGCGTCGCGACAATCTGCGGATCGCTGGCGCAGGGCGGATGGTCGACGAAATAGTCCCAGGAAATCTCGAGCCCACGCCGCGCTGCGACCTCGCGCATCAGTCCCTCATGCGCGGCGTAAAGCTTGTCGCGCATCGCGGGGTCCGGATGGCGTGCGTCGACCGTGAAGCGGATGTCGCGGGGAATCACGGCTGGTCCGTTCGGCCAGACGACCGCACGGCCAACTGTCGTGACCGCCGGCCGACCGAAGCGGTGGGCGGTGTTGATGACGCCCGACACGATTTCCGCGAAGCCGGCCATCGGGTCGTTTCGCAGATCCATCGGAAAGCCGCCCGCATGGTTCTGCACGCCCTTGAGGGTAATGTCATAATGCCGGATGCCTGTGATGGCGTCGACGACGGCGACCGGAAGCTTCGCCTGTTCGAGGATCGGTCCCTGCTCGATGTGGAGTTCGATGAAGCTGTCGATATCGTTGCGCTGCGCTTCGGGAATCTTCGCCGGATCGAGGCCAATCCCACGCATCGCGTCGGCCATGGTCTCGCTCGGGTCATAGCCGACAAGGCCCTCGGCATCCCCTGACTTGATGCGTCCGGTGATCGCGCGCGAGCCCCAGAAATTCGTGCCGGGAAAGCGGCTGCCTTCCTCCTCGCACAGCGCAAGGGCCTCGAGCGTCCGTTTCGGCTGACCGAACTGCTCCTTGAGCGCGCGGATCGCGATCAACCCTGCGAGCGCGCCGAGCGTGCCGTCATAGCGTCCTCCAGGACGCTGCGTGTCGATATGCGAGCCGGAAACGATCGACTTTCCGCCTTCGGAGCCCTTCAACTTGCCCCAGATATTCCCTACCGCGTCGCGATGCACGGCGAGGCCCGCTTCTTCGCACCACACCGCATATTGGTCGGTCGCCTTCAGCCATTCAGGAGAATAGACGACGCGCCATACGCCCGTATCCGCGTAGCGGCCGATCTCGCCGAGCGTCATGATGTAATGTTCAACGAGATCGCGATCGATCACGATCTTCGGCGCTGCTGTCACGGGTGGCTCCTTCGGTCTCAAGAGAGGTTTTTGGGGTGGCGGAAAGAAGCGGCTAGATTGACGCCAGCTGCGGGGCGCCGGAGGGCGAAATGTCAGCACGGAAAATCTCGCCGCTCCGGCCGCAAGCAACGCCGTGCGCGCCATAAAGCGAGCGACGCGCGCCGCCGAGGCGCTCCCGATCCGCTCCGGCGGTCATGATGGAAGACCCGTCATCGCGCGGCCGGCGTCCTCTTCAAATAGTCGAGCGTGTCGGACAGGCTGACGACATCCGCGAAGCGAAGGTCGATGTCGGTGAGGTTGGCCTCGTGCGCGACTTCCGACCGGTCGCCGACGGCTTCGCGGATGACGATTGCGTGGAGGTTGCGGTTATGGGCGCTCTCGGCGGTCGAACGGATGCACCCGCTCGTGCTGCAACCCGTGATGACGAGCGTGTCGATGCTACGCGCCTGCAGGTAGGCGTCGAACGGCGTTCCCCAGAATGCGGAGGCCCGCGCCTTGACGAATAGAGGCTCCTCGTCCTTTCGCCGTTCGAGCCTGGGATCGAGCTGCGCCATCAGGTCGGCGCGGGCGAGCTCCTTCTCGCTGCTCATCTGCAGCAATTTCCTGCCGACCGGGCCGCTCACGTCGATCGGATCCGGCCGCATGGTGGTGAAGAACACAGGATGCCCTGCGCCCCGTGCGGCCTCGAGCACCGACAAGGTCGCCGTGAGGACCGGCTCTAGACGGGCTGAGCCTTGTTGGGAGCTCTCGTCGAGCCAGGAGCGCGCGAGGTCGATGACGACGACCGCGGGGCGGACGCCGAAGCCGCTGCGTCCGCCGAATCCGTGGCGCATGTAGAACTCGCGCACCGCCGCTTCGTAACTCATTCCCGGCTCCTTGTGGATCTGCGAATCGTCACGGCTTCACCGCGAAGAGCTGGATCTCGACCTTGATCCGCGGATCGGCGAGCCTCGCCTCTACGCAGGCGCGGGCCGGCGCGCAGCCTTCCGCAATCCAGCTTTCCCATACGGCGTTCATCGCCGCAAAGTCGGAAATGGCGGCCAGCCACACATAGGCGGAAACGAGCTTCGTCTTGTCCGTCCCCGCCTGCGCGAGAAGGGCGTCGAGCTTGGCGAGCGTCTGTCGCGTCTGTCCGGCTATATCGGCGGACAGATCGTCCGCCACTTCGCCCGCCGTGACGACGAGGACGCTCGAAGCGGGATATTCGACCGCGTGGGACAGTCTCGGACCGGCATGGTGGCGAACAATCACGGCGTCAGGCTCCTTCAAAGGTTCGGGGATTCTGGCGGGCCCAGGCGAGGTAGGTCGCCATCTGCTGGGCAAGCGGGCGCGGGCGCCAGCCCACGTCCCGCCCGATCGCCGCGATGTCGTAAGCGGCGTGCTGGCCGCGCTTGAGCATGGGATCGAAGTCGGCGTCCGCCTCCGCGCCGTCATCGACCCACTCGACCTCGACCGGCGCTTGCGCCAAAACTTCGGTCGTGCGGATCGGCTGGCCGGTGGCGATGTTGTAGGCGCGGTTGGCGCTCCGCGACCCGCATAGCTTCACGATAGCGTCCGACACGTCCTCCGAGCTGATCCAGTCGCCGACGGCATCCGCGCTGCGCCGCGTGATGCGGAGCGGGCGACCCGCAAGCATTTTTTTCATCATGAGATAGGGCAGGTGCATCAACTTGCGCGCGCCCGTCGGCCGCTCCATGGGTCCGAAGACGCGCGTGAATCGCACCACTGCGGTCGGGACCCCGTGCAGCTCCGAGAACCGCCGCGCCACGAGCTCGCCGCCGAGCTTGCCGACGCCATAAAGATCTGCCGGATGAAACGGGCCGGCTTCGCCCTGCAGGACGGGCGCCGCATCCGTATCACCGTGCCCATAAACAGCGCAGCTGCTGACATGGACGACGCGGCCGAGCGAGCCGGCGGCCCGCGCCGCCTCGAGAACATTCAGGGAGCCGCCGATGTTGACGTCAATGAAGACATGCGGACGCTCGTATTCCCACGCCGGAACGTGCGTCACGGTCGCGGCGTTGACCAGGATCGTCGGAGGGACCTTGCCAATCTCGAGTTGCAACGCCTCCCGGTCGCGCACGTCGCATCGCAGGAACGTGATCCTGTCGCCGAACCGGGCGAAATGAGCCTTTGCGGCCGCATCGAGCGGCGCGGCGTCGAGTGCGGCGACGTGCGCCGTCGGATCGCGCGCGAGAAGATCCGCTATGAACACGCTCATCACGAAGCCGCCCGCGCCGGTGACGAGAACGCGCGTGCCGTCGGCCGTCATCAACCTCTCCTTTCGATCGCCACGGCGCTCACCACATGACGTCCCCACCATTCGGGGACAGGCTCTGACCGATCATGTAGGTCGCCTCGTCGGAGGCCAGAAAGACGTAGGCCCAGGCGACTTCTTTCGGCGTTCCGATCCTCTTGATAGGCAGGGTCGACAGCTTCCACGCGTTCCATTCCGGATCGCAAGCCTGCCAGAGCGGCGTATCGGTCGGACCGGGACAGACGCAATTGACGGTCACGCCCCTCGTCGCGACCTCCTGCGCGGTCGATACCGTCAAGGCGACGACGCCGGCCTTGGAAGCGCAATAGGCGGCGTTGCCCGGCGCGGGCTTATGAGCCAGCTGGGAAGCCGTGTTGATAATCCGGCCATATCCGCGCGGCAGCATGTGATCGAGCGCGAACTTCATTCCGTAGGCGACGCCGCGGAGATTGACCGCGATCACCTGCTCCCACTCGTCCCAGTCCTGCTCTTCGACCGGCCGGGTCGTCGCGCCGACCCCAGCGTTGTTCACCATGATGTCGAGGCCGCCAAGGCGGCTGACCGTGGCGTCGACCGCACCCTTGACGTCGTCGGCGCTGCGAACATCGCAATCGATGGCGAAACTTCGGGAGCCGCCTTCCTTCAGACTCGAGACGAGCGCGTCGCGCGCCTCCTTACGGCCAAAGTCCGCGACCGCGACGTTAGCGCCCTCGGCAGCGTAGAGCTCGGCCACGGCCGCTCCTATGCCCGTCGCGCCGCCGATCACAAGCGCGTTCTTGTTCGCCAAGCGGTTCATGACACACTCCTGGATCTGGCGGGCGCGACTGCGCCGACACGACGTTCGTTCATATCGCCGCCAGGGATCGATCGGCCTGCGGATGCCAGCGAAGCATTCGGCGCTGCACGCGTCGGCACACCGCGTAGCTCGCGAACGCATAGACGATGATGAGGATCGTGATCGCGGCGATGCGGCCGGTGTTGCTGAAATACTCGGACCAGATGATCATGCGGCCGATGCCGCTGTCGACGCCGATATATTCGGCGCCGATCACTGCCGACCAGGCCAGGCCAAGCGTCAGGAAGATGCTCGAAAACAGCTCCGGCAAAATCGCCGGCAGCACGACGGCGCGATAGACCATCGATTTCGTTGCGCCCATGGTCAGCGCGCTCTCGATGAATTTGACGGGAACGTTGGCGACCGCGTTGATCGTGCCGACGAGATAGATCACGCCCACGCCGTAGGCGACGAACAAGATCGCCGCCAGGTTGGTCCCTCCAAGCCAGAACTGGAAGAGCGGGGTCATCGCGAGTAGCGGGCAGGTGCGCACGAGATGAAGGGACGGTCCCAGAAGGGCGCGCGCGAGCGGGGAGCGCGACACAGCAAGTCCCAGCGCCACGCCGCCGACGGCCCCGACAAGGAGTCCGAGGACCAGCCGGTAGAGGGTCAGGAGCGAATGGTACCCGACCGCCAGACCGGCGCCGAGAAGCGTCTGTTCCCCGCCGAGTTCCGGGACAGGCGCCCAGAAGGGAAACTTCCAGTAGTCGGACAGGCCGATGATGGCGCGTCCGAACACGAACTCCCAGGGCGGAACGATTGGTGATTCGCGCAGCGGACTTTTCGGCGCCAGGTGCCCGGCGACCTCCCAGCCGACGATGAGCGCGACAATGACGATTGCGCTGATCCAGTTGCGCCGCAGGAAGGTCGTCACCGGGCGATCCTCATGTCAGAGCCGGCGCCGCCACTGGCGTCTCGAGGGCGAGGTGATGGAGGATGCGCTTCGAGATCTCGACCCCGGTCCGGCTGGCCCGCTCGTCCTCGTCGCGCGGCCGGGCGAGAGGAACCGGAATATCATCCGCAACCCGCCCGCGACGCATGACGATGACCCGCTCCGCCAGGACGAGCGCTTCTTCGACGTCATGCGTGACGAAGACGATCGTGCGGCGCGTTCTCTGCCAAAGATCGATGAGAAGGCTCTGAAGATCCCTGCGCGTGACATAGTCGAGGGCGCCGAACGGCTCGTCCATCAGAAGAATGGGAGCGCCGCCGGCAAAGGCCGCGGCAATCGCGACCCGCTTGCGCATCCCGCCCGAAAGCTCCTTGGGCCAGCTCTCGCCGAAGCGCGCGAGCCCGACGGCTTCCAGCCAGCGGGCGGCTTCCCGCTTCCTCTCATGCGGCGCCCTGTTCTGGGCGCGGAGCCCAAACTCGATGTTTTTCTGGACGGTCATCCACGGGAATACGGTGTCTTCCTGAAAGACCATTCCGCGCTCGACTCCCGGCCCGCGAACAACGGCGCCGTCAACCTCGATCCGTCCTGACGTGAGCGGATTGAGGCCCGCGACCGAGCGCAGCAGCGTGGACTTGCCGTGCCCGGAGCGTCCGAGCAGGCACACAAACTCGCTGACCTCGATCGCCAGCGATACGTCATCGAGGGCTCGAACCTCCTCGCCGGAAGTATGGCGGAACAGACAAGAGGCGTTGATGACCTTGATCATGAGCGCCTCCTAGCTTGTCCGCGGCATCCAGCGGGTCACGTGGCGCCGCGCAGCCATCAGCAGGGCGTCCGCCGCGAGCGCGACGAGGCAGAGAAGCAAGAGGCCCGCCATCATCAGCGTGATGTCCTGGACGCCCCAGGTCGTGATGATCACGCGGCCGATGCCCCGGTCGGTTCCGAGAAGTTCGGTTATCGCCGCTAGCCCCCAGGCCGCGCCGAGCGCCGTTCGCAGTCCGCCGAACAATTCCGGCATGCAGCCCGGAAGCGACACCCAGAAGAAGATCCTGCGGGAACTGGCCCCGAGGGTTCGCGCATATTCCTGAAAGGAAGGATGGAGATGCTCGACCGCCCGCAACGCATAGAGGTGCAACACCACCGCCGAATAAAGACAGACGAGGACGATCTTCGCCGTGTCTGAAACGCCGAACCAGATCAGGAAGAAAGGCGAGGCGACCAGGATCGGAACCGTACCGAGCACGCCGACGACCGGGCGGGCGATCTGGAAGGCCGTGGGCGAATGGGCGCTCACAAGGCCGGAAGCAGCCCCGACCAGTCCTCCGATCGCGCAGCCGAGGATCGCGGTGCCTGTGGTCGAGACGAGATGGGGCCAGTAGCCGCCGGCCGGAAGCCCCAGTCCGACGAAGTGCGGGCTGCTCCAGAGATTCCGATAGGCTGCCTGAATGACGACGGCCGGAGGAGGCAGATATTGCCCGACCAGCACGTGCGCCCCTTGCCAGGCGAGGAGGAACAAGGCGACTCCCGCAAGATTCAGCGCGAGCTGCCTTCCCCACTCAGCGCCAGATATGCGCAGCGATGATGGGGAAACGGTCATCTTTACGAACGCCGTCGCTGACATCCTCACTCTCCTGCCCGTGAGCTGCGGAAGTGCGCCGCCGACATCGGGACGAGCCGTTCGGCGGCGGGGCCGCTCGAAACTCAGGCGGTCGCCGCCTCGGCGAACCGCTGCGCGTCGAGAAAGTTGAAGCTCGCGAGATGATGCTTGGCCGCGTCGAGATTCGCCTGGCGATCTGGCCCGATCGATCCATTCATCTTCCCGATCAGCCCTTCGGATTTCTGTTTCATCTGGAGCATCTCTTTCCAGATGCTCTTGGCGGTGAAAATCTTGTCCAGGTCGTACGGCTGGTTCGGGATCGTGCCCTGATCGATGAAATGCTTGATCTGATAGGTGTAGATGTTCCGATAGTTGAGGGAGTAGCTCGAATCCTCCCAGATCTTGGGCTGGTCCTTCCACTGAAAAAACGGGTCGAGGTCCTCGAATATGAACTTGATGGACTTGGCGTCCATCTGGGCTCCGGTCTGCGCATTGATGAAGGGCGCGTATTCGGTCAAAGCCTGCTGCTGGTTCGGACCGAAAATGTAGTCAAGCGTGCGATAGATGGCGCCGCAGAAACGGAACACTGTGTCCCGGTTCTTTTCGAGATAAGCGTCGGTGGTCTGGATGAGATCGTAGTTGAGCAGGCTGTTGAGGATCGAGCCCGTGCCGGCTGGCATATTCTTGAGCATCTGGCGGGTGCTCATGATGGGCTTCCATCCCGCCTGAAACTGAAGCTGATAAACTTGGACGGCGCCGCCGGGCGCGGCGAAGTCGATCTGGTTGTTGATCGCAAGTTGCACGGCCTTCGGATCTTCGACCGGGATCGTGTCCGCGTCCTTCATGCTGAGGCCACCCAGCGACAGCGCAAGATTATTCCACGGATAGGTGCTCGGACTCGCGGTGATGGCGAACTTCTGGCCCTTCACCTGTTGGACAGCGGCGGCGGCGGCTTCCGGCCACGCCATGCCGCCGGCCATGAACTCGTCAACCGTCTTGTAGCCCTTGTCGGGGCGGCCGAGCAGAGTTGAACCTTGAAAGAAACTGTAGACCAGGACGGGATGGACGTTGGGCACCTTGTCGAGCGCCTCGATCGCCAGACCAAACCAATAGGTGGTCATGTCGAGTTCGCCGTTCTGGAGTTGAGGGATAACCTGAGTCTCCAGGAGAGACTTGGGAACCCCACCGGCCATGGTGATGCCAACGTCTGCGAGAAAGCCCTTCTTCGAGGCCAGCATGGTCCATGCATGGTTTGTGACGGCGAAGCCGCCGAAGCGGACGGTCGCTTGAGGAATGGCCGGCGTTGTCGAAGCGCGGGCCCAGGTCGGATGGAAAGCCGAGCCGGCGACCACGGCGGCGCCGCTTTTGAGCACGCTGCGACGACTGACGGAGGAGGGCGCGGACATCGACGGCTCCCGGGTTCGCAATGGCGACGAGTTATCCTATATGAAGAATTATATTTCTCATACAGGACGACAGTAACCAATTCCAACGCCACCCATTCTGTCAATGCCGGATCGCTAAAAAACGCTGCTATGCTGTCTCTTTTTGCAGATCGGCAAGTTTTTAGGCGCCGAAGAACTATCGGTTGAGCAGTTCTCGTCGTTTCATTGTCAGTAGTTTTTATCGCGCGCGACCCGACGAGCGCCGGATCGAGGACCCGCGCCAGGCTGGCAGGGCGCCGCTGCTCTCAAGGCAGCCGGCCTCTGGCGATCGGGCGCGAAAAAGCCGGCAAGGGTGAGGAAGGCAGGAAGGCGATACGGTCGAGGCAGGGCTCGCGGCGCCGGTTCCGTCTGATGCTTCTCTGCTGCAGAGAATGGACCGGGTGAAGCCTCAGCGGCCCCCGCCGATCGAATCAATGATGAAAGTCAGCGGGGAAGCGGGCGAGGGTCGCGCGATGAACGTCGACCACAGCGGAAATCATCTCGGCTGCAACCTTGCCTTCGATCGGGCCTATCAGCGGTACGAGCGAAGCGCAACTAACGATGAACTCGATCTCGCCCTCGCGGTTGAAGACGGGCAGCGCGAGTCCCATCAGACCCGCGGTGAATTCTCCCACACTCCGTGCATAGCCGCGCCGTCGCGTCGCCTCGATTTCTGCGAGAAGCGCCTCAGGCGTGAGGATAGTCGAAGGCGAGTAGGCGATCGGGCGCCAGTCGCGCATCCATGCCTCGATCTTTTCCTGCGGTTGCCATGCGAGGTAGGCGCGCATGTGGGCCGGTGCGTCGCGCGGATAGCGATGTCCGATGGGAAGCGCGACCTCCATCCTGGCCGCGTTCACCCGATGCATCAGCACGAAACTTCCGTCTTGCTGAGGTTGGGCCAGGGTGCAGGGCGCTTCGACGACCGACGGCAGGATGGCCAGGCGATCCCGAATGATGTCGAGCGATGGATTTCGCCACACCGCTGAGGCGCTGGAAAGAATGCCCGAATAGAGCCGGTAGCTCTTTGAACGATTGTCGAATTTCAACCAGCCATAATGCGTGAGGGTCTTCAAGATGGAATGCGCGTGACTCTTCGAGATCTCGAGCGCGCCCGAGATCTCGACGAGGGAGGCGTCATGCGGAGGGGTTCTGTTGAGAAATTCAACAATCGCAACTGCGTTTTCGAGCGCCGGAACGAGTCCGGGCGGCGAATGCGCGGGCAAGGCCTCTTCCTCACCGACCAGACGCCAACGGCCTCCCTGTTGTTCGAGCGTCTCCCGCGATGGCCGTTTAAGCTCTGGTTCGGAGCGACGCTTCATCTTCTCTGCCGTCGCCATGTTTCCTTTAGAAAAACGAAATCCACGCATCCGGGAGCGCATATCGCCCCGGATCGAGACCGCTTTATGCAGAGTACAATTCTATTGGCAACACGAAAGGCCCCGCTCCCCAAATGTTGAACCGGCGGGTTACTTGTACGGGCGGAAACGCGCGCGCTCCGCTCGCCCAGTGATCGAAGGCGAGACGGCTCGGGCTTAAAAATCGCCGACGCGCCGCGCTGCGCTCCGCCCGGCAGCGTGTCACACCAGCCGGCTTTGCGCCTTGGCCGCGGCGATGAAGCTAGCGAACAGCGGGTGGGGCTCGAACGGCCGCGATTTGAGCTCCGGATGGAACTGCACGCCGATGAACCAGGGATGGTCGGCGAACTCGATTGTCTCGGGCAACAGGCCGTCCGGCGACATGCCGGCGAACACGAGGCCTTTTGCTTCCAGGCGCGCGCGGTAGGCCGTGTTGACCTCGTAGCGGTGGCGATGGCGCTCCGAAATCTCCGTGTCCCGATAAATCTCCGCGATGCGCGAGCCGGGCTTGAGATCAGCCTTATAGGCGCCGAGACGCATCGTGCCGCCGAGGTCGCCGGCCGCTTGCCGCTTCTCCAGTTCGTTGCCCTTTAGCCACTCGGTCATGAGCCCGACCACCGGCTCGGGGGTCGGGCCGAATTCGGTCGAGTTCGCCTCCTTAAGTCCGGCCAGCGAACGCGTCGCCTCAATGACCGCCATCTGCATGCCGAAGCAGATGCCGAAATAGGGCACCTTTCGCTCGCGCGCGAACCGCGCCGCGAGAATCTTGCCCTCGGCGCCGCGCGCGCCGAAGCCGCCGGGCACAAGGATGCCGTTCACGCCCTCGAGCCGCGGCGCGGGGTCGGCGCCCTCGAAAATCTCGCTTTCGATCCAGTCGAGCTTGACGCGCACATGATTGGCCATGCCGCCGTGGGTCAGGGCCTCGATCAGCGATTTATAGGCGTCCTTGAGCCCGGTGTACTTGCCGACCACCGCGATCGACACTTCGCCTTCGGGATTGTGATAGGCTTTCGAGACCCCGTCCCAGCGTCCCATATTGGGCTTGGGCGCGGGCTCGATGCCAAAGGCGGCCAGCACCTCGCGGTCGAGGCCCGCGGCGTGATAGAGCGCCGGCACGTCATAGATTGACCGTGCGTCGCGCGCCTCGATCACCGCGCCCTCGCGCACGTTGCAGAAGAGCGCGAGCTTGCGCCGCTCGTCGCGCGGAATCTCGCGATCGCAGCGGCAAAGCAGGATATGCGGCTGGACGCCGATCGAGCGCAGTTCCTTGACCGAGTGCTGGGTCGGCTTGGTCTTGAGCTCGCCCGCCGTTGGAATGAACGGCAGCAGCGTCAGATGGATGAAGACGACATGGCCGCGCGGTAGGTCGTTGCCGAGCTGGCGGATCGCCTCGAAGAACGGCAGACCTTCGATGTCGCCGACCGTGCCGCCGATCTCGACCAGCACGAAGTCGACTCCGTCGTTGCCCTCGAGGACGAAGTCCTTGATCGCATTCGTGACATGCGGAATGACCTGCACCGTCGCGCCGAGGAAATCGCCGCGCCGCTCTTTCGCGATCAGCTCCTGGTAGATGCGCCCGGTGGTGATGTTGTCCTGTTTGTTGGCGCTCCGCCCGGTGAAACGCTCGTAATGGCCGAGGTCGAGATCCGTCTCGGCGCCGTCGTCGGTGACGAAAACTTCGCCATGCTGGGTCGGGCTCATCGTGCCCGGATCGACATTGAGATAGGGATCGAGCTTGCGCAGGCGGACGGTATAGCCGCGCGCCTGCAGAAGCGCGCCCAAAGCCGCTGAAGCCAAACCCTTGCCAAGCGAGGAAACCACGCCGCCGGTGATGAAGATATACCGCGCCATGGGACTTTGCTCCTAAACGATCCCGGTCGATTCTGCGAGGAGTAAATTTGCCGAGACCGAACGGAGTCTGGCCTCGTCCGCGCGCTTGACGCAGAGGGCGGATTTCTAAAGACAATCCGCCATCCATTGAGATGGGAGCGAGAATGCCAGAGAGCGAGTTCACGCTTCGCGCCGACGACGGCCAAACCCTCCTGGCGCGTCGCTGGCTGCCCGAAGGGCGGCCTCGCGCCATCGTGCAGATCGCCCACGGCCTCGCCGAACACAGCGCCCGCTACGAGCGTCTCGCCGCCGCGCTCAACGCCGCCGGCTATGGCGTCTACGCCGCCGACATGCGCGGCCACGGGCCCAAGACGCCGGCCGCCGATGTCGGTCATTTCGCCGATGCGGGCGGATGGGACAAGGTGATCGGCGACCTCTGGACCCTGAACCGCCTGATCGCCGCCGAGCAGCCGGTCATCCCCATCGTCTTCCTCGGCCATTCGCTGGGCTCGTTTCTCGGCCGCGGGTTTATCGCCGAACATTCCGACGCGCTGGCGGGCGTGGCGCTTTCGGGGTCGAGCGGCAAACCGCCGGCGATCGCGACTCTCGGCAGGCTGATCGCCCGCGAGGAGCGCCTGCGCCTCGGCAAGCGGGGCAAGAGCGATCCTCTTTTCGCGATGTGGTTCGGCGGCTTCAACAAGGCGTTCAGCCCCGCGCGCACCCCTTACGACTGGCTGTCGCGCGACGAAAGCGAAGTCGACGCCTATGTCACCGATCCCTATTGCGGCTTTCCGTTCACGACCCAGCTCGCCATCGACGTCCTCGACGCCCTGCCCCGCGTCACCAGCCCGGCCAGCCTCGCGCCGATCCGCAAGGACATGGCCCTTTACGTCTTCTCGGGCGAGCACGACCCGGTCGGCGCCAATATCAAGGGCCTGATCGCCGACTTGAAGGGGGCCGGCTTCACCCAGCTCACGACCCGTATCTACGCGAACGCCCGGCACGAGACGTTGAACGAGACCAACCGCGAGGAAGTGACGCGGGACCTCATCGCCTAGCTCGACGGGGTCGTAGGCCAGCCCACAGGCATGCGCTAGGTGCGACTCTGCAGGACTGTACGATTCTGCGCGCGACGAAGCCTTTTCAAGGTCTTGAGCTCACTTTTCTGCAACGGTCGCGCGGCCAGCGGCGAACGCAGATTGCGCCGAACGCATAGCTATACGTACATATGTACCAGGTAAAATAAGACCACAGTCGCCTTCGAAAGGCGGCCCCGGTCCACGGGAGAATCTGAGGCGGGCGCGAAGGAAGTCCGCTCGCCCGCCGCTCCATAGCCATCTGGGCGGATGGCGTCCTCCGGCGGCCGATAGCCCGACAGGCGCCCTCAGCACGCCCTGCACCGCCCCCTTTCTCCCGGAGAGAAAAGGGGACGCCAGCTTGACCGCCTCTGGGTCAAGCCGGCGACTGGGGCGCGCGCCTTACTCGGGCGGTTGGGCTCTGCGCATTGGCCGAACTCAGGCTCTTCGAATGAGGGCGAACACAACCCCGACGATCACGACGACGACCGCCAGCCAAATGAGCAGGTGCGCTCCGCCCATGGCGGTGCCGGCCACGCCGCCGAAGCCCAAGAATGCCGCCACGAGCGCGATGACGATCAGAACAAGGGCGTAATAAATAAGGTTTCCAGGCATATCGGTACGTCTCCTGCGGGCCGACATGGCGTCTCCGCCAGCCCCAGCATCGAACGCGGCTGGCCGTGCTTTGTTCCAGAGGACTTGGTTCCAGGGGACTTGGTTCCGGGGGAGACGCATGGCGGGCGACGGTCAATACCCCATGGCCCGTGCGCCGCTAAGGAGGCGCAGGCTCGGCTCGCGGGCGCCCTCCTCCCCTGCCTGGCGGGGGAGCGACCCCACGCGGCATGGTGGAGGGGATAGGCCTCGGAACCGCCCGCGCCCTGGCTGTTTCGCCGCCGATTCTACTCACGTCTAACTCATTGATCATAAATGGGCACAAGCCAAATCAAATGGCGGCGCGCATCTTGCCCCGATTGGCGACTGGCGGCGCGTGACAGTCGCCCGATCTTTGATAGAGTGCGGCGCGGACGCCTTCGGCTTGAGACGCACTCGCGAGCGCGGCGTTTGGCGCTCTTGACGCCCGCGTCCCGTCCGGCCCATTGCACGAGCCAGCGCGACCGGCGCGCGACAACATCGAACGCGAGGATGACGGCCATGGCGAACGACCAGATGATGGCGCAGATGTCGACGAAGCCCGGCTTCATCGCGGCTCTCGACCAGAGCGGCGGATCGACCCCCGGCGCGCTGCGGCTCTACGGGATTCCGGACAGCGAATATAAAGGCGACGACGCCAAGATGTTCGAGCTCGTGCATGAAATGCGCGTGCGCGTCATAAGCGCGCCCTCTTTCAAGGGCGACAGGGTCATCGCCGCCATCCTGTTCGAGCGCACCATGGACGGCGAGGCGAAGGGCAAGCCGGCGCCGACCTACCTCTGGGAGGAGCGGGGCGTTGTTCCGATCGTCAAGGTCGACAAGGGGCTCGCGGAGGAGAAGGACGGCGTCAGCCTGATGAAGCCGATGCCGGACCTGGACAAGCTGCTCGCCCGGGCGGGGAAGCTCGGCGTGTTCGGCACCAAGATGCGCTCGGTCATCAACCTCGCCTCGAAAACCAGCATCGCCGCCATCGTGAGGCAGCAGTTCGAATTCGGCGAGCAGATCCTGAGCCACGGGCTCACCCCCATTCTCGAGCCGGAAATCTCGATCAAAAGCCCCGACAAGGCCGGGGCCGAGCGGATCCTGCTTGACGAACTGACCCGAGGGCTCGACGCGCTGCCGGCCGGCCGCAAGGTGATGTTCAAGGTGACGTTGCCGGAGGTTCCCGACTTCTATATGCCGCTGATCAACGACAAGCGGGTGGTTCGCGTCGTCGCGCTTTCGGGCGGCTATACGCGCGATGTGGCTTGCAAGCGCCTCGCCGCCAATCACGGGATGATCGCGAGCTTCTCGCGCGCCCTCGCCGAAGGCCTCAAGCGTTCGATGTCCGAGGCCGAGTTCAATAAAGAGCTGACGGATTCGATCGAGGAGATCTACCAGGCCTCGACAGTCAAAGTCTGACCGATTGTCGGTCCGCTGCTATTGCGGCTCCGACTGGCCCCGCGCCTGGCAGATCAGGCGCGCGCTCGGCCCCAAAGGAATTCCTCATCATCGCCGAACCCTTTTGCTCGACGCCGCCGACTTGAACAGGCGCGAATTCAGCGCGCCCGACCCGCGCCACCACGCGGATTCTGGCCGATGGCGATTTCGCGGGCGCCGAATCGGCGGCGATCGTCGAGTCCATTGAGGATCGCTCGCCGCTCGGGCCGGGCCTTTCTGCTCACCGGCCGCGCCAGCGCGCGATGCAGCGGCGGATGGAGGCCGATCGCGCCCGCGGCCGGGATCGGCCGGCGTTTCGCGACATGGGGCGGATCGGAAGAGACGCTGAACGATCTTCAGCGGGAACTCGCCCCGAGGGGCGACGCCCCGGCCGGCGACTGTCCGATACCCGTTCCATTTGAGCGCGACTCATCGCGCTCGATTCCGCGCAACGGCGCGGGCGCTTCGGCGGTTAAGGCGATGATCGGTTCCGATCATCGGGTCGTGGTACGACTGGCGAACTGTCGGCGGTCGATCTTACGGTCTGTCCGTTCATCGCACGGTTGCTGCGGGCCGCGCCTCGGCCTGGATCTTCCGCCTGCAGACGCTCCCCATCGTTCAACGGACCTGGCGCCGCGCTGGAATCACGCCGCTCCGACTTGACTGGGCAGGCCGCGCTCCGCGATGGCGAAGAGAGAGCGCGATTCGCCTACCGGGTCGTTCGCCAAAGGGGACATCGGAATGAATCCAACGGCTGACACCGTATTCCTGTTCGACGTCGACAACACGCTTTTCGACAATGACCGATTCCGGGACGACCTTCGAGAACGGTTGCGAGCCGCCCATGGCGATCGCGCCTCAGCGCGTTACTGGGCAATCATGGACGAGCTCTGGGCCGCACTGGGATACATGGATTATCTCGGGGCGCTCGAGCGCCTCAGGCTCGAAGACCCGCACAATTCGGCGATCTTCGTCACCGCCAACTGGCTGCTCGACTATCCGTTCGCCGATCGCCTCTACCCGCATGCGCTGGACACGGTGAAACATGTCCGCCAATGGGGACGGCCCGCCATCCTGTCGGATGGCGACGCCATTTTTCAGCCGCGCAAGATCCTGCGCTCGGGCCTGTGGGAGGCGTTCGACGGCAATGTGCTGATCTACATCCATAAGGAGAAAGAACTCGAGGACGTGGAGCGCCGCCTTCCCGCCGCCCGCTACGCGCTCATTGACGACAAGTCGCGCATCCTCGCCGCGGTCAAAGCCGCCTGGGGCGATCGGGTCACCACCATCTTTCCCAAGCAGGGACACTACGCTCTCGAGGACCCGCCGCGCGACGCGGCGTCGGTCGACAGAACGATCGAGAGGATCGGCGATTTGCTCGGCCACGATTTCTCAACCCCGGCGTCGTGAATCCCACCGAACGGGGACGCCCCCCGCCCCCTATGGGCCGCCGCCTGGCCCCTTATGTTACGGGCCGAGAGCCATTTGAATTCGCCTCCCGACCGCGCTCTGAAGCGGCCCGTCATGAGCGGATCGCTCATCATCCGGCTTCCAGGACGCCCCCGCTGAAGGAAGCCCGAACCTCGCCGGATTCAATCGGAACGGGGCGCGAGAGCGGCGGGAGGTGGACCGCTCTCGCGCCCGCCCGGACGCGCGAAGGCCAAAACGGCTTCCCTGGCGGATGGGCGCTCCTTCTTATGGGGACGCAAGGGGCGGACCCAAAGGAGGCGGATCAGGCTTCTTCAGCGTCGTTTTCGGACGAGCGATCCTCTTCGAGGATCCGCTCGGCGATCAGCCCCGAATTCTCTCGAATGGCATGCTCGATCTTGTCGGCCATCTCCTGATTTGCTTTCAGGAAGGCTTTGGAGTTTTCCCGCCCCTGGCCAAGCCGGACGCTGTCGAAAGAAAACCAGGCGCCCGACTTTTCCACCACGCCGGCCTTGACGCCAAGGTCAATCAGTTCGCCAACCTTGGAAATGCCTTCGCCATACATGATGTCGAACTCAACCTGCTTGAACGGCGGGGCGACCTTGTTCTTGACCACCTTCACCCGGGTCTGGTTGCCAACCACCTGCTCACGTTCCTTGATCGCGCCGATGCGACGAATGTCGAGGCGAACGGACGCGTAGAACTTGAGGGCGTTGCCGCCCGTCGTGGTCTCGGGCGAGCCATACATCACACCAATCTTCATGCGGATCTGATTGATGAAGATCACCATGGTGTTGGAGCGCGAGATCGAGGCGGTCAGCTTCCGCAACGCCTGGCTCATCAGCCGCGCCTGCAATCCCGGCTGTGAGTCGCCCATTTCGCCCTCGATTTCGGCCCTGGGCGTCAGCGCCGCAACCGAGTCGATGACCAGGACGTCAACCGCGCCCGAGCGCACCAGCGTATCGGTGATTTCAAGCGCCTGCTCGCCCGTGTCCGGCTGGGAAATCAGGAGATCGTTGAGATTGACGCCGAGCTTCTTCGCATAGACGGGATCGAGCGCGTGTTCGGCGTCGACAAAGGCGCAGACGCCGCCCTTCTTCTGCGCTTCGGCGATGACATGCAGCGTCAGTGTCGTCTTGCCCGACGATTCGGGGCCATAAATCTCGATCACCCGGCCGCGAGGCAGGCCGCCGACGCCGAGCGCGATGTCGAGCCCGAGCGACCCCGTCGGCACCGTCTCGACTTCGAGCGCCTTGTGCTTGCCGAGGCGCATGATCGAGCCCTTGCCGAACGCCCGCTCGATCTGCGACAGGGCGGCGTCGAGCGCCTTGGTCTTGTCCACGCTGGTCCCCTCCACGAGGCGAAGATTGGGTTGAGTCATAACCATCCTCCTTCTCTCACGGGCAGCGTCCGATCCGCAATCGCGGTTTTGCGCGCCCCCCAATGCGGTTACTATGTACACTGTTTGTTCTCATGTGCAAGTTCTTTTTTTGTTCCGCAAGGGGGTATAGGGAACGCCGTATATGAGCACATCCTTGACCGACGCTTCTACCGCTCGGCACAGTTGTCTACCCGCAAAGCGGGGGAGCCTCACCAAGTGGAATTCTGCTTGGAATTCCGGCCGCGCCGCGCGGCGTGCCGCAGATCGAGGTGACGTTCGATATCGACGCCAACGTATTGTCAACGTGACCGCCAAGGACAAGGCGACCAACAAAGAGCAGCAGATTCCCATCCAGGTTTGAGGATTTACACATATGCCGTCGCCCCTTCTGTTGGTCTTTGCGCGACGGGTATGGACACGTCGGACAAGGCCGATCCCTTGGGCTTAACGATGCAGCAGCCTATCAACTCGCGATAAACGCCCAACACAATACATTGAAGTATATCGCCCGCATCGGTCAATTATCACTTGCTAATCGTCGGAATTGGTAGCCCTGCTACCTTCGATACCCAATCAACGTAGCTGGTAAGATAAGTATAGACGCCATACTTGCCGGGACGTCCACATCCCTCCCCCCATGAAACAATACCTCCCAAAAGTAAGCTTCCTTTCCCGTCAGGTATCATCATCGATCCACCGCTGTCGCCTTGGCACGAATCTTTCCCGCCCTCGGCGAAGCCTGCACAAATCATGGAGTCCGTAATAGCGGAGCCATATGCAGCGGGACTGGCGCAATCTGCCTTGGAGACGAACTGTATCGTGACATTCCTAAGAGCGGGCGAAACCGAGCCATCTTCACGGGTCAAACCCCACCCGGCAACAATAGCGATCTTCCCAGCCTGTTCTATGGTCGACGCAAGCTCACTCGAAACCAACGCGATAGGCACTACATCTACCGCAGTCGACAGCTTTAGCAGCGCAATGTCGTTATCGAACGTGACGGGGTTCCACTTATCATGTAGAATAACAGAAGTGACAAACGTTATCGTTCCACCATCCACTAAAGAGTTCGTACCGCTCAATATCTGTAGATTTCTGGCCTCCACTTGGCCAAAGACACAATGCGCCGCAGTCAGCACCCACTGCGAGGATATTACAGCACCGCCGCAATAATGATCCAATGGACGAGCAACCCCTCGAACTCCGAGAGAAACCTGCCAAGGGTAAGCTCCAATAGGGGCTAACGTTCCCCCGACAATGCGAGGCTCTACTGCCAGAGAGCGAGTTCCGCTTGAACCATAGTCCAATGAGTCCAGCAAGATAGGCGGAATGCTTTTTGAAGCTGCGTCCCTTGCCTCAGGCGTTCCATACAATATTGTCGGACCCAAGAAGTTGTCAGCATACGCACCGTCTGCCAGTGTGGCAAGCATCGAGAGTATCACCCCGATGAGCGCGGTCTTCTTTCGTGGATTACTGCGGCTCATTATGTTCCACCCATCCCACATACGACGACATATTGACGTATACGCCTGGGTATTTGCCGTTGCCACAGCCAGCCCCCCAACTTACAAGGCCTGCTAGAAACGGGGATCCTGCTACATATGCCATTGCCGGTCCACCGCTGTCGCCCTGGCAAGCGTCTGTCGTTCCCAGTCCAGCGCATACCATAGTACTTTGAACAAGCCCGTGATATATTCCGTCACCGTTGCATACACTAAGCGACGTAATCGGAACGTACGCATTAAGTAACGCATTCGACAAAGGTTGATCGTCACCGAAATTGGTTCTACCCCAACCAGCGATTAAAAGTCTGTTAGAGGGGTTTTCCAAAAACGAGTGGGCGTTTGGTTCACTAAGGACTTCTATCGGCTGCGCGCCTACAGCACTCTCTAATTCCAGGACGGCTACGTCATTCACGGGGACGTTGTCGGCGGTTTCGGTATAATCCGGATGGGAGATGATCTGTTTAACGTCAACGGCTGTCCCATGGAAGCTTAAGGCAGTTCTCGAACAAGTAGGATCCAATATTACTTTCGAGGACGCAAAACACGTCAGTCGAGTTCGGTTCGCTGACAGGATACACGCACCTACGCGTCAAGATTGGCTTTCCTCTGCAGTGACGCCGAAGGCTTCCTTTTTCCCTCAATCACCTTCCCAAATTTGCCGCATCGGCCCCAACCTCTTCGACGACGCCGTTAGCCCGATCTCATCCAGTTTCGCTTCAAGTCGGACGGCGACCGCTGCCTGCTCATCCTCGCGCTTCTTCCTGCGCGGCTGACAATCCGCTCAGCTGCCTCCTCGTCTGCCAAGTCGCTGTGCACCCACGCCGCACCAATTGTCCGCATCGCGATCCGAGCCTCACGCATCAGCGCCCGCTTCCCAGTCGCTTTGATCATAACCTGCCGGTCGCTGGGATTCATAGTCCGCTCCGGGCGGACGCGTGCCGTGGAGGCGGCGGCGGGGAAGGGCCGCTCTCCGCCCTTCCGTATGTTGTGACGGCGCCTTGATCGATGCCTGCTTCGGGCGGTGAGCGTACTCCGCGCTCCCAATTGTATGTCGGCTATGGCGCGGACTCCGGTCCTTCCCGAGGCGGCAGCTGTGGGCGCGCTTCCCGCCCAATTGCAACATACAGAGCGCGATCCACAACGTCCGCTTAACATCGACTCCAGCGTTTCAGCCGTAAATCTTCAATGTCGACACCCTAGCCACCACAGTCCGCGCCATTTCAGGGTTAAGCCGGCAAACCCCGTCTGCGCGAATGACGAAATCGGCCGGATCGAAAACGTGGCCTTTGACGAAATCAAGCACGGTTCGATCAACCCGAGGTCGCTCTGGCTCCATTAAATCGAAAATGAATTTCGACGAGCCGTCGCCACCCTCGTGCATAATTCCAATTGTCGGATCGTATCCTTCCGAAACTGCTTTGATCCGAATTTCGCTTTCGAGAGCCGCATCCCGAGTCCGCCGGCCGGCGACTTTTTCAACGGCCTGCTAGGCTTGCGAGAGATTGCTTGGTCAGCTTGACCATCGAAGGCTTCCAACTTAAATCGCCACCACAAATCGACAACAGGAAACGACCAGAAAACACGAATACTCTAAAATTGACTAACTTCAAAGGACTTGGAAAGAAACGAAGACCGAGAGGAAATCATCAGAAATGAAAGTCCTTGACAATGGCATTGAAGAGGTCGTCGGTTCGATTCCGTCTGGCTCCACCATTCATCCAATGACATCCTCCAAATCTTCAGCATCGAGCGGCGGGCCGGCCCCCAGGCTCACCGATTTCAAGGCCCTGACCTTTGATTGCTATGGGACGCTGATCGACTGGGAAACGGGGATGATCGAGGCGCTGAAGCCCTTGACCGGCAGGGCGGGGCGCCCGCTTAGGCGCGATGAGATCCTCGAAGCGCATGCGCGCCATGAGTCGTCGCAGCAGGTCCAGACGCCGGCGAAGCTCTATCGGGATCTGCTCGCGACCGTCTATCGCCGCCTCGCCGAGGAGTGGGGCGTCGCCACGACCTGGACCGATTGCGCGGCTTACGGCCGGTCGGTCCGCAACTGGCCGGCGTTCGCCGACGCCGCCGCCGCGCTGCAGCACCTCAAGCGGCATTATAAACTGGCCATTCTGTCGAACGTCGACAACGAAAGCTTTTCCTTCAGCAACGAAAAGCTCGGGGTCGATTTCGACGCGGTCTATACCGCCGAGGATTGCGGCTCCTACAAGCCCTCGCCCCGCAATTTTGACTACATGCTCGCCAAACTGAGGACGCTCGGGCTCGAGAAGAGCCAGATCCTGCACACCGCAGAAAGCCTGTTCCACGACCACGGACCGGCGAACGAGATCGGACTCGCGTCGTGCTGGATTCACCGGCGCCACGGTGAGCAAGGCTCGGGCGCGGCCATGGCGACTGCGCAAACGCCCGATTACGATTTTCGTTTCGAGAGCCTGGCCGCTCTGGTCAGCGCGCATCAGGAAGCGCTGAAGGCCTGATGGAAAAGCCGCCGATCGTCTACGACGATTTCTCCAAGGTCGACATGCGCGTCGGGCGCATCGTCACGGTCAGGCCGTTCGAGCGAGCGCGCAATCCTTCCTATAAGGTCGAGGTCGACTTCGGCCCGCTCGGGCGGAAATGGTCGAGCGCCCAGGTCACCAGTTATTCCGAGGCCGAGCTTATGGGCCGCCTCGTCGTCTGCGTCGTCAACATGCCGCCCCGCAACATCGCCGGCTTCCAGTCCGAGGTGCTGATCCTGGGAGCGAAGAATGCGCGCTCCGACGTCGTCTTGCTGTCGCCCCTGGCCGAGATCGCGCTGGGCGAACCTGTGTTCTAGGCGTATGGTCGTGGGAGCACGGTCAGAAAACAAACGCCGCCTCGGAACCGAGCGCGCTCGAATTGCGTGCAGAGGGGAGGCGCAATTGGCCTGTCGTTTTTCACGCGCAGAGGGACGAATGGCGGGCCTCCAGCCGCAGGCCCGGCGCGCCGTTCTTGCTGTCGTCCTGGGATTGACCGCGGCGGCTCCAAGCGCCGGTCTCGCCGCCACGCTCGACCCGCGCCTTTTGGGCGCGTGGGCTTCCTCGGCCGCGGACTGCCAAAAGCTGTTTGTCCGGAGCGGCGGAGCCCTGAGCTACCGGCGACCGGTGGACCAGTTCGCCCAGGCTGTCATCATTGAGCCCGGCCAGATCCGCTCGCCGACCGGCGTGTGCCGGATCGTCAGCGTGGGGCGCGACAAGAATGGCGTCGCCGTATCGCTCGATTGTCAGGACTCGATCAGCTTCCGCTCCGAAACTGTCCACTTCAAGATTCGCAGCGGCGCCGAGATCGTCTACAGTCCAACGGGAGACACGTCGCTCGACACGACCTATCTAAAATGCCGGCTGTGAATTCATGACGCCGGCCGTCGCTTGATGGCGATGGACGAGGGCAAGATCATCGCCGGCGGAGCGGCGACTCGGTCGCGATCCGGCTCGCGTTTGCGGCTGATCCGGGCGACGCCTTATTGGCCTGTCGGATCGTGATATTGGACTAATGGGTAGGATCGCGGACTGCGCCTCTTGGCTTGACGGCTCAAGCGTGCATCGACGAAAGTGCCGTACGATCGATAACCCCCAGGATCGTCAGGCGGCGCTTGCGCCGGGCCGGAGCGACAACTATCCGAACAAGGGAGAGAAGCTTGCCCACGTCCAATTGGCGCGCACGCATAAGCCGCCGCAGCCTCGTCAAATCGGGAGCGGCGCTCGCCGCCGCCCAATTCGCCAGCCCCTTTGTCATCAGCGCCCGTGCCGCCGACACGGTTAAGCTCGGTCTCGATAATCCGCTGACCGGCACCTACGCCGCCAACGGCAAGAACGAACTCGTCGGCTGCCAGATGGCGATCGACGAGATCAACGCCAAGGGCGGCATCCTAGGCCGTCAGGCTCAGCTTCTGGTCGAGGATTCGACCAGCGGCGACGCAGGCACCGCGGTGCAGAAAGCGCGCAAGCTGATCGAAAGCGACAAAGTCGATTTCCTGCTCGGCAACGTCAACTCGGCCCTGGCGATGGCCATGGCGCAGGTCGCTAGCGAGAAGGGCGTGATCCACATCGTGCCGGGCGGCCACACCGACGCGATCACCGGCTCGAGCTGCCACTGGAACGTGTTCCGCGTCTGCAACGCGACGCAGATGGAAGCCAACGCCATCGCTGGTCCGCTGGTCAAGGACTACGGCAAGAAGTTCTATTACATCACGCCCGACTATTCGTTTGGGCACACGCTCGAATCCGGCATGGTCAAGGCGGTCGCCAAGCTTGGCGGCGAGCGAGTAGGTGGCGACCTCACGCCGCTTGGGACCGTCGATTTCTCCTCCTATCTCATCAAGGCGCAGGCGGCGAACCCCGACGTCATCGTCTTCCTTGTCCAGGGCGACGACATGTTGAACGCCCTGAAGCAGGCGGTCCAGTTCGGGCTGCAGAACAAGGTGCATCTCGCTGGCGCGCAGCAGGAACTGGAGCCGCTCGAAGGATTGCCGCCTGAGGCGCGCGTCGGGACCTGGGTCTTCGAATGGTACTGGAACCAGCCCGGCGTGCCCCATGTCGCCGAATTCGTCGAGGCGACCAAGAAGCGCACCGGTCGCGTGCCGACGGCGCGCACGTGGTTCGGCTACGTTTCCGGCTGGACCTGTGCGCTCGCCGCCGAGAAGGCCAAGTCGCTGAAGGCGGTCGACATGGCGAAGGCCTTGCAGGACTTTCATCTGCCGCCCGAGATCGCGCTCGGCCCCAATCCGGCGTTCTACCGCGCGGGGCAAAATCAGCTTCTCGCCTCGCTATTCGTCGGCGAGGCGCAGGCGAAGGGCTCGGCGCCGGACGATCTGGTCAAGGTCGCCAAGGTCGTCAACGGCGCCGATGTCGCCGGCTCGGTCGAAGAGAGCGGCTGCAAGATGACCTGGCCGAGCTGAGCATCGACGAGACCGCCGCGGGACGGAGCGCCGGTTGAAGCGTGAACCGGCTGGAGCCGGCGGTTGCAGTTTGGGAGGAGCCCATGGTCGACGGCGCCAAGGTCGCGGGACCACTTGCGGAAAGCGGGTGCAGCATGAAGTGGCCGGCATGAACGCGCCCGGAGCGGCGGAGGAGGGTCCGCCCTACTTTCCGCCAACGGCGAATCTTGGCGCATGACTCAGGTCGTTCTGTTCAATGTGTTCAACGGCCTGATCGTCGGGGCGTTCTATGCGCTGATGGCGCTTGGCCTGTCGCTCATCCTCAACCTGAGCGGAGTCATCAATTTCGCCCACGGCGGATTTCTGGCGCTTGGCGCCTATTTCGCCTACACCTTGATCCCTTACGTGGGATTCTGGGGCGCGCTGATCCTCGCGCCGCCCCTGACAGCCGTGCTTGGCCTCGTCGTCGAGTGGCTCTTGATCCGCCCGCTCTATGGCAAGGACCCGCTCTACAGCCTGCTCCTGACCTTCGGGCTCGCCTATATTTTCGAGGATGTGTCGCGGATGATCTGGGGCGCGCAGAGCGTTCCGTTTCAGGTTCCCGCCTGGCTCATGAGCCCGCTGTCGAGCCAGTATTTTTTCCTCACCGGCTATCGGGTGTTCATGGTGATCATCGTTGCGGCGGCGGTCGGGGGCCTGTTCGCTGTGCTCAAATACACGCGCCTTGGCATGCGAATCCGGGCCGGCACGCGCGATCTCGACACGGTCTCGACGCTTGGCGTCAACGTCCGGGTGCTGCGCAGCCTCAACTTCGGCATCGGCATCTACATGGCCGGCCTCGCCGGCGTGCTGGCGGCCGGGCTCCTTGGCCTCTCGCCCACCATCGGCGCCAATCTCATCATGCCGAGCTTTGTCGCGATCATCGTGGGCGGCCTCGGCAGTCTCTTTGGAACGCTGCTTGGCGGCTTGCTGATCGGCGTCGCCTCGGGGTTGGCGGCGGTCTACTTTCCCTCCGCCACCGAGGCGGTGATCTACGTGATGATGGGGCTCGTTCTGTTGATCAGGCCGCGCGGGCTGCTCGGCGAAGAGGGGAGGATTCATTGAGGCGCGGCCGCGCCTTCGACGCCGCCGTCTGCGTGATTCTGCTGTTCATGCCCTTCTGGATGGGCGCGATCGGCGGCTACACCGAACTCGCCACTCGGATCGTCGTGATGGGCCTTGCGGCGATGTCGCTCAATTTCCTGCTCGGCTTCACCGGGGTTCTGTCGTTCGGCCACGCCGCCTATTTCGGGCTCGGCGCCTATGGCGCGGCGATGGCGATCAAGTATCTGGACGCCGGCACGATCCCCGCGATCGGGCTCGGCGTCGTCGTGGCGACGATCGCGGCGATGGTCATCGGCGCCCTCATCGTCAGGCTGCGCGGCGTCTATTTCGCCATGGTGACGATCGCGTTCGGCCAGGTCTTCTACTTCATCGCCTTTCGCTGGAACGCGGTCACCGGCGGCGACGACGGGCTCACCGGCTGGCATCGGCTGCCGATCGACTTCGGCTTCGCCCGGCTCGACATCTTCCAGAACGACAAGGCCTTCTATTATTTCGCGCTGGCGATTTTCGCCATCTGCGTCGGCGCGATGGCGGTGCTTCTCAACTCGCCATTCGGGCGCTCTCTCATCGCCATCCGCGAGAACGAGCGGCGCGCCCGGTTTCTCGGCGTGCCGATCGAGTGGCACGTATGGCTCTCGTTCGTCATCTCGTGCCTCTTCGTCAGCGTCGCGGGCGCGCTCTACGCGCTCCTCAACAACTTCACCGATCCGCGCGCTTTGCGCTTCGACCTCTCCGGCAATTTCGTCATCATGGCGGTTTTGGGCGGCATGCGCTCGTTCTGGGGTCCGCTGATCGGGGCTGCGATTTTCGTCGCGCTGCAGGATTACGTCTCGAGCCACACTGAAAACTGGATGTCGGTGATCGGCCTCGTGTTCGTGCTGGTGGTGCGCTTCTTTCCGCGCGGAGTTCTGGGCATGCTGCGCAGCGGAGCCAAAGCGTGACCCTGCTTCAGGTCGATGGCGCGTCGAAGCGATTCGGCAACCTCGTCGCCATCCACGACGTGTCGCTGACCATTGAGCCCGGCGAATTGCGCGCGATCATCGGTCCCAACGGCGCCGGCAAGACGACGTTCTTCAACCTGGTCAGCGGTCTGTTCGCGCCGACGTCGGGCTCGATCCGGTTCGAGGGACGCGACATCAGCGCGCTTGCTCCCGACGAGCGGGTGCGGCGCGGCATGGCCCGCACCTTTCAGATCACCGAGATCTTTCCCGATCTCTCGGTCGCCGACAATATCCGCGTCGCGGTCGAGATCGCGGCCGGCTATCGTCTCAGACCCTGGCTTGCCGGAAAGGCGCGGCGGGCCGTGGCGGAGCGCGTCGCCGAGCTTCTGAGCCTGAGCGGCCTGGCTGACAAGGCGCATGTACGCGCGGGCGCGCTGTCGCATGGCGACCAGCGGGCGGCGGAGATCATGATGTCGCTCGCCCTCAAGCCGCGGCTGCTGATGCTCGACGAGCCGACCGCAGGCATGGGTGACCAGGAGACCTATGACATCGCGCGGCTCATCCGGCGGCTGCATCGGCGGGAGGGACTGACGATCATGCTGATCGAGCACGACATGCGCGTCGTCTTCAATCTCGCCGACCGGATCATGGTGCTGGCCGAGGGCAAGGTGCTGGCCGAGGGCCCGCCGCAGGAAATTGCCGAAAGCGAAAAGGTCCAGGGCGCTTATCTCGGCAAGGCTGCGGCATGATCGCGCTCAAGGCCGAGGGCGTCCACACCTTCTACGGCAAGAGTCACATCCTGCATGGCGTGAGCCTCGAAGTGCGCGAAGGCGAGATCGTCGCGCTGCTCGGCCGCAATGGCGCTGGCAAGACGACGACGCTGCGCTCGCTGATCGGCCTCACGCCCCCGCGCACCGGCAGCGTCGCGGTGTTCGGCGCGGACGTGACCGGATTGCCCCCTTACCGAATCGCCGAGGCGGGCGTCGGCTATGTGCCGGAGGGGCGGCGGATCTTCGCCAACCTGACGGTCGAGGAGAACCTCATGGTTCCGGTCGAACGGCCCGGTCCGTGGACGGTTCAGCGGGCTTACGAGGCGTTTCCGCGGCTCGCCGAGCGCAAGACGAACAAGGGCGCACAGCTTTCCGGCGGCGAGCAGGAGATGCTGTCGATCGCCCGCGCCCTACTCCTGAACCCGAGACTGCTCATGCTCGACGAACCCTCGCAGGGCCTCGCGCCCCTGATCGTCGAGGACGTGTTCAGGATTGTCGTCGCGGCGCGACGCGAAGGCGTCTCCGTGCTGCTGGTTGAGCAGAACGTGCGGGCGGCTGTCGAGATCGCCGATCGCGCCTATGTGCTGGACGATGGCCGCATCGTCTACGAGGGCGACGCGCGCGCCTTCGGCGCTGACGAGCAGCGGGTGCGTGAACTCGCCGGCGCGAGCGCCGAGAAGTGGGACATGGACAGTTAGCGGAAGTGTTTCGCGGGGCCCGGCGCGCCTTAAAGCCCGGGCAGAGCGGGCGCATGCTCGCCGAATGGCCGTTAACTTGATTCGCCGCCGGGGCGTCTTATGAACAACGTCGCCCCGATTTGTGCGCGGGAGAACGATCGGGGCTCGCCCGCCACGGGCCGGGGGAGGAAAGACCAATGTTCAAGCAATTGCTGACGCCCGTCGCCGGCAGCCTGCCGCTCTCCTTCATCGTGGCGGCGCTTCCCGTGGCGGTCGTTCTCGTCCTGCTCGGCGTCTTGCGCCGGCCAGCGTGGCAGGCGTCGTTGGCCGGGCTAATCGTGGCGCTGATCATCGCGACCGCGGTCTGGAGTCTTCCCCTTCCCCTCGCCTTCAATTCCATCGCGGCCGGCGCTGTGTTCGCCCTCTGGCCGGTCATGTGGATCGTCGTCAACGCGCTGCTGCTCTACAATATCGCAGTCGAGTCGAACCGGTTCGACGCTTTTCGGGCGTGGGTTCTCAACCATCTTCCCAACGATCGCCGCGTCGTGCTGGTGGTGATCGGCTTCTGCTTCGGCGCGCTTCTGGAAGGCATCGCCGGCTTTGGGACGCCGGTCGCGATCACCTCGTCGCTTCTCATCCTGGTCGGCTTCCCGGCGCTCGAAGCGCTGGTGTTCACCTTGATCTTCAACACCGCGCCGGTCGCTTTCGGCGCCCTCGGCGTTCCGGTGACGACGCTTGGTGCGGTTACGGGCCTTCCTGCCGGGACGCTCGGCGCCATGATCGGCCGCCAGCTGCCGTTCATCGCGCTTCTGCTGCCTTTCTATGTGATGACGCTCTATGGCGGCGTGCGTTCGCTCAAGGCGCTGTGGCCGGTTCTTCTGGTCGCGGGCGGCTCCTTCGCGCTCAGCCAGTTCATTTCCTCGAATTATATCAACTACGCCTTGACCGACGTGCTGGCGTCGCTCGGTTCGTTGATCGTCACGCTCCTGTTCCTGCAGGTGTGGAAGCCGGCGCCCGATCCGGAATTCGCGGTCCGGGGAGGGGACAGCCTGCTCCACACGCGCTCAGACGTGAGTCCCTGGCAAGGCTGGCTGCCCTGGCTCATCGTCACCGCGATCGTCATTTTGTGGACGACGCTCGAGATCTTCAAGATCGGGGCCCAGGCGATTCACTGGCCCGGCCTCGACAAGGCGATCTCGATCACGCTCTACAATGACAAGCCTTATGCCGCGGTCTGGGGCTTCCAGCCGCTCGCCACGGGAACGGCGATCCTGCTTTCGGCCATCATCACTGCGATCGTGGTCAGGATGAGCGTCGGGGGATTTTTCCAGTGTGTCGCGCGTACCATCAAACAGGCCTGGATCGCTATCGTGACCGTTTGCCTGATTATCGGTCTCGCCTATCTGATGAACTATTCCGGCATGGCCTATACGCTCGGCCTCGGTGTGGCGTCGGTCGGGCATTTGTTCGTCATCCTCTCGCCCTTCCTCGGCTGGGTGGCGGTTGCGCTCTCGGGCAGTGACACGTCGGGCAATGCGCTGTTCGGCAATCTCCAGGTGGTGGCGGCGAGGCAGCTTGACCTCAACCCGGTGCTGTTCGCGGCGGCCAACTCATCCGGCGGAGTGATGGGGAAGATGATCTCGCCGCAGAATATCGCGACGGGCGTCTCGGTCACGGATCTGCGCGGGCATGAAGGCGTCGTGTTCGCCCGCACCTTCTGGCACAGCGTCTTCCTGACGCTCATTCTCGGCGTGCTCGTTGCGCTGCAGCAATTCGTCTTCCCCGGAATTATCCCGCACTGAGCGCCCGGACTATTTCTGGCAGAAGACGGCGAGGAGCGCGTGCCCTTGGCGGGCGGCGATATCGCCGGCGGTGAGCGGAGCGGCGCTCTCGGACGCAGATTCGCCGCCGCCGACGAAGGCGCGGACCGACTCGGACGCGATCAGGGCGTGCGGGGCCGTAAGCGCGACGCCGGCGACGCGCCTGGGCTCGTCCGCGATCGGCGCAACGAGGCCGACCAGCGCGCCGCGCCGATCGAACGCCGGGCCGCCGCCGGCGCTCTTGCTGACCGCAGCGGTCACGATCGGACGCGCTTCGTCGCCCATCAATGAGGCTGGGCTTGTCGCAAGGCGCGGTCCATCGAATCCAAGGATGACCAGATCCTGAGCTGGCGCGCCGAAGCGCGGCGGCTCGGCGTTCGCGCGGAAATCGCCGGCCAGCATTGCGAGGCCAGTGGCGGCGTCGGCGCGCTCGATCCGCACCGGCTTGCCGGCGATGGTCGGGTTCGGGCAGTCGCGCGCTTCAAGCGCGGTCAGCGCCTTGCCGGGCCCGATGACGAGTGCGGTCGCGGCGGGCTGGGGAACTACAGGGGGCGGCGCCGACGCGGGCGTGGCGAGGGTTGCGCTCCCGGCTGGCGCCGGAGCCGTCCCGGGGAATGGCTCGAACGCATTGGCGACCGCGATCGCAACCCGGTCGAGATAGGCGCTCTGCGAGGCCGGATAGGCGAAGGTGAAGCCGCGGATGGGCGGGGTGGCGGCCGGGTTCTTGTCGAAGCGCGTATAGAACTTGACCGGCCCCTCCTGCCCCGAGACGACGAAGAAGGTGTCCGGCTTGATCGCCTTGTAGGTGATCTTGCGGGCGGGCGTTCCCGCGGACAGGCGCACATAGAGGGCGGCGAGGTCGGCGTCGGCGCTTGAGGCGAAGTCGAGCCTTGCGCCCCCGCGCGTGCTTATGAGCTTGAGAGGCGCGCCGATCCTCGCGCCGCTCTTCGGGTCGCTGACGATTTGGAACCCGGCTGCGTCGCGCGCCTTCTGGGCCGCGGCGAGCAGGGCTTTAAGCAACGGCGGTGACAGTGCGCCGTCGGCCGGCCCTTTGACGTTTCCCTCAAACGCAACGATCGAGTCGCGGGTTCGCTTGCCGAACTCGCCGTCATTGACCCCGACATAGAGCCCGAGCCACACGAGCGCCTCCTGCGCCGCCTTGCGGGTCGCCTCCGGCAGCGCCAGGAACGCCGCCTTCTGCGCGGCGAATGCGGCGTCCTCGCCGGAGGAGGAGGCGGGCGGCGTTTGCGCCGAGGCCAGCGCAGAAACGAGCCCCAGGACTAGGGCGAAGGCGGCGCGGCGAACCGTTTGTCTCATCGAATCTCTCCGGACGCCGCGACGAGGCGAGGCGCTTCGCGCGAGCGTTCCCCAAAGGTTTCGCTTAGAAGGCGACGGCCGGGCTTTGAAATCAAGATCAAAGGACGGGGCCGGGAGGCGGGCTTCTCGCGCGGCGGCGCCGGCCGGGGCGCGCGGCCCGCATCCCGAGGCGCCGGCTGAGGCGAGCGGGCTCCTCTACGCAGCCTCGCGGATCGCTCGGATATTGCTGGCGTAAGCCTTCGGGTCGCCCTCGAACACCGCCGAGCCGGCGACGAAGACATTCGCGCCGGCGCGGGCCAGAAGCGGCGCCGTTTTCGGCGCGACCCCGCCGTCGACTTCGATATGAATCTTCCGCTCGCCGATCAGGCGCTTGACCCGCGCGACCTTGTCGAGCATCGCGGGAATGAAGGCTTGGCCGCCGAAACCGGGATTGACGGTCATCACCAGGATCAGGTCGAGCCTGTCGAGCACATATTCGATCGCGCTCTCAGGCGTGGCCGGATTGATCGCCACGCCCGCCTTCTTGCCCAACCTTCGGATCTCCTGCAGCGAGCGGTCGAGATGCTTCGTCGCCTCGGCGTGAACGGTGATGTGGTCGGCGCCCGCCTTGGCAAAGGCTTCGAGATAAGCGTCGCAAGGCTCGATCATCAGGTGGCAGTCGAACGGCTTGTCGGTGAGCGGCCTCAACGCCGCCACGACCGGCGGCCCGAAGGTGATATTGGGCACGAAATGCCCGTCCATCACGTCAAGATGGATCCAGTCCGCGCCCGCCGCGGCGACCGCGCGCACCTCCTCGCCCAGCCTGGCGAAATTGGCGGACAGAATCGATGGCGCCATGATGACGGAATTGGCCATGCGCCGATTTCCTTTCTCGATCGCCCGTCGAATGCGCAGCTATCGATGGGCGCCGCCCAGCGAAGAGTCAATCGGCCGCTTCAGCGACAACAATACAAGCATAGATCGTACGTCTCAATTAACAACTTATCCATATAGCTTAAATCGTTGCATTCTCGCGGCGGGCCGCCTATGTACCGCGCCTTCTCAAGGGGATCCCCCGATGGCGAGCACATTGCCGGCCCATCTTCGGCGGCTCGAGGCCGAGTCGATTCACATCATGCGGGAAGTTGTCGCCGAGATGCGCAATCCCGTGATGTTGTACTCGATCGGCAAGGATTCGAGCGTCATGCTGCATGTGGCGATGAAGGCCTTCTATCCGGCCAAGCCGCCGTTTCCGCTGCTGCACGTCGACACGACCTGGAAGTTCCGCGAGATGATCGCGTTCCGCGACGAAACGGCGGGCCGGCTTGGCCTCGACCTGATCGTCCACATCAACCGGGACGGGGTGAAGCGCGGCATTTCGCCCATCGCCTCGGGCTCGCAGCTCCATACGCAAGTGATGAAGACCGAGTCGCTTCGGCAGGCGCTCGACGAGGGCCGCTTCGACGCCGCATTCGGCGGCGCGCGCCGCGACGAGGAGAAGAGCCGGGCGAAGGAGCGCATCTTCTCGTTTCGCTCGGCGGCGCATGCGTGGGACCCGCGCAACCAGCGCCCGGAGCTCTGGCGCCTCTACAACACCCGCATTCGCGAAGGCGAGTCGCTGCGCGTGTTCCCGCTCTCCAACTGGACCGAGCTCGACGTGTGGGAATATGTGTTGGCCGAGGACATTCCCGTCGTGCCGCTCTATTTCTCCAAGCTGCGCCCCGTGGTTGAGCGCGGGGGCGCGCTCATCATGGTCGATGACGAGCGCCTGCCGCTCAATCCGGGCGAGAAGCCGGCAATGCGGCGCGTCCGCTTCCGTACGCTTGGCTGCTATCCCCTGACGGGCGCGATCGAATCGGAAGCCGACACGCTGCACGACATTGTCGCCGAGATGCGCAAGGCCACCACCTCCGAGCGCCAGGGGCGCCTGATCGACGCGGACGAAGCCTCCTCGATGGAGAAGAAGAAGCGCGAGGGGTACTTCTGATGGCCGTCGTGGTTGACCCGGCGGCCCTTCCCACCCTTCGCCTCCTGACCTGCGGCTCAGTCGACGACGGTAAGTCCACCCTGATCGGGCGCATGCTTTACGAGAAGAAGCTGATCTTCGACGACCAGCTTTCGACTCTCGCGCGCGACTCGAAGAAATTCGGCACCACCGGCGAGGATATCGACTATGCGCTGCTGGTCGACGGGCTCGAGGCCGAACGCGAACAGGGCATCACCATCGATGTCGCCTACCGCTATTTCGCGACTGAAAAGCGCTCATTCATCGTCGCCGATACGCCCGGGCATGAGCAGTTCACCCGCAACATGGCGACGGGCGCCTCCAACGCCGACCTCGCCATCGTGCTGGTCGACGCGCGAAAAGGTCTGCTGACGCAGACCCATCGCCATTCGATCATCGTTTCGCTGCTCGGCGTGCGCCACGTCGTGCTCGCGGTCAACAAGATCGACCTTGTTGACTATAGCGAGAGAGTCTTTCGCCAGATCGAAGCCGACTACCGGAAATTCGCCGAAACGCTTGGCTTTCGCACGCTGGTTGCGCTGCCGATCTCCGCCCGTCGCGGCGATAATGTGTCGACGCTGAGCGCGCGCACGCCCTGGTATTCGGGCCCGCATCTGCTCGAATATCTGGAAGGCGTCGAGGTCGAGGAGGATCGGCGCAGCGCGCCTTTTCGCTTGGCCGTCCAATGGGTCAACCGGCCCCACCAGGATTTTCGCGGCTTCGCCGGCACGATTCCCGCCGGACGCGTGGCCCGGGGCGATAGCGTTGTCGCCGCCGATTCGGGCCGTGAGAGCACCGTCTCGAGCATTCGGGTCGCTGACCGCGAGGCCGAGGCCGCCGAAGCCGGCGACGCCGTGACGCTGACGCTGGCCGACGAGATCGACATCGCGCGGGGCGACGTGCTGTCGAGCCCCGACGCCCGTCCCGAAGTCGCCGATCAGTTCACGGCGCACGTTTTATGGATGAGCGCCGAGCCGATGCTGCCCGGCCGCTCCTATCTGCTCAAGATCGGCGGACGCACGACGCCCGCTGCAGTGACCGACCTCAAGCACCGTCTCGACGTCAACAACTTTGACAAGCTTGCCGCCAAACAGCTCGATCTCAACGAGGTCGGCTTCTGCAACATCGCAACGACGATGCCGGTCACCTTCGACCCCTATGCGGAGAACCGCGACACCGGCGGCTTCATCCTGATCGATCGGGCCACCAACGAGACCGCGGCTGCGGGCATGATCGCGCATGGGCTCAGGCGGGCGACCAACGTGCATCGGCATGGGCTCGCCGTCGATCGCGAGGCGCACGCTTCGCTCAAGCATCAGAAGCCCGCGATCCTGTGGTTCACCGGCCTCTCGGGCGCGGGCAAATCGACGATCGCGAATCTGGTCGAGGCCAGACTTCACGCCCGAGGCGTCCACACGACGCTGCTCGACGGCGACAACGTCCGTCACGGCCTCAACAAGGACTTGGGCTTCACCGCCGCCGACCGGGTCGAGAACATCCGGCGCGTCGGCGAGGTGGCGAGGCTGATGACCGATGCGGGGCTCATCGTGCTCTGCTCGTTCATCTCCCCGTTCCGGGCGGAGCGACGGCTGGTTCGCGACACTGCGGCCAAGGGGGAGTTCATCGAGATCTTCGTCGATGCGCCGCTCTCAACCGCGATTGAGCGGGACCCCAAGGGCCTGTACAAGCGCGCGCTCGCCGGCGAGATAAAGAATTTCACCGGCGTCGACCAGCCCTACGAAACGCCCGAAGCGGCCGAACTGACCCTCGATTCCGCCGGGGAATCGCCAGAGGTCCTGGCCGACCGGGTCATCAAGGAGCTTGAACGGCGGGACCATATCGTGGCGTTATAGGCGGTGCGCCTCTCGCGCCCCGCCGCTCTGGAGCCATCCATGCTTACGCTTTACTACGCCCCCAACACTTGCGCGCTCGCCTCGCATATCGCGCTCGAAGAGGCAGGCGCCATCTATGAAACGCGGCGGCTCGATTTCGGCGCGGCGGAGCAGACGAAGCCGGATTACCTCAAGATCAATCCGAAGGCGCGCGTTCCGGCGCTCGCGACCGACCGCGGCGTCTTGACCGAGAACCCAGCCATCCTCGCCTATATCGCGCAGACGCATCCAGAGGCTCAACTCGCGCCGTTCGACGATCCGTTCGCCTTCGCGGAGTTGCAGGGGTTCGTAAACTATCTCTGCGCGACGGTGCATGTCGCGCACGCCCATCGCGGGCGCGGCTACCGCTGGGCGGACGATCCGGCGGCGATCGAAGCGATGAAGAAGAAAATCCCGCAGTCGGTCGGCGCCTGCTTCGACCTGATCGAGCAGACGATCGATCGGGGCCCCTGGGCGATGGGTGAAGCCTATACGATCGCCGATCCCTACCTCTTCACGCTCTCGCGCTGGATGGAAGGCGACGGCGTCGACCCAGCCGCCTTTCCCCGCGTGCTCGACCATCGCGAGCGGATGGCCGAGCGGCCCGCCGTCCAGCGCGCGCTCAAGAGCCAAGGATTGGCGTGATGAAACATGCACGGGGGCTGCGAGGCGGGTGACTGCCGCGGCGCCAAGCGGTGTCGTTGGGTTCGCAATCACGCCTTCTGTTTCGTGAAGGCCTTCGCGGCATGCGTTATGGCCCTTAGAGTCGATCTGGGGCCTTCCCAACCGATCATCTTGAGTTTCTTGTCCTCGCGAGCTGGCCGACCGCCGGCGCCCCTGGCCAAGCCTGCGCCTCACCGCGGCAAGCAATCCAGCAAATTGGAATCGGCGCGCGCCTTCGCTTCGAGACTGGCGGCGAGGCGGCGCTGCATGCCCGAGGGGCGCCCCGGATTCCGCAGGATCGGATTCGGCAGCGCGGTGGCCAAGAGCGCGGCCTCGTGGGCATTGAGCTGACTTGCGCTCTTATGGAAGTAGCGCTCAGCCGCAGCCTCGATCCCAAAGAGCCCGTCGCCCCACTGCGCGATATTGAGATAGATCTCGAGTGTGCGCCGTTTCGACCAGGCCTTCCCCAGCGCGAGCGCCATGGGGATCTCAATGCCCTTGCGGATGACGGAACGGCCAGGCCACAGAAACAGGTTCTTCGCAGTCTGCATGGTGATGGTCGAGGCGCCTCGCTTGGGCCCATGTTTGCCCGCGCTGCTGACGACCTCGTGCAGAGCGCCCCAGTCGACGCCGTCATTGTCGCAGAAGGCCGCGTCCTCCGAGGCGATCACCGCGGCGAGCGCCGCCGGCGCGATTGTCTTGAGTGGCGCGTAAATGCGCTGATAGCCCTTGCCCGAGACCGTGCGCGCGAGCATCAACGTCGAGACCGGCCGAACGAATGTATAGAGACCAACGAGGACAATGAAGAGCGCAAAAAGCGCCAGAGCCGCCCAGACGGCGCCAAGCGCAAAAAGACGAAGGGGGGATCGCCGCCGCGCCACGGGGAAGACTTGGCGCAAGTCGGCGCATCCGGCAAGCGACGGTTTCTCGCCGCCTGTCCTGAGCAGAAGGATTGCGCGTCGAGAAGCGAAAGCTCCCATGGGCATGGTTTTAAGGCCGCGCCGCCATCGTGATAGCCTTCGCGCGCCGGGCTGGCGGCCAAAACGGAGCCTGAGGGGAAACATGATGCGTCGACGTGAAGTCTTGGGCCTCCTTGCCGCGGCGGCTGTGCCATGGTCCGGCCCCGCGCGGGCGAGCCAGGCCTTGCTGGACGAATCCGTGGGATTCGCAGGCCAAATCCTGTTCCTGTCGCTCAAGACGCCAGCGCTCGTGCTTGGCGTCGTCCGCGATGGGCAAACGTCGATCCAGGGCTTCGGCCGGCGCACCGACAATGCGAGCGACGCGCCCGGCTCGGAGACGCTGTTTCGAATCGGTTCGGTGACCAAGTCGTTCACCGGCCAGGTTTTGGCCAGCCTGGCGGCGGACGGAGTGGTCAGCCTCACCGATCCTTTGACTAAATATTGTCCCCAATTCACGGCCGTGTCGCAGAGCGCGCAGCCGATCCGACTCATCGATCTCGCCACGCAATCGGCCGGCTTGCCGCGCGAAGTTCCGCACGAACCGGGTCCGCCGGACGATCCATTCGTCAACATCACGCCGGACGCGTTTTCGGCATGGCTCAAGGCCAATCCGCTCCTGTTCCCGCCGGGGTCGGCGATCTCGTATTCCAACTTTGGCTTCGATCTCCTGGCTGCGGCGCTCGCCCGAGCCGCGCATCAGCCTTATGCCGACCTTCTCGAGGCTCGCGTTATCCGGCCGCTCGGCCTCCGGGACACGACTTTCGCGCCCGCGACCGAGCAGGCCGCACGCATCATGCAGGGCCACAATTTCGACGGTTCGCCAATGCCGAGCGCGAAGACCGGCGATGTAATCGTCGGCTCCGGCGGCCTCTATTCAAGCGCGCGCGATCTCCTCGCCTGGCTTCAGTGGCATCTCGACCGATTCTCAAACGGCCGCGCCGCCGAGAGGCTCATCGACCACGCAACCTACCTATGGCGCGACGGACTGAGCGCCGTGTTCGGCATGGACGAATCCGGTCATATGGACGCGATGGGGCTCGCCTGGGTCATCATGGCGCCCGAGCGTGATCGCCCGCTCATCCTGCAGAAGGCGGGCGGCCTCCAGGGCGTTTTTTCCTACGTCGCGTTCGCGCCGGCGCGCGGGATCGCCGTCTGCGTGGCGATCAATGCGTTCGACCTCAGCGCGGGGTTGGCGATGGCCAGGACCGCCAACGACCTCATCGCCGAGCTCGCGCCGCGATGAGCTGAATCGGTCATCTCTCCGGGACCCCGGCTTTACGCAGCCCCTCGAGGATGTGCTCGCGCTGCTTGAGATAGGTCGGGTTGTCGCTCTCGGCCATGCTCAGGAAGCGCGTGATCGAATAACCGGGCGCGAGCGCGTGACCAGCTTTGACCTCCGCTTGCGCCTCATCGAGACGACCGAGATTGGCGAGCGCGGCGGCCATATAGAAATGGTTCAGAGGGTAGTTCCGGCTGGTGTCGACCGAGCGACGGAAGAGCGCGACCGCCTCCTCGTCGGCTCCGAGGTGGAATTTGGCGAGGCCCCGGACGTGAGTCCATATGAAGGAGACCGCGTCATTGGGCGACAGCCGGAACGCCTGGTCGACGTGAGCTTCGGCCTCTTCCGCGCGGCCCATGGTGATTTTCGCTTGTCCGATCCACGCATGCGCCGCGCCAAGGTTCCGGTTGAGCGACAACGCCTGCTCCAATTCGCCAATCGCTCGCGATGCGCGATTGGTCTGGATCTGGACGAAACCCAGCCACATATGCGCCCAATAGTTTCGCGGCGCGATCGAAATGCCCTTGATCAAGAGCTTCTCGGCGTCGGCCAGACGCTCGGCCCGATGCTCGGTGGTGTAGATCGCGCCGACCAGCACGTCGGCCCGCGCCGCGCCGACAAGGGCGTCGATGTTGGTCGGGTCGAGCGCCACCGCGCGCTCGAAATAGCCGCGTGCGCGCTCGATGTTGTCGGGCCCGCCTTTGCTGAACCACTGAATCCCCTGGAAATAGAGGTCGACGGAATCCGGATCGGTCACGGTCTCGGCCCGCTTGGCTTCAGCGGCGAGCAATTCCGGACGCAATTGATTGGCGAGCTGGGAGACGATCTCGTCCTGCATGTCGAACGGGTCGGCCATCGCCTTGTCGAACCGATCCGCCCACAAATGATTTCCGGTGATGGCGTCGATGAGCTGAACGTTGACGCGCATTCGGCTCCCGCCGCGCTGAATGCTTCCCTCGAGGACGTAGCGCACGTTGAGGTCGCGGCCGACCTGCTTGGCGTCGACCGATTTGCCTTTGTACGTAGAGGCTGTGTTGCGAGAGACCACAACCGCATTGTTGAAGCGTGAGAGGTCGGTCGTCAGGCTCTCGGTCACGCCATCGACAAACATCTCGTGCTCGAGATCGACCCCAAGACTGGTGAATGGCAGAACCACGATCGACAAGCGGGGCGGCGCCGCCTTCTCTACAGGGGCGGGACTTGGGGCGGGGACGAGAGCGGCCTGGGCCGCCGAACCAACCTCGAGCGAATAGACCCGAATCGGCTCGGCGATATTCTTGAGTTCGGTCTGGCCGAGATCGCTGACCATGAGATCGAGTCGGCCCTTGACCTGCCTATAAGCGTCCTCCGACAGACAGATCGCTCCCGGCTTCGCGATTCCCTCGAGACGCGCGGCGATATTGACGCCCTCCCCCATCAGGTCTCCGTCGCTCTCTTCGACCACGTCGCCGAGATGAATGCCGACCCGGAATTCGATGCGGCGCTCGGGCGGCAGGCCGGCGTTGCGCTCCATGAGTCCATGCTGCAACTCGATCGCGCAGCGCACGGCGTCGACCACACTGCGAAATTCGACGATGAATCCGTCGCCCGTGCCCTTGACCACCCGTCCGCGATGGACCGAGATGGTCGGCTCGATCAGGTCGCTTCTCAGCGTGCGCAAACGCGCCAGGATCCGATCCTCGTCGGCGCCCGCCAGCCGCGAGTAGCCGACGATGTCCGTCACGAGAATCGCCGCCAGCTTGCGCGACTCAGTCATCGATTGAACTCTCCCCCGGTTCGCGCTCCTATATAGGGCGCGCTTCGCGACTATCCAGGATTTGCGTGGTCAGGCTTCTGTGCGTTAGGATGGCGAGCGTCGACGCAGCGCCGTCCGGGACGTCCATCGACGCCCGATCGGCCGGGCCCTCTCCGCGCGACGGCCAGCCAGACGCTTGCAAACATACGTCAGCCCAGAAGGCGCCCTGATGACCGCTTCCCGCCTCGTCATTCCCGACCTCGACGGGAAAACCGTGCTGATCACCGGCGGTTCGACTGGCATTGGGGCTGCCGTCGCGCGAGGTTTCGCCGAGCAAGGGTCTCGCGTCGCCATCGGTTACCACTCGAGCGCGGAGCGGGCTCACGCGCTTGTGAGCGAGATCAAGGCCGCGGGCGGCGAGGCGCTTGCGGTCAAGGGCGATGTCTCCGATCCGGCTGCTTGCGCGCAGATCGTGGCCGAGACGACGAGCCGATTCGGCCGCCTAGACGGCCTCATCAACAACGCCGGCCTGATGCTCGGGCGGGTGAACTCGCTCGAGGCGAGCGACGAGCATGTCCAGGCGGTGATCGATCTCAATGCGCGTTCGATCATCTGGGTTACCCGCGCCGCCGCACCGTGGCTCGAGCGGCAGGGCGGCTTTGTCATCAACACGACGTCGATCGCCGCGCGAAATGGCGGCGCAGGCGGCGCGATGATCTACGCCGCCGCCAAAGGCTTCGTTTCGACGATCACCAAGGGTCACGCCAAGGAGCTGATCGGGAAGAAGATCCGCGTCAACGCGGTCTCGCCGGGCGTGATCACGACGCCGTTTCACGAGCGCTACACGGACGCCGACGCCTTGGAGGCCATTCGCAAGACGATTCCGATCGCTCGGCTCGGAACCGCCGAAGAATGCGTCGGCGCTTACCTGTTCCTCGCCTCGGAGGCGCTGAGCGCCTATGTCGTCGGGCAGATCATCGAGGTCAATGGCGGCCAGCTCATGCCGTAGGCGCCGCGCCTAGCGGGTTGCGGGGAATTGGGGTCCCAGACCGCGCAGTCGCCGCGCGGCCGCTGGTGAGCCTTCTGAGGCGCGCGCTATCCAAGTTCGAAGCTCGTCACGCCGAAGCAGCGGTCGAGCCCAATCTCGGGGCTGCCGTTCTTGAACTTGCGCGCCGTCTCGAAGACGGGGGCCATCCCGTGGCGCGCGGCGAGCGCGACGGCGGCCGGATTGGCTTCGGGCGTGTCCAGAAAAACCGGCGAGCCTGGCGCGCGAGCAAGCAGGCCCGCGAAAAGACGCTCCGCCGCCTCTTCGTCGTCGGCGAACAGCGGCCCGATCTTGAATCCCTGCCGGCAGGGCCTGAGAACGCCATAGCCTTTCAAGCGGCTCTCCTCCACGACGCCGAGAGCGACAGCCTGCTGCTGGCTTATCCATGACTTGAGGAACGCTTCGCGAGGCGCCGGAAAAACGCTCCCGTCGTAGCGCGCGATCTCACCGAACGGGATAGTCGCGAGGTCGCTCAGCGCGCCAGGCGCCGCGCCGCCGCCCAGGCCCCGCTGACGGATGCTGCGGTAAGCGAGGCGGAAGCCCGATTTGCGGTAGTTCTCCTGCTGGGCGACGACGCCGTCGAGGCCGATCACGCGCTCGCCGAAATGGTCCAGCGCGGCGCACCACAGCTGAAGGCTGAAGGCCGAAGCCCCGGCGCTCCGCTTTGACGATATAGAGTCCCAGGAAACCGAAGCCCGAGCCGTAGCGGACCGCCGACACGCAGCCGACCGGGACGCCGTCGATGAGCCCAAGAAAGAATCCCTCAGGGTCGGCGGCGCGGAAGCAATGCGCGTCGTGAAGGCCGGGGTTCCAGCCTTCCGCCGCGGTCCAATCGAGCGCGAGCGCGAGATCGGTTTCGCTCATCCTGCGCAGAACGAGACTCGTGTCGAGCACCAGGGACTCCTCAGCTCAGCTTCGCCGCCGCCACGTCCCCGTCGGTCACGTAGTGATTGACGCGCACGACTAGCGTTTCCCCAGCGCGCCGCAACACGACGTCGCCGATGGCGCCGGTCCGTTTGAGCTCGGAGATAATGAAATCGCGCTCGGCGTTGACATCGTTGTCGGTCGCGTGAGTGAACTGGAAGGTGAAGCGGGTGAAGGAGAGGCCGGTGTCGCGCGTTCCGGCCCCCACCCAGAGGGCGGGCGCGCCAGGCGACGGTCGATCGGCGTTCAGCCAGAATTCCGGATTGTTGAGCGGCTCGTCGCTCCGCTCCAGGCTCAACCCCCAGAAGCGGACGTGGTGGCGCTTTCGCGGGCTCATGTCGATCGCCTTCTCAAAGCCAACGTCCTGGCCGCGCCCGAACAGAACGAGGGTGCTGAACGGCGCGGCGGGATAGGCCCGGTTGAGGACGAAGGCGACGACCATCTTCCAGGAGCTGGTCAGACTGAGCGGTTCGGCTTCCGTCCAGCCGGCCGCGAGAAAGGCGGCGCGAAGCTTGCCGAACTCGCCCATGAGCACAAGATTGACCGGATCCCCCGGAAATCCATCGCTGGTGACAGTGAAGCTCGGCACGCTCTTGCGCTGAAGGATCTTGACGCTCATGCGCACGATCCGCGGCAGGAGCACATAGGCGGCGAGCCCGTAGACGAGGCTCAGCGCCAGGATCGTCGGCACTCGGCGGTCGGTGATGCGGAAAACGAAGACGATCAGCCAGATGCTGAAAACGCCCAGCACGAATACGGCAAAACGCCGAAAGATGAGCGTTAGCAACCTCACTATCCCAGCCTGGTCCCCGCGCGCCCGTTTGATTCGCGCAGCCGATCAAATCTGCCCTTGGCGGGATGCGGCGGCAAGCGGTCGGCAGCGCGCCTCGTCGCTATCGGGCCAAATCCTGGGCGAGGCGCTCGAGGAATTCGAGGCAGGCCTTGAGCTGGACTTCGTCGACGAACTCGTCCGGCTTGTGCGCCTGGTCGATCGAGCCCGGCCCGCACACGATGGTCGAGAGGCCAGCCGCCTGGAAATGCCCGGCTTCGGTGGCGAACGAGACGGCGATCGTCCGGTTGGAGCGGGTGAGCCTGAGCGCGAGCGCTTCGGCTGCGGAGCCCGGCTGGGCGGCGAGAGGCGGCACATCCACCTCCATCTTGGTGAGGATCGACGGGCCCGACAGGAAGCGCGTCAGCCTCGGCGTCGCAACCCCGTCGACAAACGCCTGCACCTTTTCCGCCGCCGATGCGGTCGTGACGCCGGGCAGGCCGCGAAACTCCCAGTTGAATACGCATTCCCGCGCCAGGATGTTGCGCGCCGTTCCGCCGTGAATCATGCCGACATGGAGGGTCGAATAGGGTGGCGTAAAGCGCGGGTCGAGCAGACCCTCCTCATATTCGCGCGCCAGGCGGCCAATCTCGCTCACCACGTCCGCCGCCGCCGCGACTGCGTTTGCGCCAAGCTCCGGCAGGGCGGAATGGGCTTCGTGTCCGCTGACGACGGTGCGGAAGGTCGCGACGCTCTTGTGCGAGTCGGCAACCGCCATCATGGTCGGCTCGCCGACGATGACTACAGCCGGCAGCGGCTCGTCCTTGCCGAACCAGGCGATGACATCGCGGGAGCCGAGGCAGGTTGTCTCCTCGTCGTAACTCAGCACGATATGAACCGGCCGTTTGAGCCCGGCGTCCCGGAAGGCCGGCGCCATCGCCAGCACGCAAGCGCCGAAGCCCTTCATGTCGCAGGCGCCGCGGCCGTAAAGGCGCCCCGAGGCCTCGCGTAATGCAAACGCCGAGCTCGACCACGGCTGCCCCTCCACCGGCACGACGTCGGTATGGCCCGACAGAACGACGCCGCCATCGACCCTTGGCCCGATCGTGGCGAGGATCGCGGCCTTGTCGCCGGCCCCATTGGGCGCGCGGCGCGATTCAACCCCATGTCCCCGCAAGTAGTCCTCGATAAAGGAGATGACGGGCAGATTGGAGGAGTCGCTGACGCTGTCGAAAGCGATGAGCCGCTCGAGCACCGCCTTGGCCTCGGCGAGACGGCTTTCGCCCGTCATTGGCCGGCTCGCGAAAACGCTGGGGGCGCCGCGCCAGGCGCAACCAAAGGGGTAGTGGACGGCGCTACAAGCGCCGCTAGAATGTCCATTCCATGTACGAGGCCGTAACGCATCACGTCAAAGTCACCGTCGAGCCAACGTTCGATCCGGAACGCTCCGATCCGGATGAGCGGCGCTATTTCTGGCGCTATGCGATTGAGATCGTCAATCTCGGCGACAATCCCGTGACGCTGATGGAGCGGCATTGGCGGATCACCGACGCCAATGGCCGGCAGCAGGAGGTGCGTGGCCCTGGCGTCGTCGGTGAGCAGCCGACGATCGAGCCGGGCAAGTCGTTCAGTTACACCTCGGGCTGCCCGCTGACCACCTCGAGCGGGCTTATGGTCGGCGAATACCGGATGGTCGGTTCCGACGGGCGGAGTTTTGAGGTCTCGATCCCCGCATTCTCGCTCGATTGTCCGGACGGGAAGCGAGTGCTCAATTAGGGAAGTCTTGCCCTGAGAATGGTTAGGTCACGAGAGCAACCGTTGCGCGTGGTCCTGCGGCGCCGACGATTCCCTCGCCGATAACGGCTCGGACGACGGATAAGCATACCGAGACCTGTTGGTCCGCCCAGTTTTCGGATTGCGGAAGGGTGGGCCCTCATGAAGGCGTCCAGCGCTGCAAGAGACGACAATCACTTGCTGTTAATCAGAAATATTGGTAAGCTTTGCCTCATGAACAATTCTGTCATTCGAAAGGTCAAGTGCAAAGGCTCGCCGCCCTGTTCCGGCGGTGCTCAGGCCACCGAAAGCGCCGCGAAAACTCCTTGCCGCCTCAAGGCCTTGTAACCCATTGAAAAGTCTCGATTCGGACGAGAGAATCCAAGGAAATCCAAGGAAATCCAACCCCCATGAGAGGGGCTTTCGAGGCGAAACGGCGATCCGCCAAGGAAACCAAGCGGATCGACCTGCCGCCAAAGGAGACAGAACGCTCCATCCGCATGCAAAGCGCTTTTAGGAGCGCCAAGGGCGGCCGCGTGGGCCGCCCTTGGTCGTGCGTTGTAGAAGGCGAGCGAGCGCTCAGTACGAGTAGTACATGTCGAATTCGACCGGATGCGGCGCCATTTCGAAGCGCATCACCTCGGTCATCTTGAGTTCGATATAGCTGTCGATGAAGTCGTCGTTGAACACATCGCCCGCCTTCAGGAAGGCGCGGTCCTTGTCGAGGTTCGACAACGCCTCACGCAAGGATCCGCAGACGGTCGGGATCTTCTTGAGTTCCTTCGGCGGCAGGTCATAGAGGTCCTTGTCCATCGCCGGGCCGGGATCGATCTTGTTGGTGATGCCGTCCAGGCCCGCCATCAGCATCGCCGAGAAGGCGAGATAGGGGTTGGCCATCGGGTCGGGGAAGCGAACCTCCACGCGCTTGGCCTTCGGGTTCGAGGTCCACGGAATACGGCAGGAGGCCGAGCGGTTGCGGGCCGAATAGGCGAGCAGCACCGGGGCTTCGTAGCCGGGAACCAGGCGCTTGTAGCTGTTGGTCGACGGGTTGGTGAAGCCGTTGAGCGCCTTGGCGTGCTTGATGATGCCGCCGATATAATAGAGGCATTCCTGGCTGAGGTCGGCGTATTTGTTGCCGGCCATGATCGGCTTGCCGCCCTTCCAGATCGACTGGTGGACGTGCATGCCCGAGCCGTTGTCGCCGAAGATCGGCTTCGGCATGAAGGTCGCCGTCTTGCCGTAGCTCTGGGCGACCATGTGGATGCAGTACTTATAGACCTGCAGATGATCGGCCATCGTGGTCAGCGGGCCGAACTTGAGGCCGAGTTCGTGCTGAGCGGAGGCCACCTCGTGGTGGTGCTTCTCGACCACGGCGCCCATCTGCGCCATCGCCGCGAGCATTTCGCCGCGCATGTCCTGCGCCGAATCCTGGGGCGGAACCGGGAAATAGCCGCCCTTGGTGCGAACCCGGTGGCCGAGGTTGCCGCCCTCGTAGGTCGTATCGGAGTTGGTCGGGAGTTCGATCGAATCGATGTGGAAACCGGAATTGTACGGCTCGGAGGAGAAGCGCACGTCGTCGAACACGAAGAATTCGGCCTCCGGGCCGACGAACACCGTGTCGCCGATGCCGGTCGACTTGAGATAGGCCTCGGCCTTCTTGGCGATGCCGCGCGGGTCGCGGTTGTACGGCTGGCCGCTGGCGGGATCCAGAATGTCGCAGTTGATGACCATCGTGGAAGCGGCGAAGAACGGGTCCATGCACGCCGAACCCGGGTCGGGCATGAGCGTCATGTCGGATTCGTTGATCGCCCTCCAGCCGGCGATCGACGACCCGTCGAACATCAAGCCCTCGGCGAACGCGTCCTCGTCGATCAGCGTCTGATCGAAGGTCACGTGCTGCCACTTGCCGCGCGGATCGGTGAAGCGCAGATCGACATATTTGACGTCATTGTCCTTGATCGCCTTCAGGACATCCTTGGCGGTCTTCATGATTTGCCTTTCCTCAAGATTAAAGTCGCTACGTTTCCGCTCGCCGCGAGGAGCGGCGTTTCGCGCTTTGATGAGCCCCCTGAAACGGCTTCAGACCGCGTCCGCGCCGGTTTCGCCGGTCCGGATCCGGATGGCCTCGTCGATTTGCGATACAAATATCTTGCCATCGCCGATGCGGCCGGTCTGGGCCGCGGCGCGGATCGCCTCGATCGCCGGACCTAGATTCTCGTCAGAGACGACAACCTCGATCTTCACCTTCGGCAGAAAGTCGACGACATACTCGGCCCCTCGATAAAGCTCGGTATGGCCCTTCTGCCGGCCGAAACCCTTCGCCTCGAGGACGGTAATGCCGTGGATTCCCGCCTCCTGCAGCGCCTCCTTCACTTCGTCGAGCTTGAACGGCTTGATGATCGCCTCGATCTTCTTCATTTGGGCGAAACTCCCTCAATCCCGCTCGGGCCCGCCAAGGATTTTTGCCCCTCTGGGCCGTGGCGATCGCAATATGCGCGGGCGCGGGCTCAATAGCATTGGACAGCGGGCCGCGCCACCGGCCGGGCGCCAGGGGTCGGAACGCGAGGGTGATCGTTGCGGCGCCCTTGAAATAGGCGCGTTGTCCAAAAATAAGGCGATTCAATCAGACCGTCGGTCCGCATTCCCCCGAGGCGAATATCCGCCACGAGGACAGCCCCGCTTTGGCGACCACGATTCGGCCGGACTTGGCCATGGCGACGAGATGGGCAAACACCATCGGATGGCGCCAGGACATCGGCTTCTCGGGAGCGCAAACGGCGCGATACTCGTCGCTGTCTGCGTCTTCCATAAGGATTGTTCCGACCAGGTCGGGGCGCAATTGACGCGACAGGTCGCGTCGCGTCAGCCATTCGCACTCGAAGTCCCGGCACACAGCTGGGCGGTCAGTATAAATCGCGCAACCGCCGCCAGAGAGACAATTGACGCATTTGGGTCCCGGGGGCTTCTTGAAATAGTCGATCTCCAGCGCCGAGCAGCACATGGTGCAGGCCCCGCAGGATTTTCCGGGCGCCGCCGTCATCAATTCCCTCGCGCTACTGGCCGCCTCGCGAATCGCGACGGCCCAATCATGAATATCACCGTTCCGCGGCCAGAGAGAGGCCGATCTGCGCGCAGCAGCGATCGTCAAGCGCGCGACCTCAGAACAGGCCAGACGCCAGCGTCCGACAGGAGTTGGAACCTCGGGGGACCGTCCGGCGTTCGTAGGTTATCGCTTTAACGGAGTGAGATCATGGATAAGGAACACATCAAAGGCGCGGCGGACAAGGCCAAGGGCGCGATGAAGGATGCCGCCGGCAAATTGTCGGGCGACAAGCATCTCCAGGCCGAAGGGAAAATGGACAAGGCGAAGGGCGAAGCCCGCCAGATGCTCGGCGATGTGAAGGACGGCATCCGGCACGCCAACGACAAGTAGGCGAGCCGGGTTGAGCGGCAGGGCGGCCTTCGGGCCGCCCTTTTGCGTCATAACACTGAAGCGCGAGCGTGGTGGCGCAGTCGAGTCGCCGCGCCATCGGCGCCGAGCAGCCCATCATGCGGGGACTGAGATTCTCCAGGCGCCGCCGTCAATTGGCCCCACGCTTTCCCCCGCCTCATGAATCGAGCAGGTCACATCACTCCTGTAATTGTTCGACCGCCCGGAGAGCCGACGTGCGAGTCCCCGGTGGGTCATCGCTCGCCGATTCAGAGATCGAGCACAACGTCGACGCGCGGCCGGCTGCAGCAGATCAGGAGGTTGCCGCTCTCAGGCGGGGTAAGCGGGTCTACAACATAATCGACTGCGCCGGCGACAAGCCCGGTCTCGCAATTGTGGCAGACGCCGGTGCGACACGCCCACCGGACCGGCACATCGCAGGCTTCCGCCAATTCGAGCAGGCTTTGAAACGCCGTATCCCAGCGCAGGGCGAGATTGCTTCTCGCGAAAGACACCATCGGCCCCAAGCCGGCGGGCCGGTCGGGCAGATGCGGCGCCCGCGGCGGAGCAGCGACGACACCGGGGGTAAGCGCCGGCCCGGAGCCGAAATTCTCGCTATGCAGCCGCTCGGCTGAGACGCCCCAACTGGCCAGATCGGCGGTCAGAGCACTCATAAACGCAGCCGGTCCGCATAGATAGAAGTCCGCCTCGAGGGGCGCGCCCAGCTCCTTGAGGACGCCCACGCTTAGGCGCCCTGCGGCATCGAAATCGAGGGTGGCCCGGTCCGCGGGGCGGGGCGCGCTGTAGCGGACATGGCTGTGGCCTTGAGGCAACAATTTGAGCAGCGCCTGCGCTTCCGCGGCAAACGCATGCTCAGCCCCGTTGCGGGCGCCATGAGCCCACCAGACGTCTCGCCGCGAGCCGGCGGCGGCCAGTGCGTGCAGCATGGCGAGCACCGGTGTGGCGCCAATTCCGGCGCTCAACAGGACCACGGGTCCGTCGCCCTTCGCCAGCGTGAAGGCGCCGCGAGGCGAGCTGGCGTCGATGACATCGCCGACCTTGAGCACGTCCTCGACATAGGCCCCAGCCGCGCCGTTCGGCTCGCGCTTGACGCCAAGCCGCCAGCGCTCCGCGCTCGGGTCTCCGGACAGCGAATAGCTACGCAGCAAAACGTGCCCCTCGGGCCCGGGATTAAGGCGCAGCACGATGAACTGGCCGGGCATTGCGGCGACGAGCGGATGGCCGTCGCTCGCTTCGAGCACGAGCGACGTAACGTTGCTGCTCTCGCGCCGCTTGTCCACGACCCGCAGCGGTCGGAACCCGGCCCACGCCGGCGCCGGCCCAGCCGCGGGCGCCAACGCGGGATCGCCGGCCGCAGCATCGCCCTTGCGCTGACGCTGAAGCAAGGTTTCGAACGAGGAACGCCAGCCGTCGCTCAACGCCGGGATGCGCAACGCTCGTTCCAGTCCGCTCTTGTCGGGTCCGGGCAAATAGAGCAGCGCGTCAATCTCGGCGATGGTCATGCGCTCAGGATCGGCCAAGACCTTGACGATTTCATCGCCGGCTTCGACCTCACCTTCCTCGATGACGCGGAAATAAAAGCCGGGCCGGTGATGCGCCACGACGAGCGCCGGCATCTGCGGCTCGCTCATCCGAATGCCGAGCCGGTAACAGGTGACGCGCGGCTGCGTCACTTCGAACAGCGCGCTTCCGATCCGGTAACGGTCGCCGACGCATACCTGCGCGTCGGGCAAGCCAAGAACCGTGAAATTCTCGCCGAACTGCCCGTGAACGAAGTCATTGCGGCCAAGCTGAGCCTGCCAGTAGCGGTAGGACTCGAGCTGATAAACAAAGACCGCGCGGTGCTCGCCGCCGTGTCCTTGCAGATCCCCCTGGCCGTCTCCGTCAATGTTGAGCCGCCGCGCCATGCGACGGCCCTGCACAGGCGTTTTCCACACTCCAGTGTGGACGGTCTTGCCCTGCCACGGGATGTCGCGCGGGAGGCCAACATTAACCGAAAGCAAGCGCGCCATCTTTCCCTCATCGCTGACCGCGGGAGCGTCGCTACGAAGGCGCTCTACCAGAATTCGGGGTTTGCGTCCTTAAGGTCTAGAAGCCTGCCGCCGCTTAGTTAGGCCCCGACCTCAACGGGGCGCCCGGTTTCGGCCGCGCGCCCTCGCGACCCGATAAGCTCCTGGGGTCAGGCCGACCGACTTGCGGAATTGGCGGGAGGTATAAAGCCGTTCGCCAGTTGCGGCACGCGGCGCCGACGATCTAACACGGGGAAGCTCGCGACCCGGCGGCGCATCGCCATATGGCGCGGGCGCGAAGGATAGGGGAGTTTCGCCCATGCCCACGCTCCGCCAGGTTCTCAAGGCCCGCCCCGAGAACCGGGTGATCGCGGCGCCCGGCGTCTACGATATGGTTTCGCTGCGGATGGCGGCGGCGATGGGTTTCGACGCCCTCTACATGACTGGATACGGGACGGTCGCCTCCCATCTCGGGCTTCCCGACGCCGGGCTTGCGAGTTACGCCGACATGGTCGGGCGGGTGGAAGCGATGGCGCGCATGGCGTCGTCGCCGCTCATCGCCGACGGCGACACTGGCTATGGGGGCCTCCTCAACGTCAGTCATACCGTTCGGGGCTATGAGCGTGCGGGCGCGGCGGCGATCCAGCTTGAGGACCAGGAATTCCCCAAGAAGTGCGGGCACACGCCCGACCGCCGCGTCATTCCGGCGAATGAGATGGTCCGCAAGATCGCGGTCGCCGTCGAAGCGCGCGCAAGCTCCGATTTTCTGGTCATCGCCCGCACCGACGCGCGAACGTCGCTTGGCCTGAGCGACGCCATTCGGCGCGCCCGAGCTTACGCCGAAGCGGGGGCGGACATCCTTTTCGTCGAGTCGCCCGAGACGGAGGACGAAATGGCCACGATCGGCCGCGAGCTCGGTGACAAGCCGCTCATCGCCAATATGGTCGAAGGCGGGCGCACGCCGATGTTGAGCAACGCGCGCCTGGCCGAGATCGGCTATGCGCTCGCCATCTATCCAGTCGCTGGCCTGCTCAGCGCCGCGGCGGCGCTGGAGACGGTTTATCAGCGGATCCTCAACACCGGGTCGTCGCTCGGCTCATCCGCGCCGGTCTATTCTTTCGCCGACATGAACCGCCTCATGGGCTTCGAGGCGGTGTGGCGCTTCGACAAGGCTCACGCGGAGATCTGAACCAACGGGAGAGCACGGGAGAGCCACCTCATTGGCTCTCCGGACCCACGTTTTCGAGGAAACGGCGATGACGACAATAGCGGCTGCAGGGGCAAACCAGGGGCGGCGCGCCGGGATGGGCAGAATCGCGCTCGCGAGCCTCATCGGCACGACGATCGAGTTCTATGACTTCTACATCTTCGGCACGGCGGCCGCGCTGGTGTTCGGGCCGATGTTCTTCCCGAAATCCGCGCCTGCAACGCAAACGCTCAACGCCTATCTGACCTTCGGCCTTGCCTTTCTCGCGCGCCCCGTTGGCTCGTTCCTGTTCGGTCATTTCGGCGATCGCGTTGGACGCAAATCGACGCTCGTGGCCACCATGCTGACGATGGGGCTTGCGACGACACTGATCGGCGCGCTGCCTTCTTACGCGAGCGCGGGCGTGTTCGCGCCGCTGGCGCTCGCCGCCCTGCGTTTCCTGCAAGGGGTGGGGCTCGGCGGCGAATGGGGTGGCGCAGCGCTGATCGCGGTCGAAAACGCGCCGCCCGGAAAGCGCGCCTGGTACGGCATGTTCCCCCAGCTCGGCCCTCCGATCGGCTTCATCATCGCAACCGGCCTTTTCCTGGCGTTGCTTGTCGGATTCGGCGAGGCCGCCTTTGTCGCCTGGGCGTGGCGAGTTCCGTTTCTTGTGAGCGCCGTGCTGGTGGCCATTGGGCTTTATGTGCGCGTTTCTCTCGAGGAGACGCCGGCGTTCAAGGCGCTTGAAGACGGGAAGCGCGTCGCGGTGCCGCTGACCGCGATCCTCCGCGATCATTTGGCGCCGCTAATCCAGGGCTCGCTGGCGATCGTCGTCTGTTACGCGCTGTTCTACATCTCGACGGTCTACGCGCTGGGTTATGGCGTGCGCGCGCTCGGCATTCCCCGCACGACCTTTCTCGGATTGCTGTGCGGGGCGATCGTGTTCATGGCGCTCGCAACCCCACTCTCCGCCGCGCTCGCCGACCGTTTTGGCCGCCGGCCTGTGCTGCTCATTTCCCACGTCGCCGCGATCGCCGTCGGCTTGGCCATGCCCGCGCTGATGTCGGCGGGGATGGCCGGCGTGTTCATCTTTCTCGCGCTCGCGCTCGGCATGATGGGGCTCACCTTCGCGCCGCTTGGCGCGCTGTTGCCCGAGCTCTTTCCCGTTCCCGTGCGCTACACGGGCGCAGCGAGCGCATACAATCTCGGCGGCATCCTTGGCGCCTCCTTCGCGCCGTTCCTGGCGCAGATTTTGGAGGCGCGCGGCGGCGTCGCGTGGGTCGGTTATTACATCGCGGTGGCTGGCGTGATCAGTTTTTTTGCGGTGTTCAGCATGCGCGAGACAAAACATGACGAAGCTGGCTGAGCCGCCGCTTTCCCTTGCTGGAGGCGCGCCTACGCGCCATCGAGGTTTCATCCCGTACTGGCTTGGGGCCCGCAAAAGCTCCTGGTCACTCAGCTCCCCGACATCCGCCGACGCCTCATCCCGAATAGAAATCGAAGCTTCCCGTCTTCCCCCGGGAGGGGGCAGCGGCTAAAGAATTGGTCAGGCTGATCGTTGGTGGTGAGTCATGTCGACCTTCCCTCTCAAATTCCGCCCAACGGTAACCTGGCATAAGAACCCTTCAGGCACTCATTTCGGCGCGACACGCGAGGCGGGATACCCCGTCCATGGCGCGTGCGATTTGATCGCCCCCGCCGGGACGAAGGTGGTGGCGGTGCGAGATGGCTACATCTTTCGCGGCCCTTATCAATTTGCGACATATTACAAGGATGACAAACACACGGCGACAACCACGACATTTGCGATCGAGGTGGCGCATGACTATTATACGATTAGATATTGCGAGATCGCACATAAACTGGCCGACGGTTTGGCCGCTGGCAGCTTTGTCGCCGAAGGCCAAGAGATCGCCACCGTTGGGATCCAGCACCATTCGATGCTCCATTTTGAATTGTTTCAAGACGTCTGGCGGCGAGATTATCTTACCGACCGGTCCCACAATATCAAATACCGGTATGTACCGGCGGCCGATTACGAGAGGCGTAACGATCTGTTGAACCCAACGTCGCTTCTGGACAGGCTATATGCAGAAGCGCCGGATTCATTCTTCAAATCGTAGCGCCTAAGGCAAAGAATAGCTTTTATACAGTTGCGATCGAGGCGGACGGGAGGATCGACCGCGCATTCACAGGTGTGGGTTTTGACGGTCGGCCGAACCAAAAGAAAATCGTTCGCTTGACGCGTCGCGCCGCCGGCCCAGGCCGGAAGTGGCGCGTATCCCGGGTTGGGGTGAACGCGGATTTGCGCCCTTGCCTCCGTTCACGGAACCTGATAGCAGCCGCGGCTTCACGGGAAAAACGTGGGAGAACGTCCGGTCGCCAGCCGGATCAACCGTTCGCACCACGAACTGCAAACCTGGCGCAAGCCTTACAGGGGCGACCCTGAGGGCTTTGCGCCCGCACATGGAGCAGCCTCATGGCGAAGAAAGTCACCGGCTACATCAAACTGCAAGTGCCGGCGGGGGCGGCCAATCCCTCGCCCCCGATCGGTCCCGCGCTCGGCCAGCGCGGCTTGAATATCATGGAGTTCTGCAAGGCCTTCAATGCGCGCACTGCGCAACTGGAGAAGGGCACGCCGATCCCGGTCGTCATCACCGCCTATCAGGACCGCTCGTTTACATTCGAGATGCGCCAGCCGCCGGTGACCTTCTTTCTGAAGAAGGCGGCGAACCTCAAGATCGGCAAGAAGCCGGCCTCGGGCGCCAAGACGCCGGGCCGCGGCTTCGTCGGCCAGGTGACCAAGGAGCAGGTGCGCGAGATCGCCGAGAAGAAGATCGTCGACCTCAACTGCGACACGGTCGAAGCGGCGATGAAGATGATCGAAGGCTCGGCCCGCTCGATGGGCCTGCAGGTGGTGGAGGGCTGAGCATGGCGCATCACGGCAAACGAGTTCTGAAGGCGCGCGAGGCGGTCGAGCGGACGAAGGTCTACACGCTCGAGGACGCAGTTAAGATCGTCAAGACCAACGCCAAGGCCAAATTCGACGAGACGGTGGAACTCTCCATCAATCTCGGCGTCGATCCCAAGCACGCCGACCAGATGGTGCGCGGCGTCGTCAACCTGCCGAACGGCACGGGGCGCACGCTCCGCGTCGCGGTGTTCGCGCGGGGGGCGAAAGCCGACGAAGCGCGCGAGGCCGGGGCCGATGTGGTCGGGGCCGAGGACCTGGTCGCTCAGGTGCAGGGCGGCGAGATCAACTTCGACCGCTGCATCGCCACGCCCGACATGATGCCGCTGGTCGGGCGCCTCGGCAAGGTGCTGGGCCCCCGCGGCCTCATGCCGAATCCGAAAGTCGGCACGGTGACGGTGGACGTCAAAGCCGCGGTCGCGGCGTCGAAGGGCGGCGCGGTCGAGTTCCGGGCCGAAAAGGCCGGCATCGTGCAGGGCTCGGTCGGCAAGGCCTCGTTCGGCGACGACAAGCTGGCCGAGAACGTCCGCGCCTTCGTCGATGCGGTCAATCGCGCCAAGCCGTCGGGCGCCAAGGGACACTACCTTCTGCGCGCTTCCGTCTCCTCGACGATGGGGCCGGGGGTCAAGCTCGACCTCGCGACGCTGCAGACGATGCAGTCGGTCGGGACGTAGCGACCACGTTTCACGCGAAATCAAAGGCGGGCCTTCGCGAGGAGGCTCGGCTTTTCATGCGCGCCTAGGCGCGAGCGCCAATGGCGAAGCGCCCCAAGGTTGGCGGCGGCGGGAATTTGCTGTCGTGGCTCCGCATCGTAGCGGTCCGCGAGCCGCCTCCAGCAGTCGCTTCTGAAGCTCGGTTGTCGGCTGCACGGCGGACGGGATGAAGATCCCGTTGGCGGCGCCTCATCCTGCTCGAGCCATCGCCGCGCGCATCGCCCCTCTTTCACGTCAACATCGGCGCCATGCTAGGCTCCGCCTTCGCCATTGCCCGCTGATACGCCGGGCGCTCACCGATGCGCCGAAGGTAGCTCAGCGTATTCGGCATGTCGTCGAGGCGGCCCCCGCGAAACGCCCGGGCCGTCGTCAGCGACCACACCATCATGATGTCGGCGAGGCCGAGATTGCGGCCGCCGAAGAACGGGCCTTCGCCCAGGCGTTGCTCGATCATTGCCCGACAGCGCTCCAGACGGTCCTTGATCAAGGGGACGTCCGCGGGCCCCTTGCCCGCAAGGGTCAAAGCGAGACCAGCCAGACTTGCCGCCCCGTAGGTCCCATTCGCCCAGTGAAACCAGAAGAGGTGCTCGGGGAAATCCGGATCGGAAGGCGCGGGCGACAATCGGCCCGCGCCATATCTGACATTGACGTATTCGCAGATCGCCCCGCTCTCGGCCAGCACCAGGGCGCCGTCAGTGATCACGGGCGCGACACCCATCGCATGCAGGGCCTTATATTCGTCGGGAGCGAGACGGTTGTCAGAACGGCGCTCGTAGCGCTTCAACTCGTATTCGAGGCCAAGTTCTTCGCACAGCCAGACAATCCGCTCGGATTGCGAGACGCCAAGATGATGAACGGTGAGCATGCCTGTCTCCAGCTGTCCGGGAGCGCATATCCAGCGCTCCTGGCGCGCCCCCGACGACGATTCCGCTTTTCTCTGAGACTTAATGGAAAGGAAAGTCGTTTCATCAAAGGCGGCTCTTGAATTGGGGGGGCGAATTGTCGAAGAGACGGAGCCAGGCGTCTCAGTGAGGACGCATTCGTGAGTTCTGTCGCCGCGCTGCCAATCGACGACGCGCTGCCCGCGCTGCGCGCGGCGCTCAGCACGCATCCAGGCGCCGTGCTCGTGGCCCCGCCCGGCGCGGGCAAGACCACCCGCGTTCCGCTGGCGCTCCTTGGCGAGCCGTGGGCGAAGGACAAACGCCTCATGCTGCTCGAGCCGCGCCGTCTCGCCGCTCGCGCCGCCGCCGCCCGCATGGCCGCGACGCTCGGCGAAAAGGTTGGCGAGACGATCGGCCTGCGTGTGCGTCTCACGAGTCTCGTTTCGAAGCGCACGCGTATCGAGGTTGTGACCGAGGGCGTGTTCGCTCGCATGATCCTCGACGACCCTGCGCTCTATGGCGTGGGGGCGGTCTTGTTCGACGAGTTCCACGAGCGCTCGCTCGATGCCGACCTCGGCCTTGCCTTCGCGCTGGACGCGCAGGGCGCCCTGCGCGAGGACCTGCGGCTTCTTGTCATGTCGGCGACGCTCGACGGCGCGCGGGTGCGCAGGCTCCTGGGAGACGCGCCGCTGATCGAAAGCGAAGGCCGCGCCTTCCCTGTGGTCACGCGATATGTCGGCCGCAGCCCGAACGCCCGCATCGAAGACGAGATCTCGCGCGTCACGCTCGACGCGCTGGCGAACGACCCCGGCTCAATCCTGGTCTTCCTGCCGGGGCAGGGCGAGATCCGCCGCGTGTCGGAGACCCTCCGCGCGCGCGTCAGACATCCGGACGTCGACATCGCGCCGCTCTATGGCGCGCTCGACAGCCGCACGCAGGATCTCGCCGTGGCCACTTCGCCAGCGGGGAGGCGCAAGATCGTGCTCGCCACCTCGATCGCCGAGACGTCGTTGACCATTGACGGCGTGCGCGTCGTCATCGACAGCGGACTCATGCGCGTGCCCGTCTACGAACCGGACGTCGGCCTCACGCGGCTCGAGACAGTTCGCGTCAGCCGTGCCAACGCGGACCAACGGCGCGGGCGCGCGGGCCGCACAGAGCCTGGCGTCTGTTATCGCTTGTGGGAGGAAGCCGCGAACGGCGGGCTTCAACCTTACGCCGCGCCGGAAATTCTCTCCGCCGATCTCTCCGGGCTTACACTCGACTGCGCGCTTTGGGGCGTCGCTGATCCATCGACACTTGCTTTTCTCGATCCGCCGCCACGCGCCGCGCTCAAGGAGGCGCGGGGACTCCTGACAGCGATCGGCGCCATCGACGGAGACGGGCGCATGACCGAGGAGGGCCGCGCCATCGCCAACCTCGCGCTGCCGCCGCGTCTTGCGCGCATGGTGGTCGACGCCGCCCGCACAGGCGGAGGAGGAATCGCAAGCGAAATCGCCGTCGTGCTCACCGAACGTGGGCTTGGCGGCGACGCCGTCGATCTTGCGATCCGGGTCGAGGCTTTCCGCCGTGACCGCTCGCAGCGCGCCGACGACGCGAGACGCCTGGCGCGCGGACTGGCGCAGCGCGCGGAGGCCCTCACCCCCAACCCGTCTCACCGAGGGAGAGGTGAGCCTGCCCTTCTCTCCCCGGGAGAAGGTGGCCGGCCACAGGGCGTCCGGGAGAACGCCCGTCCGGCAGGACGGACTATGGGCCGGCCGGATGAAGGTGCGGCCGCAAGCTCAGTCGGCGCCCTTCTCGCCTCGGCCTTCCCCGACCGCATCGCAATGTCCCGCGGCCGGCGCGGCGAATTCCTTATGGCCAACGGCCGGGCGGCGGCGCTCGAGGCGCATGACGCGCTCGTTGGCGAGCGGTTCCTCGCGATCGGCGAAATCGCCGGCCGCGCGGCTTCGGCGCGAATCCTGCTGGCCGCCGCACTGACCCTCGACGACGTCGAGAGGATCGCCGGCGCCTCGGTCAAGACAATGGACGAACTCAGCTTCGACCGCGCCTCCGCGTCCTTGCGGGCGCGCCGCCGCCGCTGCTTAGGCGCGGTCACGCTCGCCGAGCAAACGCGCGCCGTCCCAGCGGACGACGCCGCCGCGCTCGCCCTGGCGCGCGGCGTCCTGTCGCTTGGGCTCGCGCGCCTGCCATGGAACAAGGCGCTGAAGCAGCGTCGGGATCGGGTGATGTTCCTGGCCCAAGCCGAGGGCGAGGGTTGGCCGGACCTGTCGGACGAGGCGCTGGGAGCCGATCCCGGCTGGCTCGCGCCGTTCCTGCTCGGCATGACGAAGCTCGACGAAATCAGCGCCGACGACCTTGCGACCGCGCTCGACGCGATGCTGCCTTGGGAGCTCAGGCGGCGCCTTGACGACGAGGCGCCGACGCATTTCCGGGCGCCGACCGGAACCCAGGCGCCGATCGACTACGACGCCGAAGGCGGCCCGGCCATCGCGCTCAGGGTGCAGGAATTGTTCGGGCTCAACACGCATCCCTCGCTCGCACGGGGGCGCATACCGCTCACCCTCCATTTGCTTTCGCCTGCTCACCGGCCGATCCAGATCACCCGCGATCTGCCCGGCTTCTGGCGCGGCTCGTGGACCGCGGTCCGTTCCGACCTTCGCGGCCGCTACCCGCGCCACTTCTGGCCCGATGACCCGGCCGCCGCCGCGCCCACAACACGCGCGAAGCCAAGAGGGACGTAATCCAAAACTCGATGATCGGAACCGATCATCGACTTAACCGCCGAAGCGCGAATGCGCGCCCGCGCCGCTGGGCCAGGCGGGCGCATGATCCTATGGCTTCATGCCTTCCTCATCGGCTTTTACAACCGCCGCGCGAGTTCGCTGCAAGCAAAACCAAGCAAATTCCAAGCAAAAATGCTTTTTATGCTTGGATTTGTTTGGTGGAAACGGGACTTTTCAAAGGGTTACAGGGGAAAAAACAAAAATAATTTCCCGGCCCCAAACTCGCGCTACGGGTTGTGGCTCCGCGGGTTTTTAGGCAAAGTTTCTCCTTTGCGTGCGCGGCGGCGGCCAAGCTCGAAATTATTCTATCAATCAGAATAAATAATCTAATTTCCTGTTTTTGTCAACTCAATTCGCTGGCGACACCCAATGCGCTGGCGACGGCAAATTCTGTCTAATATCAGGACTCGATGATCGGAACCGATCATCGCCTTCATGGCCGAAGCGCGAAGGCGCGCCCGCGCCGTTGCGCGGATCGAAGCGGATCAAGTCGCGGATGTATTGGGCGTCACGCCGGCGCGACACGCACCGGAAGCCGGACCCAGCCGCGCAGCGTGTTGTTCAACAGGGGCGTCGGCTCGCCGTCCGGCTCGATGCGCGCGCACGCGCGGGCCAAGGCCGCGAGCATCGTCTCGCCTTCGAGCCTCGCCAGCAATTGCCCGACGCACATATGCACGCCCGCGCCAAAGGCGACATGGCCGGTGGTGGGGCGGTCGATGTCGTAGCGGTCAGGGTCGGGCCATTTGCGCGGATCGCGGTTGGCGGCGGCGAGCAGCATCAGCACCTTCTCCCCCTCGGGGATTGTCGCGCCCCCGAGCTCGGCCTCCCGCGTCGTGGTGCGGAAGAACGTCTGCACTGGCGTTTCGAGCCTCAAGGCCTCCTCGAAAGCGGCGCGCGCCTTGGTAGGCTCGGCGCGCAGCGCCGCGAACTGATCGGGATTGAGCGCAAGCTGCCGCAGCGCGGCGCCGAGGCCATGGACGGTGGTGTCGAAGCCCGCGGTGAGCAGCGACCGGACCAGCAGTTCCGCCTCCTGCCGCGTCACCTCGCCCGCATCCGCCCCGGCATGGACCATGGCCCCGATGCCGTCGTCAGAAAGCGCCTCGCGCCGGCACTGGGAGGCGATCCAGTCGACATGGGGCGCCATTTGCGCGATCGCCGCGCGGCGCAATTCGTTGTCGGGGCCGAACATGTTGAACACGGTCGCGGCATAGGGCAGCAGGTGCTCCCGGCCTTCGCGGGAAAGGCCGATCGCGTCCGGCATGACCATCATCGGGTACACTTCGGCGCAATCGGCGATGGCGTCGAAGCGAACTTTTTGCGCCAGTCTGTCTGCAAGCTCGTCCGCCGCTGCCGTGAAACGCGCGCGAAGCGACCGCATCACGGTCGCCGACAGCGCGCGGTTGAGCACCGCCCGCGCCCGGTCATGCTCGGGCGGATCGCGCTCGAGCACCATGCTGGGCGGCCGCCACGGCTTTTCGCGCTGAAAGTCGCTGAGGCCCACGCCGCGGCTCGAGCAGAAGGTCTCCGGATCGCCGAGAATTTGCCTGACCTCGGCGTGCCGCGCCGCGGCATAGGCGTCGTATTTTGCCAGCCAGACGACCGGGCCGGCCTCGCGCAGCGTCTCGTGCGCGGGATGAGGATCGCGCAGGAAATCGACCGAAAACGGATCGATCGCGGAGACCGTAACGCCATCAGCGGGGCGGCGCGCGGAGGCAGGCTGCGGCATGGCGGCGTTTCCTCGGAGGGTCCGTTCGAGAGCGACGCTATTATAGGGCGCGCTGCGGTTGCAAATCCCCCCCCGGGCTCGCGACCCTTCGTGTTAGGAAGCGCAACGCAGATTGCGCGCAGGCGCGCGCCGATCGCGACGAGCGACATCAGACGCTCCAATCTCCCGCCGTCCTCGGCCAGGCACAGGGCGGCCGGCGGCGCATGTTGACCTCCGCGCCCGGCCGCCGGTAGCGTCGCATGCGAATGGCTCCCGATCTCTCCCCGTTCGATCGCGAACTTTTGAGTGGCGCGCATGGCGGCGGCGCCGCCTTCGCCATGCGGCTTCTCATGCGCTTCGCCGAAGCGGTCGACGCGCGCGCCTTCCTCGACATCGAAGGGAGCCATGTCGACGGTTGTCTCTATCACGGGCGCGCGAGCCTCGATTTCGCCAAACGGATGGTCGCGCTCGGCGGCAAGGTCCGCGTTCCGACAAGCCTCAATGTCGGCTCGGTCGACCTGATCCATCCCGAGCTTTTTCGCGGAACGCGCGAGCATCGAGAGAACGGCGCCCGGCTCATGCGCGCCCATGTCGAGCTTGGCTGCGCGCCGACCTTCACCTGCGCCCCCTATCAGAGCGCGTCGCGCCCGCGCTTCGGCGCCCAGATCGCGTGGGGAGAATCGAACGCGATCGTCTTCGCCAATTCGGTGATCGGCGCCCGCACCAACCGCTATGGCGACTTCATCGACCTCTGCTGCGCGATGACCGGCCGCGCGCCGGCCTATGGCCTGCATCTCGCCGAAAACCGCATTGCGCGGGCGGTCGTAGAGATCGTCTCGACACCGGAAGGTTGGGACAGTGAGCGGCTTGCGGTTGCGGTCGGCCATGCGATCGGGCGCCGCTGCGGCGGCATCGTGCCGGCGATCGTCGGCCTGCCGCGGGAAATGAGCGAGGACGATTTGAAGGCGCTCGGCGCCGCAGCGGCTTCGTCTGGCGCGGTGGCGCTGTTTCATGTCGTGGGCGCCACCCCCGAGGCGCCGGACCTCGAGACGGCTTGCGGGGGTGTCACGCCGGAGCTTCATCTAAGACTGACGGCGGAAGATCTGCGCGAAGCGGCGCGCTCGCTCTCCAACATCGCCGATGGAGCCGCTCTGAGCGCGGTCTCGCTCGGAACGCCGCATTTTTCGATTCTCGAATTCGCCCGCCTGATGCCGCTTCTCGACGGGCCGCGCCCGCTCGTCGACATTTTCGTCAACTGCAGCCGCGCCACGCTTGAGGAACTCCGCCAGCGCGGCTGGGACGATGCCCTCGCCGCCGCTCGCGTCACGCTGGTCGTCGACACCTGCGTCTATGTGAGCGCGCTGCTTCGGCCCGCGCCTGGGGCGCTCATGACCAATTCCGGCAAATGCGCCTATTACGCGCCCGGCAACCTCAAGGTCGGCATCGCCTACGGATCGCTCGCCGAATGCGCGGCCTCGGCGCGCGCCGGCAGGGTCGTGCGGCTGTGAGCGGGCGCGAATTCGGCGCCTTGACGCTCGTTCCCGGCGTCGCGTCGGGGCCCGTTCTCAGGCTCGACGAACCTCTCAGCTTCTGGGGCGGGCTCGATTCGGCGACGGGCGCGATCATCGACCGTTCGCATCCGCAGCGCGGTGCGAGCGTAGCAGGCCGGATGCTGATGATGCCGACTGGTCGCGGCTCAAGCTCAGGCAGCGCCACGCTCGCAGAGGCGCTGCGTCTCGGCAAAGGGCCAGCCGCCATCGTGATGCTTGAGCGCGACGCGATCGTGGTTGTCGGCGCGATGGTCGCAGCCGAACTCTACGGACTCGCCTGTCCCGTTGCGTTGGCCGACGGGCGTGACTGGGAGGTGATGGCGAACGCCTCCCGTCTTGCCTTGGAGGCCGGCGCGGATGGCGCGAGGATTAGCGCCCTGACTTGACCTTATAGAACACCTGAGGCGCGGGGCGACCGCTGCCGCCGCTTCGTCAACTGCACATCGCGCGCAGTTTCATCTCAACAAATATGACGATCTCGCATGGCCCTGACGGGAGAGCGGCGTGCTCGCCTTTCCATGAACTTTTGTTTATCGCTGTCTTGGTCACTCGTTGCGGACAGCGGGATTATTCGTCGTGTGCATCAACTGCGGCTTCACCCAGGTGCTTGGCTCGTTTCTGGCGGACGACGGAACAGCTGCCGGAATCAACCGGCGGCGTTTTGTCAGCAGCGCGCTCATTGGCGCAGCCGTTGGCGCGTTCCAGCCCGGGATCGCGGACGCGGCCCAGACCAACGCGGCCCCGCCCGTCTCGGTGATTTTCCGCCGCGGCAAGGTGTATACCCTCGATGAGTCCAAGCCCTGGGCGGAGGCGGTCGCGGTCGCGGGCGACAGCATTGTCGCGGTTGGGTCGGACGCCGAGGTGGCCGCGCTCGCCACGCGCGAGACGAAGATCATTGACCTGCGCGGCCGCATGCTCATGCCCGGCTTTGTCGAGGGACACATCCACCCCTTCATGGGTTCGTTCATGACCTCGGGCGTCGACCTCCAGGTTCGGACCTCACAAGAGGCGCTGGCGGCGATCGCGCGTTATGCGAAGTCGCATCCGACCGGACCTATTCGCGGCTTCGGCTGGCGGGTCGACATGTTTCCGCCCGAGGGGCCGACGCGCGAGATGCTCGACGCGATCATCCCCAACCGGCCGGCCTTCTTCTTCGCGATCGACGGGCACAGCCTGTGGGCCAACAGCAAGGCGCTGGAGATCGCCGGGGTCGCGGCCGACACGCCCGATCCGATCCCTCGGTTCAGTTATTTCGTGCGTGACAAGAGCGGGCGGCCCACAGGATACATTCTCGAAGTCGCGGCGGTGCTGCAGGTGGTCAACGCGGTCGATCCGATCTCGCGCGACGCGATGAAGACCCTGCTCGACCAGTGGCTGGCGAAGGCCTCGGCCGCGGGCATCACCACGGTCTACGACGCGGGAGTGCCGCCGATCGGCGAGGATCAGGGCGCGATTCTTTCGCTCTATACCGAGCTTGAGGACCAGAAGCGGCTGCCGTTCCGCGTCAGGGCCTCCTACATGGTCAACGGGCCCCCGGTCCGCGACGCGACAACCTATACGCTGGACCTCGCGAAGCGCATCAACACCGGTTTTGTCCAGGCGGGCTTCCTCAAGATCATCGGCGACGGCACGCAGGAGGGTTACACCGCCTGGCTTGTCGAGCCCTATGCCGACAAGCCTGATTCGATTGGCGCTTCGCCGTTCAGCGAAGCAGAATGGAAGAGCATGATCGCCGACGCGGATCGTGCAGGCCTCGACGTGCACGTCCACGCCTGCGGCGAGCGGACGGCGCGCACCGCCCTCGACGCCTTCGAGGCCGCGATCGCCGCCAACCCGCCGCGCGACCGCCGCCACACGATCGCGCATAACGTGTTCACCGAGGATTCCGACATACCCAGATTTGGAAAGCTCGGCGTGACCGCGCAGTTCTCGGCCAACTGGATGACGGCCGACCCCGACACCGTCGACATCCTCACCGAGCGCTATGGCCCCTCCCGGCAGAGCCGCCTCTACCGGCCGAAATCCATCCTTCAGGCCGGCGGGCGCGTGTCCTTCGGCACGGACTGGCCGGCGGCGGGCTATTTCTCGACCTACAAGCCGCTCGATTCGATCCAGATCGCCGTCACGCGCCAGCTGATCGGCGTCAAGAACGCCGCGGTGCTCAAGCCCGTCGACGAGCGGCTCGATCTCGGTCAGGCGCTTCACGCCAGCACCATGGGGTCGGCTTACCAGTTGCGCCTGGACGACCGCGTGGGCTCGATCAAGGTCGGCAAGGGCGCGGATCTGATCGTGCTCGAGAGGAACCTGTTCGACATCGACCCGCACGAGATCGCGGCGACTCGCGTCGACATGACGATGATGAACGGCCGCTTCACGCACGGCGCCTGAGTCCGTGCCGCCTCCGAGTCATCCGACTCGGGTCATCGTCGGCGCGATGGTCGCGGCCGAACGCTACAGGCTTGCGTGCCCTGTGGCGCTCGCCGGCGGCCGCGGCCAGCCTCACACTGGAGGCCGGCCTGGAGGGCGCTGCGATCAGCGCCGGCCTTTGACCTCGCGGCCGAGGCGCGCGCCGCCCGCCCGAAAGTCCGGACGGCGGCTCGGTCGCGTCTCGACGGCGACAGGCCTGCCGCCACGCGCGTCCCGATGCGGCTGATGATGCGGGCGCTTCGACGATTGCGCAGGCGCCGCAACGCTCGCCGTCTTGCGCACGACGGGCGCGGGCTTCGGGCCGGCCGCGCCGCGACGATCGGTCTTGAACAGAGTGAGCCGCGTCAGGCGTTCGATCGCCCGCAAGAGGTCGCGCTCCTCGTGGTCGCAAAGCGAGATCGCCTGTCCCGCTTTGCCCGCCCGCGCCGTGCGCCCGATGCGATGAACATAGGCCTCGGCGACCTGCGGCAGTTCAAAGTTGACGACATGGCTGACGCCATCGATGTCGATGCCGCGCGCCGCGATGTCGGTCGCCACCAGCGCGCGCGTCTGTCCACCGCGGAACGCCGCCAATGCACGCTCGCGCTGGCCCTGGCTCTTATTGCCATGGATCGCGGCAGCGTCGATCCCTGCCTCGTCGAGGGTGCGGGCGACACGGTCGGCGCCATGCTTGGTGCGGGTGAAGACGATGACGCGCGTGAGCTCGACATCGTTGAACAGTTCGACCAGCAGATCGCGCTTCTTCGCCGCTTCGATGAAGAACACGCTTTGCTCGACCCGGTCGGCGGTCTTGGCGGCAGGCGTCACCGAGACCTCAACCGGATCGCGTAGCAATTCGCCGGCGAGCGCGCGGATATCGGTCGGCATCGTCGCCGAGAAGAACAGGTTCTGCCGCTGCCTGGGCAATTCCCGCACGATGCGGCGGATCGGCTTGACAAAGCCGAGATCGAGCATCTGGTCGACTTCGTCGAGCACCAGAAACTCGACCATATTGAGATGCGCAACGCGGGCGTCGAGATGATCGAGAAGCCGGCCGGGCGTCGCGACCAGCACGTCAAGGCCGGCCTGAAGCGCACGAATCTGCGCGCCATGCGGCACGCCGCCGAACACGACCGCGATCTTGAGCCCAAGTCCGTCCGACAGGTCGCGGAAACTCTGGGCGATCTGGCTCGCGAGTTCGCGCGTCGGGCTCAGCACCAGCACGCGCGCGCCGCCTCTCGGCGCGGGGCGCCGGTCGTTCACGAGCTTGTTGAGGATCGGCAACGCGAAAGCCGCGGTCTTGCCGGTGCCCGTCTGGGCGATGCCGATGAGGTCGCGCCCCTGCATCAGCGGCGGGATCGCCTGGACCTGAATCGGGGTCGGACGCGCGAAGCCAAGCTTGGCCAGCGCTGTAGTGAGGGGCGCGGCAAGGCCGAACCCGTGAAAATTATCCAAGTGAAAGTCTTTCAATGCGCCGCGGCGGCGCGAGACGCGCCTATGGCGGCAGGGGGTTAGGAAACGCCCCGCGTGTCCGGACGTCGAGTGGGGATAAGGGCGGTCGGCAGGTGGACTGAAAGTCCTTCACGCGGCCGGAGCGCCAATGGCCGCACCGTGGCGGCGTGGCACGCATGTGGACCCGGGGAGCCGCAAAGTCAAGGACATGACAGCAATGCCCTCGAGAGCGGCCCGCGCGGGGCCTCGGGCGCGTGGCGATGGCGCCGCAGCGTCGGATTGACCGCGTCCCCCCGCCAATGCGAGGAACCGCGCGCTAACCAATTTGAGAGGGGCGATGAACGCGACGCTCGAGGTCCTGGGTCTTGGCAATTCACTGGTCGACCTGCTTGCCTATGCGGACGACGATTATCTCAGCGCCCAGGAGATGCTGAAGGGCGCGATGAACCTGATCGACGAGGAGCGCGCCGAGGCTCTGTACGCCGCTCGCGTCGAGCCGCGCGTGATCTCGGGCGGCTCGGCCGCCAACACCATCGTCGGCGTCGCCTCGTTCGGCGTCTCCGCCGCCTACATCGGCAAGGTGAAGCGGGACACGCTCGGCGCGGCCTTCTCCGACGACATCCGCTCGACCGGCGTCGCTTTCTCGACCTCGCCCGCCGAACACGGGCCGTCGACAGGGCGCTGTTTCATCTATGTGACTCCGGACGGCGAGCGGACGATGAACACCTACCTCGGCGCAAGCTCCTATCTCGCGCCGCCCGATGTCGACGAGGCCTTGGTCAAGTCGGCGAAGGTCGTCTATCTCGAAGGCTACATGTGGGATCGCCCGGCGGCCAAGGCCGCGTTCCAGAAGGCTGGTGAAATCGCCCGCTCCGCCGACCGCCGCGTCGCCCTCACCTTGTCGGATTCGTTCTGCGTCGACCGGTTCCGCGGCGAATTCATCGAGCTCATGCGTTCGCGGACGGTAGACACCATCTTTGCCAACACCGACGAGATCCTGTCGCTATACGAGACGCCGAATTTCAGCGAGGCGCTCGACAACCTGCGCGCGGAGGGCGTGCTCGGAATCGTCACCCGGTCCGAGAAGGGCTGCGTCATTGTCAAGGGCGACGAGACCTGGGAGGTTCCCGCTTACTCTATCGCCAGGCTCGTCGATACAACGGGCGCGGGCGACATGTTTGCCGCGGGCTTCCTCGCCGGTCTCGCGCGCGGGCGGGACATGACCGCCTGCGGGCGGCTCGGCGTGCTGGCCGCGGCGGAAATCATTCAACACCTCGGCGCGCGGCCCAATGTGTCATTGGCCGAATTCGCGCGGCAGAACGGCCTGAAGGTGTGACGGTTTTGAGCGCCGGCGCAAAGCTCGCGCCCCATTGATCAGGCGCCGACCTCGCGGTCGCCCTTCGTCTCGAGGAGATGGCGCTTAAAATCGCTCATCGAGGCGAACTTGAACGTTCCTTCACCGGTCTCCGCCTCGATCGAACCGTCGGTGAAGATCTTGTAGTTGGCTCCGGCCGACGAGTAGCTGCCGACAAGGGTCGGCGGCAGCTGCGGTTCCGGCTCAGGCGTCTCCTCGGCGGACTCGAGCGACGGCAGGTGGCCGGTGCGATTGATGTTGATCGGGCTCTCTTCCTCCGCGGGGGGCGACAGAACAGCTTCCTCGACCAGCACACTTCCGGCAGGGCGGCTGATCTCCACGGGCGCCGGCGCGGCCGATTGCCGCATGAGCTCCGCCAGCGTGTCGATGCGCCGGATCAGAACCGCGATCGCGAATACGACCAGCGCGGCGCAGGCCGCGGCCGCCGCCGCGAGGGCGTACAAAACGCCGAGGCTGGTCGGAAGAAGATCGAGGCTCTGATAGCCGCTCGCCACGGCGGCGATCAGCAAAACGAGGCTTAGGACGAAGGTCAGAATCGCCATCAGATCGTCAATGCTCACATTTCGGTCGGAAGCTCAATCGGTCCGCCGCACAGGCTGCAAGCAAGCATGAATCGGCCGATTCGGTTTCAACCGCGTGAATCGCGCGCCCCGAAGATCGCTGAACCGACGCGCACATAGGTCGCGCCGAGTTGCACTGCAAGCGGCCAGTCCGCGCTCATGCCCATGGAACGCTCGCTCAAACCGTTGCGTTCGGCGATGACGCCGAGGAGCGCGAAATGCGGCGAGACCGGCTCGTCCGCCGGCGGAATGGCCATGAGCCCCTCGATCGTCAGTCCATAGGTCTCGCGGCAGAGCGCGAGGAAGGCGTCGGCGTTCTCTGGGAGGACGCCCGCCTTCTGCGGCTCGCCTCCGGTGTTGACCTCGATCATGAGGCGCGGGCGCTTGCCGATTCGGTCGATTTCGCGCGCAAGCGTTGCGGCGATTTTTTCCCGGTCGACCGTCTCGATCACATCGAACGCCTCGATCGCCTCCCGCGCCTTGTTGCTTTGCAAGGGTCCGATCAGATGAAGTTCGATCGTCTGCCCGAGCGCGCGTGCGCGCGCGCGCAAATCCCGCCATTTGGGAATCGCCTCCTGCACGCGGTTCTCGCCGAAGCGGGTCTGGCCGGCGATCGCGATCGTGGGCCAGACCTCGTCAGCCGAAATAGTCTTCGAGACGGCGACGAGCTTGACCGATTCCGGCGCCCGGCCGCAATCGTGCGCGCGGCGCGCGATGTCCTCGCGCAGCCCGAGGAGCCGCGTAACTGAGTCTCGCGCGTCCGACGCATGAGGCGCCTCGGCCAAGGTTGTCTCCATGTTCGTCCATCCCAGCTGTCCCAGCGGCGAACGCCGTCGGCTATTGTTTGCGAAGAGAAACGCAAATTCAATTGGCCCTTGCTCATCGTCACCGGGCTCGCCCTTGCCTTTTGGCCTCAGCCCGCGCATGAGGTCCGACCTTTCCCCATTCCAACGACGGCTTCCATGGGCTTCAAATGCGGCATCGTCGGCCTGCCTAATGTCGGCAAGTCGACGCTTTTCAACGCGCTGACACAGACCGCCGCCGCGCAGGCGGCGAATTATCCCTTCTGCACCATAGAGCCCAATGTCGGCGATGTTGCGGTGCCCGACCCGCGTCTGGCGATCCTTTCGAAAATTGCCAGCTCCAAGGAAATCATCCCGACCCGGATGTCGTTCGTCGACATTGCAGGCCTGGTGCGCGGGGCCTCGAAGGGCGAAGGGCTCGGCAACCAGTTTCTCGCCAATATTCGTGAATGCGATGCGATCGCCCATGTCGTGCGTTGTTTCGACGACGGCGATGTCACCCATGTTGAGGGCCGTATCGACCCCCTGTCCGACATCGCCACCATTGAGACCGAACTCATGCTGGCCGATCTCGAAAGCCTCGAGCGGCGTATCGCGCAAATGGAGAAGAAAGCCAAGGGGGGCGACAAGGAGGCCAAGGAAGCGCTGGCGCTCGCCAAACGGAGTTTGGCTGAACTGAGAGAGGGGCGCCCGGCCCGCGCCGCCGGCGTCGGTCGCGACGAGCGGCGCCTTTTCCAATCGCTTGGACTCCTGTCGTCGAAGCCGGTTCTCTATGTCTGCAACGCCGACGAAGAATCGGCTGACCACGGCAACGCCTATTCAGGCATGGTGAAGGAGCAGGCGGCCAAGGAAGGCGCCGCCGCGGTCGTCGTGTCGGCGAAGATCGAGAGCGAGATCGCTCTTTTGCCTCTGGCCGACCAGGAGGCCTACCTCGAGGCGATCGGTCTGACCGAGCCGGGGCTTAACCGGGTCATCCGCGCTGGTTACGAGCTCTTGCGCCTGGTCACCTTCTTCACCGCGGGGCCAAAGGAGGCGCGTGCGTGGACGATCGAGCAGGGAGCCAAAGCCCCGCAGGCTGCCGGCGTCATCCACACGGATTTTGAGAAGGGCTTCATCCGCGCCGAGACTATCGCCTATGGCGACTATGTCGCCTATGGCGGGGAAGCCGGAGCGCGGGAAGCGGGCAAGTTCCGGCTCGAAGGCAAGGATTATGTCGTCGCCGACGGCGACGTCATGCATTTCCGCTTCGCCAATTGAAGCCCATGTCCGACCTCATCTATTTCGAAGACTTTCAGGTTGGCGAGGCGATCGAATACGGCGACGTCGACGTTTCGGCCGACGAGATCATGGCCTTCGCGCGCGAGTTCGATCCCCAACCCTTTCATACTGACCAAGACGCGGCGCGCGCAGCGACCGGCGGCCTCATCGCCTCAGGATGGCACACCTGCGCACTGCTGCTCAGGATGAATTGCGAGGCGTTCCTCATGCGCGCGGCGATCATCGAGGAGGCCGGAATCGAACAGGTCCAATGGCGGCGGCCGGTCAGACCGGGCGACCGCCTGCATGTCAGGCGCCATACACTCGCCAAGCGCGTGGTCGAGAGCCGGACGGGCGGGGGCGAAGTCGAGTTGCTCTTCGAAGTCTTCAATCAGGACGGCGAGCTGGCCATGGCGCAGAGCAGTCTGCTGCGGCTCAAGCAACGCCCACAGCTTCGCGGGACTTAGCGGAATCCATGTTCTACGAGGACTTTCGTATCGGTCAGTCGGCGGCCCTCGGCGAGGCGGTGTTCTCGCGCCAAGCGATCCTCGCCTACGGGCGGCGGTTCGATCCGCGCGTCGTCGCGGCAGCCGCAGCGGGAACGGCGCCGCTCACCGCTTCGGGGCTCCATGTGGCGGGCGCCGGAATGCGACGGCTGGTGGACAGGCTCAGCGCCTTGCGCGCGGCGATGGCCGAACGCGGCGAGGTCCTTCCGGAGCTTGGCGTCTCGCCCGGGTTCAAGGCCATGCGGTGGACCTATCCGGTGCAAGAGGCCGACATCGTCTCCTATTCCATGGAGACGATATCGAAGCGTGAGACCTCCAAGCCGAAATGGGGTCTGATCGGCAATCATTTTCGCGGGGTCAATCAACGTGGCGAGGAGGTTTTGTTCTTTTCGAGCGTTGTCCTTGTCGCTCGGCGTTCAGAGGATCCGCCGCCTCAATCTCGCGCGGGCGAGGATTTCCCGAACAGCTGACCGCGTCCCTAGCTAATTTTCCGATGCTGCCGGGCGCGCCAAACTCAGGAAAGTCTGTTAATAAGGGCTCCGTCGTACCTTGTCGGTCCGAGGGGAGCTGCAATGGCCATCAATCTTGTCAGTCTCGTGTCACAGTTTCTTACGCCGCAAGTCGTCGGCAGCCTGGCGCGGGCAATCGGCGTCAATGAAGTGGTGGCGCAGAAGCTTGTCGCGGCCGCGGTTCCGACAATTCTAGCCTCGCTTGCCACGGCTGCGGCGGCGCCCGGGGGGGCCCAGAGGGTGTCCGACGCGATCTCCAACTCGGATCCGGATGTCCTCACAAAGGTCGGCGAGGCGGCGGCGGGCGGCAACGCCCGGTTCCTCAACGAAGGCTCGACGCTCCTGAACGGCCTGCTCGGAGGCGGCGGTCTCTCGGGCCTGGTGGGCGCGCTCAGCCAATATTCCGGCGCGCCCCATCCCGCGACCCAGACGCTGCTCGGCGCGGTGACGCAAACAACGGTCGGGGCCATCGGCCAGCAGGATCCCTCAAACTGGTCGGACCCTTCCGCAATTCTTTCGCTGCTCAACAGTCAGAAGGGCGCGATCTCCGCCGCGCTTCCGGCGGAAGTCTCAAAGGTGCTCGGCGCCTCTGGATTGCTGGCCGGTCTTGGCGCCACGGCTGCGGCTGCGACTCAAACCGCCACATCGACGGTTTCGAGCGCTGCAGCCGCCGCGAGCTCGACGGTCAGTCCGGCCGCGAGAAGCGTTCCCCCTCCTCCGCCGCTGCCCGCCCGCTCGAGCGGCTTCCCGATGTGGGCGATCATTCTCATCGTCGTTATCGTGCTCTTGGCGATCTGGTGGTTCATGAGCCGGCGACACGAGGAGGAACCGGCTAAGACGGGCATGTTCGGCGCGCCGGCTCCAATCGAATACGCATTGCGCGCGACGCCTTCTCCAGCCGCCCCAACCAACGGCTAGAACGAAGCGTTCAGGTTATGGGGCTGGGGCTCGCGGTGCGCATGTGGCGCCGCCTGCGCGGGCCGGTCGGCGGAGCCGCGGCGCGCCGTTCCCGAGTCGGCGTTTTCTGCGCGATCGCGCTCGCGACGCTCGCCGCGGGGTGCGCCAGCCGTCCCTTCGGCACCCTCGTTCCGGTCGCCGGGGCGCCCGACGCCAGCCGGGTCGACCTCATGGTGGCGACCACCCGTGCGCCCGTCATTTCGCCGCCGGGCGTCATGTTCGGCGGAGCGAGAGGACGTGGGCTCGATTTCGCCGACATTGCTGTGTCGATCCCGCCGGACAGCGCGCGCAGGTCCGGCGACATCCCGTTGTCGTCCTCGGTCCCCGGCAATCCCGAACGCGATTTCGTCATCCTGCGGGCCGACCGCATGGACCTGGCGCAGGCGAAGGCGAACTTCAACCAGAGGATCAGGCGCGTTCCCGGGCGCCGGGTACTCGTCTTCATCCACGGCTTCAACACCCGCTTCGAAGAAGCCGTCTATCGCTTCGCGCAGATCGTTCACGACGCCCGTGTCCAGGTCGCGCCGGTGCTGTTCACCTGGCCTTCCGGCGGAAGGCTGACCGACTACGTTTACGATCGCGATAGCGCGCTCTATTCGCGCGACGCGCTCGAGGTGCTGTTGCAGGCGCTGGTCAACGATCCGAACGTCGACTCGATATCGATCCTGGCGCATTCGATGGGCAATTACATCGCGATGGAGTCGCTCAGGCAGATGTCGATCCGCGACCGCGGATTGTCGCCGAAGATCCGCGACGTGATGCTGGCTTCGCCAGACATCGACGTCGACGTCTTCCGCCGCCAGATCGCCGAGATCGACGCTGGCCCGCGGCCGGCGGACTTCACCCTGTTCGTCTCGCGAGACGATCGCGCCCTGGGATTGTCGAGCTTTCTTGCGCGCGATTCGACCCGCCTTGGCGCGCTCGATCCGTCAGAGGAACCTTATCGCTCGATCCTGGAGAAGGGCAGGGTGCATGTCGTCGACCTGACCACCCTCGCTTCTAGCGACTTCACCAATCACGGCAAATTCGCCAGCGGCGAGGTCCTCGGCGCGATTGGCCAGAGGCTGGCGGAGGGCCAGTCGCTGAGCGAGGCCAAAGCGGGCCTGATCGGGTCGCTCGGCCTCATCACCACCGGCGCGATCAAAGCTGCCGCCGACGTCGCCACCGGCGCGGTGGCCGCCCCGGGGGCGATCCTCGACCCGACACGGAACGAGAAGTCGGTCGACACCGCCGCGCAAGCGGTAACCTTGGGCCAATGACCGAACGCCATCCAAACGCCCGTAAACGCTAGTAAATTTGCTCGCATTTGCTAGCCGCACGAATGGCGAGGTCCATATATGGCTTGACGCTGGTGTCGTGGCCCGCCCCAAGGTGCTACGGGCCCGGCCAGAGCTTCAATGACGTTATCCCCGCGCTGGCTGAGGCAGAATAGGAACAAGCAATCCCTCCGCCAAGTTGTTGGCTTTGGCGGGCCTTGACGAGTCCATGGGCGCGCTGTCCGCCCCGCGTGGGTCTGTCTCCCGGACCTCCGCGGGGCGTTCCATCCAGACGAAAAAATGCAGGCCCCGCGTAGTCTCCCTCCGCGCGGGGCAACCCCGTTCGGCGTGGAACGACGCTCTGGCTAGAGCGGACCTGATTTGCGGCTTAACTTTGTCCCTTAGTGTCACTTTGCCGTGATCGGGGCCCGGCAAATCCCGTGGGAACGCCGTTTCGCCCCGCGCAGTTCCCATCGCGGTGATCGTTTACTCCGCATGCAAAAACGCGCCTCGTTTAGGGGGAATGCGCCAGAAGGAATAATCGTTAGGATGGGCGGGGGAGTGCGCAAAAATCCTGATTCACGGAGTTTCTGGCATGGACAAAGCGTTGCCGGTTCCGGTCGAGCCGCGCGGCGACCTCACCGTCCGCGTCGCGGCCATGCCAGCCGACACCAACGCCAACGGCGATATTTTCGGCGGCTGGGTGTTGAGCCAGATGGATGTGGCCGGCGGGATCGCGGCCGCCGAATATGCGAAAGGGCGTGTCGCCACCATCGCCATCGACGCGATGACCTTCATCCGGCCGGTCAAGGTCGGCGACGTGCTCTGCGTCTACACCGCCATCGACAGGGTTGGCCGGACTTCGCTTAAGATCCATATCGAGGCCTGGGCGCGCCGCTCGCGCACTTATGACCGCGAGAAGGTGACCGACGCCACCTTCACCTATGTCGCCATCGACGAGAACGGGAGGCCGCGCCCGGTCTCCGACGGCCAGGCGCTGGGCGGAATCTGACCCGCGAACCCCACCCCTCGTTCATAAATTCTCAACCCTGAGCTTCAGAAAGCCGTCTCCCGTCAGGCCCAGCGGCGTGAGCTTGAGGCCAGGCGGCGGCGGAAGCCCTTCGGCGGCGGGCGAAGTCAGATAGGTGGCAAAAACCGTCTTTGGCCACGGAGCAAAGCGCCAGGCCCCGGTCGCCCTCGGGGCGATCGCGATTTGGCTCTGGACATACTTGAGCAACACGTCGCGGTTGGCGTCCGGGACCTCGATCGCGACGCGCGTCCCGCCGCAGCCAGGAAAGCCGCCGCCGCCGCTGGCGCGATAGTTGTTTGTGACCACGAGAAACGGCTGGCTGGGCTCGACCGGCGCGCCTTCGAACATGAGATCGTGAATGCGGCGCGCCGCTGGCGCAACCCGCGCGCCAGAATTGTCGTAGCGTGCGGGCTGAGTGACATCGATGGCGTAGTCGACGCCATCGATCACGTCGAAATTGTAAGCCGCGAAGGCGGGGCCCAGCAGAGCTTGTTCGTCGCTTAGGCCCGGATCGATGCGGCGGAAAATGGACGCCGAGCGTTCGAGCCATTCCCTGAGCGTCGCGCCGTCGATCCGGACCATCCTCAGACTGTTGGGGTAGGGGTAGATGTCCGCCACATCCTTGATGGCGAGCGGCCCTGCGGCGATGTCCGTGTAGAAATGGGGTCCGGCGCGTCCGCCGCATCTGAATGGCGCCGCCGCCGAGAGGATCGGCAGCGAAGCGAGGTCGGCGCGCGCCGCCACGAGCGGCGCGGCATAGGCGCGCTGCGCCTCGTTGACCAGCTGGACGGTCGGATCGTCGCCGATCAGCGCCAGATAGGTGTTGAGCGGCGTCACGAGCCGGCCGATGGGCGTGCGGATGTAATGCAGGGTTGCGCCATGCGCGGCCTTTGCCGCTTCGAGCACAGAATCATCCGACCCGACCAGCGCGACCGCGCCGCCGGTCGCGTCCCGTCTCGCGATCGGTCGCGCCTCAACCCCCGCTTCCGCGACTCGCCAGCCGCCCGCATCGTTCTCGAGCCCAAGGTCGAGGATTCCGAGATGGCTTCCGAAAGAGCCGGGCATGACCGCCGGCTTGCCGTGGACGGTTCCGCGTTTCGCGTCGACGCCCGGGAACCCGGCGAAATCCTCGCCGGGAAGCTGCAGGTGCTGATGGCCGAGGATCAGCGCGTCGATCCCATCGAGCCTGGCGAGATCCTGGCCTGCGTTCTCCTCGCCCTCGGCCGAAGCGAGCCGGGAAATCCCTGAGTGACAGAGAGCAACGACGAGATCGACGCGGCTCCTGAGTCCGCGAAGCTCCGCGCGCGCGGCCTCGACGATGTCGAGCGCGATCAGGCGGCCGCGCAGATGGACCTCGTCCCATTGGGCGATCTGCGCCGGCGCGACGCCAATGACGCCCACTTTGAGCCGCTGCGGTGCTCCGGCCTCGTCGACGAACTCGCGCTCGATCACGATGGAAGGCGGAAACCAGGGCGAGCCATCCCTTTTGCGGACATTGCAGCAAATGACAGGAAACCGGGCTTGCGCATAAGCGCGCTCGAGGACCTCGAGGCCGTAGTTGAAATCGTGGTTGCCGAGCGTCGCGGCGTCGTAATCGAGCGCGTTCATCGCGGCGATGACGGGATGGGCCGCCTTCGGATCGGCGGCTAGTGTGCCGGCCGCCAGGTCGCCGAGCGGCGTGCCCTGCAGACTGTCGCCATTGTCGAACAGGAGGCAATTGGCGGCCTCGCGGCGCGCCTCCGCGATCAGAGAGGCGGCGCGCGCCAGGCCGACGGAATTGTCCGGGCGATCACGGTAATAATCGTAAGGATAGAGGTTGGCGTGCAGGTCGGTGAGCCCGAGAAGCCGCAGGCAAAGACGGAGCCGGCCAGGGCGAGCGGCGAATTCGGGTCGTCCTTGCGGCAAGGTTTGAGCTTTGTCATGGGGAGTCGGAACGTCAGGGGGATCATCGCGCCGCCTGACCTCCCGGTCAAAGAGGCGCTTGCGGGCGAGCGGCGTCGGCCGGCGTTTGACTGAGCGAACTCGGTTTGCCGTCCCACCCGTCGGGCGGGGCGGCGACCTCATTCGCCACCGGATCCGGCTTGGCGGCCTTGAACTTCATCAACGCCCCGACTGCGGAAGCGAGCATGGCCGGGTCCATCTGGCCGGCGATCTCGTCGCGCTTCTTGCCGGCGTCGGCATCCCCCTGCTGAGCGGCGAGCGCGAACCATAGAAACGACTGGCGGAGATCCTTTTCGACGCCGAGGCCGCGCGAATAGAGGATGCCGAGATTGTACTGGCTGTCGCGGACGCCCAGTTCCGCCGCCTTTCGAAACCATTTCGCCGCTTCGACGTAGTTCGGCTCACCCCCGCCGCCGGGGTCGGCGTTCATGACCGCAAGATTGTGCGCGGCTCGCGCGTTCCCGGCCTCGGCCGCCTTGAGATACCAGCGCTTCGCAGCGGCGGGGTCGACGGCCACGCCAATTCCCTTCTCGTACATCGAGCCGAGACGATATTGCGCGGGCGCGAGGCCAAGCGAGGCGGCGCGTTCGAACCATCGGGCCGCCGCCGACTGATCCTTTGCGGGCCCCCGGCCTTCGAACAGGCGCATCGCGAGTTCGTATTGCGCGTTCGCCTGGCCAGCCGCGACCGCGTCGCGCAAGGACTGCGGAATCCCCGGTGGAATCGCCGCCATGAGTTCGCTCGCCGATGGCCCTTTCCCCGGCGCAAGGTCCGGCGCGACCGGCTTGGCCGGCGGTTGGCCGATCGAAGCAGTCGGGGCGACATCGATCGTTTCGCCTGCCGATTTGGCCGCGTTGGCGACTTCCGCCGGCTTGCCCTTCGGCGCGTCGATCTTCGCCGTATTGACCGCTTGCTCGCCCACCTGCGAGCGCAGCAGGAACGGCGCCCGCAGGCCGCCCATTCGCACGGCGAGCGTCGCCGCGATCGCGACCGCGACGCCGAGCAGTACGGAGCGCTTGTGCATGGCGTAGAAGGCCCTCGCATTCTGCACCCCGCGCGCGGCGAACTGCGTCCGTCCGGAACCGGCGAGGGTCTTCACAATGCCGGCGTTGGAGGCGGCGCTGCTTTCCGCCACCGCCGCCTGGGCGGCGCGGCGGGCGGCGGCGATGTGGACGCTGACCGCCGGATTGGTCTTGGGCCCGATCATTTGCGCAAGTTCGCGCGCTTCGTGGGCGCGCCGTGGGCCACCCGCGCCCGGCTCGATCAGGAAGTCCTCGCCGTCGGCGGGATCAGACGCCGGATCGCCAGGACCAGCCGTGGTCTTCCGTTGCGGAGCGGCTTCCTGCGGAAGCGCCTCGACGCCTGTCGGCGTAAAGGCGGCAGGCGGGGCGGCGGCGGGGTTTCTGCCCGCCGGGCGCACTTCTTCGTCGATGTCATCGGCGGCAAGCTCGTTCTCGATGCCGGCGAGGCGCGCGGTCAGCGTCTCGAGGACGCTCTGCAGATCGGTGAGGCGCGAATGCGTGCGCCGGTCCGCGTTCGCCTGTTCCACCTTGAGTTCGGCCAGATGCGTGTCGAGCGCGGCGTGAACGGCGGCCGAGGTCTCGAGCGCGGAGGCGCCCTCCGCCTTCTCGGCGTCGCGCAATTTCTCAAGCAGCTCCCGGACGACCGGTCCCGGATCGCTGGCTGCCGTCTTTGCCGCCACCGCGTCGATGCGATCGTAAATTGTGTCTATCTGCTGAGCGAGAGCCTCCAACTCCGCCTGGCCGGGGCTCATGTCGCGAAGCCGGCGAGCCACCTCGTCGGCGACTTGCTCGACGACCTCCCGGTCGACGGAAGCATTGGCGCTCGACTCGAACTTCGCTTCGAGCGAGCGCAGCAGCGTCTCGATCGAACTGAAATCGAACGGGGATGCGACCGTGTCGATTCGCGCGTTGAGCTCGCGGAGCGCCGGCTCCAGCTGGCGCGCGCCGGCCTCGCCGTCCGCGAGGCTGTCGAGCTTGTCCCCGATCTCGACGAACATCGACTGAAGAGCCTTCGCATCGGCGTCGGCGGCCCCGGCGGCGTCGAGCTTGGCGTCGAACTCGCGCATGAGCCTTTCGATCGGACCGGTGTCCATGGTTGCGGGGGGAAGTGTCTCCAGCGACTGCCGGACGCTGTCGATGCGTCGCGCCAGGTCGTCGAACGGGGCGGGATCGATCGCGACGGCGGCGCTCGGGCGAGCTATCTCCTGATCGAGCCGCGTTGCGATCTCTTCGAGCCGCAGCTCGATCGAGGCAAGCGCCGCCGGCGGGGTGGAGCGTTCGATCTGTCTGCAGGCTTCCGCAAGCCGCGCGGCCATCTCGGCCGACTCGAAATGCGGAGCGGGGCTCGCGCCAAGCCGCTCGACGCGGTCAGCCAGCTCCCCGATTTGCCGCTCCAGGCGTTCGAGCGGCGGCGAGCGCAGCGCCGCCGAAGCCAAAAGATTGCGCACCTCCTCGGTCTGCTGGCGGATACGTTCGAAAGTTTCGGGATTGATCGCCGACGCCGCGAGGCTGTCGACCCTGCCGCCGATCGCGCGAAGCTCGCGCTCGAGGCCGATCGCCGCCGCTTGCGGGTCATGCGCTTTCAGCGCGGCGCGGAATTCCGCCGCCATCGCCTCGAGCGGAGCGAGCATCGATTCGCCGTGACCGCTCTGGCGCAGCATCTCGACGCGCTGCACGAGATCGCGGATGGCCCCCTCCAGCGCGATGACGGCGTTGCGCGGCGCAAGATCGGCGAGGCTCCGGTTCATCGCCTCGATCTCGGCGCGCATCGCGCTAAGGTCGATCGCCGAGGCGCTCGGCTCGGCGCGCTCGCGGCGCATGTCGTCGAGCTTGCGGCCGAGGGCTCGAACGTCATCGAGCAACAATTGCGCGAGCGGCGCCGAGTCGGCTTCGACGGCGCCAGGCGCCGCATCCGAGGGGGCTTCCGCTGCTGGACGGACGTCCAGGGCGCCCGGATTGCCCCTGGCCTGCGCGGGCGCGCCGTCGCTGAATGCGCCCGTTCGCGCCTCCGAAGGCGTGGGTCCGGTTCCCCCGGCGCGGGCTTCGAGCTCGTGGCGGCGCATGGCGATTTGCGACACGGCGGCCTTGAGATCGAACGGCGCCTTCGGGTCCAGCGCGGGGGCTTGAGCGAAACCGCCGCTACGCGTCCCGCCCGTCTGCCCGGCGCCGGTCAGACTCGCCCGGATCGATTCGAGCCGCCGCACCGCGTCGATCAGCGCGCGGCGGTCGCCGTCCCGCGCCGCCTCGTCACGCTCCAGGATTTGCGCGACCGATTCAAAGGCGCGCGCGGCCTGGGCTTCGGCGCGCGCGAGCCTTACTTCGAAGCGCTCGATCACCGAATCGAAAGCGCCCGGGATTCCGGCCGCGCGAGGCTCTTTCGCGGGCGTGTTTCGTCGCGCGATGCGTTCGAGACGTCCAAGAGCTTCGTCGAGCCGATCGTCCGCGGCGGGGTCGTGGTCAGGCGGCGCGCGCAGGTCAAATCCCGCGTGGTCGGCGATGGCGTCGTCAAGCCAATCGTCCAGGCCCATGCCGGCGCGGCGCGCGGCCTCCACAGCGGCGTCGCGGGTCCGCCGGCTTACGCCCGCGATATTCCACGCCATGGCTCTATTCATGTCCTCGACCATCGCTCGGGGGCGCGAATCGCCCGGGGAATCGGGGCGACGTCGCGCTGCAATTCTGTCGGCGGTCATGGTGAAGAAACGGTTAAAGGACACGCTTCGGGGCCGAGCGGTCGAGTCCTCCCCAAAGTTGCATGTCTAGTTGCGGCAACTATCAGTTGCAATTTTTCGGCGTTAGGCGATAGTGATTCGATTCGCGCAAGGGCCGCGCGAGTCACCGGGCGCGAACGCAACGGCGCCGACGAAAGGAGAGGCTATGAACACGATATCGTCTTTATCTCAGGCTTCCGCTGGGATTTCGGGCGCGTTGCTCGAAAATGCAGGGCGCCTTGCGCTTGATTCGGGGCAACCGGAGATGACCATTAGCCAGATGTCGCGGCTGTTCGGCGTCAGCCTGCGCACTTTGCGGTTTTACGAGGACCGCGCGCTCATCAAGCCGCGCCGCGAAGGCAATGCCCGTTACTATCGAGCGACCGACCGGATCCGGATGGAGATGATCCTCAAGGGCAAGAAACTCGGCTTCACCCTGACCGAAATCCAGGACCTGATCGGCGGCAAGGGCGCGACGGAGACGACGGATCTCGAGGACCAGCTCAATCCGCAGCAGATCGTCACCCAGATCGGCCATCTGGAGCGACAGCGCGGCGAAATTGATGGGGCGATCGAGCGGCTGCGGGCGACGCAAAGCCGTCTCGTCGCCCAGGGCGTCGCCGCCTGATCGGCGGCGACCGTTGACAGCTGAGCGGCGGCGGTTCCGGCTAGACCTTGATCCGCGCCGCCTCGACGATCCGCATCGCTTCGGCGGAGGCGGCGTCAATCGCGAGATTGGTTGTGTCCAGCATCACGGCGTTGTCCGCCGGTCGCAGCGGGGCTGCGGCGCGGCTCGAATCGCGGGCGTCACGGCGGACGATGTCCGAAAGGATCGCCTTGTAGTCCGCCTTCTCGCCCCGCTGGATCAATTCGAGCGCCCGCCGCTGCGCTCGAGCAGGCGGGCTCGCGGTGACAAAGATCTTCACCTCGGCCTCGGGACAAATGACGGTGCCGATGTCGCGCCCGTCGAGCACCGCGCCGCCCGGCCTGCCTGCGAAAGCGCGCTGCGCTTCGATCAGGGCCGCCCGAACTCCGGGCATGGCGGCGACCACGGACGCCGCCTCGCCCATTTGGCGCGTGCGTAAAGTTGTGTCGTCAAAATCTGTAAGGCCGAGCCCTCGGGCGGCCGCGACGGCGGCGGGTTCATCGCAAAGATCGCGGTCCTCGGCGATGAGAGCCGCGGCGACAGCGCGGTAAAGAAGCCCGGTGTCGAGATGCGGCAGCCGGTAATGCGCGGCCACCCGGCGCGCGATGGTGCCTTTCCCCGAGGCCGCGGGCCCGTCGATGGCGATAATCATGCCTAAGCCGGCCGTTTCCCCAGGCCCCGTACTGACAGCGCTCTTAGTGCGCTCCGCGGCGCCTGTCGAGGCTCACCTTGCGCGCACGAAGCGGCAAAGCCCGGCCCGCGACCCCGAGCCTTGTCCGGGCAGGTGGGCGAGTGATGAACTCTGCATCTGCCTGCGAGGATGAATTCCCGATCGGGGGCTCAGACGAAAGCCATGAGGAGCGCGTGGCGAGGGCGCGGACGACGGGGTCCGGCTGGATAGGTTTTGCACACAACTGTGACGTGACGCGATTTTTATTCTTCGTCCTCAGCCCCCTTGAAAAGCCCCCATTCGGACCGATAAGGTCAAGAATTATCGGCGGATTTTGCTTGGTTATGCCTGGATTGCCTGGAAGGAATTCGCGCCCTGGTTGAATTCCGGGTTTCACGCGCGACGTTTCGGGCCAGGGCGGCGACCGCCACGGTTTCGGCGAGCCCGCGCGCGCTTTAAGGTCTAACAGGGCGACGCAACGCGGGAGGGTAGGATGGATCTCACCAGCGACCAGAAGAAGACGATCGCCGCTGCCTTTCTTGGCTGGATGCTCGACGCTTTCGATTTTTTCCTGTTGACCTTCCTGCTCAAGGACATCGCCAAGGAATTCGGCGTCGACGTGCCGGCGGTGGCCTATGCGCTTTTTCTTACGCTGGCGATGCGGTTCGTCGGCGCCTTCATCTTCGGGCGGCTTGGCGACCTGTGGGGACGGAAGCCCGCGCTCATGCTCGACATTCTCTGCTATTCGATCCTCGGCGCCCTCGCCGCCTTCTCGCCGAACCTCGCGGTCTTTCTGATCCTGCGCGCGCTGTTTGGCGTGGCCATGGGCGGCGAATGGGGTCTCGGCAGCTCGCTGGCGATGGAATCCATTCCGCCGCAGGCGCGGGGGCTGGTGTCGGGGATACTGCAATGCGGTTACCCCACTGGCTTCCTCATCGCCGCGATCGCCTATGGGCTCCTCTTCGGCCGGACGGTCGGCGACTACACGATCGGCTGGCGGGCCATGTTCCTGCTCAGCGTCCTGCCCGCATTCGTGGTGCTGTTCATCCGCAGCGGCGTTCCCGAATCGCCGGCCTTCGAAGCGTCGAGGGCGCATGCGAAACCCCCGCTTTGGGCGACGATTAAAGAGCACCGGGGCTTGGTCATCTACATGGTCGTGCTGATGATGTGCTTCAATCTGTTCAGCCACGGCACGCAGGACCTCTACCCTACCTTCCTGCAAAAACAGCACAATTTCGATGCTGGCACGGTGAGCTGGATTGTGATCGTCGCCAATTTGGGCGCCATCGCCGGCGGCCTGATATTCGGCCATTTCTCGGAAAAAATCGGCCGCGTCAATGCGATCACCATCGCCGCGCTCATCGCACTGCCAGCGCTTCCCTTATGGGCGTTCGCCTCCACCCCGATCCTGCTCGCGATCGGCGCCTTCATCATGCAGGTCGCGGTGCAGGGGGCGTGGGGCGTCATTCCAGCCCATCTCAACGAATTGTCGCCGGGCGCGGCGCGCGCGACCATTCCCGCGTTCGTTTACCAGGCCGGCAATTTCCTCGCTTCCTACAATGGCCCGTTCCAGGCGCAGATCGCCCAGGCGAACGGCGGCAATTATGCTTTCGCGCTGGCTCTGGTGGCCGGGGTGGTGGCGGTCGCGATCATTGTCGTCATCCGCTTCAGCCCGGAGCGGCGCGGCGAATTGTTGAGGGCGCACTGAGTTCTCGATCCCAAAGGGGGTCCGCGCGAAGATCCGCGCCAGAAGAGCGGATAAAGCCAAAGCATCCGGTTTGACGGCCGTTAGTAGTCTCGCTTCACGAGCGAGGGGAACCTTCCGGCGCCTGGCGCGTTGTTGACCGGAAGCGAACCAAGACACGTTCGCAAAACCGGAGGATTGTTTCATGTCTCGATTTTTGCTCGGCCTCAGCGCGGCGACCTTGATTTCCTTTTCATGCGGGCAGGCTCTTGCGAACGAAACCGGCGCCATCGGCGGAGGCGTGGCTGGCGCTGTTGGCGGGGCTATGGTCGGCGGTCCGGTGGGGGCGGTCGTAGGGGGAGTGGGCGGCGCGGCGATCGGCAACTCGATGACCCATCACCATTATTACCACCATCACTACGCTTATTACCATCATCACCACTACCATCCCTACAATCGGTACTAGGCCTTCCGGTTCTGGTTCGAATCCAACGGCACGCCGGGCGTTTGCGCGGCCGCGCGTCAGGAGACGTGTTGGATTGAAACAATGCGTTGAGGACGCTCCGAACGTCTAAGGGGTATCGTCCCGCGGCGCCCGGACGGGCCGCGGCTGACCGCGCTAACGGAAGAATCATCGATCTTGTAGAGACGGGCGCCCCGGCATTAGGCTTGCACAATCTGGTCCGCGTCATAGGCGCGGTGTCATTCTTCTTGACGCGAGCTGACGGAGTTGGCCGCAACTCGTCGCGACGCGCGCCCACTCATAGGGAGGCGCGCGTCGCTGGCGCGAGAACCGCTCAAGACTCACGAGAAGGGGAAGGTTCTGACGGCGCATGTTGCTCGGAAAGCTGCGACCAGGAAGGCTCCGAAGGCTGCTCTCGGCGATCAAACCGGTCAAGCAGCACTGACAAACCGGCGCTGACCAATCTCGTCGCAGCAGGGAATGAAATCCGGCGGGAGACCGCCGCCGACGTCTATGCGGCGCTGGAGAACCTGTTGCTCAGCTCGGTCCATCCGCGGGCGCCGGCGAATTTGTCCTGCCGCCCGCCGCCATGCCCGCCAGCATCCGTGAAGATCCGCGCAGTGTCGGGGCTGAAGACGGCGGCGGGTCGGAAGCCGAGGTTCGAGCCAGGGCCGGAAACCAGGGGAATCGCTTCAGGTTAACGGGTGTTTTGGCGGATGATATCTTCGAGGTATTCGGGGCTTAGGTTTGCGCGTTTTCTTCGGGTCTTGAGGCTGTGCCTGTCGTTTTTGGCGCGGATGAGGTTCATGTTCATGTGC